>NZ_JAKZGP010000045.1 GCF_022549775.1 Belliella filtrata | reverse complement strand
AAATCCAACAATGGAGCTGAAAACTTCTGTGTTATAAGATCCGTCGTGGATACCCTGATCAAACGTTCGGGAAATATCTTAGAAAATCTAAATCATATAGCTAATTTACAACCTGAGTAGTTACAATTTTTAAACTAAACCCATATCCAAGTAAATTAAAATTATTCCAAACAAAGGGATTTACATTTTTCAAAATCATTAAAAAGTAAGTAAAACCCTGTTTTTTGAATATTGTATTATTTCATGATAAATATCATTTTTTGAATGATCTATTGGTGTGAAGTTTTCGTATTTATTTTTTGAGATTCAAAGAAATATTCCATAAGTTAAGTTAATCACCCAGTGAAATAGAATATCATTTTGATATTTATGAAAAGCAAAAAATAATATTTTAAAATATTATTGACAATAATATGGCCTTGAAGTGCATAAAAAGTGCTGTAAAAGCTTGTCGAAAATCCGACTTATGAGTTTATGTGATAAAAAATATGGTGGTTTTGTCTTGATGTCGCTGATCATGGTTATGATCAGTGTATTTGACATGCCTTATGTTTTTGCACAGCACTTGAACAAAGATTTAGCATTGCAAACAATCGGGTTAAGAGAAACAAGTTACGGTGAATTACAAGTTTTTGTGTCGGGTAAGTTAGCACTTTGTTCTCATGAGGAGCGTGGAAACATTGATTTGGACGTTCAGGGTGGTGTTCCGCCATATACGTTTAAGTGGAACAATAATGATACAACTCAAAATAGAGTCAATTTATATGCTGGAACCTACACTGTAAACATAACAGATTTTCAGGGAAATAAAATCACCGAGCAAATAGTGATTCAACCTCCTTTTCCTTTGATTTTGGGTGCTATAGAGAAAGTGGATGCCTCTTGTAGTAGTAGCAAAAATGGTTATGCAAAAATTAGCGTATTGGTTGGAAGAGGGGAGCCTTACAGGGTAGAATGGAGCCATGGGTTGGTAGGTGGCATGGAGGCGAATGATTTGCCTGTTGGAGATTATTCAGTCACAGTCTATGATATTTATAATTGTAGCAGAACGGTATCTTTCAGTATAGGGGCTGAGACCTCAGGCTTGCATATCGATGAATCAGTAACTGCCAGTCAATGTGGTGATGCTAATGGAAGCATAGCATTGAAAGTGACAGGAGGAAGGGAACCTTACAGCTATAAGTGGAAGCATGGAGCTTATAGTAACACCGTTAATAAATTGGCCGCAGGGACTTATGAAGTTTTAGTCACAGATGCTGGCGGTTGTACCGCGAGTAAAGTGGTGACAGTGACTTCGAGTGATCCGATCGAGATCCATACAAAGTCCATTTCCCAGCTGACTTGTGACACAACTTCTGAAGGTAGCATCGAGGTAGAAGTCAAAGGTGGTACAGCACCCTATCAATATAAGTGGAGTAATGGAGCGAATACATCTCGGATCACAAATTTAAAGGCAGGGAAATATAGGGTTGAAGCGATAGATGCAAATGGTTGCATGACTTCTACCGAATTTGAAATGAAGCAAGTAGCGTATGATTTAACAGTAAATGTTGTTCAGCTCGGACAAGTCAGTTGCCATGGTGCAGCTGACGGGGTGGTGGAATTGATGGTAGAACAGGCTCAGGAGTCTGTTCGAATACGCTGGTCTGATGGTTTTCATGACCAATGGAAGCGAGATGGTTTGACAGCAGGCACATATACTGCCGTGCTTGAAGACGCTACTGGCTGCAAAATTGAGCATCAAGTGAATATACAAGAGCCATTGGTCTTGAAAGCCAAAATCGATAGCTCTTTAGAAATGAACTGCGATACAGGCGAGCTTACGGGGATTTCGTGGGTTGACATCAGTGGAGGTGTTCCTCCATATACAGTAAAATGGAGTAACGGAGAAACAAACAGTAAGGAAATCAAATTCTACTCAGCCACTGAGATCAGGATAGAAGTGACAGACGCTAATGGCTGTATGACCTCTGATTTGATAAAAGTCGATTTCCCAACTTTTACTGGGTCCGCTAGAGTAGATTTTGAGTATAGAAAATTGGCTTTTGTGAGTGATCCTGAAGTTTTAGTAAATGATAGTATAGCTTTCACCAGCTATATGTCCAATGAGTTTATTCTTTGGGAGTGGGATTTTGGAGATGGGAAGGTGAGTTCTGAAAAGGATCCAATTCACAGTTTTGCCAAAGAAGGTGCATATACCGTGAAGCTAACTGCTTTTGATGTATATGGATGTTCTACTTTCGAGGCAAATACACTTCATGTGAGCTCAAGTACTGAAGTAGTGGTAATGCCAAATGCCTTTAGCCCTAATGGAGATGGACTCAATGATAGGCTGAAACCTGTACTGAAAGGGATCAAACATTTTCAAATGGATGTTTTCAATCATTGGGGAGAACATATTTATTCAGAAAATGGATTGGAAGTTGTGGGCTGGGATGGTACTTACAAAGGGAAGTTGTTGCCAGCCGGCAATTATGTATACAAAATTTCTTACAGCAGACTCGATGATAATGTGGTCAATCAAACGGGGGCGTTCACTTTAATAAGATGATGATATGAGAAAGCTGTATACCCTTGTCGCCATGATCATGTTCTTTGCCAATATTTCGGCGCAAGACATGCAATATTCGCAGTTTTATGCTGCACCTCTTTATCTCAACCCTGCTTTTGCAGGATCATCGGAGATGACTAGAATAGGTGTCAATTACAGGAACCAATGGCCAGGCTTAGGTCACACCTTCAATTCTTACTCTGCCTATATGGATCATTACCTCTTCAACTTGAATAGTGGTATAGGGCTGATCGTGAATGGTACTCAAGAGTCAATGTCCAATTTAAGCACTATGGAAGTTGGTGGAGTGTACGCTTACAGGCTTCAGTTGGGCTTTAGTAGTTTTTTAAGATTTGGTGGTCAGGCAAGTTTTGTCTCACGTGATGCAAATTTCAGCCAGATGATCTTTGGAAGTCAGATAGATGCTAATGGAAATATTGGGGACTTCAGTGGTGAGAATTTAGGAGCTGATGTACGGCATAGATTTATGGATTACAATTTTGGTGCATTGTATCACAATGAGGCTGTGTGGTTAGGAGTTTCGGCACACCACATTACGCAGCCCAATGTGTCTTTTGTAGAGGAAGGTATTTCCAAGTTACCTATGCGACTTTCTGCCCATGGAGGTGTCAAAATCGACCTTTCTCAAGGAATGTCTCAGCAGTTCAATAATAACATCATGGGGAGGAGAGAGCTGCTTTTAGCATTCAATTACAAGCATCAAGATCCATTCAACCAGCTTGACCTTGGAGCACAGATCAACTTGCAGCCGATTGTTTTTGGAGTTTGGTACAGGGGACTTCCAACTATCAGCAGCATGTTGCCCAACAACGAATCTTTGATTGGCTTGATTGGATTTTCATTAGGAAATGGGCTAGATGTTGGGTACAGCTACGATTACACACTTTCAAAACTAAATCAAGCCAACTCAGGAGGAGCCCATGAAATCTCCATGAGGTTTTCATTCTTGGCTGGGGATTCAGGTCAAAGAGATAGAAAAGTGAGCATGATGCCATGCTTTAAGTATTAAGATATTTTGGTTAGGGTGATTTTGCAATTTGCAATGCCTCTGCTTCTGGAAAGTGGAGGTATTTTTTTGTTTTAGAAAAAACAAAACAAGCTTGTATATGCTTCAATTGTTACTAAAAGTTGGGATATGAAAAAGACCTTAAGACTGATTTTGGGAGATCAATTGAATGCAAATCACAGTTGGTTTGAAGAAGCTGACAGCAATGTAACTTACCTAATCATGGAAATCATGCAAGAAGCAGAATACACCAATCATCATATTCAAAAAGTGGTTGCCTTTTTTCTTGCAATGAGAAATTTTGGTGAATTTCTTAAAGAAAAAGGGCATGAAGTGATCTACTTTCACCTAGACGATGACGAAAATACCCAGACACTCAAAGAAAATGTTTTGATGCTTGTAGAGCAACATGATTTTGTAAGATTTGAATACCAGCTTCCAGATGAATATCGTTTGGATCAAATACTCCTAGAATTGACAGAAAAGTTAGAGTCGGATTTGGGGGTTTCTGTCAAGTTAGTAGATAGCGAACATTTCTTAACCGAAAGGGGATTTCTAAAGGATTTTTTCAAAGGGAAGAAAACTTATCTCATGGAGACATTCTATCGGGCTATGAGGGCAAAATACAATGTGCTAATGGATGGTAAAGAGCCTCTGACAGGGAAATGGAATTATGATCATGAAAACCGCAATAAGCTCAAAGACCCACTATTATTGGTACAACCTAAAACATTTCCGAAAGCTGTGAAGGAAATGGTGAAAATGATCCATTCCAAAGGAGCCACTACAATAGGAGAAATTGATGAGAATGCTTTTGATTGGCCAGTAAGCAGGGAGGAGTCTTTGGAAGTATTACGATATTTCTGCGAAAAGCTTCTCTTTCGATTTGGGGAATATCAAGACGCCATGTATGATGGGGATAGTTTTTTGTTCCATAGTAGACTTAGCTTTGCTTTGAATGTCAAGATGATATCACCTCTGGAGGTTGTTGAGTATGTAGAAAAATACTGGTATGGACATCAAGACACTATTGATATAGCGCAGGTGGAAGGGTTTATAAGGCAAATATTAGGGTGGAGGGAGTATATGAGGGGAGTTTACTGGGCAGAAATGCCAGATTTTGCTTCACTCAATTTCTTTGAGCACCAGGAGAAACTTCCTGCTTATTTTTGGACAGGAAAGACAAAGATGAACTGCTTAAAACACGCTATAGAGGGATCCCTAAAGTCAGCATATGCTCACCATATCCAAAGGCTGATGGTCACGGGAAATTTCATGCTACTAGCCGGTATAGATCCCGATGAAGTGGACCAGTGGTACTTGGGTATATATATTGACGCCATAGAGTGGGTGGAAATCACCAATACGAGAGGAATGAGCCAGTTTGCAGATGGAGGAATCGTTGGTACAAAACCTTATGTGTCTTCAGCAAATTACATTGACAAAATGAGTAATTATTGTGAATCTTGCTTTTACAAAAAGAACCTTAAAGTAGGAGATCGAGCTTGTCCTTTCAACAGTCTTTATTGGCATTTTTATGCGAGAAATGAGGAAAAACTCTCGAAAAATCCAAGGATAGGAATGGCGTATAGGACATTGGCGAAGATGAAAGATGCTGATGCTATATTGAAGCAAGCCGAATTTTACCTTGGTCAAATCGATAAGTTGTAGGTGGTGTTAATAAATCCTTTATTCCATAAACTCCTAATTCGAAATGAAAAGAAAAATTTAACCTTCATGAACCTATACTTATTTTTTTACTATCATTTTTCTTTTAGATTCATCAGCTCCAGTACTTTTGGTACAGGTAGAGCTGAGACTTTTCTACCGCCTTTTCCAATCATATCTTCAGCGGCAAACAAGGAGTTGATGATGGCTTCCTCAGTTGCCTCTATTGTGGCTAAAAATAGTGCTGACATATCATCATTTCTTAGCTCCTCTCTCTTGATCAATGTGCTGGAGGATTGATGAGGAATCAGGTTTTCTTTAAAATTCGAAAATGCAATAACGTAATCTCCAGAGCCATTTGAGGCTATTCCGCCTGTTTTGGCTAAGCCAAACATTGCTCTTTCAGCTATTCTTTTGAGATTTCGCTCACCTACTGGTGCGTCAGTAGCTACTATGATCATACATGACCCGTCAGCGGACTCCAATTGGTTTTTGAAAGCATATTGCCCTAAGGTGACGCCAACAGGAGCGCCATTGACTTGAAGCACCCCTCCAAAGTTGGACTGAACAAGTACACCAACGGTGTGACCTCCTAGTGTAGCTGGAAGCTTTCGGGAAGCTGTTCCTATTCCCCCTTTGAATCCAAAGCAGACAGTGCCCGTGCCAGCCCCGACATTCCCCTCCTGTACGATGCCAGTATTTGCTGCATGTATTGCCGCTAGCACCTCTTTACTGTCAATGTGCATCCCACGAATATCATTTAGTAGTCCGTCGTTTGTTTCTCCTACGATTGCATTCACGGATTGAACTTGTTCGTTTCCTTCTTGACTGAGACTATATCGTACTACACCTTCTATTCCGGCTGCGACACTTAACGTGTTGGTGAGAATAATTGGGGATTCAATATTCCCAAGTTCCTCTACCTGAGTAACCCCCGCTAATTTACCGAAACCGTTTCCTATAAAAACTGCCGCAGGAACTTTGTTTTGAAATAGATTCCCTTGGTGAGGAAGGATTGCTGTAACGCCTGTCCTGATATCCTCACCTTCTATTTTGGTCAAATGTCCTACACTGACTCCCGCTACATCTGTTATAGAATTGTTTAGCCCAGGTTTTAGCACACCGATATGTATACCAAGATCTCTAGGCCTCTCTTGACTGTAGGACAGATTGATAAGGAATGGGAAAAGGAGAAGTAGATGGATAACCGTGAGTCTATTCATGAAACAATTAAAACCATTTAAGTAGAAGTTTTGTAATTTTTTTTCCAGCAAAACCATATGGCGGATAAAGCGGTTTGGAGCCTGTTAGTCCTATTCTCTGCTTTAAAATTGCTTTCTCATTGCTGAACGCCAAGAAGCCAAATTTCCCATGTGCTTTGCCTATACCAGAGTTGTTTACCCCTCCGAATGGTAGTTCATGCTGTAAATAGTGAAGGACACAATCATTGACCACCACGGCTCCAGAAGAAGTTCTTGCGATCACTTGATCAGTGATGTCCGACGACTTAGAAAAAGCATACAGAGCCAAAGGCTTTGGTTGAGCATTAACATAAGTAATAGCCTCATCCAAACTTTCATAAGGCACGATGGGAAGAATAGGTCCAAATATCTCTTCTTGCATGACCAGCATCCCTGCATTCACATCGGTGAGTAATGTGGGCTCAAAATAATTCTCATTGCTATTTACTTGACCACCAGTGATGATTCGGGCTCCTTTTTCAGTAGCGTCCGCCAGTAGACGATGAAGTCTTTGCAAGTGTTTTCCATTTACAATTCTCGCATAATCTTTAGATTTCTCTATTCCTTTTCCTTTAGGGTTATACATCTTGTTCAGTGCATCGGTCAATGCTACGACTAATTGCTCCGTGATGCTATTTTGTACTAATATATAGTCAGGGGCAATACAAGTTTGTCCACAATTTACAAATTTACCCCAAATGATTTTGTCTGCTGCATCTTTGAGATCGGCATTGCTGTCAATGATAGCTGGTGATTTGCCTCCAAGTTCAAGCGTAACTGAGCTCAAGTGTTCGGCAGCTGCTTTCATTACGACTTTTCCTATGGCTGGACTTCCAGTAAAAAATATATGGTCGAAGGGCTTACCAAGTAGATATTGTGCTACGTCTGCCTCTCCTTCAAAGACAGCAACATCTTGACTTTCAAACACCTCGTCTACAAGTCTACGGATTAGGGCTGAAGTATGCGGCGTAAGCTCTGAGGGCTTGATGATAGCAGTACACCCCGCTGCTATTGCTGAAACTAGCGGGCCTATTGCCAAGTTGAATGGGTAATTCCATGGTGATATGATAAGTGATACACCTTTTGGCTCATATTCGATAAATGATCTACTACCAAGCATGGTGAGAGGTGTAGATACTTTTTCGGGAGACATCCAGTCTCCAATGTTCTTGATAGCATGTTTGATATCGGAATTGACTACAAAAATTTCAGAAATGTTAGTTTCAGTAAATGGTTTTTTGAAATCAGAAAAAATAGCCTTTCGTATATCATCTTGATTGGCGTCGATCCAACTCTGCAAATCTTCTAGCTTTTTTACCCTCTGTGCTTTGCTGCTTGTCCTGAGTTTGAGCGACTGTGCTTTTTGAGCATCGAAAACCTGATCTATTTGTGTCTTATCCATAGTTTCTTAACATTCTAGTTTTGTTAGAGTATTTAAACCACTTTCATGCCATGCTTGCATCTTATTAGCTTTTTATTAGAAATCTAACGCTCATTGGGCTTTTGGTTTTAGCAAGATAATTGTTTTAGCGGATATTTCCTGATGTTTGAAAGATCAGAATGGTTTGTGGCAAAGTAGTTGTGGTTTACTGTTTTGAAAATATCACCAAAGAATTTCTTACTAAATCTTGATTACTGTTTAAAATTGTTATAAATTTAATTGTTAACAATTTAGATGTGCTTATGAATTCCAAGAAACCCTTATTGATCGAAAATCAAATATGTTTTCCATTGTATGCAGCGTCTAGAATGTTGATTCAGAATTATCATGAGCCTTTGTCTGCGATCGGCTTGACCTATCCACAATACTTAGTAATGTTGGTGCTGTGGGAAGAGGACGGGTTGGCAGTCAATTCAATCGGTAAGAAGCTTCATTTGGATTCAGGTACTTTGACTCCTTTGCTTAAGAGAATGGAGTCTGCTAGTTTGATCAAAAGGGTTCGTAGTGATGTGGATGAGCGAAAGGTAGAAATAGAACTTACATTTCAAGGCAAGGCCTTAAAAAATAAGGCAGAATCAATTCCTGATAAAGTAAGAGTTACATTGAACAGTATGGATACAGAATCGTTAGATAGTCTCAAATCAAAACTTCATCAATTATTAGATACTTTAAACCAATCTTAACAACAAAATGGAAAAAATTAAAATTGATTACACCGCAACAGCTGTAAATACAGGAGGAAGAAAAGGACATGTCAAAACGGATGATGGTCAGCTAGACTTTGATGTGGCCATGCCAAAGGAAATTGGAGGAGAAGGTGGTAAGACTAATCCAGAGCAACTGTTTGCTGCAGGATATGCAGCTTGTTTTGGTGGAGCTTTAGGAGCTGTTGCCAAAGGTGTCAAGCTCAATGATGCAGAGATCACAGTGAAAGCACATTTGGGTAAAACCGAAAATGGCGGCTTTGGACTTGCCGTAGATATTTTGTGTAAAATACCACAAGCTGAATCATTAGAAGCCGCTCAAAAGTTGGTTGAAGCCGCTCATGAAGTTTGTCCTTATTCTAAGGCGACAAGAGGAAATATTGAAGTGAATGTGAAAGCAGTAGAATAAATTCATTTTCTAGGGAAAGAGATTTTTTTCCCAGACAAAAAGAGTACATTTGCAAAGCCTGATAGACCTATTTTAAAAGCTAGGGTTATCAGGCTTTTTTGTATAGAATCATTTGATAGTAATGAGTCTTAACATAAATTAACCGCCTAAATACGAAAGTAGGTTTTTATATCGTTTGGTACTTTATAAATTGCAACGTCTTGAAAAAAGTCAACTTTAATTCGATCTTCATTTTTGTGTTATTAGGATGCCTAAGTCTATTGGCAGTACCAAATGCAAATGGGCAGCAATATGAATTTGGAGGGGGATTAGGGGTAGCGACTTACTCGGGGGACCTAGTCCGCAGATTGGACATGGGAAGACTTGGGGCTCAAGGAACGTTATTTGGCAGACGAAATTTTGACAATGTTTGGTCACTCAGAGTAGGACTATCTTATGGTAGACTCAGTGCGGCTGACAGTATTAATCCAATAGATCCAGTCGCTTTGGTAAGGGATGCCTATTTTCAGGGTAACTTATTTGAGCTATCGGCAGTGATGGAGTATCACTTTCTTGACTATCTTCATCCACAATCACCGAATAGGTTTTCCCCTTATGGTTTTTTTGGAATAGGGGTGTCTTATTTCAATGGGAAAGGAGGGTTTGGATTTGACCCAGACCAGCCTGATAGAGGAGGGTACAGTATAGGTGTTCCAGTGATTCCATTTGGAGTAGGTGTGAAATATAAGCTGACAGACAAATGGGGTCTTGCCTTAGAGATGGGCTTTAGGGCTACTTTCACGGACTTATTGGACAGGGTGGATGGGAATGTCCGTTTTAGAAGAGCGGGTGATGGTATGGGACAGATTGAACCAATTGAACAAATTTATTACCCATATCAAGCCAACTCGAGTGATCGTGATTGGTATTATTTTTTAGGACTTACAGTAAGCTATTCTATATCTTCAGTAAAATGCTACATCTATTAATTAATTGACCTTTAGGTTAGAATATTGAAAAAGAAATAGCATTTTTGTACCTCCAAAAAAATACCGTATTTGGATTTGATCGGAATGAAGGAAAAAATAGATAGTGCAAAAATTCCCCAACACGTAGCGATTATCATGGATGGCAATGGGCGATGGGCTCAGAAAAAAGGTGCCATGAGGATTTTTGGGCATAAGAATGCCCTCGCAGCAGTGAGAGATACCATAGAAGCAGCTGATGATTTGGGTATCAAAATCGTGACTTTGTATGCCTTTTCTACAGAAAATTGGTCTAGGCCAGCCGATGAGGTGAGTGCCTTGATGGAGATCATGATCAATAGTTTTATATCCGAATTGCCAAGAATGCTTCAGAATAATGTGAGACTGACAGCCATAGGAGATATAAATAGCTTGCCTAAAAGTATGCAGGAAAATTTAGCCAATACCGTAGAGAAGACCAAGAATAACACTGGAGTACGAGTAAACTTGGCTTTGAGCTACAGTGGTAGATGGGAAATAGAACAAGCAGTAAAACAACTTGTCAAAAAAGTAGTCGATGGTCAAATGACCATGGGAGATGTTAATCAAGAAGCAATTGCTTCTCATTTGAATACACAAGATATGCCAGATCCTGAACTCTTGATCAGGACAAGTGGGGAATTACGAATTAGTAATTTCCTCCTTTGGCAGATGGCTTATACAGAACTGTATTTTACAGATGTATTGTGGCCAGATTTCAGGAGGAAAGACCTAGAAGAGGCCGTTCTGGATTATCAAAGCAGAGAAAGAAGGTTTGGAAAAACCGGTTCTCAGATTAAATCATAATAAAATTGATGAAGAAGTACTTATTTATCCTAGCTTTTCTCCTGCTTGCAGGCTCTATGCAGGCTCAGATTCGTCTGGGTCAAAGTCGCTACACCTCCAGCAAGCCGGTGGATATCCTCGAGTTGGATTATTCTAAACCAAAAAAGTATAGGATAGCAGAAATCAAGGCCGTTGGTCTTGCTACATTGGATGAAATTGCAATCATTTCCCTGTCAGGATTGAGAGTGGATGATGAGATCACCGTTCCAGGAGATGCAATTTCTAATGCACTTAAAAAGCTTTGGGGGCAAGGAATCATCGGCGATGTTAAGATTTTGGTCACCAAAATCGAAGATGATGATATCTACCTGCTTTTGGATTTGACAGAAAGACCAAGGTTCAGTAGGGTAGAATTCTCAGGTGTGAACAAAACACAGGAATCAGATCTTAAAGATAAAGTCAAAATTCGAGGTAGAGTAGTTCGAGATGATGTATTGAATACCTCACAGAGAAATATTAGGCAGTATTTCGTAGACAAAGGTTTCTTAAACACTGAAGTAAAAGTAACACAAGAAAGAGATACCACACTCCCAAATAGTGTGAAGCTTAGGTTTGATGTAGATACCAAAACCAAAGTGAAAATCAACGAGGTTCTTGTAGATGGGAATGAGGAAATATCAGATCGCAAGATCAAAGGTAAACTGAAGGGTACAAAGGAACACCCTCGTATGCACTTTGTCCGTGAAGTATTTTCTAGAGCAACCAATACCACACCTGAGTCTGCCAAAGAAGCGATTGCCTACAGAAATCCAGTAACTGATGAAGAAGTGAAAACTTACATCAACAAAAACTTTAAGCTGAATTTTTTCAATGCTTCAAAATATGTAGCCAAGGACTTCAAGGATGATAAGAAAAAAGTAATAGATTTCTATAATACTAGAGGATTTAGAGATGCTGAAATACTTTCAGATACTTTGTACAAGTACTCCGATAATACGGTGAATGTAGGTCTGAAAATAGAAGAAGGTCAAAAATATTACTACAGGAATATAAGTTTTGTAGGAAATTATATCCATCCAGATAGTCTTTTGATAGCCAAGTTAGGTATTGAAAAAGGTGATGTTTACAATAAGGAAAAGCTTGACAAAAGGTTGAATTATGACCCACAAAAAGGGGATGATATTTCATCTATTTATCAAGACAATGGATACTTATTCTTCAATATAGACCCAGTAGAAACCAATGTTCAAAATGATTCTATAGACATAGAGCTGCGAATTGTAGAGGGACCTCAAGTGACCGTGAACTCTGTGACAATTGAAGGGAATGAGCGTACCTCTGACCACGTGGTGATGAGAGAAATTAGGATTCTTCCAGGGCAGAAGTTCAACAGAAGTCTCCTGGTAAGAACAATCAGGGAACTGTCCCAACTTGGGTACTTTGACCCTGAGAATATCGAGCCGGATATGCGTCCTAATTTTGAAGATGCTACGGTAGATATTATATTCAAATTGGAAGAACGACCAAATGATCAAGTCGAACTCTCAGGTGGTTGGGGTGGATTCTTCGGGTTTGTGGGTACTGTCGGATTGGTTTTTAACAATTTCTCCATTAAGAATATCAGGCATTTCGACAAGTGGAGACCACTTCCTGTTGGAGATGGTCAGAAACTTTCTTTGAGAGTACAGGCAAATGGTAGGTCTTTCCAAAATTACAGTGTGTCCCTGACCGAGCCTTGGTTTGGTGGTAAGAAACCTAATGCACTAAGCTTTAGTTTCAACCACTCTGTACAGCGTCAGATGAACTTTGGAGCTTTCTCTCCTGCCCAAATGATGAATAGTGGAGGATCTTTCAAAATTACTGGAGCTACACTTGGGCTAGCCAAGAGGGTAACTTGGCCAGATGATTATTTTATGATCAGTAACTCACTACAATACCAAGTTTACGATTTTGATAGATTTGGTAGGAACTTTGGATTAAGCTATGAGACAGGTAGGTCAAATAGTTTGACTTTCAATACTACGATCTCTAGAAATAATGTGGATAACCCTATCTATCCGAGGATGGGTTCAAATATCTCCTTAGCCACTTCATTTACACCACCATATTCTTCTTTGAATAAAAATATCGACAGAGAGTCTCCAGATCAAGAGAGGTTCAAATGGCTAGAATACCACAAGTGGATGTTTGATGCCACTTTCTACAGCCCAGTATTTGGTTCTAACAAATGGGTGCTAAGTGCAAGGACACATATGGGCTTCTTGGGATCTTACGGAAACAGGATCGGAATGATCCCTCTTGAGCGCTTTGTACTAGGTGGAGATGGTATGACTTTCAATAACTTTGCACTAGGTCAAGAAATAGTGGGTCTAAGAGGTTATGAAAATCAAGTGCTGACCCCTGGTGCAGCAGATAGGTTTAATCCAGACTCTAATGTGCCTTATGGTGGGATTGTGTATAATAAGCATGTAATGGAGCTCCGATTCTTGGTGTCACCAAATCCGTCAGCGACGATATTCTTGCTTGGATTTGCTGAAGCTGGTAATAACTGGGGTTCTTATGCAGAATACAATCCATTTACTTTGTATAAATCAGCTGGTATAGGAGCTAGAATTTTTATGCCAGCTTTTGGATTGCTAGGAATAGATTGGGGTTATGGATTTGATGCACTTGGTGAGGAGTTTATTACCAATCCTAACCAAAGAGGTGTAAGGTCTGGACCACAATTCCACTTTACTATCGGACAACAATTCAGGTAATCATGGAAAAATGCATGAAATTGTTATTTTTGTCGGGCGTAATGTTTTTGATGACATGCATGACGCCTTCAATAGCCCAAAAGTGGGGTTATATTGATACAGAGTTTATATTGAACAAACATCCTGATTATAAGCTTGTTCAGCAAGAGTTAGAGGCCTATAGTTCACAGTGGAAAAAAGAGGCACAAAATTTGGAACAAGAGGTTAAAGAGATGCGAAGTGCACTTAAAGCAGAAGAGGTTTTACTGACCGAAGAAATGTATCAAGAGCGTTTGGCGATGATTGAAGAGAAGCAAAAACAAGCTGTGGCATTCAATAATAGAACCTTTGGTATCAATGGTCAGTATTATCAAAAGCAGACAGAATTGATGCAACCATTGCAGTCCAAGATTTATGAAGCCATAGACAGGGTGTCGAAGCGAAATGGTCTAGCTGGACTTTTTGACAAAGCAGCTGGTTTAGGATTGATATATACTGACCCGAGACATGATTACTCGGAGTTTGTTTTGGAAGAATTAGGAATAGAAAACAAATAAATAACAAATTATAATTAAAATGATGAAAGCAAAGTTTATCCTATCTGCAATTGCAATCTTTTGCGTAGGATTTGTAGCACAGGCCCAGGATATCAAGATTGGGTATACCAATGTGGAGTTGATTATGGATATGATGCCAGAGATGGAGCAGATCGGTGCTGATATTCAAGATTACCAGCAGCAACTTCAAACTAACATCCAAACTAAAGGTGAAAGCTTCCAGAGACAAGTACAAACTTATCAGCAGGCAGCCGCTACCATGACTGAAGATGCTAGAGCAACAAAGGAAAATGAATTAAGAAAATTGAACGAAGAGCTTCAGAAGTTTGAGCAAGATGCACAAGTTTCTTACCAAAGAAAACTTCAGCAGTTACTTGAGCCAGTACAGACTAAGGTATTTAATGCCATCAATGCTGTAGCTGCGGAAAATAACTATACACATATTTTCTCAGACTCAGTAGGTAATAACCCTGTATTGCTTTATACTAAAGATGATGATAAATTCACTGAATTAGTATTGAAGAAATTAGGTGTTGCTATTCCTGAAGGTGGTATCCCGAGTGGATCTAACTAATCAATAGATTAGATGATATTTAAAAGTCCCTTTCGAGGGACTTTTTTTTGCTTAGAGGTTTTTAAATTGAGGATGAATATCAAATTGATCATTAATTTTAACTTGAATAGAAGTTTGTTGTAAATATTCTTCTATCTAAGATTGATCTTTTCAATTATTATATTCTAACCAAAGGGTGTATTTTTGGTTCTGATTAGTAAAACTTATCGTATATACACCAACTATGGGAAATCTAAAGGCCAAGACAGGCGTATTGTTAGTGAATCTAGGTACTCCAGATAGCACCGCAACAGGAGATGTTAGAAAATATCTTAGGGAATTTTTAATGGATGGAAGGGTGATCGATATACCCGTGATTCCACGCTGGATGTTAGTCAATTTGATTATAGCGCCCTTTAGGGCTCCTAAATCTGCCAATGAATACAGAAAACTTTGGACAGATAGAGGGTCTCCATTGCTATTTCACACGGAAGATTTGAAAGCAAAGCTTATCCCAAAGCTGGATAATAGTAAATACATTGTGGAAATGGCCATGAGGTATCAGACGCCAAGCATAGAGGAAGGGTTGAACAAGTTAAATAAGGCGAATGTAAGTAAGATTATCGTTATTCCACTTTTTCCTCAATATGCATCAGCTACGAATGGCTCTGTAGTCGATAAGGTAATGGAGATAGCTAGAACATGGCAAATCATTCCTAATATTACTTTTGTCAATAACTTTGTAGAGCACCCTCTTTTCTTAGAAGCATGGGCAGAGCTTGGAAGGGAAATGATGGCAAAAGATGAGTACGATATGTATCTCTTTTCTTATCATGGCTTACCAGAGCGTCAGATCAAAAAAGGCTCTGTTGATGGGTACTGTAAGCTTTCTGACAAGTGCTGTGGAAATTATACAAAGAAGAATCAATTTTGCTATCGTGGTCAATGCTTTCATACCACACGCCAGCTAGCTTCAAAACTTGGCTTGCCTGAAGAGAAAGTAATGACCTGTTTTCAGTCCAGACTTGGAAAGGATCCATGGATCAAGCCTTATACAGAAGATGTGATCAAGGAACTAGCAAATAAGGGTGTCAAAAGAGTTTTAGTGTTCTCTCCAGCATTCGTAGCGGATTGTCTTGAGACTACAGTAGAAGTAGGTCAGGAGTATAAGGAAGAGTTCGAAGAGCTTGGAGGAGAAAAGTGGGATTTAGTTTCAAGTCTCAACTCTAATGACACTTGGGTTGAATGTGTCAAGGATTTAGTGATTTCAAATTCCTAATAATCCTTTTCTTTCTTTTCTATACAACAATTTTATTCGATCTATGTCTGTGTCAAGACAAAAGCCCATTTATCAAAGCTCAGGCTTCCTCTTTTTTGGGATTATGTTGGTGGCTTTCAACCTTAGGCCGTCTATCACCGCTGTAGGGCCTTTGATTCCTATGATTCGTGCTGATTTGGGTCTTTCCAACGGATGGGCAGGGTTTCTGACCACCTTGCCACTCCTCACGTTTGCTACCTTTTCTCTGTTTGCAGCAAGTATTGGTAAAAGACTTGGCAATGCCCAAGCCATATTGCTTGCATTGTTCATTCTTCTAATTGGATCCGTAATTCGGGTGCTTGGGGGAGCCATGTGGTTATACATTGGTACTGGGCTTACAGGTATAGGAATTGTAATATGTAATGTGTTGTTGATTCCACTGATCAAGAATAGACTTCCTCAAAAGACTGGGATAGTCACAGCTTCCTATACAACGGGAATGACTTTGACAGCCGCTGTAGCTTCTGGTGTGAGTGCTCCCCTTGCTTTGGACTTAGGTCTAGGCTGGAAAGGCTCTTTATTGTCTTGGGCTGTATTGATTGTACTTGGGATATTGATATGGTCGCCTCAAGCTAAAATGCCGAAAGTAGCGCCTATTCCTGCCATTCAAAAGTTCAAAGTAAATGTGTGGAAGTCAAGACTTGCCTGGCAGATCAGTATGTTTATGGGAGTACAATCTTTGTTGTTTTTCACATTGATAGCCTGGCTACCTGATATGATGATTTCTCGTGGATTGAGCCCTGTAGAGGCTGGAGCTTTGATGTCTTTGATGCAGCTCATTGGTCTAGTGGGGACTTTTCTAGCGCCTATTGTAGCCGTCAAATTCAAAGATCAAGTAGGGATAATTCTAACCTTGGGGAGTTTTTATTTGTTAGGTTTTTCTTCTTTATTCATACATGTATTATGGGTGAATTACATTGGACTTACTTTGGTAGGATTGGGCTTAGGTGCAAGTATTTCTCTTGCATATACCCTGATAGGTTTGAGAACTAAGTCTGAAAAAGTAACGGCGTCACTTTCTGGGATGTCTCAGTCTGCTGGCTATTACCTTGCCGCATTGGGGCCATTGCTGTTTGGAGTAGTATTCGATGTTTTTTCAGATTGGGACCACCTGATTTACCTGATGCTAACCAGTACAATTCTTTTTATGTTTTTTGGTGTTAAAAGTGGGCGATCAAGATCAGTTGATTAAAGGTTTTTAACCGCAGAGTGCGCCAAGTTTTCGACAAGTAAGCAATGTATTTTTAATCATTTAGTCAAATACAATTCTCCGTGCCCCTAACGTAACCTGGTAATTCTTTGCAGTTAAAAAAAAGAAAACCGCAGAAGTCGCTAATCTTTTGCGGTTAAACCAATTCAGCCCTCTCCTAAGATAGCCTTGATTTCCTCTGCTTGTAAGTTGCAATTGATCCATTCACTATCTAGGTCAGCACCATATTTTTTGTAGAAATTGATAGCTGGTTCATTCCAATCCAATACTTGCCACATCATGCCCGTACATTTATCCTCCAGGCATTTTAGCATAGTCCTGTCAAAAAGGAGTTTTCCAGCTCCATTTCCTCTTTCGGATGCGGTGACAACTATATCTTCTAGATAAAGCCTTCTGCCTTTCCAAGTGCTGTATCTATAATAATAAATAGAAATCCCAATGATTTCATTTGTGCTGGCCTTTACAGCAACAAAACAACCAAAGACAGGGTTTTCTCCAAAGCCATCAGCTTCCATCATGGCTACGGTATTGCTTACTTGCTCAGGAGCTTTTTCATAAATAGCTAGTTCCATTACTAGCTCCAAAACCCTGGGTAAATCCGCTTTTTCTCCTTTTCTAATTGTATACATGTTCGAATGTAGGCAAAAATTGAAAAAGCTTAAAATCAATTTTTATATTTGAATTCCTTTGTGCTGAAAAAGGACAAATTTAACACCTGCCTTATGTTTATATCTATCGATGCCGGCAATACCAACATTACCATTGGATTTCACGACTCAAATATAAGGGAATGGATACATGAATTTAGGATAGAAAGCAAAGGTAGCTTAACACTTCTGAGCCTGGAGAGGGCCATGCATTTGTTCTTTTTGGAAAATGACCTAAAAGTAGACTCCGTCTCATTCGTAGGGGTTAGCTCGGTCGTGCCTGAACTGAACGAACTTCTTGACCAATTTTGTAATGAATTCCTTGGTAAACCATGCTACTTTATCAATGGTAATAGCTATCAAAAATTAAATGTAAGTACAAGTAGACCGAATGAAATTGGAACTGACTTAATGTGCAATGTCACCGCTGCATACGAGAGGTACAAGCAGGCTAATATTATCGTAGATTTTGGTACAGCTTTGACTTTTACCGTTGTAGATAATGAAGGTAAAGTAGTCGGAGTCAATATTGTTCCTGGGTTAAAAACAGCCGTTAAGTCGCTTTTCTCTAATACTTCCAAACTACCCGAAGTTCCGCTTATAGTTCCCAAAGCTGCAATCGGAACAAATACTGTAGAATCCATTCAAGCAGGTATACTTTATGGTTATTCAGGCTTGGTTCGTGGTATGCTTGAGACCATTAGCCAAGAGCTTGACGCTCCAGTAAAGGTGATAGCCACAGGTGGTCTTTCGACTATTTTGTCAAATTTGGAAGACAGTTTTGATGATGTGGATCGTAACCTAACACTAGAGGGAATAAGGCTGATTACTTTAGCAAATATTAATAGCCAATTATAAAATGAGGGTTTGGGCAAATCAGACGGTACTTTTCTTGCTCTCTATGTGAACAAACACCAGGGAAATCCCCAACATTTCCCATCATATCCCACATCAATTGAAAATGTAAATGAGCAGGCCAGTCTCCATTTTCAGGAAATTCACCTACATGGCAAAGCAAATCCCCCTTTTTGAATTTCTTCCCTACTGTCAAGTTAGCTAAATCAACTCTTTGTAAGTGACCATAAAGGCTGTACAGAAGTTTGTTCCCAAGCTTATGCTCCATGATGATCGTTGGACCATAATTCCCGAAACCTACGTTGTCTTGAAAGCTATGTATGGCTCCATCTATAGGTGTGTACACAGGATGCCCAGCTTTTGTCCAAATATCTACGCCCAAATGAATATCTCTAAAGTCTTCTACAGCAGTGGCGAAAACTTTACTGCGCTGATAGATCGCTCGATGCTCGAAGTAGCCCCCTATTCCGTATTGTTTTCGTGATGAGTTTAGTAGTCCGAATACATATCTGTCGAATAAAGCTGTACTACTTAGGTCTATTTCAATAAGTTTGTGGTTAGAGGGGGAAAAATCCATCTTCATGGTGTTTTTTTCATTGAGAGGGACTCCCATAAGTGGGAAAATTTCAACATTTGCTAAGAGTTGTTCAAGCATAGGGTTCATGAATTTGGATTAAAGATATAAATCAAACGTCTGAAACTTGCTACCTTTATCAGAGAAAATCCAAATAGTACTTTATGCACGTTTTTCCGACCTTAGAAAATATCCAGGTTGCTCATCAGAGAATCCAGCCTTTTATTCATCGCACGCCAATTATGAAATCTACTGCTATCAATGAATTGGCAGGATGTGAGATTTTTTTCAAATGTGAGAATTTTCAGAAAGTTGGGGCATTCAAAGCTAGAGGAGCTGCCAATGCAGTTGCCAAGCTCAATAAAGAGCAGAAGACAAATGGTGTGGCAACCCATTCTTCGGGAAATCATGCCGCAGCGTTGGCACGTGCGGCTAGCGTGGCTGGAATCAAATCATATATCGTAATGCCATCTTCTGCTCCAAAGATCAAAAAGAAGGCGGTCAAGTCTTATGGGGGTGAAATCATAGAGTGCGAGCCAAACTTACAAGCTAGAGAAACTACCTTGCAGCAAGTGGTGGCTGAGACAGGAGCCATTTTCATCCCTCCGTATGATTACTTTGATGTAGTCGAAGGTCAAGCTACTTGTGCTTTGGAGATGTGGGAGGAAGGTATACCATTTGATACCATCATGGCTCCGGTAGGGGGAGGAGGGCTTCTTGGAGGAACGGCCCTGGCAAGTAAATATATTTCACCTAATACAAAGGTGATTGCAGCTGAGCCTGAAGGAGCGGATGATGCCTTCAGGTCTTTTCAAGCCAAAGAGCTTATTCCCATGCAAAGCCCAAACACTATCGCTGACGGACTTCTGACATCTCTTGGAAAGTTGAATTTTGAGATCATCCTAAAGCATGTTGATGATATACTTACTGTTGGAGATGTGGAAATAGTAGAAGCCATGAGATTAATCTATGAAAGAATGAAAATTGTTGTCGAGCCGAGTTGTGCGGTACCATTGGCAGCTTTATTAAAGCATAAAGAGCAGTTTCAAAATCAAAAAGTTGGTATAATCTTGAGTGGAGGCAATGTGGATTTGGGAAGATTGCCATTTTAAAAAAATAGATGCATTAGGTTACCTATGCTTTGCATGGATACCCTAATGCATATTTCTGGCTTATGTGATGCAGTTTACTTTTGAATTTTTTTTCCGATATCAGCCAATGCATTGGCATCAAAGTCACCTTGGAACTCTAGTACGATAAAATCACTATTTTTATCATTGATAAGCAATACAATATCACTGATTTTTTTAGAACCTTTGGTGAAGATGATCACATCATTTGACTTTTCGGATACTTCCATCATAAGTTCAAATTTCTCTTTTTCTAGCCCTCTTTTGAGTCCATTGAATTCTGTTGTATTAGATGATTGCTTGGGAAGTTTGTAAAACTTCATTTTCTCAATCGACTTGGTAAGTATAGATGATTGAGCTTCATCTAGATCGATGTTGAATCCTTTGGCAAAGTTCATGAAGTTTCCGCCAAGATCTAAGTGGAAGAAATCAGGATTGCTCTTATGCTTTTGATAAAGTGCGTCTACAGCTTTGCTTTGAGCTATAGCTGATTGGACGATCAGCAAAAGTATAGATGCAATGAAGGTTAGCTTCAGTTTCATAATTTGATGTTTTATAGTTAAGATTTTATTTTTTCTTTGATTTGTAGTTCTCCATTCCTGGAATATTGGTTTTTTCGGAGAGCATATTTAGATCTTGATAGGTGAAATTTCCGAGCATGCTGAGCAAGGTGAAATTTTCATCGGAACCTGTTATCATCAATAGTTCTCTGACCTTGCCTCCTTCTTCTCTCACCATGAATTTGACATTGGAATTCTTGTCTTGGACGTCCATGAGGTCTTCGTACTTGTTTTTGGTCAAGGTAGACATGGCCTCATTGTATAGTGGCTTGCCATTCACTTTGTCAGCAGTCAGTATTCTGATCCCTCTTACTTTTGAAATTAGCTCTCCTAGGTCAGCAGCATCCTTGTCATTGCTGACATCAGACTTTAGGAAACCTCCAGCCATTTGCATCATTTTTGGGCTGATATATACCCTAGAGAAGCGATCATCTTCCATGTACTTGGAAAAAAACTTCACAATGGCATCGTCTTGCGCCTGAGCACCCGTAAACAGGAAAAGGGCAATGATTATAAGGAAATATTTTTTCATGTTTAATTAGTTTCTATTTCAAAGATTTGATTGGTCGTGTTGAGGTACCGAAGCTCTTGAAGTGTCTGGAGATTGTCAGTGCCCTTGTGCATGTTGTGTTGTATTAGGCTAAATGCTTCCATGACTTGTAGGTAGGCCAGCCTTTCAGCTTCTCTTTGTTTATAGGAGAAAAAACTGACCCCAGCGACTAGTAAAATGATCAATCCAGCAGCAATTTGAGTCCAATAGGTGTTCAAATAGAACTTTTTGATACTTGGGTTTTGTATTTTCTCAGGAGAGAATGACTTGATTTGATCTATTCCTAAGAAAAATGCTTTTTCTGTTTCATGTTTTTTGGAATCTTTCAAGAGTACTTTAAGCTCTTTTTCCTCTTTCAAAGAAGTGTTGCCTTCCCAGTATTTTTCGATTAAATAAGTTATTCTGTCCATTATTTTTTCTGAGTCAAATAGTTTTTTAGCGCTTGTCTTGCTCTATAGAGGTTTACTTTTACTGCATCTAAACTAATGTCTAGGTAAGAAGATATTTCTTCATAAGTTAACCCTTCTACTTCTCTGAGATGGAAAACTTCCCTTTGCTTTTCTGGCAATGATTCTAGGTAGTGATAGACCAATTTCAATCTCGAGGCTGTGTCCTGATCAGGTTCTCTTGGTATTAAATCTTCTCGTTCTATCTCTCCCAATGGCTCAAGTCTCTTATTGGTCCTGAAGTGCTGTAAGGTTTCGTTTTTAAGTGATTTGACAATCCAGCCAGTGGGGTTTTCCATTTTTTCTAGGTCGCTTTTCTTAAGCCATGCTTTTTCAAATACTTGCTGCAAGACATCATTGGCGACCTCTCGATCTTTGACCCAGAGGTATGCCATGCGGTAGAGCTTGCCCTTGAGTGGCCAGATATGTGTCTCAAAGAATGACTTCATTCGAGTAGATGATGCATGTGAATTGAAAATGTTACAGCAATTTGAGAAAAAAATTTAAACTTAGAATAATTTTAAATTGCCACTAAAAATAGTATGCATGCCTACTATTTCTTATTTTGCATGGACGATTATACAATGGACGATGAAATGATGTTTGATTGCTGTCCAAAACAAAAGAACTGTATATTTGAAATGTGAAATTGCCTATCAATTTAAAGCTGCGAATTAAAAAAGCTCTCAAAATGAAAAATAATGAGTCGAAAATATGCTGTTTGTTTGTCACCGGTGCAAATGCCAGTGAGAGCAAGAAAGAATCTTTGAGATCTGGGCATAAAAAAAGTCCCGATTTCTCGGGACTCGTGGTGATGAGTGGATTCGAACCACCGACTCACGGATTTTCAGTCCGATGCTCTACCAACTGAGCTACATCACCCTGACCGTTTAAGGTGATGCAAAGGTAGATATTTGTTCTGTTCTTGCAAATGATTCTAATAAAAAAATTACAGTAAATTTATCCAAAATATACTAATCTAATCAATATGAGTATTTTACCTCAAATAATATTTCTCATAATTTTTGCGCTAGCAGGGTACTTTCTATACAAAAGGGTGGCTTACCTCAAGCGAAACATCCTTCTTGGAAAGTCCGAAAGCAGAAATGATCAACCCGAAGCACGATGGAAGACGATGCTGTTGGTAGCTTTGGGACAGCAGAAAATGTTCAAACGCTTGATCCCAGCTATATTGCACATCATGATTTATGTTGCTTTCATTGTGATCAACCTGGAGGTTCTGGAGTTTGTAATCGATGGTCTCACGGGTAGCCATAGAATATTTGCCCCATACCTTGGTGACTTGTATGGTGTTGCGATGAACGTGTTCGAAGTCTTAGCGATAGCCGTACTCGTTTCCTGTATAGCTTTCTTGATTCGAAGAAATGTACTAAGAGTTCCGAGGCTGGTTAAGACAGAGCTTAAGGGTTGGCCAGCAATGGATGCGAATTTGATCTTAATCATTGAAATCGTTTTGATGGTTGCTATTTTGACTATGAATGCTACCGATCAGCTTCTTGCAGCACGAGGAATAGAGGGGTATGTATTGTTGAATGGCTTATTTTTCAGCGAATTGATCCAGCCGGTCTTTTCTGGATTGAGCGACACGGCATTGGTGGCAATAGAGAGGTTTGCTTGGTGGTTCCATATTGTTGGTATTTTGGCCTTTGCGATTTATGTGACGTATTCGAAGCATTTGCATATATTTCTGGCATTTCCGAATACATGGTATTCTAATCTCAAGCCAAAAGGGGAAATTGAAAATATGCCTGATGTCACCAAAGAAGTGAACATGATGCTTGGGATTCCAGTGGAAGGAGCGGATGAGCCACCAGCTGAGATTGCGAGATTTGGCGCCAAGGACATTAATGATCTTAGCTGGGTAAATATCATGAATGCATACAGCTGTACGGAGTGTGGTAGATGCACTGCCGAATGCCCAGCAAATATCACAGGGAAGAAATTGTCTCCTCGTAAAATCATGATGGATGTTCGTGATCGAGCTGAGGAAGTGGGTAAAAGTATCGATCAAGGTGGTGCAGGGCTGGAAGATGGGAAGTCTCTTTTGGGAGATTTTATCACTAAGGAAGAACTTAATGCTTGTACCTCTTGCAATGCTTGTGTCGAAGCATGTCCTGTAAACATAGATCCATTATCCATTATAATACAGATGCGTAGGTATGTTGCTATGGAAGAATCTAGCACTCCAGCACAATGGAACGCGATGTTTCAAAACATGGAAACGAGCTTTTCTCCATGGAAGTTTGCACCAACAGACAGGTTCAACTGGGCAGATCAACTCAAAAATGAAGAATTGAAATAATAAAACTTATAAGCTGTTAGGAAGAGAAAGAAGCAAATGAAATTTGCTGTTTGATATTCAAAAGTTGAAATATGGCTCTAACAAACGGTAGACGAGTCTGCTGGAAAATATTTGAATAGGTCAAAGATGATTGAATATTTACATTGAAACCAAGATTAATAAGTAGATAGAATAAGATAATCAATATAGATCTACTATCTAACCCCGATAGCTATCGGGACTACAATCTAAAATCCATACTATGTCAACATATAAAATACCAACAATGGCTGAAATGGCCACAAATGGAGAAAGTCCTGAGATACTCTTTTGGGTAGGATGTGCAGGATCATTTGATGATAGGTACAAGGCCGTCACTCAGGCATTTGTTAAGATTCTCAATAAAGTAGGTATTAGCTTTGCAGTACTAGGGCCTGAGGAAGCATGTACAGGCGACCCTGCCAGAAGGGCAGGAAATGAGTTTCTTTTTCAAATGCAAGCAGTGGCTAATATCCAAGTGATGAATGGTTACGAAGTAAAGAAAGTAGTAACAGCTTGTCCTCATTGCTTCAATACGATCAAAAACGAATATCCAGCATTGGGTGGGAATTATGAGGTGATTCACCATTCCCAATTTCTCCAACAACTGATCAATGATGGTAAAGTAGTACTGAAGGGTGGAGGTGAATTCAAGGGTAAAAAAATCACCTTTCACGACTCTTGCTATCTAGGAAGAGCCAATGATGTGTACGAAGCACCTAGGGAGGTGATCAAAGCACTCGATGTGGAGTTGGTAGAGATGAAGCGTTGTCGTTCAAAAGGACTGTGCTGTGGAGCTGGAGGAGCGCAAATGTTCAAGGAGCCAGAGCCAGGGAATAAAGACATCAACGTAGAGCGAACAGAAGAAGCTCTAGCTACAGGTGCTGCAGCAATTGCAGTAGGTTGCCCTTTCTGCTTGACCATGATGACTGATGGAGTTAAAAATAAAGAGCGTGAGCATGAAGTCAAAGTTTATGACTTGGCAGAGATGATTGCGAAAGACATGGGGATTTAGTTGGCTTAAGTCCACGGTAGGTGATTACCCGTGGACTTAAGTTTTTTTGCCTTAAATTTTTCTTATTCAAAAAGAATAATGTTATTCTACAAACAGAATGCTCCTACAGAGCTTAATAAAGGGATTATTTGTACTAAATGTTATTTATAAAGTGCCAAGTATCAAATTCTTCATCCTTCATACCTCACCTTCATCCTTTACCCTTCTTAAATCCCTAGGCTCAGAGGGCAAACTGTTCGTAAAAAGGAAAACAGCAGCCATTTAAAATAGCTCCCTTGGAGCGACCTTCTGGTATTCACATTTCTTTTTTCGCAAATACACCCAAAGCTTATAAGTCTTCGTTAAAGAAAAGAACTTATTGCGTATTTTTCCGCTTTAAATATCGAGTTAAGTATGGACTGAATAAAAAACTATGTGCATCTATGAGGTGAAAAAACAAAACACATAGCCACATAGAAAACATAAAAACAATAATATTTGAAATATGTATTTGGAATTTGATCAAATGCCTGCTCATGCAAGAGTTTGGGTATATCAGGCAGACAGAAAGTTCAACGAAGAAGAGTTACATTGGGTAGAAGAAAGGTTAGTGTCATTTTGTAACCAATGGAATACCCATGGAAGCATGATGCTTACTTCGTTTCGGGTAAAGTTCGGACAAGTGGTAATATTAGCTGTAGATGAATCCAGATTGGGTGCAAGTGGCTGTTCTATTGATAGCTCCGTGCGTGTATTGAGGGAGATTGAAGAAAAGTTTGGTGTCAACCTTTTGGATCAGGGTAAGGTTTCTTTTTTGGAAAATGAGGACAGCTTGGTGGTCAATTCCGTCTTTGGTATCAAAGAGAAAGTAGCCAAAGGTGAATTGCGACCAGATGCTGTCACATTGAATCCTTTGGTAAAATTGAAAGGTGATTTGGAAAATAATTGGCTTCTTCCTGCTAAAGATAGTTGGTTAAACAAATACTTTCAAAATTAATTATTATAATTATCCTATATTTAAAAAAAACTAAGAACATATCCGATTTTCATTGCAATGAAGCGAAGCCTCCTAGTATTCTTTTTGATTTCACTGTTGGGAATATCCTGTACAAGTCTTCCCAAAAAAGGACAGAAACAATTTGCCTCTGGTGAATACCAATATGCGATCGGTACTTTTTCAAGAATTTTAGAAAAGGATCCTGACAATAGGGATGCTAATTTTTATGTAGCGGAGAGTTATCGCTTATCCAATCGAGTAGAAAAATCATCTTCTTATTATGAGAAGTTGGTGGATAATGAGCCTGAGTTTGAAAATTTGTACAGACTAGGTCTTAGTTACAAAGCTCAAGGCGAAAATGAGAAGGCGATGGAAAGCTTCGAGAGAGCTAAAGGTCTGACGGTAGATGATGACTATTTAAGATTAGTCAATCATGAGCTGAGCGTATTGACAAAGGTTGGAGAGATTAAAGATTATTGGCCAAATATAGAAATCCAAAATTACACTTCCTTGAATACCGCTGGACCAGATTATGCGCCTGTTGCAAGTGAAGGATATCTTTATTTTGCAAGTTCTAGGCAAGCTTCTGGCATCTATCCAGCTACTGGCGTGCCGTATACTAAGCTCTTTAGAACCAAGGCGGAAGGTGTGAGAGTAGATGTGCAAAATATCCAAGCCATGCCTGAGTTTCGCAATGAAGAAGGCCTAAACCAAGGAGCAATTGCTATCAGTCCAGATGGTAATACAATCATATACGCTAGAGGAAACTCCACATCAAATAAAGATCTTCCAGATGTACACCTATTTGCTTCATACTTCAGAGGGGGAGGTTTTACTCAGCCGATTTGGATGCCATTGAACGAGGATGAGTTCTGGTGGAATAGCACACCGGCATTTAGCCCTGATGGAAATACGTTGTATTTTGCTTCAAATAGGCCTGGAGGCCAGGGTGGAACAGATTTATACCAAGCCACCAAGTTAGCAAATGGTGATTTTGGAAATCCAGTGAATCTTGGCGCTCAAATCAATACTCCGGGCAATGAAATGTTTCCGAGAGTGACAAAAGATGGTAAGATTTTCTTTGCTTCTGACGGACATCCTGGACTGGGGAAGTTAGATATTTTTGTTGCAGAGCCTATCGATGGAGGAGGCTATGAGGTAAAGAACCTTGGTCCAAAAGTCAATTCTTCGGCTGATGATTTTGGTATATTTTTCACTAATTATCCCCAAGAAGGATTCTTGACTTCCAATAGAGCTGGAGGTGCTGGAGATGATGATATTTATTCATTTGAAGATAAAACGCCAAAGCCTAAGGTGGTTAACGTACTATTGAACGTGACCACTTTGGAAAAGAAAGAGGATGGTTCTGAGGAAATTTTGCCTCAAACAAGGGTAGCCTTATATGACGCCTCAAACAAAATGACGGGAGGAGATTTCTCCAATCAAAATGGACGGGTAAGATTCACGTTAGCTCCGGATGAGAATTTCTCTCTGATTGCTTCTAAGGCAGGATATTTCTCCAAGAGCATTACTTACGATACACGTGGCAAGACACCAAAGCAAGAGGATTTGATTCAAGATGTAACCAATATTGTCCTAGATACTACAATCGTATTGGATGTTTTGGTCTTGGACAAAGCCATAGTATTAGAGAATATCTATTATGATCTTGACAAAGCGGATATCAGACCTGATGCCGCTGAGGAATTAGATAAGTTGGTGACCATATTGAAAGATAATCCTACGATATCCATAGAGCTTAGCTCCCATACTGATGCCCGTGCAACTGATGCATACAATGACGCACTTTCCCAGCGAAGGGCTGAGTCTGCGGTAGCTTACATGGTGTCAAAAGGTATTTCTGAGGATAGGTTGGTTGCCAAGGGATATGGTAAGCGACAGCTCATCATCAAGGATGCGAAGACAGAGGAAGAACATCAGGTAAACAGAAGGACAGAGTTTAAGGTGATCGAGGTGAAATGATAGGGAATTAGTCTAGTTTTTTCCAGACGAAAACCCCCATTGCTCTTTGATCATGGACCAGCACACTTTTGGGAGATTCTAGATTTCCCAAATGGTGTTTTTTGGTCAGTTTCTCGATCAAATTAGGCGTAAGGATAAATCGCTCACTATCATCTGGAAGTAGATATACGCCCGCACCGAGTTGTGGAGAATTCTCAAGAATGCCTCCATAGCTCGTGGCCATTCTTAAGAAAAATATTCCCCCTGGTTTCAATACACGCATCATTTCATCAAGCATGTCGAAAAATTGGCCTTCACTTTTCGCAAAGTGTAATACCGCTGAACTGATCACAACATCGAAAGCTCCCTTGTGAAAAGGCATGTCTTGAACTGTAGCTACTTGAAATCTCTGAACATCAAAAGACGGGTTGATCGTTTGGGCATAAATTCGAGCCATTTGAATAGCAATTGGGTTGGAATCTACACCGAAGATTTGATAATTTTGATTTAGAAAATAAATACAGTTTCTTCCTTCTCCACATCCTGCGTCCAAGATTTTCATTTCTTTGGAAAATCTTCCCTTCAGTATTTGATCTAGCAGGTAAATGTCAATGTTGCCAAGTAGCTCGTTGAGTTTATTGATTTCCATTTTCAAATTCATTGAGTGCGTCTTGCATTTTCTTTTTCCCAATCTCTGCCAGTTCTGCCGCTCTGTGAAATTCCAGTGTTCCGGCTTGGGTTCGTGCGATGGAAACTAAAACATCTACTTTGTGCCTTTCTAAAATTACCGATGTCAGCTTATCTTGAAGGATGTCAAATGAATAATTGAGAAGTTCTAGAGAACTCATGCCTTTATATTTCTCCACTTTAGCATCTGATTCAAAATATTTGGCAAATTTATCTTTGTAATCTTTTACCCACCTTGGTACTTTGATTAGGCTGTCTGTTTCTTTTTTCGGACTAGGAGCTACCACCACTTCAACAAATGCTTCTTTGGGGCCATTGAGGTCGATTGCAATGATGATTTCTCCTCTTTTCTTTTTTGGCAAAAGGGATAATGGAAGTGGATTGAGGATTCCTCCGTCGACATACTCTCTATCTTTGATCCTTGCGGGGGTGAGTACAGTGGGTATCGAAACAGATGCCCTTATCGCATCGAAGAGCATGCCTTTATCAAAGATTTTCTCTTTTCCTTGTGGAATTTCTACTGCTGTACAGTTGAATGGAATTTTTAGCTCCTCAATTTTACAATCTTCTATTAGTTTTTTTAAGGCTAAAAAGACTTTTTCACCTTTGATGAATCCTTTGGTTGATAATGTAAAGTCCATGAGGGAAAAAACATCAATTCTATCCAGGTTACAAATCCAATCTTTGAAGACAGGAAGAAAACCTGTGGCATAAATCCCTCCCACCAAAGCTCCTGCCGAGCTTCCTGATATAGAAACTATCTCATAGCCGGCCTCTTCTAAAGCTTCAATGACACCAATATGTGCCATTCCTCTAGCGCCACCACTTGATAGAACCAAAGAGACGGTTTTTTTACCCATGATTAAAAATGATTTTGAAAGTCCACATTGATATTGGTACTTTTGGGAATAAAGATCTTAATTATGGAGCAATTTAAACCATTTCACCTCGCTTTTCCAATAAATGATATTGAAGAGACAAGAAAGTTTTATGGAGATCTCTTGGGATGCGAGATTGGTAGGAGTACAGACAAGTGGATAGACTTCAATTTTTTTGGACACCAACTTTCAGCGCATGTCAAGCCAGAGGAATTGGCACAAGCTCATGCCAATCAAGTGGATGGTAAGTATGTACCCGTAAGGCATTTCGGAGCGATTTTGCCTTGGGCTGAATGGCACGAGCTGGCAGACAAACTCAAGGAGAATGCCATTGATTTTATTATAGAGCCATATATCAGATTCCAAGGTGAAGTGGGGGAGCAAGCCACCATGTTTTTCTTAGATCCTGCTGGTAATGCCTTAGAGTTTAAGTCTTTTCAAGATCCCAGTCAGATATTTGCAAAGTAGGTTTTTGATACTAGCTGATATGTGTATTCGCAACTTTATCAGTAACATATTGAAAACTTCGATTTATCTTAACTTTGTTATTGATTGATTTTCTCAATGAATTTATATTACTGGCAAATTATCGTATTTCCAAGTTTGCTGATTTGGGAACTTGAGATAGTTTGGTCAAATTTCAGCTCATACTAAGATGATTAAGCTATGAAGAAAATCAACTATTTATTCTTTTCAAGTGTCTTGATGATAACTGCCTGCTTTGTTAGTTTTATCAAAATTCCTGAACAGTCAAGGATAGATCCTGATCTTGTGAAGTTTTGTTCTGGGTTGTGTTTCGGTGTAGCGGTTGCTTTGGTTATTTTGTTTTTGGATAATTTGTTTTTTTCTCAAAAAAGGAACCAGTGAGATATATCGAGGAGTATAAATGAATTCTTTAGTCTAGAGAGCTTTCATAAAGTTTTTTGAGTTAAGGTCACGAAATACATGACAAACCACTGATGGCTTTGAGTTGCCACCTATATCTTAATTGATTTTTAATGGGATTAATTAAATTTAATTTTGCACTTGGTAACTTTGTTTCCCCGTTTGGGGTTATACCACCATGATGACCAAAAAAGAGCTGTTATATTACAAAACCTATACCCAAGAAAACCATTCTGAATGGATAGTTTTTATCCATGGAGCTGGTGGCTCTTCATCGATTTGGTATAAGCAAATCAGGGAATTCAAGGAGCATTACAACTTGCTACTCATTGACCTTAGAGGACACGGCAGGTCGGTAAATTCTTTCCGTAATTTGTGGAATGAGAAATATACATTTCCTAATGTCACGAAGGATATTATTGAAGTATTAAATCATTTAAACCTTCCGCCTGCTCATTTTATGGGGGTTTCATTAGGGACAATTCTAGCTAGACAACTTGCCGAAATGGAACCACATCGGGTAAAAAGCCTGATCATGGCTGGTGCTGTCACTAAGCTAAATTTCACCTCAAGGCTTCTGGTTGTATTAGGTAACACTTTCAAAAGTATTCTTCCTTACATGTGGTTATACAGGTTATTTGCCTTTATCATTATGCCACTAAATCATCATGCTGAATCCAGAAATTTGTTTATCCGAGAAGCTAAACGATTATGTCAAAAGGAATTTATCAGGTGGTTTAAGCTCACTAAAGATATTAACCCTTTACTTCGCTTCTTCAAAGAGAAGGACTTGAATATTCCGACATTCTATGTGATGGGGGAGGAGGATATTATGTTTTTAGAATCAGTCCGAAAGATAGTGGCAGGGCACAAGCAAGCCTTTTTGCAAGTTATCAAGTCTTGTGGGCATGTCGTAAATGTGGAACAGCCAGAGATTTTCAATGAGCTTACCTTGAGTTGGCTAAAAAATTATAAGCAGTATAGTAAATCAATAGTGGATCATTCCTAATGAAAAGACAAACCAAAACTATTTTGATTGTTGCAATTATAGCAGTTGTTGCAATTATTTTTATTTATCCAAGAATAGATATGATGATGGGGAAGGAAGAGGGGAGCGCGCCTGGTACACAAGCACCACAAGGTCCTGGTAAGCCTATTCCTGTCAATGTAATCGAAGTCAAGCCTCAAAGGTTAGAGAATAACCTGAATATCACGGGCGCGATTATTCCCAATGAGACAGTTAATTTACGTGCCGAGATTTCTGGTCTTGTGGACAGGATTACTTTCAAGGAAGGTGAGTTTGTAAAGAAGGGATCTCCTTTACTTTACCTGAATGACGATGAGCTAAAAGCGCAATTCGATCGCTTAGACTATACCAAGAAATTGTACGAAAGTCAAGAAAATAGGCAAAAACAGCTTTTGGCAAAAGAGGCAATTAGTCAAGAAGAATATGATGTGTCACTCAATCAGTTCAATACCAACTTGGCTGATTTGAGATTGGTCGAAGCGCAACTGAACAAGACGATAATCCGTGCGCCATTTGATGGGGTATTAGGTTTGAGACAGATTTCCGAAGGATCAGTAATAGGTACTTCTGACGTTATTGCAAGTATCGTGAATATCGACCCAATTAAGATCGAGTTTTCGATTCCTGAAAGATATTCTAACCAAGTGAAACTGGGCTCAAAAATAATTTTCTCTAATGATGGAAGTGGTGTGGAGAGAGAGGGGACTGTTTATGCATACGAACCTACTATAGATGCAGCTACCCGGACATTGAGGTTGAGGGCAGAGAGTCAGAACAAAGACAGGGTTTTTCTTCCAGGGATGTTTGTGAGGATTCGATACACCCTTGGTATAGAGGAGAATGCCTTGCTTGTGCCAGCAGAGTCAGTCATTCCAGAGCTAAGTGGTTACAAAGTATATGTGGCCAATGCTGAAAATCAAGCTGAAGAGCGTATAGTGAGTATAGGGACAAGAACAGACAGTCAAGTACATATTGTAGATGGTCTCAAAGAAGGGGATTTGGTACTGACTACCGGAATCTTGCAAGTAAGAACGGGTTCACCGCTTGAGGTTACCAAAACCAAATAAATTGAATGGCAAGTTTATCAACCATTAGTATCAGGAGGCCTGTATTGGCCATAGTGATGTCCCTGACAATTCTTTTGTTTGGGATTATAGGTATTAGTTTTTTAGGTGTAAGGGAGTTTCCAAGTGTGGACCCACCTGTGATCAACGTAAGGACTACTTACGTCGGTGCCAACGCTGATGTAATAGAGGCACAGATCACCGAACCACTTGAAGAGGCAATCAACGGTATCGCAGGGATCAAATCCCTAACTTCGACATCCAATGATGGAACCAGTAATATAGTTGTCGAATTCGATGTGGGAGGTGACCTAGAAGCAGCGGCTAATGATGTGAGGGACAAAGTAGCTGGTGCACAGCGAAACCTGCCTCCTGACGCAGATCCTCCTGTAGTTTCGAAAGCAGATACTGACTCTCAACCTATTGTGTTTTTGAATGTTCAAAGTAACAAGAGGAACTTGCTGGAGCTTTCGGATTTGGCAAACAATGTTTTCAAAGAAAGATTGCAGACCATACCGGGAGTAAGTACAGTTCAGATTTGGGGAGAAAAGCAATATGCGATTCGTCTGCGAATGGATCCTTTGAGGATGGCATCTTATGGAGTCACTCCTTTGGATGTATTGAATAAGGTGCAAAGTGAAAACGTTGAGCTTCCTTCAGGAAGAATTGAAGGGGCTGCTATAGAACTCTCTGTGCGAACCAAAAGTAGACTTAGCACCCCACAGGAATTCAATGACCTCATCATCAAAGAGGATCAGAATAATATTGTGAGATTTCAAGATGTGGGTAAGGCAGAGCTGGCAGCTTTAAATGAGCGGACCGTACTTAAGCGTGACGGTATTCCTATGGTAGGAGTGGTGCTTATTCCCTTGCCAGGGTCTAATAATATTGAGATTGTTGATGAATTCTATAGAAGGTTGGAATTTATCGAAAAGGATCTTCCAGAAGATGTATCCCTGGATATAGGCTTTGATTCCACTAGTTTTATCCGTTCTTCGATCTCTGAAGTTCAAGAGACGATTATCACTGCATTTATTCTGGTAGTATTGATTATCTTCCTATTCTTGAGGGATTGGAGGACTACTTTCATTCCTGTTTTGACGATTCCAATTTCCTTGATTGGAGTATTTTTCCTGATGTACTTGATGGATTTTTCTATCAATGTATTGACGCTTTTAGGTATTGTGCTTTCCATTGGTCTGGTTGTGGATGATGCTATCGTGGTATTGGAAAACATCTATTCTAGAATAGAAAAAGGTGAAAATCCAGATACGGCAGCAGAAAAGGGTGCTGAAGAAATTTTCTTTGCCGTAATCGCAACTACTGTAGCACTAGCGGCAGTTTTTTTACCAGTAATTTTCTTGACTGGAACTACAGGTCGATTGTTTAGGGAGTTTGGTGTTGTAGTGGCTGGTGCTGTTATTATATCTTCATTTGTAGCATTGACAATGACACCTATGCTAAGCTCAAAACTCCTGAAACGTAGAGAAAAACAAAATTGGATTCACAGAAAGACAGAGCCCGTTTTTGTATGGCTCAATGATAAATATTTCTATTTGCTTCAGGGTTTTATGAAAGCCAAATGGATAGCGTTTATCGTGATTATTCTGACAGGATTGGGTATTTATGGCTTATTTAACATTATCCCTACGGAACTTTCTCCCATAGAAGATAGGGGAGAAATGAGAATCAATCTCAGTGGCCCAGAAGGAGCTACTTTCGAGTACATGGACAGGGTTTTGGATGAAATGACGCAAGAATTTCAAGCTTCAATTGAAGCCGATGAGCTTTCTGGTACCATTTCAGTTACTTCACCAGGCTTTGGTACTGCAAGTACAAATTCAGGGTTTTTGAGACTCATTTTGACTGATGCTGCCGATCGAAAGAGAAGCCAACAGGAGATTTATGATGAGGTGAATCAGAAGCTACAGAGGTTTACAGCTGTGAGGGCATTTGCTACACAACCGCCTTCTATAGGTGATAGGAGGGCAGGGCTTCCTGTCCAGTATGTGCTACAAGCGCCTACCTTGGACAAGCTGAAGGAAGTGATTCCTGAGTTTATGAATAAAGCAAATGAAAGCAGTGTTTTTAGCTTTACTGATATTAACTTGAAGTTTACCAAGCCCGAGATCGAAGTAGAAATCGATAGAGAAAAGGCCAGAAATATTGGCGTATCTGTACAAGAAATTGCAAGGACTTTGCAGCTTTCTTATTCGGGTCAGCGATTTGCCTATTTTATCATGAATGGGAAGCAATACCAAGTGGTAGGTGAGATGCAGCTAAGAGATAGGAATGAGCCAATTAACCTGAGAACACTATATGTAAGGGCTGAAAATGGAAGTTTGGTACAATTGGATAATTTGGTAAGGATCAATGAGAGAAGTACACCACCGCAGTTGTACAGGTTCAATAGATTTGTCAGTGCGACTGTATCGGCTAACTTGGCTCCTGGCTACACCATTGGTACGGGCTTAGAAGAAATGGATAGAATCGCAGGAGAAGTCTTGGACGAATCATTCAGCACGGATGTAGCTGGACTTTCTAAAGAGTATCGGGAGAGTTCAAATAGCTTGATTTTCGCTTTTATCTTTGCTTTGGTTTTGATTTACCTGGTGCTATCTGCACAGTTTGAAAGCTTCTTGGATCCATTGACGATCATGTTCACTGTACCTTTGGCACTATTTGGTGCATTGGCTTCGCTATGGTTATTTGATTTCACTTTGAATATATTCAGTCAGATTGGAATCATTATGTTGATAGGCTTGGTGACCAAAAATGGCATCTTGATAGTAGAGTTTGCCAATCAAAGAAAGGCACAAGGGCTTTCCGTAGAAGAAGCGATCTTGGATGCTTCAAGTGCGAGATTTAGGCCAATCTTGATGACGAGTTTGTCTACTATATTGGGAATACTCCCTATCGCTTTGGCGCTAGGAGCTGGTTCAGAAGGAAGGGTACCTATGGGAGTGGCAGTAGTAGGTGGCTTGGTCTTCTCTACTATTCTCACCTTATTCATCATCCCAGCGATTTATACATACCTTACATCCAAACAAGGAAGATTAGCAAGAGTGTAATGAAGAAAAATATATTAATACTCCTGTTGCTTATACAGGGGGCTTTCATAGCAAATGCACAGGAGGAAGAGCAGCTCAATTTGGAAAAGGCCATTATGATTGGCTTAGAGAAGAATTTTGATGTTAAGATCGCTATCAATAACGTTTTACTTGCCAACTATGATAAAAAAATAGGCTTTGGTACGGCATTTATGCCTCAAGTAGATGCAGTTTATGCGCTAAATTACAGTGTGGAAGATGTAGAGCAGCAGTTTGTCAATTCGCCAGAGCCTAACGAAATTCGAGGGGCAGAATCCGATACTGAAAACTTCACGGTAACTGCCATATATGGCTTCAATCCAGAAGCTGTAGTGACAATGAGGAGACTAGGCAAGCTAGCAGAAATCAGTGAACTAGACTCCAAAGTGGCTGTGGAGAATACTGTGGCTGCGATATCTACGGCTTACTACAGATTAGTATTGGAGCTGCAGAGACAAAAGGTTTTGGAGAAGACATTAGAGTTTTCGAAAAACAGGCTGGATATTGCTGAGGCGCGTTATGAACTTGGTGGGGCTGGTCGTAGGGATTTTCTAACAGCCCAAGTTGATTACAATTCTGATCTTTCTCTTCGTGTGAATCAAGATCAAGTGATCAAAGCGGCTAGGATCAATCTTAATGAACTATTAGGAATAGGACCAGAGCAAGATTTCTTTGTCAAAGATACTATTGTGATATCAGAAGATTTGAGACTTGAGGACTTGGTGGAGAATGCATACATGCACAATAAGCAGTTTCTCGTAGCCCAAAGGCAGGAAAATGTTGCATTTCTTCAGTTGAGAGAAACTCAATTACAGCGACTACCTTCTATAAATTTGAGTGGTGCCTATGTCAACAATACCTTGAACTCAGAAGCTGGTTTTCTTTTGAAAAACCAAAGAGAAGGGTTTAACCTTGGAGGAAATGTATCCTTGAATATTTTTAATGGATTTGTACTTAATAGAAGAATTCAAAGTGCCAAAGTCCAGCGTAATAATGCAGAGCTTGCGATGCAGCAGTTTGAGATTCAAATGACTTCCGATATTTACAGGGCTTATAATGCCTACCAAATAAGTAATCAACTTCTTGATATAGAGGAGAAAAATTATGAAGTAGCGGTAGAAAATGCTGAAATTGCACTCGAAAGATTTAGGCTTGGGATCGCGAATTATCTTGAATTCAGGGATGCTCAGGTTAACCTCCTGACAGCTGAAGATCGATTGATTTCTTCATTGTATAACATCAAAGAGAGTGAAATAGAACTGTTGAGGTTGTCAGGGAAAATTTACTTTAGAAATGTGGATGAGCGTTTCGAATAACTGATCAATCCTTTGGATATTTAGTTTAGAGAGAAAGCTCTTGTGTACAAGTTACAAGAGCTTTTTTGTTTACTTTCAGGGACTTACTTATTTTTGAGTTTTGATTTTGGTATATTATTTGCTAAAACTGTTGCTTGATGCGTGATTTTGAGTATCAAATCGAGCATTTATAGTTTATGAAAAGAATTACCCAAATCATTGCTTTATGTTTTATTCTCCTTTTGTTTGGGGTACAGTGTACCTTTTTTCAAAAGGAGAAGGAAGTTCCTTATTGGGAAAATCCCACACTTCTTGACTTGGATGAGATCACCAAAAGAGGGTATATTCGGGCAATTGTTGACAATTCTTCTACAAGCTATTATATCTACAGAGGTAGAAGAATGGGCTATGAATTTGAACTTTTGCGGAATCTGGCGGCTAACTTAGGAGTCAGGCTTCATTTGATCGTGAAATCTGATATTGAAGAAGCATTTTATTTGCTCAATAAAGGTCAAGCTGATATCATTGCGATGAATCTGGAGCAAACTGAGCAAAGGAAACTTTATGCTAAATTTACTTTGCCACTCGGTGAGATGAGTACGGTGCTAATTCAAAGAAAGCAAGGTGCTTCAGTTACTGATTTTTCAGATTTGAACCAGAAGTCTGTTCATATTCCCCAAGGTTCTATATACAAAGACCAGCTCAATCATTTCAATCAAGACAGTACATTTCATATTAATATTCTAGAGATTCCTGAAAGCCGGGAAGAGTTGATATCAAAAGTAGTAAAAGGTGAAATCGATTATACAGTAGCTGATAAAGATTTGGCTCTGGTGAATGCCACCTATTACAACGATTTGAATGTCGGGGTGGAAATCAGTGAAAAATCTCCAGTATCTTGGGTGGTTAGGACCAATGCTCCACTTTTAGAGTCTGCAATCAACGATTGGATTTTCAAGCGTACCAAGTCTGGCTATCTGGCCACTTTATATGCTAAATATTTCTTAAATTCCAAAAACAGCTATTACCGCAGTAATAGCGCATTCTCTTCTTTGGGGGGCAATAAAATTTCTGCATATGATGATATCATCAAAAAGGCAGCAGACAAGTTGGGTTGGGATTGGCGATTGTTGGCCTCTTTGGTGTATAAAGAGTCTGGGTTTGATGCTGAAGCTACCTCTTATGCTGGAGCAAGTGGCTTGCTGCAACTGATGCCTGTCACTTTGGATAGATTTGGCGTAGCAGATCCAAATGATCCCTATCAAAGTCTAATGGGAGGAGTTAATTTTTTAGAGTACTTAGATAAATTTTGGAGAGAAAGAATACCTGAATCCAATGAAAGAATTAAGTTCATCCTGGCGTCTTACAACATAGGACATGGCCATGTAGAAGACGCCTGGAGGTTGACATTGAAGTATGGTAGAAATCCACAACACTGGGATCAAGTAAGCCATTTTCTAAAGCTGAAAACAGATCCTGAATACTATCGAGACCCTATTGTAAAAAGTGGATATGCCAAAGGCCATGTTGCGGTCACTTATGTAGAAGATATACTGATATTGTATAATTCCTATCGAGTACTCATTGAGCCGTAGATCTTTTGAATCAGACTTGTTCTAAAGCTTGCTCTATATCCCAGATGATATCTTGGAAATGTTCTACGCCTATAGAAAGCCTCACCAGCCTCTCCGAGATACCAAGCAATTCTCTATCTTCTAAAGATACATCGCTATGCGTCATCGTAGCTGGATGCTCTGCCAAAGACTCTGTGCTTCCAAGTGACACAGCTAATTTCATCAACTTTAGGCTGTTTAGGAATTTGAAGGCTTCTTTTTCACCTCCTTTGATATCGAAGGATATCATCGCACCTGCACATTTGAGTTGTTTTTTGAAAATGTCATGCTGCCTACTTCCTGCCTCCAGATTTCCAAGATAATATACCTTTTCTACTTTTGGGTGAGTCTGCAAATACTTTGCAACCTCTACAGTATTGGTGGCTTGCTGAGTCATTCTTACTTTGAGTGTTTCCAAGCTTCTCATCAGGAGCCAGCCTGTCCAGGGGCCTGCCATATTGCCCAGAAATGTTCTCAAAGTTCTTACTCTAGTCATGTATTTCGACTTACCCAATACGGCTCCAGCTATCAGGTCAGAATGCCCTCCAATGTATTTTGTCGCAGAATATACGATCAGATCAGCACCGTGCTTTAGTGGATGTTGCCACAATGGCCCCATGTAGGTATTGTCTACACATACCACGACATCTTGATCATCGGTAGAAATGGAGTCAGCAACATCTCTACAAAGCTCTAGATCAAAAAGCGCATTGGTTGGGTTCGCAGGAGTCTCTACATAGATAAGCTTTATATTGCCTTTGTCTTTTTTCACCAAGTCCAATATTTCTTCTTTCGTCTGCTCACTGGTAAAACCTATTCCTTTGATGCCATATTGAGGGAGTACTTTGTTGATAAAATGATCTGTACCTCCATAGACAGGCTTGCTATAAAGCATGATGTCGCCTGGTCTCAAAAACTCTAGCATGACAGTCGAGATGGCAGACATACCACTCTCAAATACTGCACATTCATCTGCCTCATCCCAAAGGCAAAGTCTCTCTTCTAGTATTTGTAAGTCAGGGTTGTTCAACCTGCTGTATATTAGTCCGAGTTCTTCATTGGGCTCCTTTTCTCTTTGGCCATAAGCTACTTCAAAAAAGGCCTTGCCTTCTTCTGCTGATTTGAAGACGAAGGTAGAGGTTTGAAAAATGGGACATTTAATGGCTCCTTCTGACAGCTCTGGTTTGTACCCATGAGTCATCATCAAGCTCTCCGGATGGAATGATCTATTATTCATAGTTATGCTGGATTTACGCCACAAATCAGCTAAAAAGTTTATCAAAAACCTAGCATGGTGTCAAAATATTATTTTGAAAAATACTATTAAAAATTTATATAATTCTGAAAATAGGAAAAATAATCAGTAATTTAATTATTTTCAGAATATTATTTCGAAGAGGTGATTGCGAGGGAAAGTGGAGAAAAGAAAATACTGAACTTGATATGTTCAAGAGTATCATTGAATAATCAGTTTTCTGAAGTATTCTTTGTCTCTGGTTTTTATAGTGATGGTATACACACCTCTTGGAAGATCCTTTACTGCAAAGTCAAAATCTCCTTCATTTGGGCTTAAGTCCTTGATAACTTGTCCTAAGCTATTGATCAGACTTATTCCTCTGATGGTGCCTAGTCCGCTGGTGCTTATCTTAATGTCACCTTTTGAAGGGTTTGGATATATTTTGATGGCGATATTTTGAGCTTTTTCTTCGGATATATTGGTGATCAAATTGACATTGACTTTCAATGTTGCTGCAGTGCCTGTATTGCAGGCATTCATAGGAGTGGCAGTCAGGTTGAAGTCACCTTCACGTTGCCACCTGACTCGAACTTGATGTGTTCCTTGCCCGGAGATGATTGTTCCTCCTGAATTGCTTATCGCCCAAGTGTAATTTACGCCTTGAGTCAATGCAACCTCATACTCCTCTTCCACAAGTCCCACAAATTCAGAGCCTATGATTTCTTCAGGTTGCTCTGGAGGGCTTTGCACGGATATTGGTTTGATAGTTGCGGAAGCATTTCCACATGGGTTTCTTGGGCTTACTTGGATACTTCGATCTCCGGTGCTTGTCCATTCTACATTGACTTTTGAAGTTCCTTGTCCTTCCCTGATTAGTCCACCTGAAGCTACCCAAACGTAGTCAGTGCCAGGGATGTTTGGGACTTCGTATGAGATAATGCTACCAAGACAAACAGCACCTTCTCCGCTAATCTCAGGTAAAAGTTGCGGTTGTACAGACACAAGTACCTCAAGGCCTCTGGTACCACCATTTCCACATGAATTTTGTCCTCTTACCAGCACGGCATTTCTACCTGGGATATCCCAATTGACAACAATTCGATTTGTCCCTTGCCCTTCAAGGATGGTACCTCCGTCTACCCTCCATTCAAAAGTTTCTCCCAGTACATTGGTGTTTTGGACGGTGTATATTTGTTGACTGATACAAATGTTACTTTCACCAAAGATTAAGGTTGGGGTGTCTGGTACAGCACAGCTGTATTGGAAAAGGGTACCTTGGTCACCTACAGCATAGCCTATACTCAATGATCCAAAGCTTACATCTGTAAAGTTTTGGAATGTTCCTGTAGCATTTTGTACCCAAGTTTCGCCGCTATCCATGGTTTTTAAAATCAAGCCCTTTGCTCCAGTTACAAATCCTACAGACTCATCCAAAAAATCAACTCCAGTAAAATCAACCTGAAAGGAAGTTTGAATAATTTTCCAAGTCAGGCCTTGGTCTTCAGTCTTAATAATAGTGCCTTGCTTTCCGATAGCTATAGCACTGTTTTCATCAAGTTTGGTTAGGTCTACAAGGTCAGTTGTAGAAGGAGAAGTGATTGCAGTCCAAGTTTGACCGTCTTCAGTTCTACTAATGTGCCCACCTTCGCCGACCACAATGCCAATTGAATTTTCAAAAAACACTATTTGGTTCAAGTTGACAATCGTATTGCTTGCTTCTACTTCTTGCCAATTGACTCCGTTATTTTCTGTTTTGCTGATGAACCCACCCTCGCCGACGACATAGCCGAGGTTGTTGTTTGCAAAGTAGAGTCCTCGAAGGTTGGTAGTGGTGTTGGTGTTCAACGATGACCAGTTGCCACCTGAATTGCTGGTTCTGAGTACAGTTCCTTGATCACCTACAACAAATCCGAGTGCATTTGTGATAAAGTAAAGGTTGCGAAAGTCAATGGATAATGGTCTAGAACGATCTACGATGCTATTTCCTCCATTGCTTGTTGAGAATATTTTGCCCTCAGGGCCTACGAAGTACCCTAAGTTTTCTGTGCGAAACTGTGCAGCTACATAGTCCGCATTGTTACCCGATAGCCTCAAGGTCCATGATCCACCAGAATTGGTAGACGCAAGCATGTGACCACTAGTACCAATTGCAAATACCATGTTTGAATTACCTCTAAAGCTGATATCTCTATAGGTCTGTGTATTGCTCACATTGATCCCGTCAAAAGTGAGCCCAGCGTTGGTGGTACGCAATAGCGTGGCGGATTGCCCAACTACCACGCCAAGATTCGTGTTGGTTTTATTGAAATACACAGCTAAAAGATCTCTTTCTGTTCCAGAGTTTATGACCGTCCAAGAGGTTCCTGCATTAGTGGTTTTAAGAATGGTACCCCTATTTCCAACAGCATATCCATTCGAAGCGTTTGTGAAATAGACATCATTCAAAGGCTGCGTATTTTGTGTATTGAGAAAAGTCCAATTGTTCCCTTGATTAGACGTACGTAGTATCCGTCCGTCTTGTAATGAGATGTAGCCTGTGTCCAACGTAGCAAAATAAATACTAGAAAGGTTTGCTGTAGTACCTACATCTTGTCTTGCCCATGAGTCTCCGGCATTGGTGGACCGATACAATTGACCATTGTCTCCTACAGCAAAAGCTCGGTTCTGGTTTACAAATTTAACTTTTTTCAGGGTGGTTGATGTATTAATTTTTATGCGTGTCCAGGTACTTCCAGCGTTTGTTGTTTTATAAACAATCCCATTTTCCCCGACCATAAGCCCAATATTCTGATTGAAAAAGTCTACCCCATACATGATGACATCATCAGGAGCCTCTTGTTCGATCCAACTTAACCCACCGTCTACAGTTTTCAAGATGATCCTGTCTCCAGAGACGAAGCCTACTTCATCATTTACCCATGTGATTCCAGTGAATTCATTTCCCCACCCACCCACTCTTCTCCAAGTTTGGGATTGAAGAGAATAGGTGACGCTAAGCAAACAAATCGTCAAAAGTAAAACTTTCGCCATAGTCAATGAGGTCGATGAATCAGTACAAAATTAGAATTATTGAGCATATAATGAACACTTTCTGAGTTGATTGAGTTAGCTATTTTTCAAGATTTTACTTAAGTATGGACAAACTGCATATAAGGTTTTAAGAAATGATTTTTTCATCCGTAACTACTCAGGTACATTATTTACTGACCAATATTCAAATATTTGGAGTCTTGTGCTCCTTTGTAGCGTATTGACGCGTATTTGTATGTTAATGTACGAAAATCAGCTTTAAAGTTGGTTTATCCA
>NZ_JAKZGP010000044.1 GCF_022549775.1 Belliella filtrata | reverse complement strand
TGCATGTGACTCAGGTTCAGTTATATAGGATTTTTTACGTTCCTTTTGAATAGCCCGAAGATTAATTCTTAAGCATAGTTGTAACAACCTAACAATCAACTTGAAAATTTATGCTCGGAATTGCTGCCTCTTGAAGTTATTGTTGACCCTGCATCAGATGTTATGTCCACATTAAAAGTAGCAGAAGAAGATGTTACATTTGATACACTCAAATTATTCATTCTTGGAACATCTGCTATATATAAATTGACGAAATCAAATTTAGGATCGCAAATACCTTCAGCTGTTATTGTATACTTAAAAACATAATGACCATTAATTAAACCTGTTAAATTTAAAACAGCATCCGATTGACTCAAATTTGGAGTGTTAGGGCCAGAAACTATAGACCAAGATGGAACTCCAGAAGCTGGTGAATTTCCAATTAAAGATGTAGAAGTAGATCCAGGTTGTAAAAAAACATCATCACCAGCAAAAGCTGTTGACGCAGATGGAGAGATTTTAAAGTTTCGACTGTAGGTCTTAATTTCACCACTTTCTAATCCTAAAGTAACAGTGACTACATAATCTCCAGAACTTGAAAAAGATTTATTAAGGATAGAATTTGAAATTGAAGTTGTCCCATCAGAAATAGTCCATGAATACGAAATAACAGGATCTTGAGAATCATTGTAAACAACTCTAAAATCTACAGAATTATTTTCTTCACACAAATTTCCAGAAACATCTATACCTCCACTTAACCAATTAATTGAACTCAGGTATAATTCCAACATATTAGGGTCATTTATATATGGATTACTAGATCCATAAACACCTACTGTATGATCAAAAAAAACAACTCTACCTCTTTCAAGCTCTCTAAAAACTACAGATGGGGAGTCACCACTATTAAACGGAGAAGTCATCAAAACAGTAACTTCTGATATTAAATTTGCAGGAATTCGACCAGGACTTCTACCATAAGCAGACGAGGTAGAAAAATTACTTGGCAAATTATCCGTAATAGGATGAGATAAATTAGAAACTTTGTTAAATGTAAGAATTTGAGTTACACCACTTAATCTTTCTAACAAAATTAAATCATGCATAATGGTGTGTGAGCTTCTTTCAAAAGATAACCATTCACCTCCTAAATAACCTCCACCGCTATTAACAAAATCCATCAAAGCTGTTTGACCAGCAGATGGCATAGGAGTTCCATAAGTTTCACCATTCATATGAACTACAACTTCATAATCATTCAGGGTTTTAGGAATACCTCCATTAACATTAAATGTACCTCCAGAAAATTGATGCTCTAAAAAATCACTGAAATCAACAATCATTCCGTTTGATTCTAAATGACTTTTAAGAGCTGTAACACCAACATGAATGTTGGTCTGATCTTTTAAAATTAAAACTCTTTGGCCATGAACAACAGAAGAATAGAAAATTAATAGAATAAAGCTGAAAAAAATAATTTTTTCCAACTTAGAATTGAATAGTTTAATTTTGAAATTTCTCATATTTAAATACTGTAAGTGGTTGCCTTTTTAGACAGTTTGTAAATATATTTTATGAGTATTCGCAATATTACACGTTATATATGAAGTAGCTTTATTAAGCTCTGAATACTCATCATTAGGGAACAATTCCCTTAAGCAGAATATCAAATTGCTAATCCAATAACCTAATAATTGGCTACGTGCAAGAAAGTGGACAGTCATGTATATTTTATTGAATTGAAATTTGCAAGGTTCAATTGAAACGGAAGTGGGCTCAGCTGGGGAGCAACTCACCAGGGATAAATTGAACCGACGAGAATGGTTGGAAGGTGTTCGGATAACGAATTTCCTGATCCGCTTTCAATTATCAATCTATTGATTGGCAATCCAAAGTAACTGCCATCATCAACAAAGAAATAGTGTGACTCTCTTGGGGGAGAATAGTCTAAAACCAGGATATTTCCTATTTTCCCTCCACTCGAATTAACTCCATAGATATTATAGGTAATGCCTGGGATATTAATTGAACAGGCATCGCCATCAGTCAATGTATTTCCATGAAATCCTACTTCTGTTAAATTTAAAGTACCAGCCTGCCCAAAAGCTTGCATCGGAAAAATGAAACCTATAATTACCAACAATATAAAAAGTGTATAGAGACCATTCTGAAGTATTGAACGTTTCATGTATTTATAAGGACTTTTTGAAGTGCCCCATAAAATCTCTGACGAATTCATAAAATGAAATTTAGTGAGGGAAGAAATATTTGAATTATTTATCGTAAATAACACCATTCCTAAGTCATTTTTCAACTTTTACATGTTTCAAAAACCGTTTTTGAAACACAAAGTCAGAGAAGTCCAATTATGCAGAATTGAAATGCAAAAAGGAAGATTTGAAAAATAGGCTTGTTTAAAAAATTTTTTAATGTGAATTGAAATACTTCTTTAAATCTTGCTGCTTTGTTTACTTTATTCAACTTTTCGTTAGTCAAAAATGAAAAAATCTGAAGCTAGAAGCTTCAAATTTTCAATTGTAGAGTCCCTATACTTTAGCTAAAAAAATTACGGTTTAAAAAGTTTTCTCTTTTGAAAGCGATTCGAAAACCTGTCTGGTTTCGACTCAAACTTTTCTATATGACAATCATTTTGAAAAACCTGCTAGGTTTCTATATCAAATACTAGCTTCAAAAACCTGCCAGATTTCGAACGATGACATTTATCATTACAATCTTTTCTTTAAAATCTGGTAGGTTTCTACATCAAATGACACCTCACTAAAACCTGTCAGGTTTTGAACAATAACATTTATTTTGACTAATCTTATTTAAAACCTGGCAGGTTTCTAATACTACATCTCTTTCTAAAACCTGTCAGGTTTCTTACCAAATCAAAACCTCTCTCCTGTCTGACCGGATGTTTTTCTTGAACAATGGAATCACAGCTAAGAACTCATGTGTAGTATTTGGCAAGAGGTAAGATTTGTTCATTGGCAATTCATAGACATAGCCTATCCTGATCATTGGAAACAAGACTCCAAGCTGGAAATTGTTTGCATAATCGATCCTATGTCCTCCACCTAGCCATATTCTATCCATCATTAATACTTTGAAATTGAACTCAATGTTATCTGGCAAATCTTGCTGTGTTCTATACATGAAGTTTGTTGCCAAAGCCAAGTTTTGACTCAATGCATTCCTGTAGCCCGCTTGGAAGATTCCCACTCTTGGTTTTCTTTCCGTGAATACGTCTCCTGAGTTGATAGCTCCTTTGTTTACATTTGAGACGGCATAGGAAACATAATAATTTGGATGGGTTAGTGCCATACCGATATTGAAATCTAACACTTGCATGTTGGCAAAGCTGTTCAAGTATTGCCCTATAACTGGATCGCTAGCTTGCTCTGTGGTCAGGCTGTTACCGTCTAGCCTCACTTGATTGTAGCTCACACCCATACCCAAACGGATAGCTGTCTTCTCTCCTACTTGAATCCTAGAAGCATAGGAACCTATCATCTCGGTCTCTACAAATGCCCCATATTGATCATGGAGCACATTGAACCCTAAAGCATTCTTATTTGGATCTGCACCTTTGGAAAAGTCTGCAATGTCAAACTCCAAACTCCCAAAATATGTCATCGGAGCTCCTTCAAACCCCACCCATTGATTTCTGATCAAACCACGGAAATTCGACCCTTCATAGCCTGTTAATGCAGGATTGAAATAACTCTGCATGTGGCTAAACTGAGACACATATTTTCTTGATTGAGCAAATGATGACATGCTCATTGTAATTGCAATAAAGAGTAGGTATATTTTTTTCATGATCAATCTTGTTAAACGTTAAATGTTAGGCGTTAAAATGTTGTTGATTGTGAAAAAGAAGGAAGGGATATTTCATCCTTCTTCCTTCGTCTTTCATTATTTCTATTACTTTCTAAATAGATTCAACATGCCCTTTCTCACTTCTCCCGTCTCTTTCACTTCTACTGTCCAGTAGTAAGTACCTGTAGGTAACGCTATGGTTTCAAAGAAACCATCCCATTTGATATCAGGGTTTTGCGTGTAGAACAAGCGCTTACCACTTCTCTCGAACACTTGGATCACCACGCCACTGTAATACCTCAATTCTGGTACTCCCCAAGTATCATTGGTACCATCACCATTAGGGCTGAAAGAGTTGTAAATTTCAATTGCGGAAACTGATTCTCTTGTTCTTTCGATCGTGAACACCTTCTCTATCACATTGCCATCTCTATCTGTGACTCTGATGAGCACTTCGAAGGTTTTCTTCCCTTCTACCCTTGCGGTGGTGTTCCAGTACAAGGCATTGTTGATGATTGCAAAGAAGCTACTTTCATAGGCGCCCTGTACCAGCTCGATGCTATGTACATTATCTACAGGGTCTACCACACTAAGTCCCCCTACCCTAACCTGATAGTTTTTACTATCGGCTCTGAAGGATAAGTTATCCAATAGCAAGTCTTGCGGTGCTGGTTTTGGTAGTACTGTTACCGTCACATTAGCCATCAATTCCATAGGATTTGTGTAGCCTTCTGATAGGTTGATCACTGCTTCGAGTGCGTAATCTCCTCTTGCGTAGATGTTCAATGGTGATAGGTTCCAAGTAATCGGGAATGATAATACTTGACCATCAGCAGTCATCACCCCGATACTTGAAGGTAAAGCTGGTTCCTGACCCCATGCGGTTTCTACATTTGCAGGCTGGAATACCATGTCTATTTCAGAAGCTGTGATTGTTAAATCTGCTGAAACAAAGTTGATGGTATAATTCGCTCCTGCTGACAAGCTTCCTAGGCCTATAGCATAGCTACCAGGCTCCTCACCAACTGCTCTCTGAAGAGAACCAGTTATGGTTGCCAGTTGATCACCATTTACTAATCCTGACACTTGATAAGTCAAGGCTGGATCTTCAACCCCAAATGGTTTGATTTGGCTATCTGCTGTGATTGTTAGCGTTGCTTTTGTCACTTCCAATGCTCCTGCTACCAAAGTGATCTCATAGTTATCATCTTCGCCACCTGTCAAGGTGATTGGATAGGTTCCAACTGCTGAACTTGCTGTTGCTGAGGTGCTGATACTTGGTTCTGTTGTCACTTTGGTATCTCCATTTACTAATCCATCATAGCTGAAAGTCAAGGATGGATTTGCTGTACCATATACCTTGGTCTGATCAGCTGCTGTGATGGTCAATTGGGCTTGCGTGATGTGGAAATCTACTTCATTAAATAAAATGGAATAGTTAGCCCCAGCATCAAGTGATCCTTGCGTAATCGCGTAGCTTCCTACATGCTCTCCTGCAACCCTTACAATTGAACCTGTTAAAATTGCTTCATCATCTCCACTACCGAAACCAGTAGCAGTAAAGGTTAGCATTGGGTCACTTTCTCCGTAAACTTTCCCTTGATTTAGCGTAGGGTTAATTTCTAACACAGCAGGTGTAATGGTCAGGTCAGCTGTCAAAACCAACGACGTGAAGTTGTCACCAGTGATCGTTGCAATAGCCTCCTGTGTTCCTATATCTGTTCTGGTATTGTTATCATAAGCTACAGAAGTGCCTGCTGGTAAAGTGCCAGTGATTTCAAGTGACCTCTCTGTTCCGTCAAAGACAAAACTTCCATCCTCAAAAGTAACACCTGTGATTGTTGCTGGAGTGATCGTCAGATCAGCTGTCAGTACCAAGGTGGTATAATTGCTTCCTGAGATCGTTGCAGTAGCTCCCTGCGTTCCTACATCAGTTCTGGTATTGTTATCATAAGCTACAGAAGTGCCTACTGGTAAAGTGCCAGTGATCTCTATGGATTTCACTGTTCCGTCAAAGACAAAACTTCCATCCTCAAAAGTAACACCTGTGATTGTTGCTGGGGTGATCGTCAGATCAGCTGTAAGCACCAAGGTGGTATAATTGCTTCCTGTGATCGTTGCAGTAGCTTCCTGTGTTCCTACATTTGTTCTGGTATTATTTTCATAGGAGACAGAAGTGCCTGCTGGTAAAGTGCCAGTGATTTCAAGAGATTTTTCTGTGCCATCAAAGACAAAATCACCGTCTTCGAAAGTGATGCCTGTGATTGTTGCTGGAGTGATCGTCAGGTCAGCTGTAAGCACCAAGGTAGTATAATTGCTTCCTGTGATCGTTGCAGTAGCTTCCTGTGTTCCTACATTTGTTCTGGTATTATTTTCATAGGAGACAGAAGTGCCTACTGGTAAAGTGCCAGTGATCTCTATGGATTTTTCTGTGCCATCATATACAAAACTTCCATCTTCGAATGTAATACCTGTGATTGTTGCTGGAGTGATCGTCAGATCAGCTGTAAGCACCAAGGTGGTATAATTGCTTCCTGAGATCGTTGCAGTAGCTTCCTGTGTTCCTACATCAGTTCTGGTATTGTTATCATAAGCTACAGAAGTGCCTACTGGTAAAGTGCCAGTGATCTCTATGGATTTTTCTGTTCCGTCAAAGACAAAACTTCCATCTTCGAATGTAATACCTGTGATTGTTGCTGGAGTGATCGTCAGATTAGCTGTAAGCACCAAGGTGGTATAATTGCTTCCTGAGATCGTTGCAGTAGCTTCCTGTGTTCCTACATCTGTTCTGGTATTGTTATCATAAGCTACAGAAGTGCCTACTGGTAAAGTGCCAGTGATCTCTATGGATTTTTCTGTTCCGTCAAAGACAAAACTCTGATTCTCGAACGTGATGCCTGTGATTGTTGCTGGAGTGATGGTCAGATCAGCTGTCAGTACCAAGGTGGTATAATTGCTTCCTGAGATCGTTGCAGTAGCTTCCTGTGTTCCTACATCAGTTCTGGTATTGTTATCATAAGCCACAGAAGTTCCTGCTGGTAGTGTACCAGTGATTTCAAGTGACTTCTCTGTTCCGTCAAAGACAAAACTTTGATCCTCGAATGTGATGCCTGTGATATCAATTGCTAATACTTCAACAATTGCAGTTGCAGTAGTTGAATTACCATTTGTATCCGTAACTGTAACAGAGATGATATTTTCTCCAATATCATTGCTATCAAAGTCGGTTTGGCTAGCAGTAGTACTTGAGACACCACATGCATCTGTACTTTCGAAAACAAGATCAATTGCATTTATACTTGCACTTCCTGATGTATCAAGCTGGATACTTATATTTTGAGTTGTAACCTCAGGACCAGTAACATCTTCCACCGTAACTATTGCAGTTCCTGTTGCTTGATTGCCATTGTTATCTGTAACTGTTAGGGTCAATGTGTTAGGTCCAACATCGCTACAATCGAAGCTAGTCTGGTTAACCGAAACACTAGCTATACCAAATCCATCAATACTGTTATTATCAACCTGACTGGCTAAAATACTTGCCGTACCATCTACTCCCAACTGAACAGTTAAATCCTGAGTTTGAACCAATGGAGGTCTAGTGTCTACCAGATAATTGTTTGAATCAGTAGCACCTATCCCCGTATTACCCGGCACATCTTGGTAGCCAGTATTGTCCAAGGTAATTAAATTGGTCGCTTGCTCCGTATTTATTGTGGGCGTCAATGTCGCAGTATAAGTAATATTATCATTAGTACTCAAGCTCGTCAAAATCCCATTGGATACTGAGAAATCTGCAAGGGTTAAGCCTGTAACAGCTTCGCTAAATATAATTGTAACTGAAGTTGTTTCTCCTACTGTCAATTGATCATCAGCTACTGTTATGGTTGCAGTAGGTCGCTGCGTATCAATTGCATAATTATTGGAATCTGTAGTTCCTGTACCTGCATTTCCTGAAACACTTTGATAACTTGTATTATCAAGCGTAATCACATTTGTCGGATTATCCACTCCATTGCTCGGCGTCAAGGTTGCTGTCCAAGTGATCCCACCATCGGAAGATGTCAAACCGCTCAAAACTCCATTGGCTACTGTAAAGTCAGAAATTACCAATCCTGTTACTGCTTCGCTGAATGTAATGGTCAAGGTAGTGGTTTCTCCAATTATTAGCTGGGTATCACTTATAATGAGCGTAGCTGTGGGTGTGGTGGTAATCACAGCATAATTATTGGAGTTGGTGATTCCTACGCCTGTATTACCAAAAGAATCCTGAAATTCAGTATTATCTAAGACAATCACATTAGTTGGATCATTCACTCCATTATCAGGAGTCAATAAAGCAGTCCAAGTGATTCCTCCATCAGCGCTACTTAAATCACTTAAGATTCCATTCGCTACAGAGAAATCAGTCAGTGTTAGGCCTGTGACTGCTTCACTAAAGGTGATGGTCACCACGGAAACATCCCCAATAATAAGTTGAGTATCGGCCACTACTATGATTGCAGTAGGTCTCTGGGTATCAATTGTATAGTTATTAGAGTCAGTTGTTCCTATACCTGTATTACCAGCAAAATCCTGAAAACCTGTGTTGTCTAAGGTTATTACATTGGTCATATCATTCACTCCATTATCTGGAGTCAATAAAGCGGTCCAAGTGATTCCTCCATCAGTAGTTAACAAATTACTCAGACTTCCATTTGCTACAAGAAAATCAGCCAGGGTTAGTCCCGTTATTGCTTCACTGAAAGTTATGGTAACCAAAGGTGTATCTCCAATCGCAATTACATTTTCTGCAATTGCGACGGTAGCTGTAGGTCGCTGCGTATCAATTGCATAATTATTGGAGTCTGTAGTTCCTGTACCTGCATTTCCTGCCAGGTCTGTATAGCCTGTATTATCAAGGGTGATAAGATTGACCGTTTGTTGCACATTACTTGAAGGGGTAAATGTTGCTGTCCAAGTGATCCCTCCATCTGAGGAAGACAAGCCAGATAAAGTACCATTAGACACAGTGAAATCATTAGTTTCTAGCCCAGCGATTCTTTCGCTAAACACCACTGTAAGTGTTCCCGTTTGTCCAATTGCATAAGTGGTATTGCTCAAACTCAAACTGGAAACGGTTGGCCTAACCCCATCCACCAAAACTTGAGCTGTACTACCTATTGCATTCAAGGTTAGGTTAGCATTATTATCAGCAAAATCCCTTATTGTCCCACCATTAAGAGAAAGTGTTCCAGCAAGGATTCCATTCAAATCAAGGTCTCCGCTTTGAACGGTATATCTGAATACCAATGCATTGGTACCTGAACCAGAAATGTAAGTTGCTTGTCTTGTTGTAGACCCGATTGTCAGACTGAGCTGGGGTGAACCGTTGACAGTCACTACTTCAGAAAAGTTCAAGGTGAAATCCAAATTTTCACCTATAGCGTACACACCGTCTGATGGTACAGTTACCGAAGATATTACAGGAGCAACAATGTTCACATTGATTAATACTTCATCAGTTGCCGTTAGTGCACCACCTGATCCGGAGAAACCCTGGTCATCGCTGGTGATTGTTAGCGTTGCTGATCCACTGAATCCTGAAGTTGGAGTGAATACCATCCCCTCCAAAGCCACATTAATATTAGTAATTGAGCCTTCAAAAACCATGGTAGAATTATTTACTCCCGTCCCTGAGGTAAAATTTAAACCTGTGGATCCTGATAGTGTTAAAACACCATTGGTGACTGCTAAGGATATTTTAATGCTTGCTCCACCAGCGTCTACATCGCTTACACTAATCGGGTTGCCATTGGCACTTGAAAACACAAGAGCGCTATTCTGATCAACTTGTTGAGTTCCTGGTACTGAATTAACAGGAGCATCGTTCACGGCTGTGACTTGGATGTTAACACTTGCCTGATCAGTTAGCGCTCCTCCTATACCAGAATGGCCATTATCGTTGATAATAATTGTCAATGTTACATCAGAGGTAGCATTCAAGGCTGTGGTAAATATCAAATTACCTGCTGAAATGAAATCATTAATATCTGAAAGACTTCCCTCCAATTCCAAGTTGTCCGAAGAACCTGTTACCGTCACTCCATTTGCTGACGTTGCGGCAAGACTTCCACTATCTACAGTAAAAGTTGCTGTTACTGGATTAATTCCTGAATCAGGATCAGAAAATGAAATTCCTGTTAAAGCCTGCGCTTGATCTTCAAAAACTGAGATCGTCAAAGGCGCAATTACAGAAGGATTTTCATTGACATTTAATACACTTATTGTAAACAGTTTTTCAAAAAACAAACCGCCTGAATCTATCACACGAATACGGATATTATATGAACTTTTAGTCTCAAAATCAAAGACTTCGGCTGTCCTAAGTTCATTCCCTATAATGCTGAATGAACTATTATCCTCATCGCCAGCACCCGATACCAGACTAAATGTAAAAGTATCCCCTATATCTGGATCTTCAGCTGACAACAGCCCTACTAAGGAGCCTACAGCTTCGTTTTCAGCTACACTAGAATTATCCAATAAAATATCTGTTGGAGCGATATTATCTACTGGATCGATAGCAGAACCATAAGTGAAATCATCTATAGCTACAAAAAAATCATCTGCTTCAATCTGAATTTCATCTACATCAAAAAAATCAGGGTCATCTGAAAAATCCTGTACCCCATTGAAGCTAATAGGTTTACTAGCACCTGTCGGAACTCCTTCTTTATATCCTGTAATATAACCATCCAATGATCCAAAACCTCTTTCTTGAATATATATGCTACTAAATTGAAAACCTTCTCCATTATCTCTAGAAATTGTCCAGATAGTCAATCCACCAACTTCTATATTAGTATCAACCAAAACTGTGGAATTGTTTGATCCTGATAATTCTGGAAGATTAGTTAAGAAACCAATATAAGTATTGTTAGTCAAGGTTGCAGCAAATGTAAAACCATCAACTGAAATGGATTGAACTGCACCAATACTAGGCGGATTCTCAAAATCAATTACTATATATTGTGAAAAACCAGAGGAAACCCATGAGAAATTTACAATTAGTAGAGAAATTAGGTAAATAAGTAAAGTTTTTTTCATATAGATGGGTGATATGGGTAACAAACAAAGAAGTCCTGTTCACACATTGAAGTAAACAGGACTTAGGTTTTAAGGCCTACTTGGGTAAATCCCTACTAAGGCGATTACGAAATTGATAGCTAAATAGGGACTTCTGTTATCAAAAGGAATTCCACTACCTGTAGCTGATACTGCTGCTGGGTTTAAAGTTGCATTAGGAGAACTTCCATACGCATTGACATTCACCATAGGGCTTTGCCTATCTATTTGAAATTGTGGTGCTGCTGGAAATCCACCAGCTGGACTTTGAGTAGTTGCAGCCTGATTGCTCACACTGACCATATGATTGTGAGGGGGTAAATTTGAAGTGTTTAAAGTGACCTCTTCCGTACCACCAGCCTGTCCTTGAATAACTGGTGCCAACCCTGGCCCATTACCAAAATGAATTGGCCCTCTACCTCTCAAATCGGGGAGTGCAAATGTAGATTTCCCATCTCCACCATAGGTAGTCCCAATGAGTGCGAATAATGCCTGATACTGAGAAATAGGGAGGATTTGTCCTCCGCAGAATGCCCATCCACGAGGTGCAAAGTCACCGGCGAACATCATGATTTGTCCAATAAATGGTTCCATTTTTTATTAAATTAAAATTGAAAATAAATAAGACTATTGTGGAAATTGAAATCAAATAGTTGGTCAAGTAAATCAAAAGTTTATTAACTGTATCTTAGAATTAAAGATTATATATCACTAGAATTCAATCAAACACAATATTTTAACCTGTAATTTTTATTAAGAATAATTAATTTTAATCGTTGTAAATATTGTAATTAAACAAATAATTAAAAAACTATTTCGACTTTTTTTCACCAAAAAAAAGCACAAAAAAACAAAATACATTTTAACAACTATAAAATATAATTTTAAGATCTCAAAATATAACTACCTAATATTCAGATATAAATACAATACTCTCTTAAATATGAAATGCTCTAGTTAGTGGTCACTAATTTTAAAAATGTAATTCTTGAATGATTCAAATCATTGAGAAAAATGATTTAAAGGTTCATAGCCAGTGTTCATTCTAGTGTTAAACATTATATAAAAATTAAATTAACTCAATCTTTCATCTAACTGCTTATTGGCTTGATTTTCTAGATTCAGGCTCTATGTGGAATATAGTGGGTAGTCGAATTTGAGTTTCCCAGAGATAAAGTAAATCATATTAATGAAATTGGATATATTCCTGTAACCTCTAGCTCTTTTTTTTGCTATTTGAATATATTCCTTCAAGAACACCATTTGTTAAATTAGTTTCTGTGTAAGTAATAATACCAAACCAATGTGTTTGAATTGTCTTAGCCGCTTCAATAAAAGGGAATATACCTGATTCCTTCACTAAATCGCACCAGTATGCCAGGTAAGCTGTGGCTTGTTCTGTGTCCTTGAAAGTCCAGAATTCATTGAACAACTCTTTCAATCTGTAGGCATTGGATATTCCGGAGCATGTTGACCCCTCTAATCCGGAATATCCACTTGATGGTAAATACTGATATAAATTCTTATGACGGCTCACTGATGAAACAGGTAAGAGCCATTGAAGCCCTGAGCGATCAAGAATAGAAAACCGACTTTTCTATCGTGGACGCTTTAGTGGAAAAAAAAAATTAAAGGACGCTCTCTCAAACGTCCTTACTGATTTAAAATAACAAAAGCCATGGATTTCTCCGTGGCTTTGATTTATACTAAATTGTTTTCTATTTCTGTCTTACGTTTAAAATAAAGTTCTAACGCTCCGGGTTCTCTATCCACTATTTGTTCATTATGGTTTTCATTAAAGCATAATTCATAATAGCCCCACATAGCTTCTTTATCGAATGGAAAAATTCCATCATCTTCACTATACAATTTAAAATGCCAACGAGTACTTATTGATGCATCCGTAACTTCAAATAGTTGATAAGGAAAAAAACTTGGCCTGCTCTTTTCGTCTACAAGATACCAAAGCTGTTTTTTAGCCAGTACGATGCCCATTACCAAATATTCCTTTTCTAATTCAAGACCAAAATTGAAGCTATTAGGAACGCTTGGTGGAACATTATCTGGGTCATTGTATTTGCATAAAACTTTCATCACGGAGTAATAAATTTTAAAGTCATCAATAGATATAATTCTCCCATTTTTTTAAGCGTTATAGTGTATTTCTATTCCGTGTGCCGTTTTGTTGGTCATTTTACTCCATCCACTCCAACGTGGGTCACTCAATGATTTTTAATGATTTGACCTGCTGAAGGATTAGACAATATTTCCTTCATTGCCAGCTTCTCTGTGAGATTCGCAGCTGTGGTACCTCAGGTAGAACCTAATCCTAAAGACTTTAACAAGTTCGTACTCCCCTTAGCGGCAACTACTTCAATCTTTGTATCCTATTCTTATACTGTGAGCTCTAAACTCCTCAGCTTTGCGATTTTCTTATCCTGCTTATTTGCGTCTATCTGCTTTAACAATTCATCCCTATTGGTTATAGTGCCCTTCAAGCTTTGTAGCCATTTGTTCATATCAATATTCCATATATTGAATGATTTAATATCCCAACTTTTTTTATTGATTTGTTCCAATACGTTTTGAGCTTCTTCATCTTTGCCACATTATTTAATTTAGTGTAGTTTTCAATACAATTATGAAGTCAATTAGCTTTGGTAAACGGCTCACAGAAGTGAGAAAAGACAAAAAAATGTCGCAGGACGAAGTGGGCAAACTCGTAGGTGTTCACGGTGCTGTGATTGGTAGGTATGAGCGTGATGAAGTAAAACCATCTATTGAGATGGCCACGCAGTTGGCCGAAGCTCTCGAAGTGTCTTTGGATTATTTGGTAGGCTCTACCGATGTACTACTGGAAAAAAGTATTGTAAACCGTGTTCTTGATATACAAAAACTAAAAGAGAGCGAAAAACAACACGTCTTCGCTCTCCTTGATGCTTTTATTAAGCAAACTAAGTTTCAAAGTATTATGTAGTAAAAAAGCCCGATTTAATCGAGCTTTGTGGTTAAATATCAGGTAACTTTTCAGGCTTTAGCCAAAGCGATACAAACTCTTTATCATCATCTATAACTGCAACGCAGTTATTTATAAACTCGACTGCATTACCTTTCTTTTCAGGGTTTCCTATGCACACCCAACCGCTTTGAACATTGATGCATACAGGATATTCATAGTTATCATCATCATTTACTCCATAGGCAAAGCCATAGTTTAAATTATGCTCAACTCGTAAACAGCCCTTTTTATATTCGGGAACTTGGTAGTTTGATTTCATTGATTTGTCTAATCCACAAAAGCCAGTTATTTGAACAATAGTATCATCAATAACCGACAGACTTATTTTGTTTAGTATCAGCTCAAAATCACAACTTTTCACAAATGGCTCCATATCAAAAGAGTATTCTTCTTGAATATATGTTAGAAGTCGTTGCTCTACAGGATGTCCGTATTCAATAATAAATTTCATAACACAACCTATTTAACTGTTTTGAAAAGAAAATGATAGATTGTATTAGTCTGAGGGTTAATGCCTAACTCCCAAACTCCTTGCGAACCATTAAACGTTCCAGGTACTTTGTAATTCATTCCCCCTTTAAAGTATGCATCAGGTACACCCTTACCCTGTTTCATAATATTGGTAATAGTAGAGGGAGAGTTCATATACGGTCTTGAAGCTAAATGCTTAGCAGCAGTCTTCGTAAAAGCATAGTTCCCAGCTTCTATCGCCTTAATGCCCCCCTTAGCGGCAACTACCTCCCTTTTAAAACACCACTGGTAGCCATTCCTCCAATAACCAAGGATTCTATTGAATAATTGGGGTTAATTGCACCTGTGGAAAGAGGTAAATTGTTTGCTATAAACATTTGACCACCTTTAGTGACCCATAGCTCATTTAACAAATCGTTGGTCTTTCCCCACAACCAAGGGATCTTCATTTGCTTTCCAACTACAAGAACTTCTCCAAGTAATATATCTACCTCATTTGGCTCTGGCTCGTAAATACTCGATATTTTTGCAGGATTATTTCTCCTCTGCATTCTCCAGCCTCCCATAACCGCACCTAGACCAACAGATCCCAAACTTAATGTTTCATTTGGAATTCCACCTGAAAATGCACTACCTGAAAACGAACCTAAAGTACCTCCCATAAAGTATGATGCATTTATCCCTAGTCCCGCAGCATTCAATCCTGCAGCAAAGGTATAGCTAGCACCAGCAGTCAATCCACCTGTTAATGCCCCTTTCCCGATTTGGCTTGCAAATTGTCCCCAATCCCAACTATTTCCGGCAGTCAAGCTTGAAGCATAGAATAAGGCACTTTGCGTAGCTCCTGCTGCCATAGCCCCCAGAACAAGTCCTGCCAACTCCCCATCGGGATCAATCATCATCATTGGGTTATTCCCCATTGCTAAATACGGAGAAGCAAATTGATCCTGTGGGTCTACTCCAAACCATCTCACAAGCGCTGGGTCATACTGCCTGGCATGAAAGTCATACTAACCTGTAAGTTCTTCATAATTCTTCCCCTGAAATAAATCTTTCGTCTCTTTATCGCTAGTCCTGACGTTGTTATTGGCTATCAAGCCAAATGGATAATAGTCGATCTGCTGAACGATATAAGACTGTGAAGTCATGATCGTAAAGTCATCAATGAACGCTTCTGACCCTGTATTGGAATCGTTAGATAGGTAAATATAAAAATATCCAGGCTCTTCTGCTACAACTTCTTGAAATAACCTTTCGTGTGGAACATTGGATCCGTCCTCTCTTGCACTATTGGACATTTGCACGAACCCTCCATATTTATAATTCATCTCACGATCAAAAAAGAGATAGTTTAAGTAGGTTGGAGGAGGAAAGTGAGGAAATAGGGTATTTCCTGATCTCTAATTTGATAAGCCTAACCCAGAACTAAAAGCAATTCTTGAAAACTGGAATTACTCCTGACAACTGTAGAGAATCCAGAAATAAAAAAGTCTAACTGCAATCAATCTACACCTAGTGCCATCATTATTCTTCGCTCAGCCGGGGATCGTTAAAGGCTCTCAGCTTCCAATTTGGGAAAATTTATGAAATTCACCTTCTAGAAACGAAAAAGAATAAGGCATTATCTTCTCTTTAAAAGTAACAAAAAAATCAAGCCCAACAATAACAGGTTAATAACCACTATGCAATAAAGTAAAAATAATGGCTTGTCGATATCGTTATCGGTTTCAATTCCATGTTTCCAATCAAGTTTTTTTCTACCCAAATATGATAACTCCATCTGAAAATCATAAAGGATAATCATTCGGTTAGTATGCATCCAATTTTGGTACGAATTCTCATCAAGATCAACTGAAGATGGTTCTGGTAAATACAGGTTACTTAAACCTATGGGATTCGAGAAATTTTTGGCTCCACCGCACTCCTTCAAAACCATATCACCATTTTCTGACTTGTAAAGATAGACCAACCACAAATCGTCCAATTTTAACTTTTCGAAAAATGTAGGAATTAAAACCATGACATCTTCTTTTACTTCTCCCTTAAATGTTTCATATATCTTGAATTGAACTGAATCCGCAGTCAAATCCTTCACCGTACCAATGAAGATCAATTCAGCAACCTCACTGTTTTCCACGTAGTTTACAATAGGACAGTCTATTGCAGATGCTGTCTGGAGAGTAAAAACCAATATCAAAGTAAAAATTGTGTTTTTCATTTCTGTTTATAAAAACCTCTAAAAGCTCATATTCAAAACTTTATTCTTTGGTTTCAGTAAATCTATAAATCTATTCACTAAAAACTTTAACACAATTGAACGTGTCTTTCCTAACTATAAATTGATTCATGTATCCTTTTTTTTTAAGAAATTTAGTGCCCTATTTATAGTCCATAATAGGTTTGTTTGACATTTTTCTAGAAATATACTTCTTTCCGTTCTCAATACTTTCAAACTCTTCTTTGATTTGAAAACAATTTCCATTCTATTCACAAGTTCCTGCTCACAATCAAGATCCTCTTCTTGTTCCGAAACATGAATTTTGTCTGAACAAACAGCATACTTTCCAAAATTGTAATCCAATACTTCCGCATCTAAATGATAAGCATAATCCCCCTCCTCCGTGAAGTGTAACTCAACATATAAACCATCTTCAAGACATGATGCCCAACTTCCTATTAACAATTCTTTGGATAAATTGGCTTTATCTTTAGGTTTACAATTTCCTATTGCTAATAAAATTGAAAGAAAAAACAAATTATTTACCATACCAAATATAATTTTGGGCTCTTAACCAATAATCATAACCATGTCTATTATAATGAATTGAACCAATTATTTGAAACTTCATATACTTAGGACTGTCAAAAAACACCGATACTGTATTTACTGTTTTCCGTGTCAATATCTCTAACTCGTATTGAGATCGCTTTCGGTCAAAATTCTCTTGCTTTAATCTTCAAAACCATGGGGTAAAATATTTCGACAACAATAATCATTCTCACTAATGGATCATTCAATTTTTCTTTATTGTATAAGAACCCCTCAATAAATAATATAGGATTCTCTACATTATTTAATTTGGCAACTATATATTCCTGTATAAAAGGATCTTGCCCTTTTGATTTGGCAAGAGCATACAAATATGCACCATCTTTGTTAAAGTATATCATCGAGTTTAAGTTCGGAAAATCTTCGAGAGTCTTATCTGATTCAGTTTTATCCAAGCCTTCAGCATCTTCAAATGAAAGCAAATCTTTAAAGTCCTCATTTAATTCTGTTGAATCTACAGCTTTAGAATAAAATTTCTTGAGATTTATCAATTCTCCAATATCATAAAATCCTTTATATCTTTCTCCAAAATAGAGATAAATTTCTTTTCGCATTCCCGACTTCTCCATTTCAACAAATGATTTTTCCCCTTGAATACTTTGAAGCTTTTGTTCGAGCATAACACTCTCTCCAATTAAGGCTTCTAAGAAATCATTAATCTTTTGAATTGATCCACTATTTTCTTCAACACTATCTCCTAAGAATAAATTAAATGTTTTCATCAGATTCTTTATTGGTTGAGTATTTTCCTCTCCAAGAACTGAATAAAAACAATCCAACTGGGAATCTGAACGTGACTGCCCTTTACACCCGAAGACCAAATAAAAACTCAATATAAGTAACAAAAACCTCATGATTTACCTATTTATGAAATTGACAGCATTCAGCCACAAACTATGGGAATGTCTATGATAATGTATCCAACTTATCTGATGTGCAGCCCAATATTTGGAATTATCATAAAGTGTAAGTCGGTGGGAAACTCTAAGATCAACATCTCCAATATTAAAAGATTTGGAATCTAACCGAATATCAAAATCTTTATGCTTATACATGTATATTTTCCCAATTTTTTCTCCACTCAGATCACTCCAACCTCCTTTTCCAACTGTAATGGTCGAATAATCAAACAAATCCTGTATTCTAAAACCATCTGGGAATTGTTCATACAAAAATGGAACTTTGCCACGATTGTACAACCGTGCCACTCTAAATCCTTCCACTAAACCTTTATATGGATTTTCACTCAAATCAATCGGACTCCATCCGTTATTCTGAATCTTCCGCAGAACTGCACGATCTTTCAGTCCTTCTATTCCAGCATGTGTTAAATGATTCAACCCTGCAACAGTAGCACCTACAGCAGCACCCCTCCAAAAATCTCCCCCAGTTAATTCGGCTCCAAGCCCCCCAGCCAATGTTGAACCTGCAATTTGCTCAACTGGACTCAATCCATGCGCAGCAGATCCAACTAGAGAGCCAATACTTCCTGCTGCAAAAGAGGATAAACTTGGAGTTAGTCCAAAAGCCGAACCAACCATCATATTTGCTTGGCCATGCATCATTGCTCTTTTAACTTCCCCTGCTACACCTTGACTACCCACTGGCCCCATTATTGATCCAATTCCAAATGACACAACTCCTGAGACAGCTCCCATACCTAGCGATTTGCCAAACTGACTCCAACTCCAATTGTCAAAACCACCTTTGCTGAATGCAACATTTGCTGTATACCCTGCACCACTAATCGCTGCTCCAATTCCCAATGTGGCCAGAAAAGCCAACTCCCCATCGGGATCAATCATCATCACTGGGTTATTCCCCATTGCTAAATACGGAGAAGCAAATTGATCCTGTGGGTCTACTCCAAAATATCTCCCAAGCGCTGCGTCATACTGTCGGGCATGAAAGTCATACCAACCTGTCAGTTCTTCATAATTCTTCCCCTGAAATAAATCTTTCGTCTCTTTATCGCTAGTCCTGACGTTGTTATTGGCTATCAAGCCAAATAGATAATAATCGATCTGCTGAACGATATAAGACTGTGAAGTCATGATCGTAAAGTCATCAAAGAACGCTTCTGACCCTGTATTCGAATCGTTAGATAGGTAAATATAAAAATATCCAGGCTCTTCTGCTACAACTTCTTGAAATAACCTTTCGTGTGGAACATTGGATCCGTCCTCTCTAGCACTATTGGACATTTGCACGAACCTTCCATATTTATAATTCATCTCACGATCAAAAAACAAATAATTTATATATGCCTCAGGAGCATCTCCTTTATCATCCTTTCCAGTCATCAACCCAGCAAGACTGGCATTATTATTTGTACTGGTACGCATTGTAGTGGATATTCCTCCATCTACCCCATTGAAATTGGGTCGCATGCAGTTATGGCCATCAAAATCGCCATAATTGCAGGATCCTTTTTAGCTTCACCAATATCTATATATTTGCCAAAGACTTCCATTCTTACCGTATCACCCGGTAATACAGAAACAGACTTGGCAAGTCCAATATTCTCTCCATATCCTCCCGTCAGGCGCATTGCATAGGTTGATTCTTTTCCTTCTGTATGGTTAAGCATTTCAGCAGAAATCCTAACCATATCATCATAGCCTATAAACTGGCTAGATTCACTTTCAATAGATTCAACTTCAAAGCCAGCAGAAGCAACAAATACACCTGGATCTTCTTGGAGGACAACCCTGGTATTACCCAAGTAATCAACCAAATAATATTGATATTTAAACCCATCATTGGCTCTTACCCGACCTAAATCATGATAAATATCAGTTAAAACCCCGTCTTCAAAAACCAATTCCCCTACGTAATCCAATGTTCTTGTGGGCACATTATCAGAGCTGTTATAATATGAAACATTCAAAAGAGATCCATCACCACCATATGCATATCGGATGTTCTCGCCTGTATCAAATGTGATTTGCACAGGCCTATCCATTAAAGTAAAACTAATACTGGTAATCTTTTTGTTTGCATCGCTTATTAAAAAACCATTGGCATTGTATAGATAGTCTGTTCCAGTGGGATTTCCATCACTAAAACCTTCAGCACTTTGCCCAGCTGGTGCACCGTCGGAAACGGAAGTCAATATATTTCCATTGTATGTATATGACAATAAATCAATTTGTTGTGCGCTACCTGACATATCTTTGTTTCTGGTCAATCCAATATTGTTACCATTGGCACTATAACTTATCCCCTCTTCGGTCTACAATTGATTTGGAATCCAGCTAGTCCCATTATATTCTCTATAAGCAGAACCAGTCAACCTCTTTGGCAAATCATAGGTATAATTGTATGCTTGGATGTTTTGAGATTCATAGTTTCTCCATTGATTTGATGTAATCATACCATCCAATCTAGTTTCATTTGAGGTACCACTTACTTCGTTATAGTCGAGCTTTTGATTAAAAACCAACACATTGTTGGAAAATTGATAGGTGACTTCTTCAAGCCATCCTTGAATAGAATTCGTATTGTTTGTTTGATACAAAAAACTCCCACCATCATTTCTACTATGATGGACAGAATTGATCACGTGTCCAAGCTGGTTGTATTCATAGGCACTCAATAAAACCTCTGGTGATTCATTTACTTGGTGGTAAACCCTCAAGGGTCGACCTGCATGATCATAAGTAAACCTTCGTTGGATAGTTGTAGTCAAGTTTGAGCCATAACTATAGGAAATGATATTTTTTTGAACCTCTCCCGAAAAAGCATATTGATTGGTGGATCGTACTATCCCATCAACACCCATATGGTGCGATGAAACAATTTGGATAGGTTGATAGTATTCATCTTAATAACTTACACTATATTTCCAATCACTATTATTACCAAGATTTTTTTTGTCCCCGTTGACAAGCCCTTTACTCCTGTTTCATATGTGACAGGGGTAAAACCCGTAATACTCTGGAACTCCATATTTGAGCCAAAATTTAATCCTCCAGTATTTTCCAAAAATGAATAATCATCAAAGAATGAAATAGCCAATACATTTTCTATGGTTACATTTGTAGGATAAGATGAATTTAAGCTGTAGCCTACATCATTGTTGGCATAGGATTCAAACCTTATTCCTGTAGAGTTCTCAACTTGGTCTCTTAGAGGCTCCAAGGTTAAATTTTCCTCAAATGTCCCTATTATGATTGGCCTGTTGTGAATATCATATTTTACAAAGGTCCATTCTGGGTTTTGTCTTTTTAAAAAAGAGCGAACTTATTAAACAGACTTGCTTGATTTGCATGCACTGAAATTTAAAAATTCGAGATTTTCAGGCTAAACCCCTACCCTATTCTGAGTTTTTCGATACAATTTTCATTTTAACACTTAGCAACTTCTCCTAAAAAATCCCAGAATATCAAAACCCAATTTTATACAACTGCTTGTATAAAAGCCTGTTTTGTACAACTCCTAAAGGGTGCATCATTGATAAATATGTTTCAAAGGGTTAAATTAAAGAAAAAGCCTAATGATGAAACAGACCTTCTATTTGGGAAAAGAAAATGAAATGATGCGTCATGAAATGGTTGCTTGCTTTGGGAAAATTAAATATCCTTCTGAAGCAACCGCATGGCTAGTCTTTTATAGGTACTATTATTCTTTTGGAAAAAGGGGTAAATTCGTTCGTGACCAACTCTTAGAACTCAACTGTTACCATTGCAAGTTTTGTGGATCATGGCATTTAGGTAGGCAAAGAGCTTATAAATACAACAAAAGACTTAAGCTAAAAAGTAACTCATCATAGCAAGCTAATTCGTATCCTCATTTTTTTGAATACCAAAATTTTTGATCGCCCATGTTAGGATGGCTTTAGAAAGACCATTTTGAGAGACATTCATAAACATGGCCAAATACTTTCTTGTAATATGAAATATAAACGGATTAGTTTTGACCAAAAAATCCAATTTGTCACTTAAAGTATCATGCTCGTGTATTTGCTGGTAATGGCTGTAATCGGATTTGATTACTTTTTTGATATGTTTGCTTAGTTTATCTCGGGCACCATCAACAGACTTCAAAGATTCCATTAAATAGTCAATTGGAATAGCAGTTAGAGACACCTTATTAACAGCAACCCATTCATGAGTATCCACTTTCTTTTTGAAATAGCCAGTTGGGTCAGTTAGAAAAATAGATTGCATCAATTTTATTGATTTGTAAACTATCTTTTGCTCATGGGATAGCGTTCCCAATACAGCACCTTCATGTACAAAGATCAGGTGAGGGACATCCGCATAGGGGAATTTGATTTGCTCTCCTTTTAGAAAAACAACTTGTTTTGCATGTTCAAAGACCTCTCGAAAAGCTGCTCTAAAAAGCAGTCCATGCCTACGAGCGTAAATGCCAATGTCCAATATATATTTTATATTATCACCCAACAATTGATAGCTTAAGTCTATAATTAACATATTAATTTAACAAACTATCAGCAAAAAAAGTAGAACTACAATTTTTTATTTGGGAAATCAGTCCAACAAAACGCCATTTTATCAAACTAGGGAATCAAAACGCCATTTTATCAAACAGCTGACTATCTGCCATTTGTAAAAATTAAAATCGCTTTCTAGCTTTGATATGAACGAAGCACGAAATAAAGCTGCCCGATCCTATGGGAATGGATGCATGAATACCAAGTCCATTCCCCGGCAGTAAAGTTAGGCTACTCCAACAGATGACTAACAAAAATTGATCAAAGGATCGGTAAAAAACTAAGTCAATATATCAACCTCCATGGCACATGAGAAAGGACATGCAAAACATATGGAAAGGTAAGTATTCACCGATCATTGTCCCTGTGATTGCATTTCTAGTCAGCTTGCTTTGGACATATACTGGCCTAGACAAACTGCTAAACTGGAAGAAAAGCTGGAATGCATTTCATAACCAAACTTTCCCTTCCGACTTGGCTGACAGCTTAGCCTATGCTGTACCAATACTAGAGTTGATCTTAGCACTCATGTTGGTCTTCCAACTGACTCGGTGGTGGGGCATGATAGGCTCACTCTTACTCATGACCATCTTCAACACCTATGTAGGTCTTGTCTGGCAGGGAGCATTTCCAAGAGTACCCTGCAACTGTGCAGGATTATTGGAAAGAATGAGTTGGCAAAGTCACTTCTGGTTCAACAGCTGCTGCATAATCATTATCATCCTAGGACTATGGTTCTGGGATCAAAGAAATAACAACTCCGTCAAGGACGCTTGATGCGTTGTTATAAAGTCTACCCTATCTCACAGAGGCTTGGCAGTGAGGCAAGCCTAGCAAAAGGTAGCATGCGGGAATATAGTATGATCGATCTACTAAGGATTCCCAATCCCTGAAAAGGGACACTTAAATTAATTCAAACCACTGGAGCAATCTCAAGATTTGGGATATATGCTCTGGTACAAAATTTACAAAAATGAAAAAAGTAACCTCGTTGCTTCCAGCACTCGGATTAGTGCTCGGAGCAACAATGGCACTGGCTTTTAGCCTGCCACAAATTGAAGATGAACCAAGGTATGGCACGCCAGACAATGGTGTAACATGGTACGATGTGACTGAAGTAGATCACGGAGGAAGTGCAAACCAGTTTCAATGCGACTCCGAAGTATCAGCTACTTGTTTGTATTCAGAGCCTGATTTAGATTTCCCAATCCTAGGTGAGTCCGGAAACTTTGCACCTGGTTCGCAATTAACCCCAATTCCGCCGATGTAAATCATGGATTTTGGAATTTACTATACAGGGGAGCATAAAATCTTGCTCCCCTATTAATAATATCATCAAGGATTCTGCTCCAAATCATTATAATCTAATTCCACTTCAGGAATAGGTAATACATATCGGGAATCCCCTGGGATTAATGTCGCGTTTTTATCACCTATACTTCTTTCAAGGGTCACTGCAAACCTTGGGTCTCTATTTAGTCTCCGAAGATCAGACCACCTATTGGTGCCTCGAAACAACAATTCTTTTCTTCTTTCAATAAGTATTATCTGCAAAGCTTCTTCTTGACTATTTGTCATGTACTCCATGTAATCTGATGTCTCATACCTTGTGACCAACAAGCTATTCAACATACTCATTGCTTCTGGAATTTTGTTAAGTCTGGCTTTAGATTCTGCACTTATCAAGTAAAGTTCATTTATAGCCAATCCACTAAATTTCATAAAAGTCCCAGTGTAACTTCCCTGGAAGTTAGCCCCACCCAATGAAAAGTTCTCATAAAAAAACAACTGCTTTCTCAAGTCCCTTTCATGGTAAGAATTGTATAATGTTGAGTCTACGAATACAAGTTCTGAACTGTGAAATGAATCATTGGCCAATTGTTGAAAGTAGATCACTTCTGGATTATCAAATGGTATGGGATATACATACTGAGGGACGGGCATTGTCGAAGCACTAGCTAAATAGCTATAATCAATCAATTCTGAATTGATTTGAAGAGAAAGATCTGCATACAATTCAGCTTGAACATATTCCTCCGATGCTAAAAACATCCTTGCCAAAAGCGCATAAGCTGCCTGTTTTGAAGGGCGGTTTGGAAATACTGGCTTGTCGGGGAGTAATTCTGCTGCTGCTTTGATATCTGACGCTATTTGATCGTATGTTTCTTGTAGACTAGCTCTCTTTTCCCAATTATTAATGTCAGCATCCAACTTGAGGGGAATTCCCATTCCTTCCGTTTTATCATTCCACGAGTAAAATGGTGTATATAATTGACTCAATTCAAAGAATGCATTTGCTCTGTAGAAAAGGGCGCTACCCATGACCCTGTTATATAACTCTTGTTCACTAGGCTTTGTATTGATTTTTTCAAGTTGTTCTAAAACAATATTTGCATAAAAAACCTGCATATAGGGTAGAGACCAATCAGGAACAAAAGTCACTCCCTCATAGACTTCTTTTCTCCATAAGTACGCATCTCGCTCCCAGTCTTGTCTAAATCCTAACCATCCTGACTCTGTAGTAAAAACATCATCAGAGCTAATCAATGAAATTGAGGGAGAAACATTCATAACAGAAGAATTATCCAAAAGGGCACTTAAATCCATCAGGTTGACGGGGACTACCAAGTCCTTGCTTGGTTTAGAGTCTAGAAATTCTTCACATCCTGGAAGAGTTAGCACAATCAGAAGTTTAATAAGAAAGTATTTTATGTTTTTCATAGCTTATTTATTTAGTAATTTGGTAGCGTCCCTTAATATTACTCTTAAAGGTAGATTAGGCTACAACATTTGATTTTCCAGTGTTAAATTGTTAAAAATCAACCCTTACACCGAAGGCAATGCTTCTTAAAGCCCTCATGCTTTGGAAATCAGGATCAAGCTGATCATCACTTGCTTTCCAGAGTATTCCAATGTTATTAGCATAGCTATATATCTCTGCTCTTTGGAATGGCAATCGTGCGAACTTCCTTCTGTCTAATGTATAGGAAAGCCTAATATCCTGTAGTCGTATGTGATCTCCTTTTTCTACTAACACACTCGAGAACTGATAGAAATAATTCCTGTTTGTGTCAGAACCTTGAGGCATAGATGGGATTTGGGTATGTAATTCATCTCCTGGGTTTTGCCATCTCATTTCAAAATCATTATGGGTAATCCTGCCATTTAGCAATTCAAAATAGTTGACAGAAGGCCTTCTGTAGTAGTAACCAAGTCGGTAACTGATATTAAAGGATAGGTTTAAACCCTTCCAATCAAATGAATTCCTTAATGCACCAAAAACGACGGGTCTTCCTGAACCATGATAGATCAATTCATCTGGAGTAGTTCCAGCAATGATCTGGCTGTAAGCAGTACTGATCTCTCCATCAAGATACCCTAATGGATTCCCATTGTCGGGGTCTAGCCCTGCTGTAGGTAAGCTATAGATGGAAAACAAAGGCATTCCTATTTTGGGCGAAAGAATTGGTCCAAGATACTCCCTAGTATTACTTTCTATTTGGTAACTGGTTACTTTCTCATCCACAAAACTGAGTAAGAAATTGGTATTCCAATTCAGTTTACCTTTTAGATTGTGTGAGTTAAGGTTTAAGTCTACTCCATTTGTTTTGGTATTTGCATAATTCCCCCTGAATTGGGTCATACCAGCACTTGGTGGTATCCTCATGTCTCCTATAAGATCTGTCCCATTCTTCGTGTAGAATTCTACACTACCACTCAAAGTCGAGTTCTTTGTTTCAAAATCTAAAGCAAGATTAAATACACCTATTTTCTCCCATCTAAGTTCAGGGTTTGGGGGATTAATAATTATTGCACGCCTGATTCCAGGAGGAACATCATGAGAAGAACTTATTGCATATATGGCTGTAGTATAAGAGCTCAATGATTTGTCAACGTTCCCGTTATAACCATATGTGGCTCTAAGCTTCAAGTATGGAAGCCACCCTGAATGATAAAAATTCTCTCTACTCACTATCCATGCAAACCCAGTTGACCAAAGTGGAACTCCTCTCATATTGGTCTCAACCCCAAAAATATTTGAAGCATCTTTTCGAATACTCGTAGATAGAACATACTTCTTGTCATAAGTATAAGCTGTATTGAAATACATCGATACAAACCTATCAGTCACACCTGTATGACCTGCACCTGCTCCAATGCTAGAAAGCGAATTGTTGTGGTATAGCCTAAACCTAGTAGTATGATCTACAGGAAGACTTATCCCTAGATCGTCGTTATAACCATAGTATCTCGTGCTGTTGCCTTCAGATTGTAAATCTTTCATCTCGAAGCCTGCCAAAGAGGAAATATTATGCTTCGTATTCCAATCTTTTGAATGTGTCAATTGACCACGTAAGCTGTGACTATACATATTAGCCATTCCCAGATCTAAAATTCCACCTTCAGGTATAGCTAAGAATAGGCTTCCGTCAGCATTTCTTTGAGTAAATCTGTTGACCTGATTTCTAGCATAATAGCTTCCTTCAGGCCTGTGGTTTTTATTGGATGAACTATTCGCCCAATATTGGTACAAAACCTCTGCCTTAAGTCCATTGGCAATATTATATCCTAGGGTAGTATTTACCCGAATATCATTTTGGGAAGAAAGATTCGAGTTCAATCCAATCTCCTCCAATGGTATATAACTCCAGTCAAGCAAGCCTTGTCCTGCAATGCTCTCGATGTACCTTCTGCTATATCCTTGTGTAATAGTGGTCGGATTACCGTTTTCATCGACTAGCCTTTCATAAGGATAAGGTGTTGGTACTTCCGTGCCTGATTCTGTGTAACTATTGGTGTAATACATCCCCAATGACACCTCGAGTCTATTTCTCAAAAGAGACCAGTGGTTTTGTGTATTGAGTGATATTCTTTGTCTCCCGTTTCCTACTATCGTAGCGTCGTTCTTGTCGTATCCCGCAGAAAAGGTATACCGATGTGTGTTTCCTCCACCACTAATATTTAATGCAAGTTGCCGATTGACTGTAGTTCTATAGAAATGATCCGAGAGATCAGAGCGTGAATCTTGATTTGAAAATGCCAACAATCTAGCAGAAGATTCCTCTGGTGAAATTCTCCCTTCCCTTTCTGCGACCAATGTTTCCACGACAGGAGAAAGTGGAGGACGTGCTGCGGCATTAAGTTGGCTGTTGTAAAATCCCCTATCAAACAGCATCTTCTCCACAGAAATCAAGTCATCAAACCCCATGTTGGGATAATACCATAGATCGGGCTTTTCACCAAAAGTAATGTTGCTGTTAAGACTTACTTGAGGTTCCGATCCAAAACGTCCCTTTTTGGTTGTTATGACGATCACTCCATTTCCAGCCCTAGCCCCCCAAATAGATGCAGCAGCTGCATCTCTCAAAATTGTAATGTTTTCTACATCATTGGGGTTGATGTTCTCAATAGGTCCATCATAGGGAAAATTATCTATAACAATCAAAGGCTTGGACTCTGCAAAAATGGTACTCCTACCCCTTATACTAATCGGGTCACTGCCTGAATAAGTATCTCTATTGAATATCACACCTGAAGCCACATCTTCAATCCTTTCAAGAATATTGGTGCTTACTCTCCTATCCACCAATTCGTTGTCAACAAAAACAAATGATCCAGTCGCACGCTCTTTTGGGAGCTGCTGATAACCAGTAGAAACTACCTCTACGGCTTCTAATGAAAGTTCATCCTCTTGCATCAGAATCACCAGTGGCGAGGACTGGGGTACTGCTATTTCTATAGATTGGGTAAGATAACCCAAGAAAGACACTTCTAATTGATAAGTTCCGCCTTCCACCATAACTTCAAATTCGCCATTATCATCAGCAATCGCCCAAACGACTGAGTTTTTCAGCTTCACCATTGCTCCAGGTAAAGGACTCTCATCATTTTCGACAAGCACTGTCCCAGTAATGGATCTTGTTTCCACACCCTGCGCATGGAGTTGAGTGAAAATGATCAGGTATATGCCTATTATGAGTAATATTTTTTTCATCTTATCTGGATTTTGATTTAGGATCATTCTGTAATTCTTCTTGGATCAATTCTATCAATCCTTCTGCTGTTGAGGGAAAATTCCCAACCTTTGCTACATTGCCTGCTCTGTCAAGGAGCATTTGGGTTGGATAAGCGTGTATGTTGTAGTAAAGAAGCAATTCATGTTTAAAGCCGCCAGTGTTGAGGTTAATCACATCCTGAGAAGTGTATTTACCTGATGCGACACTTTTTTGCCATTGCTCAAAAGATTTGTCGGCTGAAATAGATACAATCAATACGTCATCATTGTCCTTAAAATGCTCCTCTACTTTAGAAAGGTGGTCCTGGTAAAACAGGATGCATGCCTGACAACCAGTAAACCAAAAATCAAGCATCACTACTTTGTCTTTATATGCTGATAGCCTCGTTTCGTTGTTTTCCAAACTGGAAAGTGAAACATCTAAAAACAACTTGCCTTCTTGTTGACTATTGAAAAGTTTCTGGAGCTCCTCATGCACCCAAGGAGTTTTTACTTCAGACAAACTCTTAGTAAATACTTCGGTAATGTTGTCAAAAGTGCGATAATAGTTTGATAAGTATTTACCGATCAAGAGCTCCTTAGTCTCTTGAGGGAATTCCTCATAAATTGTTGTTATTGGAGTTTCCTCAACAATTGAACGCATAATGCTATGTTCAAAAAGGTAGTCCATGTAACTGATTGAAGACAACTGTACCGTTTCTTCCATTTCCAATCTATGAAGTGTAGCTAAGCGCTCATGGTAAATACTGTCAAATTTATCAGTATGGTTATAATACCTTTTGAATGCAGAGATCTTTTGAAGGTGCAGGTATCCTTCTAGCTCAACGACCATCCTTGCAATAAAATCATCAGAGAGAATTCCCCTAAAACTATTAATAACCCTCCATCCAGCATGACACTTGTCATTCTCATCCAATACATTAACTATATAGGCTAAAGCCGACTCACTAGAGTCTATAAATTGAAGGTGCTTTTTGATTGAAGAACTCTCAGATACTGCTTTTTTGTATCGTTCTCTGTAATCCTTTGAGTTTAAGAATTTCTCTCTATCTCCTGTATTCATCAGAGGAGGATTTTTATAGGTGTGGTTAGATTTAGCCAATTCCAATTCGTACTGACATCGAAATTTCTCTGCTGATGGGCCATCGAAAAGCATCATTCCACGGTGAAGATCAATAAGTATTCTGACACTGTCTCCTGGATCAACTTGAAATCGATCCATAAAAAAATATTGACCTAGCCCTATACTTAGATAAGAAACATCATTGACAGGTTCACTGGTAAATGAAAATGTTTTTGAGCCAAACCCGCCGTTAAAGAGATTTCCTGATTCAGTATGCACAAATTCTTTCCAAGGCTTTGGCATCCTATTTTGCTTATCAATGTAATGATCCCAAAAAGTGATTTCAAGAGAATCGACAGGTACTTTACTCTTTACCTCCCCATAGATCACTACAGGGGCAGAATCAACTGATTCAGTCAGAGCTGAATCTTGTGCTCGACTAGTCAAGGAACACAGCCAGAGCAAGCAGAGTCCTATTATTTTAATGTTATAAACTATTTTCAAGATTTTCATGATTTTAAATTTTGATGAACTGTATTGTCCCTGGGTACAGGGTCTTTGATGATCAGGATATTGATCAGAGGCCTTTGGCTGCCATTTGGCAGTGGCTTAGGCACCGGACCGAGCTCTTCTCTCCTACCCTTTGGTTTGATTGGTGTTTCTGTAAGCATATTTATTTGGGTTTTAGAAGTGTTAAATGTTTAGCGTTAAGTGTTAAATCGTTAAGCGATCTACTGGAACATTCTTAGCATCTCATCTCCCCGATATTCATCTGGGCAGGCATTGCTTCTTGAGTCTACAAAAAGTCCTGGCAGTACGGACATGGCGTATGAGGTTCGCCACAAACCCAGTTTAGCATCACTTGGTTTATTGTTAAACATATACCCCGTAGCTGCGCAGGCTTTTTTGATTTTAGAATTAAGATTTGAGAACTTGTCCCGATCCTCGGGATTTGGGCTTCAAGTGGTTCGTGTGATTTTAATACGTTAATTGTTAAATCGTTAAACGTTAAGTCCCCGATATTCATTAGGACAGCGCTTAATTCTTCACACTACCCTATCTTGTTTCTTGTTTCTAGCCTCTTGTCTCTTCCCAAAAGGCATACTCTTCCCAGCAAGGAAAAAGACCGAGTTTTTTCCAACGAGATGCAGAAACAAGGAAATACTTCTAGCGGCTAAGAAGATGGGGTTATAGACTTTCCGATGCTGCTCCTGCAGTAGCGATGGGATCGGAAAGGTGCAAGGACATCCATGGCGTATCGACCTTGGAAAAACGTATCTCAGTAGATGCCTTGTCTCGCATGAGGTAAAATAGGTTTAGATAGGGTTCTTTGGCTTGCGCTCAAAGAGGATGTCGAAGGCGGAGAGGCCTGGATCTCCTATTGGTTTGAGGGATTCTGTCTGGTCAGACTGTTGTATTTTTTCAAATTCAGATCTCAAAGCAAACAAGCACAGTCCTACCATTCCGAATAAATCGGAGTAGGGTTTGATGATCAGGTGGCTGTATATTTTGCTCGCTTTCATGAATGGAGTATTCGTGCAAGCCTTTTAAAAAAGTAAAATCTAACCTAAAAAGGGTTAGCAGCTTACTTTCATCTATGCCATAGAGGTTCTGGTAAACCTATTTGTATGCAAGACACAAATTCCCGCAGAGATATTAAGTAAGCGCCAACCCTATAAACACAAATATAGGAGTTTGGCGCATCACTCACACTCGCGGGGATGAAATTTACCAGATTTCTATGGCGAGGCTCGTATGCAATTCATTCTTAAGAATGAATCCAAATTCTGACTTTAATAATTAATTCAAAGATATAAATATTTAACTAAAAGACAAATAAATTTAACTATTAATTATATTTTTATAACCAATGATTATATAATTGCTTGTTATTCAGTTTATTACAATTAGTATATTTGAGTATCGTTTTGTTTAATTTTAAAAAAAGTGGATAAAAAAATATACAGAATTGCAAGTCTACTAGCAGATCATGGTCTTGATAATAAGGATTTGGCAGAATTGATAAATGTTTCTGATACTACAGTAACTAAATGGTGTAAGCATCATGCTCAACCATCACGGGATAATATATACAAAATATGTAAGGTCTTAAAAGTTAATCCGAAAGATCTGGTTGTTACTTTCAATTGGCCTGAAGGCCCTTCAGAAGCTGAAATTTTTCTTAGTGAGAAGAAGAAAAATAAGTAATAACTCAATTAAATAACGCCAACAAAAAGATATTTAAGTAAATAACCAGAGAGTTGTCTGTAATCACCATTTATTTTTCAAAAGCCTCCTTATATGGGGCTTTTATTGTTTTCACCTTGAAAAATACCCTGTTGTTGGTATTTTTTGGCAAGGTCGGAATGGTTATGTTTGGGAATTGGGAAATATCCGCTTGACCCCTCAAACCCGGAATGAATTTGAACAGTGAAAGTGACCTGAATGACCAGAATCTACTTACATTCTGGCGAATGTTGCCCCCCTAAAAAAGGATATTCAGGACATAAAGCAAGAGGGGTACCATTACTTAGATAAAAAAGAAAGTTAGGCTTAGTTAAGAGAATAAAAAACATCCCGAGGATCGGGACGGTCTGACTAATGAGGATTTTGGCCTCGAAATCAGTTCAAATTAAGCAATTTTCTTTGCGTTAGTCAAAACCCTAACAAAAAAAAGACACCTAAAAAAACAAATAATATGGACATTACCATTAACATTTCAAATGACGAGCTTAGTGCTTCGGACAAAAACCTAATAAAGGAATGCTTAGGGCTTAATACTGCAGCCGAACTAAATAAAGCGTTGACTAATTTAACGAAAGCAGCTTTTATGGAATATATGAAAATGTTGAAAGAAAAGGGACTTCCTACCCGAGCGGACGAAGTTCAACAGGAAAGATTGTTTTTTCTTTTGACACATTATTTTCAAAATAGACTACCAAGTGAAAATGAACTGTCATCCATTTTTCAATTGACACAATCTCAAAGTAAAACTTTATTGAGAAACACAAAATCAAGATACAGAACAAAAATTTCAAATTTTATAAAAAACACATTATTTGTTACTTTAAATTCTGCAACACAAGAAAATCCTGGAGACTCATATGAATTTGTATGCACATCACCCACCACTGTTGAAGAGCTTAACTTAATTATTAGCCAAAAAGGACCAACGCTTGAACCAATCCAAAAAATACGCGGACTTGCAAGTAAATATAGCTGTGCAGTTGACACTTACAATTTATTAAAACAAGAACTTTCGTAAATTATGGCTGATTTACTTTCCGCAATAAGCGTTTTTTTAGTTTTTATGACATTTCTTTTAAATTCAATAGAAAAGGAAGTTTCAGATATTCTTTCTACAAGAAAACCAGAAGCAGCTCAAACTGACAAACTAAATAGATACCGAGCAGACTTAAAAAGAATATTCTATTTAAAGACATTGCCTATTTCAATAATCTATTTGATTACCTTTTATATACTTCTACCAGACACAATAAACATTATATCAACAAGCACTCTTAATTTTTGGGGCTTTGATGAATTGAAAACACTTTTTGTTTTCATAGAATTAGGAATACTTGGCTTGACAGTTTACGCCATAATAAAAACATATCAATTGTTGGATAAAATAAGAGAGCTATGACAAATATGACAGATGAAGGAAGGGCAGCTGCCAACATTTAGCCCACTAGCCAAAAGCCCTTGTAAAAAATCCCTGATAGGAGAAAAAATCTATCAGGGTCGTCGATAGTGATCGGGAGGTTAGATGCTACCGTGTGCGTATGGTGTATTGACTGACATCCGCAGGGTGAAGGGTTTGCTAGGTGGAATAGTAGGCTGATTTGAGGGTTTTTGGAATCGGTTATTTTAGTTTTTGGTTGTATTTAGGAGATTTTGTTTTGGTTTGGGCATGACATCCCCCACCCAATATTTTGGGATTTAATTTTTCAGCATGTCTTGGGTCCAACCCTTGATTCCTTGGATCCTGTAATTCAATCAAGAAGAAGTAGGATTGGGTTTGAAAGATTTTTGTTTTCTGGCAGATCTATCCCTAGTATCAAAGATGGTCTCCATTCTTCCGTGATCGCAGCAAGGGCATTTGAAGATATCCCTGCCGTATTTTTCAAGCATTCTGATTTTGAATGGGATGATGACTTTGGGTTTGGCCGGTTGCATGTCGAGTGACGACTTTATAATGGCCATGCGTTCAGTTTTCCCCTGTAGCATCAGGTATCCGAAGTGGCGGATCTTGACAAACCTTTTTGGCAATATATGCTTCTCAAACCGTCGAAGGAATTCTTGATGTGTCAGCAACATCTGTTTGGTTTTGGAACCGTCGGAGTAGTCTTTATACCTGAACTTGATGTGTGATGCACTAACTTCAAGGATTCGGTGTCTGGTGATGGCAATCTTGTGGGTATAGCGCCCCAGATACTCGACGACTCTATCGGGTGAACCGAAAGGAGCTTTGGCATAGACGTTCCATTTTTTGAACCTGATGGCTTTCAGTAAGCTGTTTTTACTTCCAATCCAGCCAATTGAGCTGTCTTTTTCCAACCCCTCCATGAAAATAGCTTTGAACATGCCAGCCATACTTTTCTGAGGAAAAAGAAACCTGTTGTTTTTACGTTTGGCTTCAATCCACCGCTTCCCGTCATATCCTCCAGCACTGACGATGCAGTGGACGTGAGGATGAAAACTTAAATCCTGTCCCCATGTGTGCAGTACCATTGTGATCCCTGGTTCAGCACCTAGGTATTCGGGCATCCTGGCATGCTTGAGCAGGGTTTGGGAAGCTGCCAGAAACAAAAGGTCGAATAGCTTAGCTCTGTTACCCATGAATACTGGATTGAGTTCATGTGGCAGGGTAAAGACGATATGGTAATAGGCGGTAGGTAGGAGTTCGTCCATTCTACTCTCAATCCAGGCATCCCTTTTCATGCTTCCACAGTTGGGGCAGTGCCTGTTACCGCAGGAATGGTATCTATGGGCGATGTTTCCACATTGCTGATCATTGCACCTGCTGAGGTGATACCCTTTTGCAGCCGTATGACAGGCAGCAAGATCGGCGAAAACCGTTCTGCTGTAAGGATTGAAGTTGGAGATGGATTGATGCCTGAACAAGGACTGGAAAGAAACATTAGTTTCCATGACCGAGCAGGTCAAGAGGAGAGACGAGTTTATCCCTGCGCTGCTTGGTCAGATGGAGATAGATCATGGTAGTCTCTATCTTGGAATGTCCAAGAAGCTGCTTGATGGTATGGATGTCCGTACCGGCATCCAAGAGGTGTTTGGCAAAGGAATGCCTGATAGAATGTGCAGAAAAACCATACTGTTCAAAGCCCGCCTGGTTCATGGCCATGCGGATGGCATGCTGTATGGAGCGGTCGTTCATAGCTTTGCCTGGAGTCTGTCCTTCAAAGAGAAAGACTTTCGGCTTGTGTACCCTGTAATATGCTTCGAGTAGAGGAAGCACAGCAGCAGGAAGGATGGTAAACCTGTCCCTACTGCCTTTTCCTGCCACAACTTTGAGCTGCATGTCTGTCCGAGAAATATGTTTCATTTCCAAGAACCTAAGTTCGCTCAGCCTTATACCTGTTCCATAAAACAAAGCAATGATAGCTTTATGCTTGATATTAGCGGTGAATTGGATTACATGGCTGATCTGCTCTTGGGTGAGAATCTCAGGAAGCCTGAACTCCTTTCGGGGATAGAGTGCATGGGGAACAACATAAGGGGAAGGGAGAATGTGTTTAAAAAAGAAGCTACAGCTTTGGGCTGTCATTCTACATTTATCTCTACCCACACCATGTTCTTTTTTAATGTAGTTGATGTAGGAGGCGATGTGATCTTGGGTGAGCTGCTCAGGATTTAGGTGATTGAAATAGGCAAAAATATAGCGCATCTCGGACATATAGTTGCGGATGGTCATGGGAGAATAGGCCTTGGCTTCAAGGAAAGAAGCTAGTTTTAGCAAATACCCCTGAGCGGAATCATTGAGGGCTACGGTGCCCAGCGTGTTTTTTTTGAGTTTTCATGATGAAAGATTTTGATATAACTAAAAATAAGCAGAATTTAGGTAAATCGCTCACCCGTAGGGTGTCAGTTCAACAGGCGTTTGGCTCAATGGCGGGTGACGTGGTTAATTGAACATTCTGCCTCGCATCAACTTTTGTGGTGTATTGACAGTTTAGTGCTCCGAAATCCGCCACTGCGCCAAGCGCCCAAACGTTATAGCACATTAGATCAATGAACCATATAAAGGTTAAATTCAAATGAAAGAGTTTTTAAGGTCATTTTCATATAGAGAAATTCTTTCTTCTTTGTTTGCTGCCTTGATGTTATTGTCGCTTGCTTTTTTATTCAGGAGCCTAAGTTTGTTTGATTCAAAATATATTGTTCTCAGTTTGGTTATTTTAGGTCCGATTCTTCTTAAACATAGGTTTTATCTTTTGGAGCACAAAAGGAGAAATCGAATATTGGGAAGGATGATTCACAATCTAATCACTGTCTTATTTATTTTTCTTTTGATTGGAATCAGTTTGAATTTGGTTAACAAATTTTATCAGATAGGGAGCTATTCAAACTTAATTATTTTATCTGTATTTATAGTTTTCTTGGCAGAATTTGCCTTATCTCTTATAAATCTGATTTTATCAAAGGTTTTTAAATTGTCTTTATGGTAAAGGTTTATAGGTTAATTGGCATTATTATTTTTTCGGCAATTCTGATAGTCTGTTACTTTTTGGAAGTTTCCAAGAAAGAATCTAACCCTGAACAGTACAAAGTTTGGAATGAAGAGTCAACTCTTGATGAAAGCGATTTTTTATGCAGACCTCCATTTTATGAAGGAAAAGCGGCTGCAAGAATTTCTTACAAGTATAGAATATATGAAAAACCAGAGGTAAAGGTGACTGTAATTGTTGATCGATTTAATTCATTTATTCATAAACATCATGTAAGCGATTACTTGATCAGACACGAAGCATATCATTTAAAACTTGCTCATTTTTTTGCAAAAGAGATCAACCAATCTATCAAAGGAAAAAGCCTTACCTATTCCGAAGCCTATCAATATTTTCAAGACAGAATCCAAAGAGACAAGCAATATCAAAAAATATATGATCGAGAAACAAATCATAGCCTCATAAAGCCTAAGCAGAATTATTGGGAATACAAGATTGATTCAATGTTGAACAAATCCATTGACTTTCCAATCTTTCAAGAGACAGAAAATATTGAAGTATATTTCCCAGAGAAACCTAAGATCCTAGTAGTTTCTATTGACGATGAAAAATATAATGGTTATCTACTTGATAAATATGATGTTAAGTTTTGGATAGTTGATATGGAATTTTACAGTAATGATACTCTAACCATTGAAAATTATTTTGTTAATATCCTTCATGCAGGAGGGCTATCAGACATAATTGTAAATGGAAATTTACCTCACCCTAAAGCAATTTTTGAGTCCTATAGCCAAGATACCATAGGAAATGAAATAGTTTTAGACAAATTACTACTAGGAAAAAACACTTCCTTTTGGCTAAGATTTAGATATCCAATAGTAATAGAAAATGAAGAAGTTTATAAAAGAATGGGAGATCAATTCTTCAACTCGCTTGAAGTTATTGATAAATGAAAAATAAACGTGCTATAATTGAGTAGCCCGACCTGAGCCGTTTGGCTCAGGTTGAGGCTCTCACACCACCGTACGTACGGGTCTCGTATACGGCGGTTCGTAAAGCATAGGAATGCCGCTCTTTACACCAACAATCCCTTTCCACTACTTTTAAGATAAGGCTACGCAAAGGCTCCTTATCGAATTTTCACTTCACAATACGTTCAGCCCTTCACCAACTCGTGAGAACTCCTCGGTTTTCCGAAGCTCAGGTCCTGTTGACTACTATGGCCTCTGCTGACTTCTCAGTTTCCATCTCGTGGAGTCTGAGATCTCCCCAGGTAAGGACATATTCCTTCATCCGATTCCTGCGGCATCTACCGAAAAGGGATTATTGGCCACGGGCTTTACAAAGATGTGCTTGCTTACCCTCCCTCTCTGGCCTCCGTATGCCGTTCCTGTTCGTCAGTACCGGATTTTGCAGTCTCGCTTCCTTCACTGTATGCCTCACGGCAACCAGCTTGCGACTTGCTAACAGGCTTCACCAACTTGCCTGCAAGGGACTTTCACCCTCTGGAATAATTTGGTAACTTCGATACCAGATGCCCATGCTGGGCACACACAAAGTGTATATGCCATAAGGGTTTCAGTGGAAATTCAAGAGTTTTACCCCGCTCAAACTTCAGTGTATTTCGACAGGAAACTGCCCCGCAACCCCTTACGGCACATACACTCAACCGTTATGGCTCATATTAAAACCACACTGAATGAACTTAAGAAATAGAATATTAAACTTTGAACACTGGATATCTTCTGACTTTAAACTTCCTGAACCAGTAATATATCAACGAGAGTTATTGAAACTGTTCTCAGAAAACAAAGACGCTTTTTTTTATTATAGAAATTGGTTGTTTACTTTACTTCTTAACCGAGACGAGCAAGATGCACTTGCCGAATTCAAGAATATTTTAGATTTTAAAGTTGGCACCCCAAAACACGACCTACTATTAAAGCATTTCCTAGAGAATAACTCATCTGAAATCTTCTCTCAAAAAAGGCTGAATGCCTTTGAAATTGCATTGCAAGCACCCAATACAGATTTAAACCAAAATACTTGTTTTCTTTATCAACAATATTACGAAATAGAAATTATATTCCTTATTCTATACTCATTCATTACTCTAAATGATAAGGATACAATTGAAACAGACCTAAATAATTTTAGAGACAAAAACGGAAATTTGAGAAAGGGTGTATTGATAGACAATCTAAAATCCAAACTAAAACCTTATCCTCTTACGCATAAAATATTTGAAACTGCATACAATTCAAAAATTAGAAATATTATTGGACACAATAACTATAAAATTGTTGGAGATACAATTGAATCGTTAGAAGATAACACCATCAAATTGAGTAAAGTTGAAGTTTTTAAGTCAATTTACTCAATACAAAGCCTCAATAATTACCTACTAAATTATTTTTCAGGCAAGAGCATACCAAATAATGATTTGCAAAATGCCGGGATATTAGGAATGGCTTTTGGTTTAGAAGGTGAATTACCAGTCCTCAACATATTTCAACTAAGTTGTTTTTTTCATTTAGGCGATTTTCAATGGGCTGATAAAATAATTTTCAGCATACGCAATAACGAATTACAGGCAGACTTTGGATTTCAGTCTCCAATGATAGGACCATACTTTGAAGAGTTAGAGCAAGTATGGTTTAATCCTTTAAGAGAAAATAAAAAGCTAAGAATTTATCTAACACCAATAGTTCCAAGAGATGAAGAAGTTGATTTTATCACCTTAGACGTTGGAGAATTTATTGTTACAGAAGACGGGAAACCAATAGATTTAGAATATGAAATCAATAAATACGAGCCATAACACGGGTTTTGCGTCAGGCGGGGTGACGTGCAAACTTGGAGCTTTATGCTTCTATTCAAGTTCAGTGCTGGTTGATAGTTTTGTGCTCCGAAACCCCGCCCGAACGCAAAGCCCGAAAACGTTATGTTCCAGCTTTAAAAAAACAAGCCATTGAATTGGAGAAAAATTGATGAAAATTGGAAGGAGTTTGAAAAGGAGTTCAATCTTGACGTAAAGAGATTGAATAAAAACTATTTTCATGGATATCAGGATTTTTATAAAGCGACTGAATATTTTGAAGGGTTTAAAGTGTTTTATGAAAACAGTATAAATAAGTCGAACAACTTTGGTTCATTATTAGGAAATTCAATGCGTATCCTTGTTCCGATTAAAACAAGTCCACAACTAAGAATATCAATTAAAAAGAAGTCCACAATTAGAAGATTATTAGGGGATGGTAATGGGGATGAAATAAATAGTGATGATTTTCAAGTTGATAAAGAATTACCAATCGTTGAAATAAAAAAAATATTTGAAAGATTCCCGAAGACTGAAATAACAATTAAGGAATATGGCAAATATGGCAATGAAAAAATAAAAAAAGACCAAGAGGTCTTGAAAATTGAAATTAATAATCAGCCAGAATCTTTTGAAGAGCTAAAAGCAATTCGTGATTTTACTCTGTTGATTTTGAGTTCATTAATAACGATTGGAAGACTAAAAGCCAGAACATAATCGAGTAGACGGCCTCGCCAACCGTTAAGTTGACGAGGTGCGCCTCTCACACCACCGTACGTACGGGTCTCGTATACGGCGGTTCGTAAAGCATAGGAATGCCGCTCTTTACACCAACAATCCCTTTCCGCTACTTTTAAGATAAGGCTACGCAAAGGCCCCTTATCGAATTTTCACTTCACAATACGTTCAGCCCTTCACCAACTCGTGAGAACTCCTCGGTTTTCCGAAGCTCAGGTCCTGTTGACTACTATGGCCTCTGCTGACTTCTCAGTTTCCATCTCGTGGAGTCTGAGATCTCCCCAGGTAAGGACATATTCCTTCATCCGATTCCTGCGGCATCTACCGAAAAGGGATTATTGGCCACGGGCTTTACAAAGATGTGCTTGCTTACCCTCCCTCTCTGGCCTCCGTATGCCGTTCCTGTTCGTCAGTACCGGATTTTGCAGTCTCGCTTCCTTCACTGTATGCCTCACGGCAACCAGCTTGCGACTTGCTAACAGGCTTCACCAACTTGTCTGCAAGGGACTTTCACCCTCTGGAATAATTTGGTAACTTCGGTACCAGATGCCCATGCTGGGCACACACAGCACCTACCCAAAAGGCGGGGTTTCGTGTTCCAAAGACAGCTTAGTGGTCAATCAAACATTAATTTTTTCAAATCAAGTTTTGTGGTAAAAGTCCCGCCCTTCGGGTAGCTGCAAAACGTTGTGTGTAATTCTCCCTACTTTTAAAAAGTTGATTTCGTAAGCTAACGTATGAGAGCATCATGGCAAGATTTTTTGTAAATTACTATCCTCTCAGCAAGGCCGATTTTAGAAATGTTGCCCTCGAGTAATCGAAGAGCACGGGCGCAATTCTGGTTGGGATGCTTGCGATGATTTCAGTGGCGGATTTGTCTTTAAAAGTCAGATACCCCGTTCAGAATATTTTCTAGCCAAAAGCACATCCCCTGAGAAAATTATCTATTCTTAATCAAATGGAACAGGAATCTATCTCCATGGAAGTCGTCAATCCGCAAGCTGCGGGAATTGACGTCGGCAGTCGCTCCCACTGGGTAGCAGTAGGTCAAACCGAGCATGATGTTCGGGAATTTGGGGTATTCAACCAGGATTTGTTTGCTATGGCAGATTGGTTGAAGGAAAGGAATGTGAGGACTATAGCAATGGAAAGTACAGGGACCTATTGGCAAAATCTCTATGCCGTATTACTTTCACGGGGATTCCATCTGATACTCTGTAATGGTAAGTTCACCAAGAATATCAAAGGAAAAAAGAGTGATGTCATGGACTGTCAGTGGATCCAAAAACTACATACATTGGGGTTATTAACTGGAAGTTTTTTGCCTGATGGACAGACAGAGGAGTTAAGAACTTACTGCAGACACAGATCAAATTTACTTCATTCAGTTGCTGCAGCATCAAAGAAAATGCAGAAATATCTAAGGCTATTAAACTTCCGATTGGATGTAGTTGTAAATGATATATGTGGGCTTACTGGACTGCTGATCATCAGAGCAATCTGTGAGGGCAAAACAGATCCAAAGAAGCTGGCTTCACTCCGACATGGGAATTGCAGAAAGAGTGAGGAAGAGATAGCAGCGGCCTTACAGAGTAATGGAAGGAAGGATTACCTTTTTGCTCTAAAACAGGAGCTGGATACTTATGATCATCTTCGAATGAAAATTAATGAATGTGATAAAGAAATAGAGAAAAAGCTGAATGAAATTATCGATTCGGATGACAATAAGCGAGAACACTACCTCGAATCAAAACCCCATAAAAGAGTCAATAAGAACACTCCAAAAGACATTGATCTAAATCTAAAAGCGTATCAGATGTTTGAGGGAACAGATCTTTTGGCAATTGAAGGGATGAGCTTTTCTACGGTTTTGGCATTGATGAGTGAAGTAGGCATGGAAGGGATCAAGAAGTTTAAAACAGCCAAGCATTTTGCTTCATGGCTTAGGCTTGCCCCAAACAATAAAGTAAGTGGTGGCAAAGTATTGTCTAGTAAAGTGCCAAAAGGGAGCAACAGACTTAAAATAGCCTTAAGGAATGCTGCAAATGCCATTGGAAATTTGAAGGATTCAACACCCTTGAGGGACTTCTTTCAGAGGATAAGCTTTAGAAAAGGTAGAGTATCTGCTATCAGCGCCACAACAAGAAAGTTGGCTGTGATTATCTGGAACATGGTCGTAAAAGGAATTCCATATGAAAATCCGGAAGGCTATCTTTTCTTGGATCAAAAAAGAAAGTTGGGATTAGTTAATAGAATAAAAAAACAAATTGATAAATTCGGTCTGACTAATGAGGATTTAGGCCTCGAAATCAGCTCAAATTGAGGGGTTTAATAGAGTTAGTCAAAATTTAAAAAACAAACTAAGTGACAGAAGAAAAACTTATTGAACTAGGCTATTTACCTAAAGAATTACCACCAGGATTTATAACGGAATCACTGTCTCGAAACTTGACAGAAGTAAAGTCTAGGTGGACAAACTTTGAGACTTCTGAAACTGAAAGGTTTGAAGATGAAAGTAGGTCAATTTGGAATCAAAGAAAAGCCGATTTCTACTCAAAGTACGGCTCTTCGCAGTGCGTTGCTTTCTCAATTTCGAAAGGAAAACTTGCTCGGAGGGTTTTAAAGATCCCAAATCCCAAACATTATATTACCGTTTCTGAGTTGATTTCTAATAATTGGGAGTTGTATCAAGCTTTATTTGATAACTCTCCCTTTTCAATGAGCTATCCAGTAGAAGAAGCTGAAAACTCAAAACGAGCAGTTAAAACATATAGTGCTGGAGTGCCAGTACTTAGAAATGAAATCTTAAAACGATCAGCAAGAAAATTGATACAGGTTAAAGTTGATATCTCTAATTTTTATCCCACAATCTATACCCATACAATTCCTTGGAGCATTTTGGGTAAAGAAACGGCAAAAAGACTATTGAAGACTTCAAAAACAGAATTAGCCGAATTAATATCTGACGGGAATTCTGAAGCAATTAACTACTTTAACGCTGACAAACTTGATTCTGCAGTTCGTGCTTGTCAAGATAGGCAATCAATTGGAATCCCGATTGGCCCTGACTCTTCACATATAGTATCGGAACTAATTGCTTGCCAAATAGATGGAATGATACAAGAAAAATTCAGTATATTGGACGTTGAAGCCGTCAGGTTCTATGATGACTATTACATATTCGTAAATACGTTGGATGAAGCTGACAAAGTTATAAAAGGTCTTCAATTAACCCTACTTTGTCAAGTTAAGAAAAGAGGTAAAGAATTGGCAAAGGACGGCATCCTTGCTTATCTTTACCTCAGCTAAATATTACTATTGTAAAACTAACAAAAAAGGCCGCTATATTAAATA
>NZ_JAKZGP010000043.1 GCF_022549775.1 Belliella filtrata | reverse complement strand
AGATGTGTTCGAAAGAATCCAAGCTCACAAACAAAAAGATCTTTATCAACTACTCCCTTCAAACTGGGAACAGTACCGACCTAAATAAAATTATCCCATACAAGATGGGGTTGGTCGGATGGATACCTTGATTTGGAATAGTTTGATTATAAATCACCCTCAACTATGGCGTTTTAGCTAATACAGTATATTTCCTTTTACAGAACTTGATAATCCGATTTGTAATTCGCATTGGTTAAAAAATATGTAAATATGACTATCCACTTTCTTGCTACTAGCGAGTTAATTGTTTAATTGATTAGTTATTTATATTCTGTTAAAAGGACTTGTTCCTTTATGATGAATATTTGAAACTTATTAAAGCTATTTAATATACTATGTGTTACATTAGAAATACTCATATAAATTAAATTTATTACACGACTCTTTTATAATTTCTCACTCCAGCTAATAGCTTTTTCAAAAGCTTTACAAGTTTCAGATTCATAGAATTCTTCAGTTCCTTGTATATTCAACTTATACAAAAGGTCTTCAACATCGTTTCCAGCATCATATTGAACAAGAAACCTATCGATACGAGCCATTTCATCATTTTGAAGGGGACCTAAAAAATGAGATCCTGAGAAACTTTCAGCCACATAGAAACTATAAGTATTGATCCCAACTTGGCTTTTATATATGAGGCTTAACCCACCTGATTGCAAAGTTAATTTCCCATCGCTTTCCTCTAGCATCTCACGCGCAATGGTGTCACGATCGGATTCATGTTCGTCTTTTGAACCCCCAAAAAATTGAGGCATCCCACCGTATCTACGACCTTCTCTTTTTATGGGGAAGTAAAGGTAACCATCATCTTTACTGACAGTTACAAATAAAATTGCATAGGCTTTATTTGGCATAATTTATTTTTTATATGTGATGACAATTGGTGAATTTTAATTTATTGCCTGTAAATCATCTCTTCCGATTTGATCAAAGGTTATTAACGTATATTTTTCTGAAAATCAATTAGTCGGTAGTTTCATAAATTGTCGAATATATTTTTCAGTCCAGTCTTTTTCTTCTGGAGAGGTTTTAGTGAATAATCTTGTTGCTGCCACAGGTAATACCCAACTTCGTATTTCGCCAAGGCTAGTATTGGTAAGTTTTATATATTCTTGAAGGTAGAATTTTGCAAATAACTTTCTATACTTGTTATGCAATTGAAAATAAACTGTCGAACTTTTGAAAATTGGTGCTGGAACTGGGTGCTCTTGGACTAGTAAGGCATGTACAACGTCTGCGATAGGGTTCCCTTTTAATGCTTCTTGCCAATCCAGAATAATTGGGCCTTTATTTGAAAATATGATATTTTCCTGGTGAAAATCGTTGTGACAAAGCTTATCTGCATCGGGAAGCTTGTTCATTTGAGTTAATATTTTTTCAGTTAAATCCTGTCCCAAACGTCCCTTTATACTTAGGATGGATTTTACCATAAATTGCCTCTGGTTTGAAAAATCTCTCACTGGCATACTATGCAAATTTGCCTGAAGTTGAGCAAACTTTTGTGCATAGGTTTTGATTTTATGAGGAGAATTTTTGAGAATACTTGTGATAGTTGGTCCTTTTATATACTCCATAACAATCCCATCCCGTCCTTCAATATTAATGAGGTCCTTTACATTCGGTACAGGTAAATTGTGATTCATTGCCAAGATTGTATTATTGACTTCTCTATTTATATGGTGACTGCTCACATCTTTCCTAAACAGCTTAACTAAAGAGTTAGAGCCATAAAGAAACACTTCTGCGTGGACTGTGGATGATATTAATTCCCCTAGTTTCATTTCTTGTTAGCGTATAAAAGAAATTCGTTGAAAGGGCAAATAAATAAACATTGCTACCCTAACAGCATGATATATGGCTTTCTTGACATATCGTTTTCTACGACGCAGAAAATCATATTTTTGGTAAAGCATTTGTACAGCTGCAGATGCCAATACATGTGCGCATATTTCGTTCTTTCTATTCTTAAATTCTGGACGTATCACATCCAAAATCATAATATATCTCCTTTGGGAAGTATGGTTCCATGCAGTATGCGTTCTAGCATCACAAAAAGGAAGTGTTTTCCCTTCTCTCCATTCTCTGATTTCATTTTCAACCTGAAAACCACAATCTGGGATGGAGCTAGGGATTGATAGCCCCATGTGGCATCTAATCACCGCATCTGTATCACCTTGATGCGGATTTATATTTGAATGTGGTTCCAAGATACTTAAGGATGCAGAAGTACAGCCAGGTAAAGATTTCAGAATCTTCATGGTTTGAGGACACCTACTGCAATTTTTATGGTTTTTCATGTTCCAAAAGATCAAACCCATTGTCTTCCATTTTTTAGGTGGGAACGACATGCTTTTGTTGATTTTATAGGGTTTAAGGCGGTCAGGATCTGCTTCAATCAACCCAAACAGTTCGTCACGAATTATCTTCCAATTATCTTCCAAAATCTTTGTCCAAGACAAATGTTCTGGTTCGTAAAAAGGAGGATGATCTCCTTGATACCTACCACCGAAAATACTGTACCAAGGCTCTAATTCTTGGTTTTTAACTATTTCTACCTGCTTGGGAGCTATTGCTTGGTTATCAATCTTCATTTGATAATTCATTTAAAACCAATTCAATTTCATCAGTCCAATAATTACTAAGTTGACCTTCTATCATTCTTGACAATACTTCATGCTGTTCAAATACTAAATTATGACCTCCTGGTATATAGGTAATTCTAAAATCACTTGAAGAAAATAGGGCCCACTCACGAACCTTTTCAGATGACAATAAGGAATCTGATTCACCAGCAAAAACCATCATACTTGCACTTACAGCTTCCTTGCTTGGCTCATATGTTTCGAGAATTTGGATATCAGCTCTTAGAATATCTTCAGTCCTTTCTAAAGCGAGGCGTCGTTGGTCGGTCTGGGTAGCCCCTTCATATTTCCCTAACACTGCATCAATAAATTCCTGTTGAGGTAATTTATGTAACAAGTCTCCTTTCAAGGAGTCAGGAGCATTACTCCCTGACAAAAACAAGTGGTCTGGTGTAGGTTTATTTGCTTTTTTTAGCGAAACATAGCATTCATAGGCAGTTAGTGCTCCTAAGCTATGACCAAAGAATGCAAAAGGTCCAGTTGGTGGGTCAAATGCTTCGACCAATTCATAAATCAATTCTTTCATCGAGGTAAAAGGCTTTTCATCAGCCCGATCTTCCCGTCCTGGAGTCTGTATACCAATGAGGGTAATGTCAGGGTGAAGCGAATTTATCCAAGATTGAAATACTGCTGGCCCTGATCCTGCATAAGGAAAACAATACAACGTAATTGGAGTTTTCCCTTGTGATTGTTTAAGAATTTTAAACCATTCATATCTTGAAACACTGGAATTGTCTTCAATTACTGGAGGTATATTTTCTGAAGCAAATTCTTGGTTCAGCGTTTCTTCTGTCTTGTAAATCAATTCAAACAAATAGTCAGATACCGCTTTAATGTGAGGATAGTTATATACAAGGGTATTCGGTAGTTTGACCTGAAAATACTGTTCTAATTTAGTCGCAAGTAAAATAGCCATAAGAGAATCCATCCCCAGAAAATTAAATCTTTTGTCCTCGGGGATCTCATCTATTGATTCGATCAACATCACTGACCTTAGTTCATTCCTGACTATCTTTTCGATTCTTTCTCGAGCGTTCTCCTTGGAAGAGTTTAAGATCTGATTTAAGTGCTCTCGAGAAGCTTGATCAACAGGTACTATGTTACTTTTTACTACTTGTTCAAACAAGGAAGGTTGCAGCGTAAAATCAATAAAGGGTTTGTATTTTTCCCAATCTATCTTACAGATTAGAGATAGGGCTTGTCCTGAGGCAAGCTTGGATTCCATAGCAGTTAAGGCTTCTTGGGGCTGCATCAACTTAAAACCCATTTTAAATAAAACATCTCTCTCCTCTGGTTTTGCACTCATTCCTACCTGACCCCACGGCCCCCAATCAATGCATAGCGTTTTTTGCCCGACGCCAAATCGGTATTGACTCAAAGCATCCATGAAAAAATTCGCGGTAGTATAATGGCTGAGATTAACTGAACCCCATAGGGCTGAAACTGAAGAGTAAAGTATAAAGCAATCAAGATCATGGGGCTTGCTTAGCTGATGGAGTGCCCAACTACTTGCAACTTTGATGGCTAAGGTGTCAAAAAATTCTGAGTTGTCAAGTTCCATAATTTTGGAGAACCAATTGACACCAGCTGCATGCAGGATTCCACGTACTGGAATTTTACGGCTCTCAAGAGAATCGAATAGGGATTGTAATTTTGGAATGTCTCGAATATCCATTTTTACAACTTCTAAAGTGACACCCTGCTCTTCAAAAGAAAGTAGTTTTTGTACGACTTCATATTGTTGATGACTTGCTTTCATCGATGTCCATTCGATTTTGTCGGGAAGACTTCTGCGGCTTATTAAAATAAGATGCCTCCCCCCTTTTTCTACTACCCATAAGGCTGTTGCTAACCCTAGCCCTCCCAGCCCTCCTGTAATGATAAAAGCACCATCATTGCGGAAAGCTATGGGTTCATATTGTTTTACTTTAGCAGGCACCAACTGTTCGACAAATTGAATTCCTTGTCTGATGGAAATGCAGTTTTCACTGCCCGGTAGAAGAACTTTTCCAATAATCTGAGTTGCTTTATCTTCGGGAGAGCTACCCAGTTCAAGGTCCATCATACCACCTCGCCATTCTGGATGTTCCAAATACAAAGTTTTGGCAAAACCCCATAGTGGTGCAGCAGTTAAATTGAGAGACACTGATTCTTTTATTGAAACCTGTTGGGAACCTTCTGTGACAATCCATAATTGAGGTGTAATTACAACACGCCTTAATGCCTTTAAGAATGGGATTAATACACCAAGTGTATTGTAGGTTACCTTTCTGAGTTCATCTATATCAAGTTTTGAGCTTGGATCAACATAGCTATTTGAAAAGAAGACTACCTTCCATGCTTCTACATTAGCCCGGCTTTCACTGGTGATTATTTTATTTAAAATCTTATAGATAGCCATAGCATCCATATCATGGGTTAGAACTTCATCAGCCTTGGAATGCTGTGTTTTTATCCCAATCCAAAATACTTGGTGCCCCCTTTTCTGAATCTTGTTTAACAAAGTTTGTAAGGCTGGAGAATTTTCTCCAAGAATAATCCAAGATACATTGGTCCTTACATCTTCTGATTTTTCTGAAATCGTTATTTTTCCTTTTTTTACCCAGGTTAAATCATAATGTATATTTGAGTTGATTTTTTCATCACTTTCGGTTGTTACTTGTCCAAAACTAGAATTGTATATAGGGCCAGCAAATGCAGAAATATTTTCAGCTTCCAACCCTTTTACCCAATAGGACTTATGATTAAAGACTATCCCAGGAATCATCTCTGGATACTTTTTGCCATGGAGCAAAGTATGCCAATGAACGGTCCAACCATCTTGATAAAGTTTACCTATTGAATCAAAAAAGTGAACGGATTCCGTTCGACCACCTTTAGGTATATTCATTGATCTTAACAAAACCAAATCTTTTTTGCTTATACATTCCTTAATTGCAACTAAAGTGCTTGCTCCAGGACCAATTTCCAAGAAATGGTTTACCTCTTCGTTTTCCAAAAGCTTAGCGGCAGAAGAAAACTGAATTGTGTTACGTAAATGATCAACCCAGTGACCTGCATTAGGAGCTTGCTTCATTTCTTCCCCTGTTAAAGATGATATCCACCTCTTCTCAGGACGCCTAAAAGTAAATTGGCCAACATATTCTCGAAAAGGTTCAAGAATAGGATCCAGCAATTGACAATGGAATGCTACATTCATTCTTAAGTTATAAAACTCAACCCCTTGGCTTGAAAAGTGATTAACCACTCTTGCCACTTCCACAGATTCTCCTGCAATCACCGTTTTTCTGGGACTATTTATGACTGCAATTTGAGCTTTTTCTTTATTTATAATTTTTTCAACTTCTTCATGATTTGTGAAAATGGTAACCATTCTTCCTTTTTCGCTAAGTGTGTCTACCAATTCTGATCGTTTCAGAAGAATCTTCATCCCTGTTTCAGGTTCAAAACACCCTGCAATACAGGCAGCAGCATATTCACCCAAACTATGGCCTAAAAGGAAATTTGGAATGATCCCACACTCCTGCCAAAGTGTTCCCAAGGCATACTGGGTGGCAAAGAGAATAGCCTGTAAGTACTTGTCATGCCATACTTGATAATCGTTCATCTTAAAGGCAATCTCCTGAAGTGTCATTGGAAGATCTGAGCTATCTAATACACTAGCGCACCTGTCGAAAGCATCCCTAAAAGTTGGGATTTGATAGTAAAATTCCCGACCCATGAGCATAAACTGCTCACCTTGTCCAGTAAAAAGATAACATATCTTTTGATTGTCAGATGACAGGGTGTTTTCAGGAACAGCAGTTTGGATAAATTGATCAAGTTTGGACTTGAGATCCATTTTGTCCTGCACTAGAAAACTTTTCCTGTACTTTAAATGTGACCTGGCTATAGCTTGAGTGTATGCGAGATCATGGAAAGCAATATCAGGATTTGTTTTCAGGTACTCTAACCAATTTTGAGCCTGTTTTACAAGACCATTCGGTGTTTGAGCAGATATTGGAAATGGCTTGAAAGCAATCATTCCTATTGGTAACTCTTGACCAATCCCAGCAGTAGACTTTTGTTGTTTTTCCTCAGGCTCTTCTAAAATGAGGTGAGCCAATGATCCTCCAAAACCAAAAGAGCTAATGGCAGCACGTCTCTTTTCGTCTGTAGGTTCCCAATTTTGTTTTTTAATGGGGATATCTAACCTTGTATTTTCGAGATGGATGCGTGGGTTTATATTATTCAAATGAATCTGCGGAGGGATTTGCTTATGTTGCATCATCAGTAAAACCTTGATTACGCCTGCAATTCCTGCAGCAGTTTCCAAATGGCCAATATTGGCTTTTACCGACCCCACATAACACTTGTTTTTTGATTGATTGCCATAAAGAAAACCTAATTGTTCCATTTCAACTGGGTCGCCTGTTGGAGTTCCTGTACCATGAGCCTCCAAGTAATTTATTTGACTTCCATAAAGGCCTGCGTCACCTAGCGTTTGGGATATAAGTCTATGCTGGGCTGCACCGTTGGGATAGGTAATGCCCATGCTATGCCCATCTTGACCTATGGACGAACCTTTTACAATGGCTAAAATATGGTCTCCATCACGAATGGCTTCAGAATGTCTTTTTAGCATTACTAATCCACATCCCTCAGAACGAACATATCCATCTGCACTTGAATCAAATGTTTTGCACTTTCCTTCTGGAGACATCATCCCAAACTGAGAGAGCGTGATCGTTGTTCCAGGTGAAAGAATAGCATTTACCCCACCAACAATAGCCTGGCTGCAATCTCCTTTTTGAATTGCCTGCACACCTAAATGAAAAGCTGTTAAGGACGAGGAGCAGGCAGTATCAATTGCCATACTCGGTCCTTTCAAGTCATAAAAATAAGAAAGTCTATTTGCTGCTATACTGTTTGAGTTTCCTAAACCTGAATAGGCATTGAATCCATTCATATCAGGTGTAAGCTTTATTTTCATGTACAGGTAATCATTGTTCGCTATGCCGATAAATACCCCAGTATTTGAATTTTTCAAATCTTCTTTCCTCCATCCTGTATTTTCTAACAACCTCCAGGACGTTTCTAATAACATTCTTTGCTGAGGATCTATCTCAGGTGCTTCATAAGGAGATATACCAAAATGAGCTGTATCAAACTGGTCTATATTATCAGTAAGTCCTGACCATTTGGTATTCATTCTTCCGGGCACAGCTGTTTTTGGGTCATAAAAAATATCATTATCCCATCTGTTTTTAGGTATTTCAGTGATACAGTCTACCCCTTGTATCAATTGTTCCCAAAATTGCTCAGGTGTATTGGCTCCTGCAGGAAAACGACATGCCATCCCCACCACTACCACAGGATCATCTTTTGCTAAACCAGACTGCAACGAAGGTTTGTTTTCGGTTGTAGAATAAAGTGTTTGCAATTCTGATTTTAAATAACGTTCCAGGCATTTTTTCCTAGATATCTTATGGTTAGTAGTTTTTGGGAGCATCCCCTGTGGAAGCAGGTGAATAGCATCAGCTTTAATACCATAGCTTTCCGCTAAATTCCCCTGAATACTTTCAGTGATTTTGCTATATAAATTTATTGGTGTGTGTCTGTGTATTTCCTGAAATACCAAAAGGCTTTCCTTGTTTTTGCTGATATGCGAAACACATGCAGTGAGACAGTTGCTTTGCAACAGTTCCTGGTTGTATTTTACTGCATATTCCAAGTCTTCAGCATTGTAATTTACGCCCCTAACGATTACAATTTCTTTCTTTCTTCCAGTGATGTAAAGAAAGCCTTCTTTGATGAAACCTAGATCGCCTGTGGCTATGAGCTCTTCTTTAATTCCTGAAGTTTTATATGGGTCTATTTCCAGATATCCACTAGAGTTAGATGAAGCCTTGATCATGATTTCTCCTTCTTGCTCTTCGGAAAGTATCTTTCCAGTTTTAATATCTTGAATATAAACAGTGCCCGATTCGAAATCTATTTCGTAAGGAGTCAGTTTTCTTTGAAAGGAATTAATGGGTTTGTTTAAAAAATGAACTCCAAGATCCTTCAAGCCTTTTCGTCCTCCGGCAACCAATAACGTGGCTTCTGCCAATCCGTATACAGGTCTAATGGAATTTGCATCAAAGCCAGTAGGCTCAAATTTTTCTGAAAATCTCTGAAGTATCTCATATGGCACTGTTTCAGAACCTACGTATAGATGCCTAAATTGTCTAAAATCCCAGTCTTTGGAAGGAACCACTTTTTGAATGCACATTTCTAACGCAAATGGAGGAACTGCTGCAGCTGTCCCTTGGAAATCATGGATTGCCTGTAACCAAAGTTTTGGTGTGGAGAGAAATGAAGCAGGAGGTAAAAAAGCTCCAAAACCCGATTCGTAAAGCACAGTAAAAAGATGCCCTACCAAGCCCATATCATGGTGAAAAGGTAACCAGCCCACTACCCTAACACTTTCCTTTCGCTGGAATACCCTGTACATTTTCTCAAGGTTGTTCATTACTTGCCTATGGTTGAGCATTACTCCTTTTGGATTGGCTGTAGAACCAGAAGTGTATTGGATATATGCCAAATCTTCTGGTAAAATATCCGGTAGTGTTACTTTATCTAACAGGTTTTCATACATCAACTCTAATTCAAGGATTTTGACAGCTGGAGAGATTTCTTTGGTTAATGCATCGACAATAGCTCTAAGGTCTTCTGTTATCAGTATGGAATTACCTTTTCCTGACCGAAGTATGTTTAAAATTCGGTCAATGCTTGTTCTGTCTCGCTTGTGTCTTATGGGGGAAAGAGGGGCTGGTACACATCCTGCTAATAAGCACCCAAAGAAGCTAGTAACGAAATGCTCTTGTTCTTCAATGGGCAACAATATTACTTCACCTTTGCTTGTATGCTTTGCCAAATTCTCTGCTACAGTCAAACATTTTTTTCTTAATTCTTGAAAGGTGAATTGTTTCGATTTTTTGGCTTGCAGGTCTAAAAATAAAAGGACTTGTTGATTTTCCAGCTCTTCGGGAAAATGCATCACCATGTCTTGAACAAGTCTTCTTTTTAGGTTGATCTCTTTCATATTATATATTCAAGGATTTAAGTAACGTTGACGGCTTCTTTTTTAAAGGACATTATTTGCTGAATTACTCTTTTTTATCTCTAATACGCTGCGTACATATTTTCCATTATTGCCCAACCCTGTCAAGCAAACGGAAGCAACATTATCAGGAATTGAGCACGTTCCTTTGTTTATCTGACTGTCTTCAATAGAAATACCACCAGGATCAAGGGTCAATGACTTAAGGTTAGCGGTAATCCAAGTAAGGTTTCCATCTACAACATCAAAATACTGGATCATTGGATTTGTTGTATCGTTTTTACTAAGGTAATAGATATCAATGATGCTCCCTGGTTGGTAAATGGTCAAAATCAGCTCATTAGTCCCAAAAGAGGACACAAAAGCTTTCCAGTCTGAAGGGTCTAGAGAAAACATGACACCTGTTAGGTCAGGGTTTTTATATTTTATGTATAAGAGTTGAACAGGTTTTACTTTGAAAACAAAGTCTTGTCTTGCAGGTTGCTTGTACCCATTTACAATGATGGAGTAAGTCACCGTATCGGGCATAAATTGAGCGTTATGGTTTCCCATATTGTAAATCTGGGTAAGGTCAGTTCCTGGTTTGGTTTTGAACGGGGCCTTTACATTTTTTTTGCTTGACTGAAGCCATTTCATCTCGTTACCACTGTCATACATGGCTTTCCAGCTGATTGTAACTTCTTGTCCTGCTCCAACAGATTGGCTTTCCGTTGGACTGAAAACAGTAATCAAAGGAGGGACTTGCGTAAGTGTGATGGATTCTGGAGGAGATTGGTTACCTCCTGCCCACGCTGAGGCTACATAAGTCCGTTGGGGAATTGTATCGGAACCTATACCAACAGCATCGCTACCTGAATAGGGAGGCGTTTCAAATGTTTTTTCACCTTTTCCGTCCGGGTAGCCCGATATTACTACGCTGGTACTGGCTGCACTTTTGAATTGAAGGTTAGACTTTTGCCCTAACCCAACGATTAGCGGATCCAGCCAGACAATTACGCCCAACTCTTGTGACTTTTTGGTTACCGGAACAGCTGTTTTACCAGAGTTTACACCAATAAATTCATTGATATTGATATTTGCCTTACCTGTAGAGTTATTGACAGGAATGTCATTGAATGTAATTTGGACATTGTCTCCTGGATCCAGCGTAGTATCTTTCGTAGCTGTGAGGACGAAGTTGTCTCCAACGATGTTGACGGTAAATGGAGAGGAAACATTACTTGTCCCAAACTTCAAATTGGTAACGAGATCACCTTGGGTATCACCAATAGGAAAAGTGATTGTAATTGTATCTCCTCCACGGCCGGCTTTAAAAGGTATTGGTTTTCCAGAGGTAGGGTTCTGGATAACAAGTTTTAGGTTGTCATTTGCGTTAACGAATACGGTATCGGGCAGAAAGGAGTAATCAAGTAGTGTGCTCATTGTTCGATTTGCTCAAGGTAGTTACTGATTTTTTTTGTTGAAGTTTGAAAGACTCAGCCAGCCTTCCATCAGGCTCAAAGGTTGAGGTGATAAGGTAGCCTGGGAAGTTTGCTCCGTAACCGTCATATCGGGCTGCCATTCGGTGACATCTTTTCTGGCTACCCAAGCCCAGTCCCCCCTCACTTCAGCAGGTGTAGGCATCCTGATCTGATCGGGGTTCAGCAGTAGTGGGCCTGTTCTGAATGTGGCGGAAAGGTTTTCGATGGCTGCTGTCACTGGACCATTAGGGAGGGAGATGCTACTTCCTGGTAGACTTCCGGGTATGATCGGAAGATCTCCAGTAGGATCCATGATCAATGTAAGTTTAACCGGGCCCTTATTTGCAGCAAGTGCTACCAAATGATCTATAATAACATAGCCAGAAGAAGGGTTAGATAATTTACTTAAAGCGGATTTTACCTGTCTCAGAGAGAGGGTCGCTCCACCCATTTTGAGTAACTGCTGTAATTCCTGTGTCTGGCCTGAAGATCCATACACCTTATAAAATTTCGTATAGTCATCATTGACGAAATAGCCCATCACTCCATTTTTCTTCATAAGGCTGTCACCAATCCTAACGTTAAATTTTACCGACATAAATGGAGGCTCCAGTGGTCGATAAATGCCCTGATCGTCATAATATTCTCCGGTCTGGAACCACCCTTGGTTATAGGCGGGTTTGCCAGACAGGATCAGCTCTACTTCACCCCTTACAATGGCCAGCGGTTTGCCTAGCAATATGGAGAGGTTATCCCCTACCTTGAGTGGATTATTTAACCATAAAGTTGAATCTATCGCATTCATCAGTTCGGTATAAGCCTGAGCACCACTACTGCTGGTCCCTGTTGCTAAAAGGGTATCGATGAAATTCTGAAGGTGGGTATTTGGTAAATTGGGACCTGCACCTAGCGCTGTGTTGGTACCAGGGGCAGCATCCCAGCGAATAGTTAGCGTATTGTCATCCCCCGTCACTTCTCTTCGCACCTTGATCACTTCACCCTGACTGCGGCCTTCGGCATCAAATACCATAAGGGCATCATCCAGGTAATTGGCCATAACCCAACCGCAGATAGGACTGGTGCTGTCAGAGGAATTGGTAAATATTTTATCATTATCGCGCTGTAAAAAGCGAGGTATCATGACGGCATCCTGAGAGATTCTAGGAGGCAACTGACCAAATCTATTGGCATCTTTTCCACTGTAACTCGGGCTGCTGGTAGTCATATCAGAAGACCAAATAATGTTTTCAATGGGATCGTCAGGACCTAGTAAATTGCTTTTACCAGGTAGTATCTGTCCGTAGGAATCTACTAGCCAAATGTCTAGTACCTGAAAATGCCCTGACCGAATGGGGGAAAACGGCCCTGCATCCTGGATATCCGTAGAGCCAGTGACAGGATCGTAATATGAATTCCCTGTAAGCAAGTCTCTAATACCGGGATCCAGTGGCTGGTTTTTCATGGCATTCTTCACGGTAGTGAGCTGAAGTGTAAAACCTGCCATGGACTGAGTCACAAGATCCATGTAAGAAATATTATCGGCTACCCACTGGAGGTTCTCAATGGTGTTTTGGGGTAAATGTTGATAGTTAGGATCGTTTTTAAAAGTGGTAAACTTGGTCTGTATATTTTGCGTCGTTTTTTGATTTAAAACAGATCTCCCCTCAAATACGATTTCAGGAGAAGGTGATTTCAGCCCTGATCCCTTCCATAAATAATCCAGCTCCCCGAGCTCCCAATCCTTCAAGGCATCAGCTTCCTCGGAGGAGGAAGGAAACCATTTGATCTTCCAGTCCATAAATATGGGCGTCCAAGGGTTTTTGTCCGGCCTATAGGCCACTCCTACAGGATCTGGCAATAAGCCTTCAAAACCGCAGGCAGCAGTCAATGCTTCAGTTGGAGGTCTGACTTCAAAATCAGCCCAACAGGACGTTTGCTGGGATTGGATTTTGGCTGTGAGTTCTGTCAACTGGTTTCCCTGTGGAGTTTTTCCTGCTTTCTCAAAATAGATAGAAGCAATCAGTTGGGCATTGCTGGTATCCAGTAAAAGCACTTCCAGCCATAGCCCTTGCACTTCTTTTGGGAAGGCATTCCAGTTTGCCAAAGTGATTTTGCCCAAAAGATCTTTCCAGGAGATTGCAATGGGCTCCTGCTGTACAGGAGTATACGTTACGTTGATGGCCGTGATAGCCTGTCCTGTGAAGCGTGTGGGTAGCAACTGCGATTCTCCATTCAGCTCTGGGGGGAGAAGTTTGGTATCCAATTCACCTCCGCTTATCAGCACCACTGGGTCTGAAGGGGAAGCGACTGGGTCCAGATCTACGGCCTTTAAGCTATATTGGTCTCCCAGATCAGCCCGCAGATTATCGGCGGAAGTTTTAATTGTGCTTTGTAAAGTAGTTTGTTGATCCTGGTTTAGTGTAAGGGCGCTACTTATTGCTTTAGTACTATTGTCTACTTTTTCAGTGAGTAGGGTTAAATTGCTTGGGTCAATGGTAGAGCGATTATACAGCAGATATTCCTTCTTCATAGCTAAGGCATAGAGCTCAAGCTGCTGGGTAGTTATAGTCCATCCGAGTTCATTGAGCGCAGTTTGGTCGGCGTTCAATTGAGTGAGTGCCTGCGTCTGTACCGGATTTAAAGGAATAGACTGTTGCCCCTGACGGTTGTCATCGGATGGTACTGGATTCGCTGATGAGCCATCTGACCTGACTACGATCCATTGTTGTCCGTGGTACTTTTTATCAAACTTCGCATCATGGATCATGCTTTGAGCCCATTCCGGATCTGTCTGAAGGTCAAAAAGCAGGTCACGTTGAAACGCTTCTAGGGCCAGGGCTAGGTTAGGAATATCTTCCTTGGCAATGCCAGAACCAGGCACTTCCGATGCTTTGGTTGCCATATAAGTGGAAATTGCCGCCTCAGGAGTGTTGGCTATCGAGAGTGTAGGTAATTTTTGTTTGCCATCTGAGCCTATAGGAGCTCCTGTACCGTAAGATTTATTTTTTCCTTTCCACTGCACCGTGGCAACCATGGAGTGATAGAGCCCCTGAGTGGGTAAATCAGAAGTTATGGTTGTGATACCGTTTTGCAGCTGCCAGCTATGCCAGGCCTCTATCATGGCTTTGGCCTGGTCAGGGAGGTTCAGCAACGATGGGTCCCATGCGCCGGACAGACCATATTGCTTTTGCCATGCCTGCCAGTCAGCTACAGCTTGTTCCAAATCCTCAGAAGTCCATTGAAATTGACTTTCAAGAAAAGATTGCCAGTTTTTATCATCATCGGAGGGTAAACCATATAAAGGATCCTTTTTGGGATCTGCATACCACCCAATGATGGAATAAGTATACGTTTGTGTTTCATCGGGGAGGTCGTCATGTAAGGCAAATACATTTTGGATATTGTCATAACTTACTGCCCACGTGATGTCCCCCGGCCCCACGGCCTTTAATTCAGTCGTTCCGGAATCCTCACCTTTGAACTGGTCCAATGGCATATGAGTACCTATTTGGCGAATCCCCAGATTGGTATCTTCATAATAAGGATACTGGTTTACATTTTGAATGTTACCTCCGGCATCCACCAGGATATCACTCTGAACAATAGTAGGCATACTATCAGGAGCTATTCCGGGACCACCATAACCAAATCTCGTGATCAACCAACGGTTCGGAACGTTGGGGAAATCTACAGGAGCACCTTCGGTAGTTTGTTGTTGTCCTTGCCGAAGGCTATTGGGGAGTGTCCATATCAAATGGGCACCCACAGAAGGGCATTTGCCTTTAGAGAATGGAGCAGGTTGGGCAGTGCTTCCAAACAGCCATAAACCATAATAGTCATTCTTAAGATTGGCCCATGTTGTCTGTGCGTTCACATCTCCCTGACCTATGAGCAATACATCGGTAGGAATAGGAACTAACAGAGAGGGTCCGGGCCAGACAGAGGATTTATTGCTCATTTTTTACAGGATCAGTGTTGGTAGAAGGATTACAGGGAGGAAAGTTGCTTCCTGATTCATAGGGTTGTTTCTGTGCTGTTTTGGTCATTTGAATGGCAAACCCACCTGAGGTTAGCTTACCATCTTGCAGAGAACCAGTGGGCATTGTAGTGGTGATATTATCCACTAGACTCTTGATATCTACAACACCTTCAGGCTGACCATCTCCTGCACGGAAAGAACCATAGCCTCTTAGTTTGGTGCCACGCTCGTCTTCAATTTGTACCCCGGCAGGATAACCACTCTGGCCAAGGCCTCTGAGAAACAAGTGGAAATCACTTCCATCCTGTGGCGGGTCGTTCGGGAATAAGCCAAACTGGAGCCCTTCGCCTGGTTGGATAAACTCCACTTTATCCGGCACACCTGACACCATGCAGAGCAGGGTGTTAGACGAGAGGGTATCCATGCGGATAATGGGAAGAGGCTTTCCGCCCTGTGTAAGGTTAATCTCTATTCCAGGAAAGTCGGATACCACTTGGGAGCGAAAAACAAACCCCGTGATGGGCCCACCCACTTCACCGGAGACAGCTGGAGGTGTTTCTCGTAAAGTAGATCTTAGAGTCAGCTGCGCTTTATCTACCTCATCATAAATCTGTTTATAGAAAGAAAGATTGAAAACAGAGTCGGCTGAAGAAAGTACACCCACACTCAAAGCTCCGTCAACCATCCGGTCTAGCCAGTTTCTGTCCAAGTAGAAGAACCGGATGGACTCAATGGGTAAAAGCCGGATATCTGGCACCATATATTCTACAGGCACACCATAAAGCAACGATAGCTGTGCCAGCCAGTTTCTTAGGTTATCAGGGAGTACTGGAGGCGGATATTCACCGGCCTGCGCTTGTATAAACTGGTTCACTACATCCGAATGTAGGTCTCCACGATTTGTTAGTGATGCCATGGCTCTATTCCTTAAATTTTTGGTGTAATTTCAAAAGTGGGTCTTCATCATTTTCTTCGATCGCCTTCTTTTCAGCTTCCGTAAATACTTCAGAAAACTGGTCAGTGAGCATTTTTTGCTTTCTACTTTTTAGTTTATCCCAGGCTACCTTTTGAAATGCGTTAGTAAAGAAGGACCGTGTGGCAGCATGCAGGTTAACTGTACCGACGGGTACATCCTCAGTCTGAATGGAGGCGGCTGCTGCGAGCGTATTTTTTTGTTTGACTTGGTTGACTATGGATCTTAGATAGTCAGCCCTCCAGTTGAACATCCCCTGGGCAAATGACGCATCTGAAAGAGCCAGCAATCTCCCTATTTGCCAGGCGGCACTGTAAGCATGGTTAAAAATACCCGTGCCCGGGTCGTAGTGCATGGCGTGGTCTGAGTAGATATATGGACCGTAGTTTCCATTGTCAGGAAGCTGTGATGATTCACGTTTTGTAGGTGATGGAACCAGCGGACCCCGGTACCATGAAGTGGCATTTTCTCCAATCCTCATTTGGTTTTGAAGTGCCACATAACCGATATCTAAGGCTTCTTTGGCAGTTGCATTTTGTTCAGTGGCCTTGTCAATTGACAGTTGGATCAATGATGTACCTCCGTTACCAGGCTGACAAAGGGCTTCCATCATATTGAGAAATTCTCTGTCCAAATCAGCTGTTGTAAATTCCCAACTTCCCAGGTGTACCAACCTGATTTTGGTATAACTCCCCATGATGGTGGAACCGCTTAAGTGATCCTGATGACCCTCAAATGATACCAGCAGTGCCATGTTTCTTTGACCTGTTCCCGGTACCCTATTACCGATACACAAGGAAAAGCAACCATCTGCATCCATATTCAGGATTACTTTTCCATCCGTATTTACCGAGCGTGCATGAGAGAGGTACTTCAGCTCTTCAAGCTTGGGGGCAATGGTTTGAAAGTACTTCAGGTCTATATCAACCACGGTAACTTTATCAGTATCGTTTCCTTCAAAATCATTGCCCAAATCAGGAGGGAGGATTCCATCTCCTGGATTGACAAGTTGTTCGGTAGTGACCGTATGTGGGGTGGTTATTTTACGAGTACTGCTGGTTTCTAAGTATTCAGCTTCGTATAAGGTCAGCAATCCCATCCACGGAGTATCTTCGTCTTGTGTGGTATCCGTGGGGTTAATAGCTCTTGACCAAGGTAAGCTAAAGTCATTAAATACAATATTAGGGAGGAAGTTTGCATAATTTCCTTGCTGGTTTGCCGGAGGAAACAGAGAGTGAATGTTATTGGGCTTCAAAACAAATCTAGGACCTTCTATGATAAGCTTTTTGGTAGCGTCATATTCTGGGTCGTCACCTGAATCCACTACATTTTGGATTGTTTGTTTTGCAGTGAGGATATAATCATCCGCTTTAAGAGGTGGCTGTATGGAGTCAAAAAACTGAATGTCTCCTACACCGACTGTCCCTGGATTGGTAATGATACTATTGCTCATCATTCTTTTGTTTTTGAGTTAATTTAACACTGGTCGTTTTGTGAGATGAATTTCCAAAATCAATTCCAGCCTGAGTGAGGGAAAGTTCATGGATCAATTCATTTTTTACTGCGCTATTTTTGCCCAAAGCATACATACCCAGCACTTCTACCTCCTGATCTATCAAGGAGATCATCATCCCATAGTTGGCATTGGCATTCGATGGGGCATCGAATAACATTAGGGTATTTTCCTTGTAGACTTGGATAGCAATGGCTTTTAACTCACCGGTTTTGACCGGTATTTCATCTGCGGCAATAGCCACCTTGATCGATCTTGCATCTGCTTTTCCTTTTAGCAATACACCAAATACCTGAGCATGTCTTGGAAAAACCGACTGGATCCATCCCTTTCTCGTTGCATTTCCAGAAGTTTTCACAACGTTTTGATCCAGCAAATCACTCGCTTTTACATACCCAATCTGGCCTGTCCTGGCTTTTATTTGTCGGCTGTTTTGAACACGTACCAAACATCCGTCAGCAAGGAACCATCCGCCGTTTACTTTGGAAAGAAGGGTGTTTATTTGCCAGCCTAGTACCGCCTCAGGTTTGGTTTCAAATCCCTGAACAATGACCTGACCCGTTTTGGCAGGGAGCTCAAAAGTTTCAAATCCGCTGAAATGGTCAAAACCCAGTAGGCTTCCATATTCATCAAAACTGGCGATAAGGCTTGGGAGCTCTCCCTTTAGATCCAGATCAAGTGGCAGGTTAGGGTCAGTCTTCCATACCAGTGTAGTGCCGTCATACAGCGATTTACTTGGTGTACTGACAAAGTCCTTTAGTGAGGTCAGGTAGCTTTCGCTGGCAATTTTATGGGTAGTTTTCCATTGACCTTTCGCCCTTCTGGTCAGTTTGGGAAGGTTAAGTGCTTCAGGGTCATATTTACTTGTGGTCTTATAGGTTTGCAATTGTGCCATTAATTGAGGCTCTCTGGTATAAGTTGGTTCCTCAGCCACGTTCTGGTTTGGACTTTGGAGAAGAATAGTCTTACCCGACTCAACTTTACCGTTGTTCTGATAGATCCCTATTCTGGCGAGTACTGGGAAGTCCTGTAATATCAGGTTTGCCGAGGAAGCCATTACCGACAGGTTCGGGTTTAGCGGAGCGTTGATGGCAGATGCCTGTAGCGCATGGTAAATATCATTCCGGTTATTAATCACGGTACCATCCATGATGGACTGCCTGATAAAAGTAAAGGCCTTTTGCTGATCCTCCACGGGATAAAGTGCTGCTGGAGGATAGTTAGGCGTAAAATCATAAGACAATCGCTTGACGTCACCAACTACATAAGCAAGGTTTTCCATCGGGAACTCCGGCACAACCCCTGAATACACATATTGACTAGCATCCAGCTCAAGTCCGAACAGCACATTGGGAATAAGCATCGTATTGGGATCAGGTGCAATTTCCCGATTCAACTCCGATCTTGACCATAAGGCCGACGGGGCTCCGTTGTTGCTTGCTGAAAGGCTTATATTTCGTGCTTTAAGGTTTATTGCTTTTCCCGAATTGTCGGATAAAGTAACGGTCATCACAGATAGCAATTGATCTTCTTTTCCCATGGGCCTTACCCCTACTTGACTACTGCCTTGCAGGGATGTATCTGAATTAGTAACTGTAACCGTACTGCTTGGAACCGCTGATTCCACGGTGAGCCTCCAAGGTATAGGGTTTATTACCCATTCATTCTTACTTGTACCTTCTTCACCATCGTTACTGTCCTGCTCAAGGCCTGTTTGTGCCGTCCACTTTACTACCTGCTGGTTATCGCTCTGCTGACCGTTTTTATCAGCTAGCATCATGACTCCCGCGTTTGACTTTGCGGGACTTGGAGAGGAAGAGGTGGGAGCTGGCAGGAAGGATGCTTCAAAAGCAGACCAATCCAGGCTTGCTGTAGAAGGGTGGTTCTCCTGATTTCCGATAGGAATAGAGAAACTGATCACGTACCAGTCTACTTCAACTTTGCCAAACACAGGAGGGCCTTGCAATTCAAGCCTACAACCCAGCTTAGCCACCAGACGTACAGAAACACCCGCAATGGTAGTCTGGAATCCAGCATAGACCGTCACACCGATGCCGACATTGAAATAGAAAGGATCCCATTCGATGAGGAAGTTGGCATAGGCATCTAAGCCCGCAATGAGAGGGCCTGCATCAAAGGCAATTTTCAGGTAACCACCAGACATGATGGCCGTAGGGCAAATGGCAAAGTATGCACCACCAGTAATGGATACTTTCCCTACTGAGAAATCCAGCTTCCAATTGATCCCTAGACGAGGCACCTCTGGATAGTAAACAGGCTTATTGAATGCGGGGTGATACCCCCCTAAGGTGACCACAAAATCTCCTGCATGGATCATTCCACCATCTTTAAGTGGGATATCTTTAAACCATAAGTAGAAAGCAAAACCGCCCGTTAATTTAACATCCTTGGCCAGCACAAATGAATTTGGGGTCAACTGAGCTTCGGCAGAAACATACCCTGCTGAAGGACTGATGGTGACCTTGATGGCCAGTTCCATATAGGCCAGGGCGAGGTTGGGTCCAACTTTTGGAGGAAGGGTAGCCGTAGAAACGCCCAATAAGTTGAATTCAAAGTCTTTGCCAAAGCTAAGAAACAGCAGAGCTGTGGTTTCCAACAACTGGAAGGAGGAAAATTTAAGGCCTGCGGCAAACCAATATTGGCCTACCTGCGGACGAATGACATCATTGAGTTTAATCAAGGCATCCATAGGATTCTCTCCCTCCGTAAAGGAACCTTCCGCAACCCCTTTGACTAATGGGAAGTTGGCGACGTTTTCAATACCTGGAATATCGAGGGTTCTGTTATAGGCAAATCCCGCAGCAATACCTTCAATGAAAAATGCGGGAACACCCCCCAGTGGTGCATTGAGCACTCCGAAAATAAACATGGAGGTTGAGGTGTCTCCATTTTGCATTTTTATTTGAGCATAAGACCCTAAAGCTCCTAAGGAGAACTTTTTAGCGGAAAGTATAGCCACACCTGTGTATTCTACAATACCCTCTGACTCACTTTTCAGGAAGCCGGCGTTGATGGTGATACCACCTGTGTAATCTACAGCAAACCCATCCAGATCGATCGTGTATTTACTCCAATCGGTAGGCGCTGTGACTGGCATACCCACCCGTAAGCCTTGAAGTGCCGCTTTGAACCCCGCCAGCTCAAAGCTTCCAGAACTGATAAAGTCTAGCAGTGGTGGCTTTTTTTCTCCTTCCCACCCCAGTCCAATATTTTCAATATATAGTGGACCAAAACTTCTTTGCACTGGAATGACCACTTCATGACCGTTGCCAGTATTGCTTCGCAAGTTTACCCAGAGTTTATCTACATAGCCTACATCAACAGAGAACCGTGGATTAGTTGTTTTATTGTCATTCTCAGATTCACCAGACCCAAGCACATTTTTGGCGATCGGGTTATTTCCTCCGCCCTCAGAGATGGTTTTGGGAGATAGGGAAAGCCCCATTTCATCCATGGTCAAGCCTGCTCCGAATTGCATCTTGATGGGCTGGTCTCCCTGAAATTGCAGGTCAAACAAAGCACGTGGGTCTACAGCACCAAGTTTAAAGCGACTCAGGTCCACAATGGGCTGTCCATTTTTGCCGATGATATCGAAACCTACATTGTTTAACACCAGGTTAAAGTGGGTAAAGTCTACGGTGTAAGAATCGTTTCCGTTTTGGGCAATAGGGACATAAAAGCCTATTCCCCTATCTCCAAATGTTGGGCTTCCGTTTACACTGTTGCTGATCCAATCAGTATTTTTTGCCCCTAATTGGAAAACGAGATTGGGGATGGCAGCAATAGAAAGGTTTGGTGCTTGTATAAGCAAACCAAAGTAGCCTTCCACCTTATTTTTGGGGCCAATAATGATTTTTCCCTCATCACTGAAAGTGAGTAGCGTCCATGGTTCTTTGAGTAACGTAAACAGAAAGTTTCCTAAAAATTCCGTTGGGGTTAGTTTAGCCAGGTTATCGAATGAATTGAGGACGTAGACCCCTTCAGTATCTTCTATCAGTTGAGTGGCTTCTAGAAGCAATACTGGGCTAATTGTAGAGGATTTGATTAGAGGAGCCTCCAGCCACGCCTTTACCTGATTTTGATTAAGAACCAGAAGAGAAACATAGCGCGGTAGGACATCTTTAATCACGTTGAGTACCCATGAAGATACCTTGTCGCCGACATTACCGCCTCCAAAAAAGTTTGGCAGCAACGCTACATTCAGGTCAGAAGGTGTTCCCATTTTGTTTGGATCAGCCAGTGGATCGAAGCCAAAATCAAATTGTCCGTTACTGAATTTAATACTCAAGCCCGGACCGTTCAGGTTTTCGATGGGCACGACCAAATCCAACCCAAAGGAAATATCAAAATCGCCTTTATCCAGGTTGTAGGCCACCCCGGTTGGAGCTATCTCCATTTTAAGCAATTTCATATCAGGCAGTTCCGCCCCGGCCCATAATCCAATCGAGTTGGTAGCGTCCAGCCCAGCAAGCAATTTGAAGGGTAGTTTGGCACTTGGGACATACTGGATACGACCTTCAATCACTGATAGGGAGTCTGCCGGTAACGCCAGCTTGAGCAGGTCTGCTATCGCAGTGGCTGTATCGTTGGCGTTTGCTGTAGAAAAACGTTGTTTTACCCATTCAAAGGCCACTTTTTCCAGTCGCTCAAGCAAAGCATTCCCGCTCATACCTTCACTTAATGCCTGTGAAAAGGCGCTTATAATGTTGTTGACCAGATCTTTTACATCCATTTTGGTCGCAAAGCCATCCATAGCGGCCAAAAACTTGCCTGCATCGGTCGTGCTGGCAGGATACTTGGCCTGCAAGTAGTTCATTAGTTTCGGCATCACATCATTGATCACTATTGCTGCTCCGGTAGCCAGGGCTTGCCCCGCCAGTGTACCCCAACCCTGAAATGGCAATAACTGTACCCCCAAGCCGGTAGGTTTGGCAGGAGTGCCTTGTGAAATGCTGAACTGAAATTCTTTGTCGTAGGACACACGGGTGAAAAAGCCATCCTGAAGCGCAGGGATCATAGCCTCAAGCTCTAGCCCTCCGGAAAAGGCGGGCTGATAGCTCTCGTTGAGGCTTACACCAAAATTTAGGTTCTTAATGGCAGCTTGGTCGCTGACAATAGAGATGGAGTCAACACCAAAATTGAAAGTAGCCAAATTATTTTCCCCGTTTATGCCTATTTTGAATCCGTAAGGCAGGCCGGTCAGATTTAGTCCCTTGCCTGGGGTAGGTGTTATCTGTATAGCGTTATAGTTAACCTCAGGCAGGTTACCCAGCAGGGTGATCAGTTTAGGCACACTGAAATTACCATTCGTGCCGAGCACTTCATCTGATAGTATCCAGCCCAATGGATCCGATAAAATGCCCATGAGCGACGGCATACGCCAGATACCCTCTTCATCTTTGCCTATGCCCAGGCCTTCGAAAATCTTCTGCACAAATTCGTATTTACCGAGCAGCTCTTCTTCGAATATCGCATTGAGAAGGATATTCAGTGTATAGGCTGGGGCCAATTCTGACACCTGGTCGACGAAAGTTGAGGATTTAAAAGGATAAATTTCCAAGGGGCTGGCGGAAGGTTTGCGGCCATCACCCCAAATAAGCTGCACGGCAAATGTGGGAGTTTGTAAGGCCCCGTTGTCCATACGTAGACCCAGGGATGAAGCCAGTGTCAGCCCGACTTTGGGTATATAAATATCTCCGGTAAAGGTTAGTGTTTCATCACTGATATTAAGCTGCAGGTTGCCGTACAGCTGTACAAATTCACCTAGAGCGATGGCGTCTTCAGGCAAGATGTTCAAAGCAATCACCCCATTTGCTGTGGTGCTGAACGTGAAGGGACCGTAGTTCGCTGGTGGTAGGTTGGAAGCTATTTGAGCGGCCAGGTTTCTTACCGCATTATCATCGGTAAAAAAGCTCTCAAATCTGGAGGTAAGTCCCTGAACAGGGTTAGTAAATACTTCGAGCACTGCTTCTGGCAGTAGCGGATATCCTTGGTTCGCAGGTCCGCAGATGTTTAGTGCAGAGAGAAACTGTAATGCAGGTTCAGGAAGGGAAGGAATGGTAATACCAGTAACTTCCTGTAAGAAAACAAACAGCTCCTTTCGGTGGGCTGGATCCATCAGCAGAGACTGAAACTGGCTACTTAAATAAGTGTCCGGGCTGGCCAATAAGGCATTCCATCCACTGGTATTGATGCCGTAAGCTGCCTGATCATTGGCTCGGGGCAGGGTAAGCCCTATTAATTGTAACAGGCTATAGGTGGTCTGAAATCCGCTATTGCCGGTTACCGCTTCCAGGTTTGTAGCGGCCTGGAGCGCACCATTGAGCAAAGCCAGAAATGCAGATTGCAGGTTTGAGGCAAAGCTGTCGCTCAGGAACTGTTCCAGTGTGACCAGTTCAGCTTGAAAGTCAGTGCCGATCTGGGCATTGACCAAAGTAACGACTGGCTGCACGCGGAGCTCACCATTCACTAATGACAGGGTCAGGCCTAGCATAATTTTATCAATGCTACCTATGCTCCCAAGGTCAACCAATTTGGTATTGGGATTGAAAAGTGTGCCGATAAAATTTAGTGAAGGGACATCATCAATAAATTCTAATTTCTGGCTTAGGGTGGAGTATTCGACAAGATTCAGCCTTTGTTCCAGTTTAAAAGCAATTTCAGTCTTGCCTGAACAGGGGTAATTGAAGACGTCCTGACGACCAAATCCGAGACCCAGGTTTTGTTTCTCCGTATTATACCAAACCGGTAGGTTAAAGCCGAAAGGGATCGGCGTGAGCCAGGGGTCGGTGAATGAGCCACTTCCGGTAATGGCAGGGGCGTCTGCTGTTCCGGACATGGTATAGGCCAGCAGGCCCAGGACACTTTTGCCCTTGCTGTCTGTATTAAAAAGTTGGTCTATCTGTTTGTTGAAGTCAGTCCATGGATCAGTGAAACTGGAAAAAGGATAAAGTTCAAATCCTGACCAGGACAACCCAGTTTTTGGGAATGCAGGCGCAGTGGACAAGTCTTTGACCAGCCCCAAGGCACCGGCTACGAAGAGGCCAGCTTTGGACTGGGTCCGTACGAGCATGGTACCCAGTGCTGAAACCAGGAAAGGGCCAAAGGTCGACGCGCTTTGCTTCACCAGATCCTCTAGCGTTGACTGGTCATCAAAATCGAGGTCTGTACCCAAAGCGGTAGAGTTTCCGTCTACCACCAGAGTTGGCCCCTTTATCAACATAGACCATGACCATCCACCGTTTTGGTTCCAGGTGGCTGATAGCTGAGAAGTGTCTACTTTAACCTGCATGCCACCAATGGCTGGTGTTTCAAAACCTTTGGGGAGCGTGAGCCGTGCGGTCACACCAGAGAGCCAGTTAGCTGCAGTATGACTCAGGTTCCCGTCTTTTGGCAACCTTATTGTGGCGGCATCCAGGGTCAGAGAGGCTACGATGTCGGTTCCTTTTACCGTAAGTCTGGGAGCAAGTTCAACACCCAGGTTCAGGTTGATGTAATCAGTCGTGCTCTCCTGAAAACAAACCAGATAGGCCGGCAAGGTTTGGTCTTTAACGGAGATTCCTGCTTTCCAGGGGTCTTGCTGTGTCCCTGATCCAGTAATGCTAATTGGCAAGGAGTCTGTACCAGCCTGCAGAAGTTGGGCAAATGATTCTACCACATAATAGAAAGCCTCTTTTCCAGAGACCTGCTGCTGGTAGGAAAGCACGTTGGCGTAATAGCTGGCCCAGGCACCAATCGGGTTGGTGATGGACGTCACCATGCCTGTTGGGGAGAAAGGAGGCACAAGATTTTCAGGCCAATTGGCCCCAGCTGAAGAAGGTGCCTGTAAACCAATTAAAGCGCCGATACTATAAGAGAGTTTTTTATTGTCCGTACCAAAATCCAAGAGGCTTTGCAAGCCTTCGCTAATTGCCGCAGCACCTGCATTTGCCAATTGTCCGGGCGAAAGTAAGTTCAGGGTGTCGTAATGCGTGTTACCAATAGTCACTGCATTCAGGCCAAACCACGGCATCATACTGGAGTCTGAGCCCAAAGATATACCTCCTTCCAAAGAGCCAATGGAATACTCCTTGTTTTCGAGGTTAAATTCAGCCAGAGGTTGATTTTTCGTTTTGTTTTTGAGGCTGAACTTTGCGGTAAAATTGATGGAAGGAGAAAGCCCGATGGCGTTTCCTGTAATCTGAAACCTTGCCAGTTCGCTCTCGGCCTGCATCGTAAATACTATGCCAGAAGTACCAAATTCAATAGGTGACCCTGAAAAGGACATGCCTGGGTAAAGTATGCGAGAGCCTTCTCCAAGCACTTCAGTTCCCATGGCAAGGCTTAAGGTACCTATGCTACTCACATCCAGTAGCGGGATCAGAAAAGGTGAGGTGCGTGATCCGTTACCTAAGACGCCGACCTCATTTCTAAGGAATCCCGAAAGACATGAAAGCCAGGTTTTAAGCGTGTCATTATCCGCAGAGATGGTATTGAACCATTTCAGGAAAATCATTTCAGCGTTATTGTCTTTTGCGGCGTTGAACAACTCATACCATTCTAATATAGGGAGTGTGGCGCTTGGGGCACCTTCTACCTTTGGTACCTGCGAGCTTAAACCAAAAAGGGGAGGAAAGTACTGAATGTTCCCTTTGAGTTCAGGGAATACTTTGCTCAAACCACCCACAAAAAGACTGGAGGCCGTATTCATGATCTTTTCAGCCGTGATAGCTTCCAGATCGGACAGGGACCTGTTAGAGGGTTTATCTTCACCGGCCAACTGCAGGCCAATGATTTCCACCCCTAACTCGAATGGCGGTTTTCCTGCAATTTCTTTTGCCAGGTCAATATTGGCATTGACTTTAACGCCGTTGAACTGGATGCCATTGATGTCTATAAGTGGAGAAGAGGGATCTGGGCCATCGACTGCAGCTCCAAAAGCGATCGGAAAACCTTCGGTAACAAAGGTCATTTTTACTGGGTCATTGCTGTCCTCTGCATCAATAGCAACAAAAGGAATCATTCCCCAGACCGCTGACTGTAAGGTGGTAGGGCTCCCGAATTCCCAAGCATGATAAACTCCTACACCTATGACGGTACTGCTTCCTGATTGATAGGTTACAACGTATACCCCTGTATTGATATCTTGACCATCCTTTTGGTATTTGATAGGAAACCAGTTACCTAAAAGGCTGGGGTTTTGTACGGGTATGCCGAAAGCATTTCCTCCTATCATTCCAAGAAGTTCTTCAAATAAGGTATTAAATTCTGCGGGGTTTTTAACAATTCCGGCCTTTGTGTTCACATAGGGGTTATTGAACCATTCAGGAATTAAGGAGTAAGAATCGTCTTCATTTTTCTTAAGAAGGCCAGTAAGCACACCCAGACTACCAAGTATAGGATCAAGACCTGAAAAGCTTGAGTCTGGTGACTGAAGAAAAGTCACATTTTCTTCAAAGGAGGAGGTTGATAGCATTACCACGTGGTGTGAGTTTATTTGGTGAAAGTATCATACTGGGATGTCGGTTAAATAACCCTGCTGGGGTCAAGTAAACTTAGGTATGCATCAAGCGAATGACTGGTGTCTCTAGCTACGTTTAATGTGCCATTTAGAACAACAATGTTACCCACTGGATTGAACAATGGAAGATTACTCAGTGCAGTAGCAATTTTGTCCTGTGGGCGAAGAACCTGATAACTAACGGCTCCGAGCTTTCCATTAAAGTTGGCCGAAAAGGCCGTTCCTGCCCAATAATTTGCCCCGAAGGTATAGATGCCCTTTATGGGGCTAGGGTTAGTCTTTTTAAAAGTCAAATCTGCTGCTGCCATGTTAGCCAGTACGCCGCCGAAGCCATGTCCTGTCAAGTATAATTTTTTGTCGCTGTATGTAGTAACTTGAGCTATTACTTGATCCGCGAGAGTGGTTCCACTGTTGTTGGGATCCTGGTAGTAAACATTATTGGCTCCGGTTACTACCATTTGCCCGTAAGGAGTGCTGGCTGTACTTGTGGCTGCTTCCCAGGAAAGAAATTCCTCGAATGTTATGGAGCCTCTGAAAGCAATCACCACACAATTTGGATTGGTAAAAACTCCAGCTATTAGACTTCCACCATAATTAATGGTATCGACCAATATATATGATGTGGTGTCGGGAAAGCCTGTGGTGTCGGGCTGCATAGCTTGTTGATAGATCATGGCAGTCATTTTCCCCAGAGAAAATGCCAAAGCTTGGCTAAACCCAGCAGGAGGACTGGGAATGGAAGTAGGCGAAGGTGTAAAAGTCTGAGGCTTTCCCCCCAAAGCTGTCAGATAGAAAATGGAATCTCTGACTTCCCATGGTGTAAAGTATGGCTGGGGAACAGGTGCTGTCACAGGAGCTGAAGTCCCCAGGGGTGCAAAGTCCAATGCTGAGCCGGATGGCTCACTTGGAAACAGGTCAACGGGTAATGTAGTAGACCCCACTGTCACCAAATACGTATTGCTTACCCGCTGATTATAGAGACTTTGAAAGGCCTTTGTACCTATATTTCCGGTGCTAAACGCATAAGATGGAGGTTGGGAATTGAAAGGTATGTTCTGGTCGGCAGGTCCTTTTTGCCCGGGTCGAAAGTCCAAAGCAACAATTTGCGCTAATGGTCCTCCAAGACCCATCCCCGTTAAGTACAATGGTTTTCCGGTTACTCCTGGGTTAGTTAAATAGGACAGGCTGTCCCATACATGCGATCTCAGATAATTGTAAGCCAGGGCATACAAGCTAAGGATAGTAGAATTTCCCTGTGGATCGCCCATCACACTTGTTGGTAGCATCTGTTTGTTCTGTGGACTAAATCCAAAATGATACTCACCAAGCAAGTTGGACCAAGGCAAACCTAGGGCCATGCAGGCGATTACATCGCTCCCCACATTACCATAAGCCAGAAGTATCTGAATATTGCCAACTGTAGGAGCTGACACCAATTGAGTAGTCAGGGTCTTCCATGTATCAGGTAAATTTGGTGAATTGGTAGTCAGTTCTGGGTTGGCAGCTTCTCCTGCCAGCTGTACCAGGGTTTGTTGGAGTAGGTTGATATCCATGATAGGGTCACGGGTTTTTCTTTGCTAAAATTTTTATTCCGGGATTCCCATTAGTTCCAGGGTTTCCAGGGCCTACACTATTTCCATTAGCCCCACCTGGGCCTGGGCCTCCTCCCGCTACTGCTGAGTTGGCTCCTCCTTTTCCTCCTGATCCTCCTTTCCCACCATTTCCGGGATCACCCCCGACTCCTGACCTACTGTCGAGATTAAAAAGAGCTAGATTGGGGATGGTGTTATAATAGATATAGATATCACCTCCATTGCCTCCTTGGCCTCCATCGCCAGGGCTTCCCCCATCTTTACCGTCACCACCCCTACCGCCTAACGCAGGGGAGGTGCAATGTTTCCCAAACCAAGGCTCATCAGGGTTATTTCCTGCATCACCACCATTACCACCGGAACCACCATTGCCTCCGGTACCGCCACTACCACCATTTCCTGCGGTACTCAAAATGTAAAGTGTACGCTGTAGTTCAAATTCACCCGATGTCAAAGTAAAGGTGGGTGCCGAAGGAGCATTCTCTCCAGATGTGGCTGGAGTTCCTTCTTTTCCATCTTTTCCAGCTTTTCCGGAGGTGGCACATTTGCTTTTGCTAAACAATCCTCCTTCTTTTCCGTCATCTCCTGGGTCACCATCCTTTCCGTTTTCTCCCGGATCTCCATTTTTTCCATTCTCACCATTCTTGGGTGTAGAGTTATCCTCCCCGGGTTCTAAAATCAGAATGGTGGGAAGAGTTTGCCCCTCGTCTGTTGTGACGGATTGAGGTGGTTGTACTGCTTTCATGGCTGTTTTGGTTATGATTTTGGGAGTACGTTTACAATAGGGGCGGCACCTGGATCGCCTGGATTTCCAGGGTTTCCAGATTTTCCGTTCGTAGATCCTGTTCCCTGTTTGCCGGCGGCTCCCCCTGCCCCACCAGAAGTTTGATTGGTGACAACATCCCAAGTTGCGCCATTATTCTGGCGATAGTAGAGATATACCTGACCACCATTACCGCCTTTACCACCATCACGACCATTACCACCATTCCCTCCGACTCCTGGAGGTCCATTTTGAGCTGCTTTACAGACGCCATTATCGCTGCTAGCATTGGGATCAACTCCTGCCACTCCTCCGGGGCCACCATTTCCGCCATCACCGCCATCACCGCCCGCCTGACCATCCTGAGCACCTACCACAATGGTGATATGCCCCTCCAGTACGTCTACCGTATTGGTGAAAATAGGCCCGTGCTGACCAGATTGTCCCGCCGTTCCATCAGTACCATCTCCACCGGGGAGCCCTTGTTTACCATCAGTGGGTGGCTGGTCACACTTCCATTTGCAATCACCTTGATCATAGTAACTTGAACCATCTGTTCCTGCTGTTCCTCTCTCAGTAGGTGTTGTCCCATTCTTGCCATTGTTTGCCTTTGCCGGACTTATAGGGTCTTTGACCGTACAGGTTATCGTGCTATCTGTTGCCATAATTTTTAATAATAAGTTTAGCTTTGTTGAATAAATACCTGACAGTTCATGGATGCATCACCCAGTACCCGTATTTCACCGCCTGGTTCAACTGTTAAAACCCCATAATTGGCAACCGTACCTTCATGTAATTCTAAAATCTCACCGCTTTTTACAGTGTAGTCAGGCTCAGAATAGGCAGCCAAAGTTGTGGGGAATAAAGTGTTATTAATTAGTGTTTTATCACTTTCACTGATTTTTTTTGAGTTACCATGTATATAAGCATGAGCAATCCTTTTAAGGTGTTGAACCTGATTCATACTAAGATCCCTTTTTTTTACATTAGGTTCTATATTTAGTGGATCAGGATAAGTGATGTGCTCATCATTTTCATGATTTGAAGCACCTATTGCAGCTTTGAGCGCATCAATATTTCCAATAGAAACCAGTTTGTGAGGAGTTGTAGCTAGTGAAGGATCTTTGGAAAAAACTCTTTTTTTACTACTTGCTTCATTTTTAAACCCGGTCATTGGTAAGGTAGAAGTATGCTCTCCTGATTGGAATCCCAATCTTGCTGCGAAAGCTTCGAAATTCTGCTGTTGCTCTGTTGTTAGTGGCATAATATCTTGAATATTAAATAGTTGTTAATTAAATAATTAATTTTATATTATTAAATTTATTTTAATTAATTTTTATTAATATTAGTAAAACAAAATATTACAAGCAAGTATTTAGGTGAAAAATAAAATCAATTTTATATGATGCACTTTCAATAGATGTTTTATTTGGTAAACTTGAAACTATTGAAATTATATTTCTACTAATCCTCTTATAAAAATCACACCCTTAACTATATTATGCGTAAGAAAAAGACATTTATACTTAAACTGCCTTTTCAACTTAAGCTTCATTATATTCAACCATTCCTTTTAGCATATAGGTGCTATCTCTTTTACCCATTATAGACCTTATTTTATGCATAAGGTTAAATGCAGTTTCATACCGACTTAAGCCTAACTGTCTTTGGAATTCGAGACAAAAAAACCCCTTCTTAGTCGCAGACAAAAATAGAAAAGCCGTAAACCAAGTGTTCAATGTAAGGTTACTGGATTCCACTATTGTTCCTGCTTTTAAAGAAGTCCTTCTTCTGCACTTACTGCATTCGAAGAATTTCTTTCCACTAAACCAATATTATATGGTATAACTGCTACATGTTTTGCAGTAAACTCCTTCCCTTTCCCTGTATGCTTTCAGAAATTTCTAACAACTCTCTTCGTCAGGGAAATGGATTATAAAATCAATTAGGTTCTGTGTCCTCAATTTTCTTCAAGTAACATCATTATATCCCTTTTAGAAACTAGTTGACACTAGCTGTCATAGAATATTTGGCTACGTGTAAAATCACGGCAAGTCATAATCAATTAATTAACAATAATAATTAAGCAATTTTAAATTTTATAAATCACTTAATTCAACACTATCAATCAATGTATTGTGCTAGAAACTATGTTTTTCCTACAATCAAATTGCATGATACTTTCATTGCCAGGACTGACAAATACCTATAATTAATTTGTTTTTTTAAAAATTTAATTTTAATTTTAAATAATTAATAAAATAAAAATTAATTTTCACTTTCTTTTAAATTTAAGTTAATCGATTTGTTGAATGAATAAATCTTATGTTGTAATTCATAATCTTTTGAAGCAGCTACAAGTTAGCCTAACAAAGAAATATCTAAAAGATGCCATTTATTCTCATCCACAGTCAGAGAGTTTAATTGTTTTTGTTGACATTTTGGCAAAATATAAAGTAGAGAGCATACCAGTGAAAATTGGCATGGATAAGATTTCTAAAGTGCCTTTGCCTGCAATTGTCCAGCTCAAATCTGGAAATAACTCGATGTTTGCCTGTTTGAATAAAATTGAAAATGGTAAAGTTCAGTATACTGATGAATCAGGTAAATCTACCTTTAAAAGTATCCAAGATTTTGAACAATCTTGGACTGGAGTTACCCTCTTAGTTGAAAAGACTGAAAAATCCATAGAACCAGACTACAAGAAGAATAGATTTAATATTAGGGTCAAAAGTGGAATTGTTGCAATCATCGCAGCATTGTTATCTACATTAATAACTATGCAGTTCTTAAACCTTTATAATGACCATTATAATGGTGTTGGACTATTTTTAATACTGGTATTAAAAGGGATTGGATTAGTCGTGACATCTATGCTACTCTGGTACGAGGTAGATAAATCTAACCCAACATTGAAGGAATTTTGTTCAGGAGGAAAAAAAGTAAACTGTGACGCAGTATTGAATTCTGGATCTATAGTTGGTGGTCTTACCATAAGCCATTTAGCTTTTGGGTATTTTTTTGGAGGATTTATTTTATTATTGTTTAGTGGTCTTTCTACATCCTCCTATCACTTTCTAGGATATATCAGTTTCTTAAGCATCCCAATAATCTTGTCTTCTCTATATTTACAATATGTAAAGCTGAAAAATTGGTGTATTTTCTGCCTTTGGATTGTGGGGATATTGGCTTTGGAATTTATACTTTTTAGATTGACAAATATCACTGGCTTGTTACAAATACAAGATATAATGATTTTTTCCTTGTTGTTTTTAACAAGTGTTCTTGTATGGTTATTAATGAAACCTTTTTTACTCAACCAAAACACACTTTACGCTTATAAAAGAAAGCTATCAAATTTTAAATCTGACAAAGAAGTTTTTAGCCATTTGCTATCAGTTTCGAAAAAGGTTTCATCATCTCCTGAGGGATTGGGAATTTCTTTAATAAATCCATCTGCCAAATATCAGGTGCTAAAGGTTTGTAACCCTTACTGTGGACCCTGTGCAAAAGCACATCCCATACTTGAGCACTTGCATGATCAAGGCCTAATAGATTTACAGATATTATTTGTTCCAGATGAAAACCCTGAAAATATCAAAACCAAAACGATCAACCATATACTCTCAATCAGTCAAGAATATGACAGTTTGACTACAATAAAAGCATTGGATAGCTGGTACAGCGCAAATCAAAAGGATTTGGTAAAGTTTACAGAACAATATGAAACTCGCACTTCTATAAAAGAAAACGAAACTAAACTTTCTGATATGAGAGCTTGGTGTGTGCAAGAAGAAATATCGCGTACACCAACAATCTTTATCAATGGACACTTACTACCTGAGAGCTATACTATCGAAGATTTACCTCTTGTATTAAACTAATGAAATTTTAAAAAAGGCAGATGTCCTGAATGCCTCTAAATGATCAGGAAATCAAAACAATCATCAAAACAATCAAAACTATGATGAATTTAGAAAAACTGGGGCTATCTTCAGAAGACTTGCTCCAAAGAAGTCAATTAGCAACTATTATGGGAGGTAATGATCAGGAGGAGGATGAAATAGACGGTGCTCCATGTACTATTACAAGGTGCTCATCTACACAAAGATGTTGCCCAGGGGAATCATGCAGTGATGCTTCAGAACATGGTTGGTGTCAATAAAGTTAAGCCTATTCTATAAGTAAGAAACCAAAACTTTTGGTTTCTTACTATAATTTCTTACTCTCCAATATGAAAAACCTTCTTTATAGCCAATTGAAAATTAAGGGAATAGTTATTTATTTAGTGTTCTTGATAATTTTTTCCTGTACAAATGAGAAAAATATTAATGAAGATTATTCAATACCATATTTGTTGGATACAATAAAAATAGAGTCAAAAGGTCGAAATTTGGATCTTACGAGATTGATGAACATTTCTGATTTAAATAGTGATAGAAAATCAATTTTCTCCTATAATGAGTTCGATCATTCCATCGATCAGATTGATTTAGAGAATCAAGTGATTTTAAATAATTACCCATTTGAAAAAGATGGACCAAATGGAACTGGAGAGCATTTCTATGAATTCAATGCTTTAAAAGGTGAACGTTTTTTTGTCCAGTCATTTGAGAAGTCTGCAATTTATGATATTAGTGGAAGGTTAATTCAAAAAGTAGACTGGAGAAATTCAAAAGACTCTAATGGTGAAAAATATGCGGAGTTTCCAAGGAGACAAATTCTTGTTGAATTAGAAAATTTACTGGCTTTTGGTCTTTCTTACGATGATGAGAATAGAGAAGTTAATCTTGATGTTTTGTCTATGAAAGATAATATTGTAAACAGGTTATTTCTCAATTCAAAAAAATCATATTCCGATTTGATATTGGCAATTGATAACACGACTTTATTTATTGACCCAGAGGTATATTTAAGTTGGCAAGACAGTACCATAATAGTGAGTTATGAATTTTCAAACGAAATTATCTTGTTTGATCCAAAATCAAATGATTTAAGGTTTGTGGATTATAATCCAACTTTGACTCCTAAAAGTGTAAAACCAATAAATGTAAATAGTATTAATTCAAAAGAGCAACTACAAAAAGAATTTCAACATTACTTAGAACAAGTCAAATATTACCCTCCTGTTTGGGATGATATGGGAAAACAGTATTATCGTCTTTCTACCAAAAGAATTTTTTTTGAGGGTAAAGATGAAAAATCTCTCGTACCAGAAACACAAAAAATCAAAGTATTTCTTTCAATATTCGACTCTTCTTTCAATCTCACTAAAGAACTAGAAATCAAAGAGTTCCTGTACTCCAATGAAAAGTACTTCGCTAAAGATGGGAAGTTATGGGTATTTCATAATTTCTCGGATGAACTAGGATTTATAATTATCAATATTTGAACTGTCAATATTAGAAAATAAAATGGTGATCAATCTAATCAGAATAAAAGGCAGATGTCCTGAATGCCTCTAAATGATCAGGAAATCAAAACAATCATCAAAACAAACAAAACTATGATGAATCTAGAAAAACTGGGGCTATCTTCAGAAGATGTGCTCCAAAGAAGTCAATTAGCGAGAATCCAAGGAGGAGGTACTTGGGTTTGTTACTGCGGGTTTGAAGGAGGTGGACATGACCAAGATCAATTTTTGGTTATGGCAGATGACACAATAGGTGCAGTTGATGTTGCAACAGTACAGTGTCAGGTATCTGGAAACGGAGGAATTGGGGCCACTTGTGAGTGAAAATAAATAAGGTACAAGTATCTATTATTATTCTTGTATCTTATTAATTTTAAAAAGTTGGAAATGAAATCTTTTAGATATGTAATAGTCATTTTTATTTTGATTGGATGCAATCAAGATCGAATTGGTGATCTTCCATTAATCGAAATTAACATTAATAAGATCGATGAATTATCGTTGTCGGATGTCACTAACGAAGTCAATTTTATCCGATTGGAAACTTCTATGGATTCATATATAATCTATTTAAGTGATTTACTTCACTTTAATGATAAGTTATACATCAAATCTTCAAATCAAAAGGTTTTGGTGTTTGACATGGATGGTAATTTCATTCAAAAGCTTGGTCAAGAAGGTGATGGCCCTGGGGAATATAAGTTTATCAGATCAATCATGGTCAATGAACAAACACGTGAAATTTATGTACCTACGACTAGAAAAGTTTTGGTTTATGCTCCAAATCATGACTTGATAAGAGAAGTATTGTTAGAAAATACCTGGGACTATATAGGCTATTTTGAAGGTAAAATGTACTCCGTAGAACATAAGTATAGCATACCAGTCGAAAATGGCTTTGCAAACCATACTAGCCTTTATGAAATCAATTCGGAACTCTCGGTTATAGATACACTTTTCATAAGAAAAAAAACACTTCCAAAGAAAACTGCCTCAGTATACGCACACAATCATTATTTGTCAATCATAGATAATGATGTCTACTTCTATGCTTCATTTCTTTCCAATGAAGAAATTCATAGAGACACTTTATACCAAATTAAGGAAAATAAATTATCACCAAATTTAAAATTGGATTTTGGAAAACCAGTACTTAATGAAAAGGGTGTAAAATTAACTTTGATTTTTAATATAATTCAATCAAAGTCATTTATCATATGTGAATATTTACATAAAGGCAACAAAATGTTCTTCCTATACAACAAGAATGATTCAAAAGGTTATAACCTGAAAGAAGGACTATTAGATGAAAATGGTAATCCAGTCGTATTTCGGCCTTTTGACTTATCCAATGATACATTTTACTACATAAAAAACCCAGAATATATCAACAAGTCTATTGAAGAATCTAACCCAATTATTGGAGTTGTGACGCTAAAGTAAATTGATATTTTAAAATTTTGAGCCAAAATTTCCCATTCTACCGACAACCTGACTCCAAAGACTGTGGTCCTACCTGCTTGCGGATAGTCGCTAAGCATTATGGCAAGCTGATTTCCCTGCAAGAAATCAGAGGATTGTCTGAGACTACAAGAACAGGCAGTAGTTTACTCAAACTCAGTGATGCTGCCGAGGCCATAGGATTTAAGACTATCGGGGCTAAGCTAGATTTCAAAAAACTGGAAAAGATCCCCCTACCCTGCATCGTTCACTATGACAAGCAGCATTTTGTAGTTATCTATAAGATTAAGGCTGGAATAATCTATGTATCAGATCCTGCTTTTGGATTAATTACTTTAACAAAGGAAGCATTTATTTCCCGTTGGATAGGGAAAAATGCTAATGAGCAGACCAAAGAAGGGATTGTTTTACTTTTGGAAACAACTCCAAAATTCTATGAAAGAGAATGGGACAAAACAGATAGAAAATCTGTAAGTTTTTTGTTTCAATATTTATTTAAGTACAAGAATTTGCTTGTACAACTAGGAGTAGGGTTAAGTGTAGGTAGCCTGCTTCAATTGATTTTCCCTTTCCTAACACAAAGTATTGTCGATGTAGGTATACAGAACCAGGATGTTAATTTTATTTACTTGGTATTATTAGCCCAGCTGATGCTATTTATTGGAAGGACAACTGTAGAAGTTTTTAGAAGTTGGATTTTGCTTCACCTCAGTACACGGATTAATATTTCCTTGATCTCCGACTTCTTTATCAAGTTGATGTCTTTACCAATTTCATTTTTCGATACTAGGATGACGGGAGATATCATGCAGCGGATTGGTGACCATAGGCGTATAGAAAGTCTTTTAACTGGCACGGCATTGAGTACACTCTTTTCCTTTTTTAATTTCTTTGTTTTTGGAGCAGTATTGATTTATTATAGCCCATTGATCTTTATGATCTTTATTGCCGGAAGTACTTTGTACTTTTTGTGGATATTCTATTTTCTTAGAAGAAGGAAGAAGCTTGATTATATGCGGTTTGAGCATGCTAGTAAGGAGCAAAGCACAGTCATTGAATTGATCAATGGGATGCAAGAGATCAAAATGAACAATGCCGAAAAACAAAAGCGTTGGAGGTGGGAATTCATCCAAGCAAATCTATTTAAGGTTTCTATTAAAGCTCTTTCTTTAGAGCAGATGCAAGGGGTGGGATCTTCCCTGATCAATGAGTTTAAGAATATCATGATCACTTTTACTTCTGCAGTATTGGTGATCGAAGGTAACCTGACTTTGGGAATGATGCTCTCCCTGCAATATATCATCGGTCAGCTCAATAGTCCTATCATGGGCATGGTTGGTTTTGTACGAAGTTATCAAGATGCCAAAATAAGTTTAGAGCGCTTGAATGAAATCCATAGCAAGGAAAATGAAGAAAACCCAAAGCATCAAATCATAAAGACTATAGAAGCTGGACAGGAACTAAAGCTCAATAAGATTTCATTTAGATACCCTGGTGCTGAAACACCTGTACTAGATAATATTACTTTATCGATTCCTGCAAAAAAAGTAACAGCAATCGTAGGTTCAAGTGGAAGCGGTAAGACAACATTGATGAAACTTTTACTAAAATTTTACAGTCCTGCTTCAGGCGAGTTAAATTATGGGAGTCATTCCATAGATACGCTTTCTTCTTCCGCATGGAGGTCTCATTGCGGTGTTGTAATGCAGGAAGGGTATATCTTCAATGACACGATAGCTGGAAATATTGCCGTTGGCGAAGATGAAGTTGATATAGATAGGTTACTTTCGGCCACAAAAATGGCAAATATTTATGATTTCATCCAAACTCTCCCACTACGCTTTAATACCGTGATCGGAAATGAAGGAGTTGGAATAAGTACAGGGCAAAAGCAACGTATGTTTATTGCAAGAGCTATTTATAAAAATCCAGAAATTCTGTTTTTTGATGAGGCCACCTCTGCTCTTGATGCCAAAAATGAAAAAGAGGTGATGGAAAACCTCAGTCATTTCACAGAAGGGAAAACAGTAATTATTATTGCCCATAGACTTAGCACAGTCAAAAATGCAGACCAAATCATAGTTATGGATCAGGGAGAGATAGTTGAGACAGGTACACATCTGGAATTGATAGACCAAGCTGGCATATACTATAACTTGGTCAAAAACCAATTGGAGTTGGAAAAAGTAAGCAGATCTTAGGCATGCCAAATTACAACCAAATAGATAATATCGAATTACGTTCAGAAGAGGTTCAAGAGATTATTTCTTCACCTCCTTCATGGATCATAAGGTGGGGAATCACTTTAATGTTTTTTTTAGTTGGAATGTTGATCATGCTATCATTTTTCATTAAATACCCAGACTATATCACAGCTAAAGTTATGGTCACAACGCTACAACCCACTGAAAAAGTTATTGCTAGAGGCACAGGTCAAATTGATAAGATGTTTGTAAACAATGGAGAAAGTGTTGAGGTTGGTCAACGATTGGCATCAATTAAAACTACGGGGGATTTTAATAGTGTCTTAACTCTCTTGAATCACTTAGAATCTATTCCTTTCGGTGTTAGTAATGGATACGACTTTCCGATAGAAACTACGTCGGGATTAGAGCTGGGAGAAATTGAGGTAGCTTATACAAGCTTTGAACGGAGCTACCTAGAGTATAAGCTGATAGAGAAGCTAAAACCATTTCTTAATCAGCTAGAAGGTCAAGAATATGCTATTTTAGAAGCTAGGGATAGATTGGAACAGCAGAAAAGTCAAAAAAAATTGCTTGAAAAGAAATTTGATTTGGTAAAAAAAGATTTCGATCGAAATAAAGGGTTATTCCAAGATGGGGCTATCTCCGCAAGGGATTTTGAAATCAAAGAGATTGAATACATACAGATTCAAGAACAGCTTAACCAAATGAGCATAACCATCTCCCAATTGCAAGGAATAATTGCAAATGCTGAGAACAGCATAAATAGCACAGTTATTCTAAAGGAACAAGAAGAATCAAGGTCATTGAACAACCTAGTTCAATCCTACTATGGTCTAAAACGTTCTGTAAGGGAATGGGAACAACAATATGTTTTAAGGGCTTGGACCAATGGTTTAGTAAGTTTTCAGAACGTATGGGCTGAAAATCAAATTGTGACTTCTGGAGATCATATATTTACAATATTCCCAGAAAATAAAACAGATTTGATAGGTAAACTAACAGTACCTTCCTTGAACTCTGGTAAAGTTGAACTCGGTCAGAAAGTATTGATCAAACTAGATAACTTTCCATATCAGCAATTTGGTACATTGAATGGGACAATAAATAATATTTCGATTTCACCTGACAGTGAGGGAAATTACCTAATATATATTGACATTCCAGATGGGACCAGAACATCATATCAGCAAGAAATACCTTTGAATCAAGAGTTGCTAGGTACTGCTGAGATTATTACTGAAGATTTGAGTATAGCAGAGCGGCTATTCTTCAAGTTTAGGTCTGTACAAAGATTTGAGTAGTGGGCTTTATCTTTTCTTTAAAGCTTCACTAATAATTATACATTCCACAGAAGTAAATCTTTAAACTCAAACAGCACTGGGGAAATCAAAATACAGGTATGGCTAGTGTTAATCGTCAATTATTGATCTCGGTAAGTCACAAACAATTCAAGGAATCAGTGTAGATTATGATACTTGTAAACATGATATACATATACTCAAAAATCTTACTAACAAAGCTTTTACGATTCCTATTATTTAAAGGAGCCAAAGGGGAATTTTATTTAAAGAAAAAATAAATGTAGGACTTAGTTTTTCAAGCACTACATTTATTTTACATTGTAATTCACCAAAATGCTTTATCTTGTTCTGTTAATCAAAAAAGTCAATCGATAAACTTATTTGAAACATTTTTTTTATTCAAGCATCAAACTTAACATTCAGCCACTACCAAATCAAAACCTCTCTCCTGTCTGACCGGATGTTCTTCTTGAACAATGGAATCACAGCTAAGAACTCATGTGTAGTATTTGGCAATAAGTAAGATTTATTCATTGGTAACTCATAGACATAACCTATCCTGATCATTGGAAACAAGACTCCAAGCTGGAAATTATTAGCGTAATCTATCCTATGTCCTCCACCTAGCCATATTCTATCCATCATCAATACTTTGAAATTGAACTCAATGTTATCTGGTAAATCTTGCTGAGTTCTATACATGAAGTTTGTTGCCAAAGCCAAGTTTTGACTCAATGCATTCCTGTAGCCCGCTTGGAAGATTCCCACTCTTGGTTTTCTTTCCATGAATACGTCTCCTGAGTTGATCGCTCCTTTGTTTACATGAGAGACGGCATAGGAAACATAATAATTTGGATGGGTAAGAGCCATACCGATATTGAAATCTAACACTTGCATGTTGGCAAAGCTGTTCAAGTATTGCCCTATAACTGGATCGCTAGCTTGCTCAGTAGTCAGGCTGTTACCGTCTAGCCTCACTTGATTGTAGCTCACACCCATACCCAAACGGATAGCTGTCTTCTCTCCTACTTGAATCCTAGAAGCATAGGAACCTATCATCTCTGTCTCTACAAATGCCCCATATTGATCATGGAGCACATTGAACCCTAAAGCATTCTTATTTGGATCTGCACCTTTGGAAAAGTCTGCAATATCAAACTCCAAACTCCCGAAATATGTCATCGGAGCTCCTTCAAACCCCACCCATTGATTTCTGATCAATCCTCGAAAGTTAGACCCTTCATAACCCGTCAATGCAGGATTGAAATAACTCTGCATGTGGCTAAACTGGGAAACATATTTTCTTGACTGAGCAAATGATGACATGCTCATTGTAATTGCAATAAAGAGTAGGTATATTTTTTTCATGATCAATCTTGTTAAACGTTAAATGTTAGGCGTTAAAATGTTGTTGATTGTGAAAAAGAAGGAAGGGATATTTCATCCTTCTTCCTTCGTCTTTCATCATTTTCTATTACTTTCTAAATAGATTCAACATGCCCTTTCTCACTTCTCCCGTCTCTTTCACTTCTACTGTCCAGTAGTAAGTACCTGTAGGTAACGCTATGGTTTCAAAGAAACCATCCCATTTGATATCAGGGTTTTGCGTGTAGAACAAGCGCTTTCCACTTCTCTCGAACACTTGGATCACCACGCCACTGTAATACCTCAATTCTGGTACTCCCCAAGTATCATTGGTACCATCACCATTTGGACTGAAAGAATTGTAAATTTCAATCGCGGAAACTGATTCTCTTGTCCTTTCGATCGTGAACACCTTCTCTATCACATTGCCATCTCTATCTGTGACTCTGATGAGCACTTCGAAGGTTTTCTTCCCTTCTACCCTTGCGGTGGTGTTCCAGTACAAGGCATTGTTGATGATTGCAAAGAAGCTGCTTTCATAGGCGCCCTGTACCAGCTCGATGCTATGAACATTGTCAATAGGGTCAAGTACACTAAGTCCCCCTACCCTAACCTGATAGTTTTTACTATCGGCTCTGAAGGATAAGTTATCCAATAGCAAGTCTTGAGGTGCTGGTTTTGGCAGTACTGTTACCGTCACATTAGCCATCAATTCCATTGGATTTGTGTAGCCTTGTGATAGGTTAATCACTGCTTCGAGTGCGTAATCTCCTCTTGCGTAGATGTTCAATGGTGATAGGTTCCAAGTAATCGGGAATGATAATACTTGACCATCAGCCGTCATCACCCCGATGCTTGAAGGTAAAGCTGGTTCCTGACCCCATGCGGTTTCTACATTTCCAGGCTGGAATACCATGTCTATTTCAGAAGCTGTGATTGTTAAATCTGCTGAAACAAAGTTGATGGTATAGTTATTACCCGCTGACAAGCTTCCTAGGCCTATGGCATAGCTACCAGGCTCCTCACCAACTGCTCTCTGAAGAGAACCAGTTACGGTTGCCAGTTGATCACCATTTACTAATCCTGACACTTGATAAGTCAAGGCTGGATCTTCAACCCCAAATGGTTTGATTTGGCTATCTGCTGTGATTGTCAGGGTTGCCTTGGTCACTTCCAATGCTCCTGCTACCAAAGTGATCTCATAGTTCGCATCTGAACCTCCTGCCAAGGTGATTGGATAGGTTCCAACTGCTGAACTTGCTGTTGCTGTGGTACTGATACTTGGTTCTGTTGTCACTTTGGTGTCATCGTTAACCAAACCAGAGTAGGTAAAGGTCAAGGCTGGATTCGCCGAACCATATACTTTGTCTTTATCTACTGCTGTGATCGTCACTGCTGCTTTAGTCACATCTAGTTCACCCGCTACTAGCTTAATGTCATAGTTCGCATCTGAACCGCTTGTTAAGGTGATTGGATAAGTGCCTACTACTGAGCTTATTGTTGCCGTGGTGCTGATACTTGGTTCAGTAGCTACTTTCGTGTCTCCATTTACCAATCCAGAGTAGGTAAAGGTCAAGGCTGGATTCTCAGAACCATATACTTTGTCTTTGTCTACTGCTGTGATCGTCACTGCTGCTTTAGTCACATCTAGTTCACCCGCTACTAGCTTAATGTCATAGTTCGCATCTGAACCTCCTGTCAAGGTGATTGGATAAGTACCTACTGCTGAGCTTGTTGTTGCCGTGGTGCTGATACTTGGTTCAGTAGCTACTTTCGTGTCTCCATTCACCAATCCAGAGTAGGTAAAGGTCAAGGCTGGATTCTCAGAACCATATACTTTGTCTTTGTCTACTGCTGTGATCGTCACTGCTGCTTTAGTCACATCTAGTTCACCAGCTACTAGCGTAATGTCATAGTTCACATCTGAACCTCCTGTTAAGTTGATCGGATAAGCACCCACTCCCGAACTCACTGTCGCCGGCGTGCTGATACTTGGCTCTGTGGCTACTTGCGTATCACCATTCACCAAACCATCGTAAGTGAAGGTCAAAGTCGGATTAGCTGAGCCGTAAACTTTATCTTTGTCTACTGCTATGATGCTTAGGGCTGCCGGGGTGACCGCAAAGTCAGCACCCGTAAAAGTAATCGTGTAGTTGCTACCTGCACTAAAAGTTCCCTGATTGATCGCATAGCTTCCTACATTCTCTCCTGCTGCCCTTGCCAAGCTGCCGGTCAGGATGCTCTCAGTTTCGTTATTTACAAATCCTGTAGCTATAAAGGTCAGTGCCGGATCATTGGCTCCGTAGATCTTTGATTGGTTCGTATCCGCTGTAATGGTTAAACTTGCTTTGGTTACTTCCAATTCACCAGCTACTAGCGTAATGTCATAGTTCACATCTGAACCTCCTGTTAAGTTGATCGAATAAGCACCCACTCCCGAACTCACTGTCGTCGGCGTGCTGATACTTGGCTCAGTGGCTACTTTCGTGTCTCCATTTACCAATCCAGAGTAGGTAAAGGTCAAGGCTGGATTCGCCGAACCATATACTTTGTCCTTATCTACTGCTGTTATCGTCACTGCTGCTTTGGTTACTTCTAATTCACCAGCTACTAGCGTAATGTCATAGTTCACATCTGAACCTCCTGTTAAGTTGATCGGATAAGCACCCACTCCCGAACTCACTGTCGCCGGCGTGCTGATACTTGGCTCTGTGGCTACTTGCGTATCACCATTCACCAAGCCATCATAGCTGAAGGTCAAGGTTGGATTTGCTGTACCGTAAACTTTGGTCTTATTATCTGCGGTGATGGTTAAATCTTTCTTGAGAATTGTGAAATTCTTAATCAATGTACCCGTATAAGCACCTATACCAGTAATGGTAACTGTAGCAACACCTGAATTGATATTGTTTGTATAAGTTACAGTGAAATCATCCCCTTCATCAAGATCTACTCCACCATCAGACAATAAAACCGGTGGAGTTGCAGCAAGTCCATTGTATATAACATCAGAAAACTCCGTAAAATCTAAACCAGAAAGCAGTCTAATAGGTGTAGCAGTCACCGAAGACGAGGCAGGACTGGCTCCTTGTGCATTTACCGCTCTCAGCGTTATATCATATGCCGTACCATTGCTTAATCCAGCAATCGTAACCGGCGAATAGGTAACTGCCGGATTAAACGAAATCCATGTCTGTCCACCATCAAGGCTGTACTCGTAATTGGTAATAGCACTACCTCCATCCGCTCCTGCTGTGAAGTTGATGGTAACTTGTCTATCTCCTATTTCAGTTACAAGATTTGTAGGAGAAGAAAGAGGAAAATCAGTTAATGTTACGAAAGTACCATCAGAAGTAAAGGTTGTACCATTAGAATTAGTCGCAAAAGCTCTAAAATAATATAAAGTCTCTGCTTGCAAACCAGTCACATTTGAAGACATTACTCCCGTCGTACCAGAAACACTCGTTAAGTTTACATTGGGATTTGGAGTAGTTCCAAAATAAAAACCTCTTGACAGCAATTCCGATTTTAAATAATTGAAGTAGTTTGATCAATTTGCTTTAGAAAATAGACATAGGATTCCCATGACCCTGTTTCCAGGGAATTCTTTTTTTTAATTAAACCAGTTTTTGTGTTTTTGC
>NZ_JAKZGP010000042.1 GCF_022549775.1 Belliella filtrata | reverse complement strand
AAAACATATAATAAAATATGAGACCAAAGATAGGTATTTCCACTGGAAAGTGGAAATTCTATGCATGTGACTCAGGTTCAGTTATATAGGATTTTTTACGTTCCTTTTGAATAGCCCGAAGATTAATCCTTAAGCATAGTTGTAACAACCTAACAATCAACTTGAAAATTTATGCTCGGAATTGCTGGCAATTGTTTTTAAACCAAAATATTCTCCTTACCTTTGCAACCCTGAAAGGAGGTGTAAACATATGATCATAGTCAACGTAAAAGAAAACGAATCTATCGAAAAAGCGCTAAAGCGTTTCAAAAAGAAGTTTGATAGAACTGGAGCTGTAAGAGAACTTAGAGCGAGACAACACTTTGTGAAACCTTCTGTAAAAAACAGAGAGCAGAGGATCAAAGCTGCTTATAAGCAAAGACTCCAAACTGAAGAAGCAAAATAATATCATTTTATTGTTTGCTATCTTTTTGAGATACACTCAATTGGCGCATCTACCGAAAGTGGATGCGCTTTTTTTATGCCTTTAACATTTCTTAGGCTTTTTACTTAGTAGTCCAAGGCGTTATACCCTAAATTAGTAAAAGCTTAAAAATTAGATATGAAAATTTTCATCATTATTTCCATAACATTTGCTATAACTTCATGCTCGCAAAAATCAAATGAAAATTCAGAAAAGCCTGATTATAGTGCATTTGCAGCTTCTCTAGACTCTATTATGGAACTAGACCAAGGTCTTCGGAAGCAAATAAATGAAGCCATGCAATCAAACAGTCCGCTTCCTAGTGACATTTTTACAGAAATGGACAAAATAGATTCATCAAATCAAGCTTGGGTAAAAGCCAAACTTGATAAATATGGCTGGCCAAAAAAAAGTGAAATAGGTGAAAAAGGGTCTCGATCAATTTTTTTAGTAATACAACATGCTGATTTGAATGAAATAGAAAAATATTTTCCTCAATTGCAAGAATTAGCCAATAACGATGAAGCAAGTAAAATTCATGCTGCTATGATGCAGGACAGAATGTTGATGTATCAAGGAAAAAAACAGATTTTTGGTACACAAGCCAGTAGCAAATTGCGTAATGACGGCTCTTGGGTAATTTGGCCAGTTGAAAAACCCGAGTCAATCAACGACAGGAGAAAAGAAGTAGGGTTTACGAATACAGTTGAAGAAAGTGCAGCATCCATGAATGCAATATACAATCCTGAAGAACCACTCATTAAAAACCAAAAATTTTAACTTCACATCCACCCCGACTAAGCGTAAATTGATTCTACGCTTTCCTATTCCTGGATTTTATAATTCCATTTTAAAATAATAGGGTCTTGGTAATTAAGATATCTCTACAAAATTTCTATCATTTTCCATCTAAAATGATTAACTTCAAAAACTAGATTACTTGCCAAATGATCGCTTCTTTTATCAATTATATAGCATTCGAAAAAAGAGCCAGTAAGCACACCATTTTGGCTTACGAAAAAGACTTGGAGCAATTTCAGGAGTTCTGTAAGTTATCATTTGAAAGAGAAGACATCAGCTTCTCCGAGCACCCTGAGATCCGAGCATGGATCATCGATCTTGTAGAGCAAGGGCTCAACCCCAGCTCAATCAATCGAAAAATAGCCACACTAAAGTCTTTTTACAAGTTTTTGCTTAGATCAAGTGAAATCACCAAAGATCCAACCTACAAAGTCAAAGCACTCAAAACAGGCAAAAGACTCCCTGAATTTGTCCAAGAGGAATCTATTGAAAAAATTCTTGAAGCCGAAGTATACACTACTGACTTTGAAGGGCAGCGAGATAAGATGGTGATGGAGTTTCTCTACCTCACAGGTGTACGACTCAGCGAACTACTATCTATCCAATGGAAGGATCTTGACCTCACAGAAGGGGTGGTCAAAATACTAGGGAAACGTAAAAAACAAAGAATAATTCCTTTGACAAACGTAATTACAAAAAATATTATTTCGTATAAAAAAGTATTTGAAGAAACATTTTCATTTGTAGACGAGAGTGACTACTTTATCGTTAGAAAAGATAGAAGCCCCGCTTACCCTATGATGATATACCGAATCGTAAGACACTATTTGGATCTTTTTGCACAGACTTCCAAGAGAAGTCCACACTTGTTGAGACATACGTTTGCTACTCATCTACTCAACAAAGGTGCTGACCTAAATGCGGTCAAGGACTTACTAGGGCACGCTAGCCTAGCTGCTACACAAGTGTACACGCACAATTCCATGGAAAAACTCAAGGCCGTGTTTGAACAAGCACATCCTAAAGCTTAATATAAGTTTAACTAAAACAAATACCATTATGAAACTTCAAATGCATTCCATCCATTTCGATGCTGATCGTAAACTTACAGATTTCATCCAAAGAAAAGCTGACAAGTTAGACACCTTCTATGATCGAATTATCGACGGTGAAGTTTTTATGAGATTAGATAAAAACGAAAAGAATGAAAATAAAATCATAGAGATCAAATTGAATGTACCAGGAAAGCAACTTTTTGCAAAACACCAGAGTGACTCCTTTGAAGCTGCGGCTGATGAAGCTGTAGAGGCACTCAGACGACAAATCAAGAAATTTAAAGAAAAAGTAGTATTAGCACACCAATAACCCAAACCACAACAAATCATCTAGACCCTCCATACTCGGAGGGTCTTTTTTTAGCTCATCAGCTTTGGAGATTATCGACTAGGGAGCTTCCTGTCAGAATAATTGATAACTTTGTGCTAAAATCATAGTAAATGGAAGCTTTTTTCAACAAAACAAAAAATCCGATACAGGAGGAAAATCAGACCATCAAGTATTTCACTGTAGGATTGATTGCTTTAGCTTATATCTTCGGATCATTTGTGCCTTTGTTCGAAACAGATCCTGCGCATCATGCAAATATTGCCTTGAGAATGTACCTTACGGGAGACTTTTGGTCTCTCTACGATATAGGCAAGCCTTATATGGACAAGCCTCATTTACTGTTTTGGACAGCAGCCATTTCGTTCAAGCTTTTCGGCGTCAATACATTAGCTTACAAACTACCCACGCTCCTCACTTCAATCCTGGGAACCTACGCTACATACAAACTTGGATCAGAGCTTTACAATAAAAAAGTAGGAGAAACAGCAGCACTACTTCTCGCTTCATCATTTGCTTTCACTTTAGCCAATAGCGATGTAAGAATGGATGGCATGCTCGCATCATTTATGATCTTCGCTTTTTGGCAAATGGTGATGTTTCAAGCATCAAAATCTTGGAAATCTCTTATCCTTACTGCACTAGGATTGGCTTTAGCATTTATGACCAAAGGGATGATAGGCCCTGCAGTACCTACAATTATATTCTTTTTTTATATTTTGGAGAAAAAAGATTGGAAAATCCTCGCATCTTATAAGCTTTGGTTGATCATACCAGCCTTTTTCATATTCATTTCGCCATCACTTTATGGTTACTATACACAGTTTGATTTACATCCAGAGCTAGAAATACGAGGCACTACTGGAAACTCAGGAGTATACTTCATCCTTTGGGGACAAAATTTTGAACGATTTGGAGGTGGCGAGTTTGGCTCAGACGGTGGTCAAGACCCATTCTTTTTCTTACATACTTCACTGTGGAGCCTTATTCCATGGTCTATTTTATTCTTCACTGCATTTATATATGTGATCAAAAGAGTAGCTTCGAGAGAAAAAGGCCTCATCTGGTCAATATGGGCTGGGATCACACTATTGATCACCATATATTCCATGTCAAGCTTCAAGCTACCTCATTATATCATCACTTTGATTCCTTTCATGGCTTTGATGACTGCTGACTTTCTTGACAGCATTAAGTTAAGTAATGTATGGAAGCGAGTAAACCTGGGACTGATTCTCTTGGTAGCTGTATTGGTTCTTATCCTTAACATATATTTCTTCCCAATGTCGATTCTATTTGGAATACTGGTGACAGTCATTGCAGGACTTAGCATTTGGTTGATCAAAAATGTGAGTAATCAAGAACAGCATTTTTTATTTAGCCTTGTTATCCTAGGAGCATTTATCAATATTCTTTTGCAAGGTAATTTCTATCCAAAAGTGCTCCAATATCAAGCAGGAGACAACTTGGCAAAAACGGCTAAGGAAGCAAAGATTCCAAATGAAAATGTATACTTCTATGGTGTACATAGTTTTGCATTTGACTATTACACAGCCTACCTGCACAAGCATATTGATGAAGATGAATTAGAGCAAAAACTTAACGAGCACAAAGTGCTTTATTTGTACACGATGGATCCAACAATAGACCAACTCTTACAGTCCGACAAATGGTCAAGTGAAATTATAGCACAATCAGTCAATTTTCACGTATCAAGACTCAAGGGGGAATTCATAAACCCAAAAACAAGAGAAAATGCTATTGATAATAGGTATCTTGTAAAGATCTCTGAATAGGTAACGTCTAGATCATCAAGATAGCTAAGTTTTTTAGTTTGTCTCAAAAAAGATAAAACCGTAATTTTGACGAAACACCAAATACATGACCAAACCATTAATCTCAGTAGTAATCACTGTCTACAACGAAGAGGAAAACATAAAACCATTGCTGGATGCAACCTATGAAGCGCTTCAGTATATCAATTATGAGGTAATCCTCATCGAGGATGGCGCTACGGATGGAACGGTAGCGGAAGTGAAAAAGTACGCTAATAACAGAACCAAGCTCATCATATTCAATAAAAACTACGGTCAGACCACAGCACTTGCAGCAGGTATCGACTTGGCGCAAGGCGAATATATAGCAACAATGGATGGAGACCTGCAAAATGACCCATCAGACATCCCTAGCATGCTTCAAAAAGCAATAGACGAAGATTGGGATGTCGTGGCAGGAAGAAGAGCAAACCGGCAAGACGGTTTTGTACTAAGGAAGTTCCCTAGTAAAATTGCTAACTACATCATCCGACACAGCACCAAGGTATATTTAAATGATTATGGATGTAGTCTTAGGGTCTACAAAGCGCAAATAGCACAAAACATGGGGCTCTACGGTGAGCTTCATAGGTTCATCCCTGTACTTGCTAAGCAAGAGGGAGCAAGCATGACAGAGGTAGATGTGAAGCACCACCCAAGAATTCACGGCACTTCCAAGTATGGACTAAGCAGAACATTCAAAGTAATGGCAGACTTGATCTTAATGCTATTTTTCCAGAAGTACTTCCAGCGACCTATACACATCTTTGGTACATTAGGATTGTTTTCATTCATGATAGGTGTGTTAATCAACTTCTATTTATTAGTAGAAAAACTCATGGGAGGAGATATCTGGGGCAGACCTATCCTGCTTCTTGGTTTTATTTTCCTGCTTGGCGGTATTCAATTGATCACTACTGGAATCATTGCTGAGATCATCATCAGAACTTATTTCGAGTCTCAAGACAAGAAAACTTACAAAATCAAATCCGTATATCAGGGTGAATAAAAAAACGCTCAAGCTTATTCTAAAGCTAACCCTTACCGGGTTAGCTGTTTTTTTGGTCTTTAGAAAAATTGACACCAATCAATTGATCGCAATGGTCAAATCCATGAATATAACTTGGGTCTTGGTAGCCATCATTTTTTTCGTGTTGAGTAAAATACTCACTGCATTAAGGCTAAACTTATTCTTCAAAAACATCGGTATTCATATCAGTGAACTGGAAAATTTCAAGCTTTACGCCATAGGCATGTTCTACAACCTGTTCCTACCAGGAGGTATTGGTGGAGATGGCTACAAAGTATACTTACTGAACAAACATTTCCAAACTCCAATCAAACCCTTGATACAAGCGTCCTTGCTAGACCGGCTAGGTGGATTGATTGCCATTCTTTTTTTATTGATTGGCTTATACTTTTTTATTGAAATAGACCTCAGTATACTATCTTCAATCCCCCTAGACTGGGTTGCGACAGCTTCTATTCTTGTATTGTATCCAATTTTCTACCTATCGAACAAACTTCTATTTGCCAAATTCATCAAATCTTTTACCCCAGCAAACATCTACTCCATCTTAGGACAAGTAGCTCAAATGATATCTGCTTACTTTATTTTACTTGCTTTGGGTGTAAATGAAAAATTCTTAGCCTATCAATTCGTCTTTTTACTCTCTTCCATTGTAGCAGTACTTCCCTTGACTATTGGGGGCGTAGGTGCTCGTGAACTCGTCTTCATCTATAGTCACGAGTACATTGGAATAGATAAAAATACAGCCGTTGCATTCAGTTTAATGTTCTTTTTGATCTCTGCAATCACTTCTCTTTCTGGAGCTTTTATAAAAACAAATATTGAAACAGAAGAAAATTAACGAATCTCCATTTAGAAGCAATAGAAGGGTTTTATAAAACATTTAAACATACTTCTCATTGATTTTTTTAAAATAATATTTAAACTTGAAAGGATGAAATTTAGAAGAATAGCTAGCGAATTAGAAGAATTACTTCAAGACTTCCATGCCTTATCCATCTTAGGACCAAGACAGGTAGGAAAAATTACGCTCTCTCAAGAGATTGCCATCAAGCTAGACAAAGAAGCCATCTACTAAGACCTGGAAAGCCCCAGCGACCGAACCAAGCTTGTAGAACCAGAGTAATATTTCGAGCTTCATCTGGGAAAGCTGATCATCCTAGACGAAATCCAGCAAGTACCTGAACTCTACCCTATCCTCCGGGGAGTAATTGACAAAAGAAGAAAAGTTGGATGTAGACATGGACAGTTCCTGATTTTAGGCTCTGCTTCACTAGAACTAATCAAACACTAGTAGGTTGAATTGCATACGAAGAACTCTTTGGATTCAATCTTACCGAAGTGAGTGGAGAAGAGAACGCCTTAGAAAAGCTATGGCTACGAGAAGGATTCCCAGACAGTTTTCTAGCAAGATCTAATCCTGCCAGCTTAAGATAGAGAAATAACTTCATTAGCACATATTTAGAAAGGGACATCCCACAAATCGCGTAATTTATCCCTGCCAATAGACTAAGACGATTGTGGACTATGCTAGCCCATCAGCAAGGGTGTCAAATCAACATGAGTCAACTTGGCGCTAGCATGGACTTAAGTTCCCCCACTATCAAAAGCTACATTGAGTTATTGGAAGATTTACTTTTGATCAGGAGTGTCAGACCATGGCACAGAAATGTAGGCAAGCGAAACGTAAAAAGTCCCAAAATCTACATTAGAGATTCAGGACTTGTTCACGCCCTTCTCAATATCGGTGACATGGACGATCTCCTTAACCATCCAATACTGGGTATGAGTTGGAAAGGATTTATCATCGAAAACATACTCTCCGAGCTACCCAAAGGTACCGAATACTGGTATTACAGGACATTTTCGGGAGCAGAAATAGACTTGTTCATTACATACAAGACCAAAGTAATCGCAATAGAAATCAAGAAAACACTCAGCCCGAAGATCTCTAAGGGATTTTTGATCTCTTGTGAAGATATCATGGCAACAGACAAGTATCTTGTATATGGAGGATCAGAAACTTATCCCATAGGAGGAGAGACATTGGCCGTATCTTTACAAGGCATACTAGCTATCAATGAGCTTTAAAACAAACAGAGCTCATTGATTTCCTTAAAAAATCAAGTTATACCCTATTCCCGCAAGCACTCCTATGATAATAATAACAGGAGAAGACAGTCTGGTAAAATTTAACAACAAATAGGTGCCAAAAATCGCCAAGACATTAAACAAATTAGCATCAAGTGGCTCAAACAACAAATAAGCCGCAGCGATCAACATACCACAGCTTACTGCATTGATTCCTTCAAGTGCAGCCCTGACAGGACGATACTTTTTCAGCTGATCCCAAAACTTGATCACAAAGAATATCAAAAATGTCCCAGGAAGGAAGATTCCCGCAGCCGCTATAAATCCCCCCGTCAGCAAGCCGACTACACCATACTCTCTCATGGAAAGTGCTCCAACATAAGAACTAATACTAAAAGTAGGCCCAGGCATTCCTTGAGATATTGCATATCCTGTCAAAAACTCTTGAGAACTCAAAAAACGCTTAAACTCCACAAATTCCGTATACAAATAAGGTACAAGAACTTGTCCACCACCAAAAATCAAACTTCCATTCCTATAAAAATTTTCAAACAACAGAACCGATTGATTCTTAGTCAAAGCACCCAATAAAGCTGCAAAAACCAAAATACCTGCCCACAAATAAAAATTCGACCATGAAATCCTAAGCTTCTTATCTCCTTTCTCTCTTGGATGATTCTTATAATTCAACGAAGTCACTAACCCACCCACAAATAACAGAATCGGAAAAACGTAAGGAGAGTGATAGAAAAATGAAATAAATGCAGCCAACATCATCAGCACTGTAGCTTCAGCCGTTTTGACCATCTTAAAGATCGTCTTTTGGGCAGCATAGATAATAAAACCTATCGCCATAGGCTGGATAAATTTAGCGAAACTAAGCGCACCAGGAGTACTTTCTTGTAAAAAATCAATTAAAAAAGCTGCTGCAATCATCAAAATGGTCGCAGGCAATATCCAAACAAGAAGAGATAAATAAGCTAAGGCCGGCCCTCCAATACGGTAGCCAATTGCCGAAATAGTTTGTGTAGAAGTAGGGCCTGGGAGGACTTGACAAAGCGCATTCAACTCCCACAACTCCGACTCTGTAATATAAGCCCGCTTTCTCACCATGAGATCTAATATCATGGCGAGAAATGCTTGCGGGCCTCCAAATGCCGTCACAGAAAGTAAAATTACATCCTTGAGATAAAGATAATATCTTACTTTCCTGACTGCCACCTTATTTTTTCAAACCTAATTCTCTCAAACGCTCATCTAAAAACTCACCAGCAGTTGCATCTTTGAACTGCTTTGGGTTTTCCTCATCAACACAACTATCTAAGCAAGTCAAATCCATCTCCGACCTTGGATGCATGAAGAACGGTATAGAGAACCTGCTGGAATTCATCAATTCACGAGGAGGATTCACTACCCTATGGATGGTTGATTTTAATTTCTTATTGGTCAAGCGCTCAAGCATATCACCCACATTCACCACCAACTGATCTGGAAGCGCTGTGATTGGAATCCATTTCCCATCTCTTCGAAGTACTTGCAATCCATCTGCACTCGCCCCCATAAGTAGCGTGATCAGATTGATATCACCATGCTCCGCAGCACGTACTGCATCCGCAGGTACTTGGTCTGGATTTTCTATTGGAAAATAATGAATCTGGCGAAGTATTGAGTTCCCATAAGCCACTTTATCTTCAAAATAATCCTCTGTCAATCCCAAGTATATAGCTATAGCCTTAAGCATATTCTTGCCAGCCGCCTCTAAAGTCTTGTAAGTTTCCAACGCAATCTCCTCAAATTCAGGTAACTCTTGAGGCCAAACATTCGCAGGATATTCTGACTTGATAGGGTCAGCATCTGGAATAGAAGAAAGTTCCTGCCCTACGTGATAGAATTCCTTCAAGTCCCCTGTATTCCTTCCTTTCGCATGCTCTTTACCTTTTCCAGTATATCCTCTTTGATATCCTATCTCTGGCTTTTCATACTTCACCTTTACTTCATCCGAGAGCGCAAAGAACCTTCTAATGATATCATACAGTTTTTCCTGCAATTCCTGACTCAAGCCATGGTTCTTGATAGCTACAAAACCAATGTTATTATAAGCCTGGCCTAACTTCTCAACAAATGCCGCTTTCTTCTCTGCATCGCCGGAGGTAAAATCCGCTAAATCCAACGATGGAATTTCATCATATAAAATCTCAGTCATAAGGGTATAATTTACGCTGAAAGGTACAGCTTTTTAAGCTAAAATTAAATATCTTTAAACTACAAGTCTAAACCTATGAGATACACAACCATCATCACTCTTCTTTTTAGCCTCATGATCACCTTTTCTTGTGACATAAAACGAGAAAAAAAAGAAGAAGTAAAAATCCCAAAAAGCCAGTCTGTTTCTTCAGAAAATGATTCCCCTGAAGTGAGCTTTTATTTCTATGAAGAAAAAAATGATTACCCCGATGCCATTTTAGAAATGTTCAGCCCATTGGGTAATCAAGTATTCAAGCCAGGTAAAGTTCCTTTTGAGTTTAACATTAAAAACTACCCTTTTGGAGATGGACTGAATGACTTTCAGCTTAAGCTTATACTCAACTCAAGCGATCCTATTGGATACAATATGCCCATTTTTCAAAGAGAACTCAACGAAGGTACCTATCGAGCAATCGCCTACCTTGTGGATGAAGAAGGACTTGCGCTAAAAGAATTCGGAAACTTTGTTGACAGAGATTTTAGAGTTGGCGACACCCGCCCATTTCCATTTTCTGCAGAACCCTACATAGCGGTCAATATTCCCAAAGATGGCCAGACATACAACACTGGCGAAGAAGTTACTATTGACTTCTTGCTTATGGGAGGCGATCTGAAACAGGACAAACTAAAAGTAATCATCTCAATCGATGATTTTCAGTATGATGTCAATGAAGTGACACCTGTTCGTATTTCTGACTTACCTAAAGGAGAGCATGCTATCAATGTCAAATTGGTGAAACAGGATGGCCAGGAATTAGATGGGCCTTTTTCTTCTATAAGAAAAAGAGTAGTAATCCAATAACATCAAAGCTTACTCCACCTTATTAAAAGCATGGTATTCGAATAACATCCTTATCTTTGCGAGCTATAAACAAACAGGAACCTTAGAAGCATTCATATGTTACTGGTAAATACTATAAGAGAGAAATTTGAAGATGCAGTTATTGGACTTCAGAAGAGAAATTTCCCTCAGGCCGAAGAGACTTTAAAGCAAGTATTGGAACTTGACAATAAAAGAAAAGAGGCGCAAAATGAACGAGACAATTTACAGGCAGAATCAAACAGCATTTCTAAAGAAATTGGAATGCTAATGAAATCTGGGAAAAAAGAAGAGGCAGAAAAAGCTAAAGCTAGGACAGGCGAAATCAAGGCACAAGTAAAAACCCTTGAGGAAGCTTACAATCAGATAGAAGAAGAGCTCAAGCATTTACTTTACTCAATACCAAACATTCCACACGATTCTGTTCCTGCTGGAAAATCAGCAGATGACAATATTGTCATGCTAGAAAATGGAAACATCCCAGTTCTAAATGATGACAAGCTTCCTCACTGGGAGCTGATCAAAAAGTATGACATCATAGATTTTGATCTTGGCGTGAAAATCACGGGAGCGGGCTTCCCTGTATACAAAGGCAAAGGTGCGAGGCTGCAACGTGCTCTGATTAATTTCTTTTTGGACGAAGCCGTCAAAAATGGATACTCCGAAGTTCAGCCACCAATCTTGGTCAATGAAGATTCTGGGTACGGAACTGGCCAGCTACCAGACAAAGAAGGTCAAATGTATGAAGCTACTGCCGACAAGTTGTTTTTGATTCCAACGGCAGAGGTTCCTATCACCAATCTTTTTAGAGATGTTATCTTGCAAGAACAAGATTTCCCAATCAAAAATGCCGGACACACCCCATGCTTTAGAAGAGAAGCTGGAAGTTGGGGGGCTCATGTGAGAGGATTGAATAGACTTCATCAATTTGATAAGGTGGAAATTGTTCAAATCTCCCATCCTGACAAGTCTTATGAAGCACTTGAAGATATGAGCATTTACGTTCAAAGTCTATTACAAAAGCTAGAACTACCATATCGTGTACTTAAGCTATGTGGTGGAGATATGGGATTCACATCAGCACTCACTTACGACATGGAAGTATATTCTGCTGCGCAGGAAAGGTGGCTTGAAGTGAGTTCAGTAAGCAACTTTGAGACTTATCAAGCGAATAGATTAAAACTACGCTACAAAAGTGAAGATAAGAAAACTAACTTAGCGCACACATTGAATGGGTCAGCATTAGCTTTACCAAGAATCGTAGCTGCCATATTGGAAAACAATCAAACCGCAGAAGGCATCAAGATGCCCAAAGTACTTGTACCTTATTTAGGATTTGATAAGATTTAATTTAAAAACAGAAAGCTAGAAAGTTAACTGCATACAAACTTTAGTTAATTTAAGTTGAAATTTTAAGGCCTAGAAGACATAAATCTTCTAGGCTTTTCTTTTATATACTTAATGATACCTGTTCAAAATCTCTCAACTTGATGGAAGTTCCCTAAAACCTATTAAAAATTTGTAAAAAAACTTTCATCAAGACATCAAACGAGTAAGAAATTTGAAATTAACAAAATATAAAAATTTTATTTTGTTGAAAAGCAGCAAATAACAATTCTTCACTCAATGAAAACGTTTCCGAACAAATTTTACATTATTACGAATTTGGCAACATTTATTAAAATCACTAAACAATTTCATAATTTTAGATTATTTTTATTGAAATATTTGCAATTAACATTCAAGCCTGCTAAGTTTGTAATGTTATCCCAAAATAGCTGGCCTCATAACAAACCATTCAGCTCCCGCTGAATCATGAGGTTAATCAAAATAGTAAATCTTTAAACATTCAAAACAACACTACTATGAGATTATTCACAGCGCTCACTCTTGCATTATGTTTAACATTTGCAGCACATGCAGAGAAAAAAGGAACAGAAGCTACTGTCAAGTTGAAGCAACTTGAAGACAGTAAGGTACAATTGATCTATGGATCTACACCAGAAGGACCATTATTGGTTAAAATCTACGACAGCAAGCATTCACTTGTTCACATGGACAGAATCAAAGCTAAGAAGGCATTTTCAAAAGCTTATGACTTCTCAAAACTAGCTCCTGGTAAATATCAAGTTGGAATCTACAACACCAATGGAGAGATAGACCATTTGGATCTAGAGCTTGAAGAAAAAAATGCTGAACCAGTAGTTTATTCAAAACTTGATGTAGAAGAAGGAAATAAGTACAAGTTACTTGTAAACTCATTGCTTCCTACTGATATGTCAGTTATGATTTACGAAAACAATGTTTTGGTTCACTCTGAAAAGTTACACAATACAAAAGGATTTAAGAAAACCTATGTATTTAGCAACGACCACTTCAGAAACAAGTCAAATGTAGAATTCTACATCCAGTCAGAAAATGGATTTTCAAAGCTGATTGCAGCTAAATAATAAAATCAGAGCTTCACCACAAGGTGAAAATTCAAACAACTCAAAAAAAGAGGCTTCCTATTCTTAGGAAGCCTTTTCTATTATTTGAAATACTTTAGATTGATCACTTCTTTTTCTGTAAGAAATCTATAATGCCCCCTTGTCAGGTCTTTTTTATCTAACCCAGCATACATTACCCTATCGAGCGCAATCACTTCATAGCCGAAATGCGCAAAAATTCTTCGTACGATACGATTTCTACCGATATGGATTTCCAAACCTAATATCGTCCTGTCCTTAGACAATACTTGCATATCATTTACTTTTACAGGACCATCCTCTAAATCGAAGCCTTCCATGATCACTTCTTCGTCTCCTTTGGTTAGTGGCTTATCCAAAGTTACCTGATAGATCTTCTTGATTTGATTTGATGGATGTGAAAGTTTTGCCGCTAGATCTCCATCATTAGTAAATAATAACAAGCCTGTAGTATTCCTATCCAATCTCCCTACTGGAAATATCCTTTCTTTGCATGCATTGGAAACCAATTGCATCACTGTCTTACGCTCCATAGGATCATCTGTCGTTGTGATGAAATCCTTCGGTTTGTTTAGCAATACATATACAGGTTTTTCAGGATTGATCCTTTTGCTTTTGTAAGTAACAGCATCACCTGGAGCAACTTTATATCCAAGCTCTGTTACAACTTCCCCATTAACTTTAATTTCACCATTCTGAATCAAATTATCCGCTTCTCTACGAGAACAGATCCCCGCATTCGAAATATACTTATTTAACCGAATAGCGTCTTCTTTTTTAGATTTGTTCAGCTTTTTTTCTAGGTTATCAAAATTATACTCCGGTCTTGGCTCTTTGGGAAGCTCAGCAGGCAAAACCTTGTTAAACTTCTTCTTTGAGCCTTGAGATGATTTGTCTGATTTTTTTATGGTCTCAAAGACAGGCCTTTCATCCTTACCTCTACCCTTATATACTGTCTTGAAGTCGCCATCTTTCGGTTGATCTTCACGTCTTCCTCTTAAGGACGAATCCTGCTTTCCTTTTGGTTTAAATTTACCAGAATCTGTTTTGGGAGTATACTTTTTCTTGGGGTGCCCCTCTAGACTAAACGCTCTTTTGTCCGAAGAGCTATCTGATTTTTTGGCGCTATCTTTTCGAGTAGACCACCTATTTTCTTGGCCTGCCCCTTTCTCTTGAGAGGTTGATCGGCTACCTTTACCCCCTCTTTCATTTCTAGGATTTGGTGAAGAGTCACCTCTACCTGCTTGTCTTTTTTGAGACGCACGCTGTGCATCCTGTTTTCTATTATTGTCTTTTTTCATGTCATTCAGCATCTCTGCTGTATTTGATTTTCAAAGCATAAGAAAAGCGAATTTTGGACCACCTTTTTTATGCGGGATGCAAATGTAAGGATTATTTTTGATAAAAAGCTTCTACTGCTGCCCTTACAGAACCATGTTTGAACAAGTAATCTTTTGCCTGAGCTTCTTGAAGATCAGTAGCTTCCATAATCATCTTTGTACCTCTCTTCACTAACTTCTCGTTGGAGAGCTGCATATCTACCATCTTGTTGCCCTTAACTTTCCCCAATTTGATCATCACCGTAGTTGAGATCATATTTAGCACTAACTTTTGGGCTGTCCCTGCTTTCATCCTCGTACTCCCAGTGATAAACTCTGGACCCACAACCACCTCTACAGGAAGCTTTACAGCAGAAGCCAATGGAGAGTCCAAATTGCAAGTAACACAACCTGTCAAAAGTCCTTTTTCACCAGCTATTCTTACTCCTCCCAAAACATATGGAGTAGTGCCAGATGCTGCTATTCCAATAACTGTATCATTTTCATTGAATCCAAATGATTGGATATCTACCCAGGCTTGACGTATATCATCCTCAGCATTTTCTACAGCTTTTCGAATGGCTTTATCTCCACCAGCGATGATCCCTATCACCAGATCATGAGGAACACCAAATGTAGGTGGGCACTCAGATGCATCCAAAATCCCTAACCTCCCACTAGTTCCTGCCCCAATGTAAAACAATCTCCCACCTTTTTTCATCCTAATCACTATCTCATCCACAAGACGCTCTATCTGAGGCAAAGCTTTTTCAACTGCTTGAGGGACCTTATGATCCTCTAGATTAATATTTTTTAAAATTGTCGTAGTATCCGCCAATTCCAAGTGATCATAGAGTGAATTGCTCTCTGTAGTGCTCATAGTTTGCTTTTATGGTATAATGTAAGACCTGCGATAGGGCCTTCTAAGATCATGCTTACATCAAGACCCAAGTCAGAGCCTGCTTGTCTCAGTATATCACTATTATAAAACGCTATAGAGCCTACAAAAAATATCTTTTGAGATTTATATTCATCGAATTTCATCACATACTTTTTGAAAAAATCCTGAAATGCTTCATAATATAACTTGTAGCAATAAGGATCAGCTTGATACTTTGTGATAAACCTGCAGAAACTCGCCATATATCTCCCAGGAAAAGCATGCTTATACACCCTATCGATGATTTCATCGTAGTTTAAATTCAACTCTTCAATAGCTAATTTTCTGATTTTTGAAGGGACTTCATTATGAATAAAGTCTTTTAAAAATTGTTTACCAACATACGACCCACCTCCTTCATCACCAAGAATAAATCCCGGCGCATGCATTGAAACAGAAATATCACGACCATCATAAAAGCAGCTGTTTGACCCTGTTCCCAATATCGAAACTATTCCTGGCTCATGGCCAGCGGTAGCCCTAGCCGCAGCAAGTAAATCATGATCCACTTCTATAGCTGCATTTGGAAACACTCCTGAAAGAGATAAATTTACTTGATGCTTCATCTTTTCACTTGAGCATCCTGCACCATAATAGTAAATCTTACTTACATCGGTAGCCATACCTGTCAGTTTCTCATCACTTTCAAGTACGGAGATCATCTCATGCTCTGTCTGATAAGTTGGGTTAAACCCCACTGTTCTATGCTGAGAAATATCACCAGATTTATTAATAATTCTCCAGTCAGTTTTGCTGGAACCACTATCTGCTATCAATATCATGCTTAAATAATTAAAATTCCAATAGTAGAGAACTTCCCAAATACTGCTTCAGTATGTGGGGCATCCTCAAGTTCATCTGTTAGGTCTTGACCAGCCCAATGCTCATAATGTTTCCCATTTCTCCATAGCCTTGATTCAGTCACATCATAAATATGCCCTTTGTAAGCCACCCAAATTTCTGGTTTATCCTGCCCATTTCTTAATGCAAGCTGCTGTTTGGTATAAGTTTTCATCATCAAAACAACTTTAGCTGGGCATTGATCCAGCGCTCTGGGATTTCACCAGACTGAGCCATTTGATAATCTTGATAGCTACAAGGAATGATTGTCGTACGATCAAATCGATCGTTGTCATTTTGAGGTATTTCCATCCACCATTTTTCACTGCGTTTGCTTTTGTAAAAAATGATCAAGGAAGGATTTGCATCTAATGAGACAGTATATTTAATATAATCATTACTCTTGAAACTCAGGCTATCCTTTCTATCATAAAACCCTTCTATAAAATACCAAATCATAGTCGCTATCACTGAAGCAGTCTTGTGCCTTGGATCATCATAATATGGCTGATAACCAAAGACTCCAAATGAACTCAATTTCTCATTCATCCCTGCAAATCTACATATTTGACATGCTTCGTCACCTGTCAGTCCAAAAGGCTGTCCATCTGCTGCCCCAGGTGCATCGCCTGTATGAATCGCTGACACATCAAAACTCAGTAAGTCCGCATTACGGATAAGAGGTTCAATCTCTTTAAAATTACTTCTCAAAGCCCCTAATCTAATGTGATCAAAATACAGCTTCTCCATCACGTTGATCAAGTCCTTGTCAACTAGAAAGCTTTGATAAGCCAAATGAGTATAGTTGAAAAGAAAGTTTGGTTGATGTAATATGATGTTTTGAATATGATTTTGACATGGCAATCCATCTTCATCCATATCGATCTTAGCATCAACTGTCACCATACTCACCAGCTTTTTCATGTTTTGATAAGCTAGGTATTGGCCATAATCCAAATCATGGGTGCCACCAATGAAAATTGGCAATATCTGGCGCTTTATCAAAAATTCACCTACTGCACTGATAATATTTATGGACTCTTCTAATGTCTCACCAGACTTCAAATCTCCAAGATCAACCACTTTGTACAGCCCTTCACCCTTTTTGAGATGATATAGCTTCTCTCTGATTTCTGCACTACCCTGTTCTAGTGTATTGGCATTTTTCATACCTCGCTTTTCTCTCAGTCCAATGATAGCAAGCTGCACACCTTTGATATCAGGAAAAACCTCACCATGATAATGTATAAAGTTGAAGAAAGAGTTATGGGCAAACTTTTGATTGATGATTTCTTCTGGAACTGGGTCAAAGAATGATTTGATATTCATAAGTATGTTTTGTACTCAAAGGTCTGAGAGGATATAGTTGTTGTGCAGGATAATCTCGTAGGACTAGCCGATATTCTTATTCAATCTATCAAGGCAAGCTATTGAAGATTCAGATAGATCAACTCAAAAATAGTCAAAAAAATGAGAGGGAAATAAAAAAGTCCCGCAAAAGCGGGACTCATTTTATATTATCCTCCGAAGTCATCGAATCTGATATTCTCTTGCGGAACACCCATATCATCGAGCAACTTCAATACAGCTGCATTCATCAATGGAGGACCACATAGGTAGAATTCAACCTCGTCTGGCTCAGGGTGATCTTTCAGGTAGTTATCATACAATACTTGATGTATAAATCCTACATAACCATCACCTTCTTTGTCCTCAAGCGACTTTTTAACCTTCCAGTTATCTTCAGGAAGTGGCTCAGAAAGACCAATGTGGAAAGCAAAATTTGGAAAATCCTCTTCAATAGCTCTGAAGTGAGGCACATAGAACAATTCCTTCTTAGATCTACCACCATACCAATAAGACACTTTTCTGTCAGATTTCTCTGTATGGAACAAGTGGAAAATGTGTGATCTCAGAGGCGCCATTCCAGCACCACCACCGATATAAATCATTTCTCTATTTGTAGGGTTGATGTGGAATTCTCCGTAAGGCCCTGAAATAGTTACTTTGTCACCAGGCTTCTTAGAAAACACATAAGAAGAACAAACACCTGGATTTACATCCATCCATTTGTTGTTTGCACGATCCCATGGTGGAGTAGCAATCCTGATAGTAAGCATCACGATGTTACCTTCAGCAGGGTGGTTGGCCATGGAGTAAGCTCTAAATAGCTCCTCATCATTTTTCATTACCAAGTCCCATAGACCGAATTTATCCCAGTCACTTTGATAAACGTCAGCTGGGTGACCCAACTCTGGATGTGGAGTGATATCCATATCCTTGAAGTTTACCGTCACTGTAGGAACATCAATCTGAATATATCCACCAGATTCGAAATCTAAGATTTCTCCTTCCGGAAGTTTTACTTTAAATTCTTTGATAAATGTAGACACGTTGTAGTTGGAAATAACTTCGCATTCCCACTTTTTGATTCCGAAAATTTCTTCTGGAACTCTAATTTTCATGTCTTGCTTTACTTTGACCTGGCAAGAAAGTCTCACCTTTCCTTGCTTTTCAGCTCTGCTCAAGTGACCTTCTTCTGTTGGAAGAACTTCACCACCACCGTCTTCGATCACACACTTACACATTGCGCAAGTACCTCCACCACCACAAGCTGATGGCAAGAAGATTTTTTTGTTACTCAAGGTGTTCAACAAGGTCGAACCTGCTGAAGTCACAATAGGATTGCTCTCATCACCATTGATGATGATCTTCACATCTCCAGATGAAACCAGCTTAGACTGAGCAAACAAAAGGATAAAAACGAGTAGCAGAATAATCAAAGTAAATGCTACTATCGAGGTAATAATTACTGAACCCATTTATTAGATTGATTTTTACTTTTTTATTTTTCAGTATTTCAGACCCACTTAGGGAATACAAATATATTTATTAATAGATAAAATCGACCATATTCATAACGAATTTTGACTATTTATCTGGTATTTAGCTATAGGTACAACTGATTAGTTGTTCAAGAGGTTTAGCAAAGTAGTTAATCTGTTCTTCAACTGCCTCCTATCGATGATAAAATCCAAAAATCCATGTTCAAGTACAAATTCAGAACTTTGGAATCCTTTTGGTAAATCTTTACCGATAGTTTCTCTAATCACTCTTGGCCCTGCAAAACCTATCAATGCTCCTGGCTCAGCTATATTAAAATCACCTAACATGGCGTATGAAGCGGTCACTCCTCCTGTAGTAGGATCGGTCAAAAGTGAAATGTATGGAATACCTGCTTTTTCTAGCAAAGCTAGCTTAGCAGAAGTCTTAGCCATCTGCATCAAGCTGAATCCAGCTTCCATCATTCTGGCTCCACCAGATTTGGAAATCATCAAAAATGGTACTTTCTCTTTTAACGAATAATCTATCGCTCTGCCTATCTTCTCTCCTACCACAGAACCCATCGACCCTCCAATAAAATTAAAGTCCATACATGCTACGACTAGATCAATCCCATTCATCTTACCTACTGCTGATCTGACTGCATCATTGAGTTCAGTCTTGCTAATAGTAGCATCAATTCTTGAGCTGTATGGCTTGGTATCCACGAATTTCAATGGATCTCCTGACTTCATATTTGCATCTAGCTCTTTGAATTTATTGCCATCAAATAATATCTCAAAGTACTCTTTAGAGCCTATTTTGACATGATAATCATCGTCAGGACATACATAAGAGTTTTGCTTAAGCTCTCTGGTATGAATGATATTTCCTTTTGGTGTTTTGAACCACAAGCCGTCAGGAGCATCTTTCTTTTCCTCCGTAGAGGTCTTAATTCCTTTATCTGTTCTTTTAAACCAAGCCATATATTTCTTTAAGTTTTCACCTCAAATTGAAATTCGAGGATTACAAATTTATAGGTAATATCCATTAAATAAAATCTCCAAGTCAAGTAAGTACATCAAAACATCATTAAATTACTAAAAATCAACTTATTGAGCACCATTTAAAGATTTTGAAGCCTAGCAGAAAATCTCCTAAACACAGTGGCATTCAATGGGGCTTTTGACAATTACCAAATAAAGGAGATATTCATGTTCCGAATCACACCATTTCCTATATGAATAGCACTCTTTCTCTACTTATCATCTCGGGAACAATCCTATTGATTGCGTATTTTGTGTATGGCAAGTACGTCTATAGAAAATTTGGATTGAACAACCAAAAGCCTTCTCCTGCTCATACCTTAAAAGACGGCATAGATTACATCCCAAGCAAACCCATTGTGGTGTTAGGACATCATTTCGCATCAATAGCTGGGGCAGGCCCAATCGTTGGGCCTATCATTGCATTGACTTTTGGCTGGATCCCTGCAGTGATTTGGATATTGGTAGGAGGCATATTCTTTGGGGCAGTGCACGACTTAGGAAGCATGGCGGCTTCTTTGAGAAATGAAGGGAAATCTATAGGTGTGATCATCCAAAATACGATAGGCTATAGAGGAAAGCAACTATTTATTTTATTCAGCTTTTCAACTTTGATCCTAATCATCGGGGTGTTCGCAGACATCATCGCCAAAACTTTCATCAGTAATCCAGGAGTCGCATCAGCATCTTTGCTATTTATCCTTCTGGCTGTAGCATTTGGAATAGTAAGCAAACTGGTCGGTGACAAGAAGGTTGCATTTGTAGTGATTTCTATAATTGGAATAGCTTTGATGTATTATTTTGTCTATTTAGGAATGCAAATCCCCATAGCCATAGATTATCAACTGTGGATATATATCCTCTTGGCGTATGCTTTTATCGCATCAGTTGCACCTGTATCTATGTTGCTTCAGCCCCGTGATTACTTGAATAGCTTCTTACTTTATGGATTGATCATCGCCGCAGTGGTAGGTGTAGTTATAGCAAATCCCGCAATAGTCATGGACTCAGAAGTGCATATCAGCTCAGAAAATCTTGGGTACATATTTCCTGTACTGTTTGTCACGATAGCTTGTGGAGCTATTAGTGGCTTCCATTCACTGGTTGCTTCTGGCACGACTTCCAAGCAACTTGACAAAGAAAGTGATGCCAAAATAGTTGGATTTGGCGGAATGCTGATTGAGTCCTTTCTCGCCATCATCGCCATCGCAGCCGTGATTGTGTTATCAAGAGCAGAATACTTGGAGAAAATAGAAACACTCGGCCCTGTACCTTTATTTGCTAATGGTCTAGGCAATATTATTTCAAGCTTGGGCATCTCAGAAGACTTTGCAATTGGTTTTGTGGCATTGACAGTCTCTGCATTTGCACTGACAACCTTAGATACTTGTACCCGATTAGCAAGATTCACGCTGCAAGAATACTTCGAAGATATTAAGAATCCCATTGGGGCAAAGGTAGCCCAAAACAGGTATCTCTCCACTTCAGTAGTTGTCATACTTGCCGTTTTGCTATTGGGATCGGGAGGATTCAGCATCCTCTGGCCGATATTTGGATCTGCTAATCAGCTGCTCGCAGCTTTAGCCTTACTGACGATTTCAGTATGGTTGATGAAGCAAAAAACCAATGCCACATTTGTCTTGATTCCGATGTTTTTTATGTTCACGGTGACATTAACTTCTTTGGCATTGTTTGCTTGGAAAAATTATCAAGATCAGGTCTATGTACTCGCCGGAATTGCTATTGTGTTATTTCTACTTTCTTTTGCGCTTATTTTCCTGGCAGTGAAGAGTATAAGGAAGGAGATAGGTTTGAAAAACTGATCATTCTTTCAAAAAATCACATTTTAGCATATTCAGAGACTTGTCAAAAGAGATCGAAAAACCTAACACTTCGCCCTTTTAAGTAATATGTAAGAGAAAAACAACTAGAATAATCTCCAGGCACTTTATAAGAAACTACCACCTACATATAAGAAAACTAAAGGGCTGTTTGCAATATAAAGCAAACAGCCCTTTAAAATTAAACTAGTGAACAAAACTTTTAAACTGACACTTATCCATTTATTTCAGATTCATCTCAACATCAACTTGTAGCTGGATTTACTTGAATTTGTCCGCCAATCGCTTTTAAAACATTCATTATCGTAGCAAATTGCTGTTTTGCTCCATCAGATAATGCTTTGTATAAACTCGGTCTGCTCATTCCAGTTTCTTCCGCAATTTTTGTCATTCCGATTGCTTTTGCAATATGTCCAATTGCATTAATAACATCAGCGTTGTCCCCCTCTTCTAACACCGTGTTAAGATATTCCGCAATCATTTCCTTACTTTCTAAATAATCCGCTATTTCAAATTTTGAAGATCCCATTTTTAACTATTTAATTTTTCCCAAATCGCTTTTGCTTTTTTAATGTCATTTTGCTGAGTAGATTTATCTCCACCTAATAAGAGAATGATTATCTTTCCATTCTTTTCTTTAAAATACACTCGATAACCTTTTGCGAAATTCACTTTCAACTCTCGAATCCCATCTCCAACTGGTTCGCAATCACCAAAATGCTCATCATTCTCTAATTTCTGAATTCTAAACAAAATCTTCGATTTTGCTTTCAGGTCTCTTACCTTCCTTAACTATTTGTCAAATTCAGTCGTTTTCTCAATAAAAAACATAACGGATGTATCTAATTGGATACATATTTAAACTATTTCTCTGGATAAATTCGATTTGTATTGATATTGATTGCGGTATCAATTATAATACTCCATCACTCTGATTTTAATTTAGAGTTACATTGTAAATCAATCAACACTATTAAATACCCCTTTCACTCTCTTGGGAATCCTCCAAGCCAAATTCACATTGATCAGATAATCTGCAAAGGCAGCATCTCCATGCCTGCGATTGTCTGGGGTAGAATCTGCTATATCCGTCAGGCTTCTGGTACGGTTTCTTACCAAAGCGATAGGGACATTGACTGTAGTAGTGAAGTTTCCAAGCATGTAGCTCACACCAGGCTCTACTGAAATGATATATCCAGGCCTTCTAAAACCTTCACTTGCTCCTAACAAATCTCTCACTGGCACACCTTCAACTCTTCCCCCTAGAGAAAGTCCCAAGCCATGCACAAAAGATATTGGCTTGAATACACCTGCTCTGAATGCGAATTGGTCAGGTACACTCATGATAGCTTCTGAAGCTCGAGCCCTATTTGTCTGGGTTCCATTCGTATTTCTTGGATTGAACATGTAGAAGCCATCATAGTACAAAAAGAAATTGGAAGGTAAATTCCAAATACCTTGGGTATCTACGATCAAGCCCCAGCCTCCATCACCAAGCTGAATGGACTGATCCACTGGCCTGACTTCTGGTGAACCTCCTGGACCCACATTGTAGAAAGTACTTTGAGCATTATAATCTCCTGTTGGTAATTTGATCCCTAGGCCGATAGCTGTATTTCCACTTTTAGCTTTTTCACCCGAGAGCAACCAATAACCAGCACCGACACGCATATCAGCCAAGCCTTGAGAATAAGTCATGTGGCGAGAATTTCTTCCATGTTCGTACAGTGAGCTTCTTTCATTGTAAGCAAAAGGCAATGAAACAACTGCATAAGCTCGATCTGTCAATGCATAGCTGATATTGAAATCCAGACCATGTGACCAATTGATCACTTCTGTATTATTTTCCACCCTTTGAGGATGTTCTTCAGTCCCACTGAAGTGGCGGAATGATCTGAAATATCGATAGTTCGAACTGATGTTCCATTCGCCTTTCTCAAGAATATTCCCTTGACCAACCGCATTTCCAATACCAGAAAATTGCCTGATTGCTACGCAGCCTTGTCCTAAAGAATCTTTTACATTGAGCAAGACCAATGCAATAATTAACACTTGAATTTTTATAAATACATTTTATACCTTTTTTGACATACAAATATTCTATCAATATGAGAACTCAATCTTTAGCCTATGATTCAAACGCCCTACACGTTCTTAATTAATCGATCATGATTGACTATTTAACCAAAATTAGTTTTCCCTTAACACTAGTTAGTAAACTTATACCTAGCCTAATTTCCCCCATCAGACTTTGCTCGATTTACCGCATATTTTCCGACATTTTCACCTTGCTTTATACCTACCTCTGCATCGAATCTATAGTGAATTCCGCCATAAACTCTCGACATTGCTGCTTCCATTGCCCAATTCTTGAATTTGGTAGCGTCATCTGGAAAAAAATAGGATAGAACCTCAGCAGCAGATGCTGAAAATGTGCTATGACCAGATGTATATGCAGGGAAGTTGGGGGTTCCTAAAATAGTTTTGAATCCTGGAATTGTCTCAACAGGTCTTGGGTAGTGATAGTAGTATTTAGTATCCCAACAAGCGACACCCGCGTCCATAATAGCTGTGTTCATATATGCCAAAACTCGAGCGGATCTAAGTGGATTTAATTTATTCTTGACTATAGTTTCCTTTGCAAACTTATTCCAATGGCCTGGAGGAGTATATGATCCTACGCCATCTTCCCACCAATTGGCAATTCTACGCTGATTGGTAGTCAAATTATTCGCAAATCTTTGGAGTTCTTGTGCATCTTTCTCAAACTCAACTGAACCTGGGGCTGGTGGAGGGCCTACCCTTACTTCTTCCACATTTGGAACATTCCACATGCTAACCTTACCAAATAATGGAGTCAGACCAACTGGTCTTTGGGGAGTTTCCATATTTTGCCACTTCCAGCCAAACCTTTCGAAAGCAGCATTGGCGATAGAGTCAGAAACAGGTTTGGGTGTTTGGGCTCTTGACATTCCATCTGAAGAAGCACGCTGTTTTGCTAAGTTAGCCACTTCTGTTCCTATGGTCAATCCTGCATTGATATCACTGGGGACATTGAGACCTGCCTGAATCAAACTAACTATATGCTCTTGAAATTTTTGCTCAAGATAGTCAGCTTCCAAAGGAAACATTGCCGTCAATATTTCCTTTGAAACTTGCGCAATTGAAGCTCCGTCAGAGGGATATGAGGGTATTTCATTAGTAGTATAAGCTGGAACGATACTATCATCTACTTTGTAAGGAGATTTTCGATCATACTCAAACTTATAATACCAACTTACAACTAAAGCATCAAATTGAGCAGCACTTAAATATGCCAACATCCTACTGGTATATGGAGGATGGGCAAAAGGGAAGGCAGGAGGACCTTCTGGATTAGCTGGATTTGGTAATGTATAGGTATCATCTGGATTTGGGCCCGGAATCAAATTGTATTTAGCAGCAAGTTCTAAAGCGATCTCGTTCCACCTTAAGACAGGGTTATTCGTCCAATACCTTATTACCGCTCTTTGCCCAGTGTTTAATCCTGACATCTGATTCTTAACTTGTGTTAATTCAGCTTGATACTCGGAAGAATTAACATCTGAAGGCGTGGTAATACTTATTTGACTGGGATCGGTAACTAAAAACGTCTTCCATGTCCCCCCATCTTCATCCATTCTTTCAAATTGATATGATTCAAATTCATAGTATCTTGGAGTTTCTTCAATACAAGAACTTGCTACGACAAGTAGTGATACTAATAAGTATATGTTTATATTTTTCATAATGACTAATTCTAATATGCATTAAACTGATAAGTTAGACCTAGTCCAATAGTACTACCTCTACCCATATTTCGACCACTTACAGTTTGGTTGAAATAAGCTAAAGCCCCTAATCCCCTGTCAGATTTTATGTAGTACTGTACCCATGCTCCTACTTGGCTTACTTCCATTTTGTTGGTTGGCTGAGGTCTATTGTAAGCACGTATATCATCTCCAGAAAGGCAATTTAAACTCATAAATGTAGCTTCCATCCTAAGCCTATTGTCAAATGCCCAATAACCTATTGCTCCATGAAAATTTAAAGCATTTGGCACATTCATAAACCGAGAGTAAACACTGCCATTTTGATAGTAATAGTCTCTTTCTATCTCTGTCTGTCCCCTCCATAAGTATGCAAAAGAGGCTCTAAAAACTAATCCATTGTCCATTTTGTAACCACCTATACCTCGCAATCCAATCTCAGGCGCTCCAAACCCAATACTGAAGGGCATATAATCCGAAAGGTAATTGCCGACAGGCCTATTGAAATGTGCATTGGTCAGAAATAGCAATCTACCGCCATTAATTCTTTTCTGAACCCAATCAATTTTTGCTGAGACACTTAAATCTTGAATCCCATTCTGCCCCACTTGAGTACCTCCTGATGCTTTTGTACCCACATAGGGTAAGCTCGCAATCATATTAACCTTTTTGGTAAGCCCCACAGCTATCATTGGCATTGCCATTCTCCTTGTAAAAGTTCCAATATTTGCATTCCCACGTATCAAATCCCCTTCCCAGTACCTATCCCATGAGGAATGTTCATACATAAGTGCTACGCAAACCTCCCCCCTATCCATCATTACTTCATCCCAAGGTGTTTGCGCTTGGGCTTTAAAATGCAATAAAAATGAAGCAACCAACCCTAAAATTATTGGTAATAATTTATTCATATTAATCCTTTAATCAAGCTTTGTAAATAATTCTTCTAAAAAACTGTATAATTAGGATCAACTGAAAATCAGATTTGAATTGAAGACAAGTTGCTAAAATGAAGTTATATAGATAAACTGCAATTGAAGTCTAAGGCTAACTTGATTAAAATTGTAAAACAATTTCAGCTAACCAATTAGCATACTTTTGCATGTGCATGCTTATGAACACAACATTTATGCTATTTTAATAGCTTGTAATAAACTCAGGAAAATCCGGATTTTTTCAGCTGACCCTAATTTTTTGTCTTCAATATTTAACTGCAATCAATGCCAATACTCCTAATTACAATTATCCGCCGAATCGGAAAATCAGATAGAAATTAAATGAATTGAATGCTTCAGTATTAAACAGGACGCTATAATAGGTATAGTATTTTGTTTCAATCCATGCCCAACAAACCCCTTTGAGTAAACATAGATATCCATAAAAACCAATTCACTTCATAATAATCATCCTAAATAAAATTAGTCAAATTGAATGACAGAAAAATCAAGCTAACTCAGGAGGAGGAGTGATATTACTGATGTAAATCTGATAATCAGTTGAAAAAATGTAACCTATGAGAATCGTGATATCATCTAACCCAGCACTGAATGTATACGCATACTCAGGCTGTGTAAAATCCTTAACAAATAATTTCGACAAGGTGGAATTTCCATTTTCCGCCGGCACTTCATCAGTTATCAATGAAGTTACCCATTGCTTGACTACTGTGTCAAGCTTTTGCTTTGCAGTATCAGGGACATACACGATCTGCAGGGTATCATTTTGATATCTTTGCTTGATGGCTCGGTAATATTTACCATCTTTTTCAAATTTCGTATTGGTAGCTTGAAAATCAGCTTGATCAGCCATATAAGGAACCGATATGGGAACTTCAAGGATCGCCTCATTCTCTACATTTGTATCAAAAATTTTATCCCCCCAATGAGCTTCTAGAGAACGATTAAATGAATAATAAAATCCATAGTACCCAAAGTGGTACAGCGAAAATACGCACAATAAAAATATGGCAATTACTTTTCTCAATTTTAGGCATTTTTGGTTTCTAAATGTAATAAACATTTTTTGAAAATCAATTACTCTATATATTAAGTTAAATTCTTTTGAAAAAAATAGAATATAGAATGGTCTTAAGAAAAAACTCCCAATTCTAAAAAAGTAAAATAACCAAGATCAATATCACCAAAGCCAAACCATACACCTTAATCACCTTCATCCGATTGAATCTATCCATGAACCAAAGCACAAATACCGGCTTATACAGCCCCAACATCAGAGATGCACCACTGTACATAGCAAGCACTTGGAGAATTATCTTTATTGATTCTATCATAAATTTAATCCATTATCAATTTACTTAATCAGCCAGTCTTTTCACCAGTCAAATAAACAAACTTTTTTTTAATAGAAGATTGGCTTGACAAACTAGGCCAAAAGTAAAAAAGGAACTTCCGAATGAAAGTTCCTTTTTTATATTTTTCAATTTATGTTTATTTCTTTCTCTTGATTTCTTGCATCATGTAGCCTTCGATCGTATCGTCTATCAAGATATCGTTGAACTTCTTGATAGAAATACCACACTCATATCCTGCCTTCACTTCTGCTACATCATCCTTGAATCGCTTCAACTGATCGATCTCTCCATCATGTATAACGATACCATCTCTGATAACTCTGATTTTATTCTTACGTGTGATATATCCATCCGTCACATAAGAACCTGCTACAGTACCTACTTTAGAGATTTTGAATACTTCCCTCACCTGAATATTACCAGTGATGACTTCTTCAAACTCTGGCTCAAGCATACCCTCGATAGCATCTTTGATCTGATTGATCGCATCATAGATGATAGAGTAATGTCTGATCTCGATTTCTTCTTGTTCTGCAAGTCTCTTTGCATTGGTAGAAGGTCGAACTTGGAAGCCTAAAATGATCGCATCAGAAGCAGATGCCAAAAGCACATCTGACTCAGAGATCTGACCTACACCCTTATGGATGATATTGACAGACACCTCATCTTTCGACAATTTCAATAAGGAATCGGAAAGTGCTTCCACAGATCCATCCACATCACCTTTGATGATGATGTTAAGCTCTTTAAAGCTACCGATTGCCAAACGACGACCGATTTCATCCAAGGTAATATGCTTCTTGGTTCGCATGCTTTGCTCACGAAGTATTTGTTCTCTTGAGTTAGCGATTTCTCTAGCTTCTCTTTCAGAGTCAAATACCTTGAAGGTATCACCAGCTTGAGGTGCACCAGCAAGACCGAGTACCTGTACTGGAGTAGAAGGCCCAGCTTCTTTCAGCCTTTTGCCTTTGTGATCAGTCATGGCTTTTACTTTACCATAATGCTGACCAGCAAGCATCACATCACCAACCCTCAAGGTACCTGCTTGTACCATAACAGTAGCTACATATCCACGCCCTTTATCCAAAGATGCTTCTACTACTGTACCTACAGCATTTTTGCTAGGATTAGCTTTAAGCTCTAGTACTTCAGCTTCAAGCAATACCTTTTCGAGTAATTCGTCAATACCAGTTCCTACTTTGGCAGAGATATCTTGAGACTGGTATTTACCACCCCATTCTTCCACCAAAAGGTTCATATTCGCTAGCTGCTCCTTGATTTTGTTAGGATTAGCATTCGGTTTATCGATCTTATTGATAGCGAAAATCATCGGTACACCAGCTACTTGAGCGTGATTGATCGCTTCTTTGGTCTGTGGCATGATGTCATCATCAGCAGCTACCACAATGATTGCTACGTCAGTGATTTTGGCACCCCTAGCCCTCATAGCCGTAAAGGCTTCGTGACCTGGTGTATCCAAAAACGCAATTTTATCTCCATTGGTAGTAGTTACATCATAAGCACCGATGTGCTGTGTGATACCACCTGCCTCATCGCCTGTGATTTTTGATTTTCTGATATAATCAAGCAAAGACGTCTTACCGTGATCGACGTGCCCCATGATCGTAACGATAGGTGCTCTATCCAATAGATCATCTGGGCTATCTACCTCTTCGATAGTGTTCTCTTCCTCATCAGGCTTGGTGAACTCTACCTCATAGTCAAATTCATCTGCAATGATAGTGATTGCCTCAGCGTCAAGCCTTTGATTGATAGACACAAACATACCCAATGACATACAAGTTGAAATCACCTGATTCACAGATACATCCATTAGTGACGCAAGGTCATTAGCAGAGATAAACTCTGTTACTTTTAATATCTTGCCATCTTCTAAACCATCTTCAAACTCTCTATTTCTTTCAGCTTTCTTATCCCTTCTGTTCTTTCCTTTTCCTCCAGATTTCCCTCCACCTTGCAATCTTGCAAGGGTTTGTTTGATCTGATCTTGGATTTCCTTTTGGGTAGGCTCTGCTTTTTGAACCCTATTTTGTTGAGGAGCACCTTTACCACCTCTATTGTTCTGATTTCTTCTATCACGAGGATTGTTACCTCCTCCTTGACCGCCCTGACCACCACCTTGGCCGCCTTGTCTTGGCTGTCCTCCTGGACCTGCACTTTGAGGCTGACCAGGTTTGTTTGGCTGACCTTGAGGATTTTTATCTATCCTTTTACGAACTCTTTTCTTCTTGTCCTTATTTCTCTCGTCAGAAGAAGCTACAGGCTTACCTTTTTTCTTAGCCCTGTCTACAGGGAGCTCGATTTTACCCAATACAGTAAGACCTTTCAAAGAATCAGCTTTTGCTTCAATTAACTGACTTACTTCTGGAGCAGGCTTATCAAGTTTCTCTACCTTATCTTGCGGCTTAACTTCTGCCTTCACCTGTGGTGGAGACTGAGGCTTTAGCTGCGGATTAGGATTCGGCTTTTGAAAATCTTGTTTTGGCTTTGGCCTATCTTTTGGCGTATTTGTGTCAGTCGAAGTAGGAGTAGAAGCAGGTTTTTGTGATTTAGCGTTGTCTTGATGCTGAGGCTTCACAGCCTGAGGTTTGTTTTCTACTTTTTCTTCAACTTTCTCTGTGGAGATAGGTTTTTCCGTCACTTCCTTTGCCACTGGCTTAGGAGCTGGCTCTTCTTTCTTTACAGGCTCAGGCTTGACCTCCTTCTTAGGGTTCAGGTCAATTTTCCCCAAAACCTTAATACCTGGAAGTTTTGGAGCTTCAACTGATTGCTTTGGCTCTTCTTCCACTTTTGTAGCAGCAGGCTCTGGCTTTGCAGGCTGTGGTGCTACTTCTTTTTTCTCCTCTTTTATTGGCTCTACCTTTTTGGCAGGCTCCGCCTTGGGCTCTTCACGAGCCTCCGACTCAGCCTCGATCGTAAAAGTCTCATGGTGTCTTTTACCTATCGATAGATGAGAAGCCTCTTCCTTTTCTTGGGCAGAGGATTTGAATTCCTTAGCCAACATGTTGAATTGATCTATGTTGATTTTGGAATTTGGATTATTTTCGACTTCAAAGCCCTTTTTTGCCATAGAATCCACCAATGTAGAAATACCTACATTGAGTTTTCTGGCAACTTGGCCAAGTCTCATCATTCTTTCTTCTGACATACGCTAAAAACCTATTTCTAATTCTTTGGCAAATATAAGACCTATATTTGGGTATTTAGGTCTTTATTTATTGTTCAAACTCTTGTTTTAAAATTTTGAAGATCTCATCAATGGTCTCTTCTTCAAGCTCAGTCCTTCTCAAAAGGTCATCTTTGGTTAAAGAAAGTACGCTTTTGGCAGTATCTAAGCCTGTTTTTTTCAATTCATCGATGATCCATCCATCGATTTCATCCACGAACTCATCTAATACTACATCTTCTTCATCTTCGATATCGTTCAGCTCTCTGAATACATCGATTTCATATCCTACCAATCTACTTGCAAGTCGAATATTGAAACCACCTTTACCAATAGCCATAGATACTTGGTCTGGTTTCAAAAACACTGAAAGCCTCTTACGGTCGTGATCAGCACTGATGGAAGTTACTTTGGCTGGACTTAGTGCCCTTGATACGTAAAGCTCTAAGTTGTCCGTATAATTGATAACATCAATATTCTCATTCTGTAACTCACGCACTACGGCATGAATTCTACTTCCTTTCATCCCAACACAAGCACCTACTGGATCTATTCTGTCGTCATAAGACTCTACTGCGACCTTAGCCCTTTCTCCTGGCTCTCTAACGATTTTCTTGATGGTAATCAAGCCATCGTAAACCTCTGGCACTTCATTTTCAAATAGCCTCTCCAAGAAAATTGGAGATGTACGTGAAAGGATAATTCTTGGATTACCGTTTACCATTTCCACTTTGTGGACGATAGACCTTACTGTATCTCCTTTTCTAAACCTATCCTTAGGTATCTGCTCTCCTTTAGGAAGGATGAGCTCATTACCCTCACCGTCCATTAGGAGCACTTCTCTACCTAAGATCTGGTATACTTCAGCAGCGATAATCTCTCCAACCAACTCTTCATATTGATTGAAAAGCAAGTCTTTCTCCAAATCTTTGATTTTTTGAATCAAAGTCTGTCTAGCCATCATTACCGCTCTTCTTCCAAACTCAATCAATTCAATCTTTTCATAGACCTCTTCTCCAACTTCAAAGTCAGGTTCTATCTTACGAGCATCTGTCAAGCTGATTTTGTCAAAATCCCAAATATCCTCTGAATTGTCGTCTACAATCTCTCTGATTCTTAAGATTTCGAGATCACCTTTGTCCGCATTGATCGTTACGTCAAAGTTTTCATCGGTCTCATATTTCTTGCGAATCATCGCTCTAAACACATCTTCCAGAATACGGATCATGGTAGGACGATCCACGTTTTTTGACCTTGCAAATTCTGCAAATGACTCTATAAGAACTTTAGCATCCATTTTTTTTACTTAAAAGAGACTAGTACAATTGATTTTTTGATTTCTTCCAAAGGAATTTCCACTTCTTCTGTTGTGGCTTTCTTTCCTTTTTCTTTCTTTTTGACGTTCAACTTGATCGTCGTGGGTTCTACGGCGAGTAGCTCTCCTTCGGCTTCACTACCGTCTGTGAAAGTAACTTTTAAGTTTCTTCCAATATTTTTTTGATATTGTCTACGTGAGCTAAGTGGAAAATCTACCCCTGGAGAGGATACTTCTAGCACATAAGCTGCATCAAGCAGCTCTTTAGCCTCTATCTCTTCTCCCACTTGCCTGCTAACAAAAGCACAAGTATCTATCTGTATACCTTGATCAGCATCGAGAAGAATCTTGACTTGAGGTTTTCCCTTCCCTTCTATCACTTGAACATCTACGATGAAATGTTTTTCATCTGGCAGATGCTTTTCGACAATCTCCTCTATGGTTTGTTTTATGCTCATATTTTAGTGCTTACCATAATGAAAGAGGGGACTGTCGTCCCCTCCAAATATTCGGCTAATACGTCACAAAGTTAATAAAAAAAATTCCATAAAAAAAAGAGTGTCTATTTACTAGGACTTAGATTGATACATTTTTCAAAAAATCTCACTACGAATGACATCTACTAATCAATTACATTGCTTATTTTGTTTAAAAAACACCTAACTTATTAATTGCTTGTTACAAAACAAAGTTTTGCCCTCAAAAAAACCGCACTCATCCCAACTAATAGGCATGCTGCAACAATGTTTTAAAAAAAATCAAGTTATTGATAAGAAATTGCAATTAAGATAATAATTTTGCTGTCCCACGTTTCATGTTATGCACCAGGGGTGCTAACTTTAAACAAATTCACAATATAAAATTCAATCAATCAAATAATGGGATTATTCGATTTTTTCTCCAGTGATATTGCTATAGATTTAGGTACCGCAAATACGCTAATCATACATAAAGATAAGATCGTCGTAGACGAGCCGTCTATCATTGCTATAGATAGGACGACCAACAGGGTGTTGGCGGTAGGTAAGGATGCGATGAACATGCACGAAAAGACGCATGAAAACATCAAAACAATCAGGCCCCTGAAAGACGGGGTGATTGCGGACTTCTATGCTGCTGAGCAAATGATCAGAGGATTGATCAAAATGATTCCAGGTCACAAGAAAGGCATGTTCCCTCAGTCTCACCGCATGGTAATCTGTATTCCTTCAGGCATTACCGAGGTGGAAAAGAGAGCTGTAAGGGATTCTGCAGAGCATGCTGGTGCAAAGGAAGTCTATATGGTATATGAGCCAATAGCTGCCGCCATTGGTATTGGGATTGATATTGAGAAGCCAATGGGCTCGATGATCGTAGATATCGGAGGTGGCACCACTGAAATCGCACTAATTGCCCTATCAGGTATAGTAGCTGACCAATCTATAAGGGTAGCAGGTGATACATTTACCAAAGACATCTTGGACTACATGAGAAGGCAACATAACCTCCTGATAGGTGAACGGTCTGCGGAAAAGGTCAAAATAGCCATTGGATCAGCACTTACAGAATTGGATGATGCACCTGAAGACTATGAAATCCGAGGTAGAGACCTGATGACAGGTATACCGAAGGTGATAAAAGTTTCCTATTCTGAAATCGCATTTGCACTTGATAAATCTGTATCCAAAATCGAAGAAGCAGTACTCAAAGCGCTTGAGATCGCCCCTCCAGAGTTGTCTGCTGATATCTATGACAATGGTATTCACCTCACTGGTGGTGGTGCATTGCTCAAAGGTCTTGACAAAAGATTACATCAAAAAACCAAGCTGCCAATTCATATTGCTGAAGACCCATTAAGGGCAGTAGTAAGAGGAACAGGAACCGCCTTGAAAAATATTTCCAATTTCAGAACCGTTTTGATGACTTAATGACTGAATGCAGCGCATTTTATTATTCTTATATAGTTTAAGGGCATTTCTTTTATTTGTATTTCTGGAGGCAATCGCCATATGGTTGATTGTCTCCTACAATTCACAGCAAGGTTCTGCATTTTTCAACAGCTCCAACAAATTTAGTGGCAAAGTATTGACTGCTCAGAAAAATGTGTCCGAGTACTTTTCTTTGGCTGATGTCAATGCTCGTTTGCTTGATACCAATGCGGAGCTTCTCACAGAGCTTGAAATCCGAAGGAAACCAGCAGATAGTGCATATGTTTTTGTAGACAGCACCTTGGCTGCAAACTTTGATTTCAAAGGGGCCAAGGTTATAAACAACTCGATTAGGCTAAGTCAAAATCATCTCACGATCAATAAAGGATCTAGACATGGTATCAAACCAGGTATGGGTGTATTCAATGGTGAAGGCGTTGTAGGTAGAGTCAAAGGTGTATCTACCAATTTTGCTACTGTAATCTCCTTATTACATACTGAATTGCTAGTTTCTTCCAAAGTAGATTCTTCAGAAGTATTTGGCTCAATCAAATGGGACGGTGTAAGTCCACGGTTTGCAAAAATGCTTTATGTGCCAAGGCACGTTAAAGTTGCCGAAGGTGACAACATCGTGACTTCTGGATACAATGCAGTCTTCCCTGAAGGCATCCAGGTGGGAGTGATTTCAGAAGTAAAACAAGGCTCTGACACCAACTATCTTGATATAACTGTAGAATTGGCTACCGATTTTACTAAAATTTCATATGTGTACTTAGTAGAAAACACCGTAGAAGCAGAATTAGACTCATTATACAGTATTTCCGGAATCAAAAATGAACAGTAGCAGGGCATTTATATTGACCGCAAGTTTTATCTTATTTTCACTGGTGCAAATCATTGTCCTTAAGAATCTTGTCCTTTTTGGTACCGCCTTCTGTTTTCTACATGTTTTGTTTTTGCTTTTGTTACCTATAGAGACCAAGACTATTCCAAGCTTATTTATAGGGTTTGTACTTGGATTGTTTGTTGACTTGTTCTATGACACTATCGGAATTCATACTGCATCTATGCTCGTGATAGCATTTTTACGAAGTCCATGGATCAAAATACTGACACCTACTGGAGGCTACGATGACAACATGAGACCTACTTTACTCAATGTTGGCTTTGGTTGGTTTTCTACTTACAGTTTGCCTTTATTACTGATTTACAATTTAGTTTTCTTTTTTATAGAAAATTTAGGTACTGATTTATTCTTTCCTGTCGTTCAAAAGATCATAGCAAGTACTATTTTTGTATTTGTAATGAGTATAATTGTTCAACTGTTATTTTACAGGAGAAGGAGAGGCATATAATGAACGACAAAAGGCCCATCGTACTGATCATTGTAATATCATTGGTCGGTGTTATTTTATTGACAAAATTATTCTTGATTCAAGTAGCAGATGACAGCTTTCTCAAGAGAGCTGAAAGAAATGCTGTGCAAAGGCTTGTGGATCATCCTTACCGAGGATTGATATATGATCGTACAGGGAAAATATTGGTTTATAACAACCCCTTGTTCGACTTGATGATCATTCCAAAGGAGTTCTCTGTAAAAGACACCACCCGGTTCTGTGAGATTTTCAACATCACCAAAGAGCACCTCATAGAAAGCTATACAGCAGCAAGGAAATACTCATCTGTAAAGCCTTCCCCATTGATCAAGCAAATTTCCACTACTGAATTTGCGAAAATTCAAGACTACTTGATCGACTACCCTGGTCTTTTTGTAACTACAAGGTCAGTAAGATCATACCCACAGCCAGTAGCAGCCAATGCTCTTGGATATATTGGAGAAATTAGTGCAAGACAACTGGAAAGAGATACAGTAAAATATTATAGACAGGGGGACTTTGTGGGATTAGCTGGACTTGAAGGCTTTTATGAAAAGGAACTTCGAGGTGTCAAAGGTGTCAAATACAAAATGGTCAATGTAAGAGGTGTAGATAAAGGATCATTTAAGAATGGTGAATACGACACCACTTCAGTCGCAGGAATCAACCTTACGTCTACGATTGACTTGGAGTTACAAAGATATGGAGAAATGCTCATGACTGGTAAAGTTGGCACTGTGGTAGCCATTGAACCAAAAACAGGAGAAATCCTTGCCATGATATCAGCTCCAACTTATGACCCAAATTTACTTACAGGATCTAAGTTTGGGACCAATTACTCCGCTTTGAATAAAGATGAAAAACTACCCCTATACAATAGGCCAATCATGGCTACTTATCCCCCAGGGTCGATTTTCAAGATAGTTCAGTCGCTGATTGGTCTTCAAATGGGCATATTGACACCAAATACTACTTATGCATGCAATAGGTCTTTGGTAGCATGTCACAATCATGCCAGCCCAGTGAACCTCTTTGGTGCAATAAGAAACTCATGTAATCCATATTATCATCAGGCCTACCGGGCTATGATCAATAGGGAAGCATCTTCCAACACTTTCAAAGACACCAAAATTGGTTTGGATCAATGGAGAGAAAAAGTGCTTGCATTTGGATTAGGAAGTAGTTTGGGAGTAGATATTTACAATGAAAAATCGGGAAGCATACCTTCTTCAACTTACTATGACAGGGTCTACGGAGAAGGTCGATGGAAATATTCCACCATTTATTCCCTATCCATAGGTCAGGGTGAGATGATGGTCACACCCATTCAAATGGCCAATTTGGCTGCAATTTTCGCAAATAAAGGGTATTATTACCCTCCACACTTGATAAAGGCCATAGATGGTGATCCTGACAGAATCAAACCAGAGTTCCGTACACGAAAAGATGTCGGAGTAGATGCTCATCATTTTGACTTGATCCAAGACGCAATGGCGGAAGCTATATTTGGAACAGCAGCAAGAGCAGCCATACCCGACATTCAGATAGCAGGAAAAACTGGAACCGCACAAAACCCGCATGGGGAAGATCACTCTGTATTTGTAGCCTTCGCTCCTAAAGATGATCCAAAAATCGCAATTGCTGTGTATGTGGAAAATGCTGGATGGGGAGGTAGAGCTGCGGCAAGTACCGCGAGCTTGTTGATAGAAAGATATATCAGAGGTGAAGTTACCAGACCTGCCTTGGAAGAATATGTTCTAGCTGGAAAATTCATGTAATATTGAGACAGGACGATTTATATATTAATAAGATTGATTGGCTTACCATTTTTATCTATGGGGCATTGGTCTGCATAGGTTGGATCAACATTTATGCTGCCGTGTATGACGAGCAAGCAGCCAAGAGCATTTTTGATTTTTCGATCAATTCAGGAAAACAGTTGGTATGGATTGGAACAGCTGTATTGCTAATTACATTGATCATGGTGGCAGATTACAGGCTATTTGAAAACCTATCCTTGATACTCTATGGGCTATTTCTTTTCCTCATACTTATCACACCCTATGTAGGAAAAGAAGTGAATGGTCAAATCCTATCGATTGGTTTTGGAAATTTCAGAATACAACCTGCGGAATTTGCCAAATTTGCAACAGCACTTACTTTGGCCAAATACATGGAAAGACCAAGTGTCGATTTGAGCCAACCAAAATACCAAATGCAGGTTTTACTTATCATCATGATTCCTGTGATCCTGATATGTCTTCAACCTGACTATGGAAGTGCGATGATCTATTCGGCATTTTTCATCATGCTGTATAGGGAGGGGATGCCCCAAAAGTACTACGCACTTGCTTTGACAATGGTAGCTGTTTCTCTCCTCGCATTAGGAATAGAAAACAACCTTTACTTGGTGGCTGGAATAGTATTGGTGATCATTATAATCATACTCCTAGGGAAAAAATCAGTGGGAAGAATCATTTCACTTTCCCTGATTGGTCTTCTTGCGATTGCTTACAGCTATAGCTTAGACTACGTGGTATCAAAGCTTCCTCAGCATCACCAGAACAGGATTATGGTGCTTTTCAACCCAGATCTTGACCCGCTAGGTGTAGGCTGGAATGTGACTCAATCCAAGATCGCCATAGGCTCTGGTGGTTTCTTGGGCAAGGGTTACCTGGAAGGAACCCAAACAAAATTTGACTTTGTACCAGAGCAACATACTGATTTCATCTTTTGCACTCTGGGTGAAGAGTTTGGCTGGATCGGTAGCCTGGTGGTGATATTCCTCTTTTGTGCTTTGCTGATCAGGCTAATCATGCTGGCAGAGCGACAGAAGAATAGGTTCTCTCGAGTATATGGATACTGTGTAGTGTCTATTCTGATGTTTCACTTTACGATCAATATCGCAATGACCATTGGGCTGTTTCCTGTGATTGGTATCCCACTTCCATTCTTCAGCTATGGAGGCTCTTCTTTGTGGTCTTTCACTATTCTCCTATTTATCTTTATCAAACTGGACTCTCATAGGATTCAGCTTTTGGGTAGAATGAGCTAGTTGTTGAGCACTGAAATTTTGTTTACTTCAAGCTGTTAGCTTTAAAAATACCATCCTTACTAAATCAACCCCCTGGCCTTCAACTCCAAATACTTGTTGATCGTATTGATGCTGAGTTCGGAAGGCTTGGTCAAGATAGTTTGAATGCCGTGGCGATTGAGCTCCTTAGCCATAAGTCGCTTGTCATACATGAATTTCTCCGCTACTGTCTGCTTGTAAACTTCTGAAATCTTGTCTGGCACTTGCTCAGTTAGGCTCTCTAGAAGTGTGTTTTCGAACATAACCACCACGAGCAAATGCTGTCTTGCAATTGCCTTGAGGTAGGGCAATTGCCGCTGAAGGGCTGTCTGATGCTCAAAATTTGTGAATATCAGCAACATACTTCTTTGACTTACTTTTCGCTTCAGCCAGTTATAAAGCAAGCCAAAATCTGTATCTAGAAAATCAGTATCCAAGCCATACAACATCTCCAAAATCCCTAAAAGGTGAGATTTCCGACTACTTGCTTGCATAGACTTTTGCATGCGATGCGAAAATGTAATTACACCAGCTTTGTCTCCCTTTTTGATAGCCACGTTGGAGAATGCTAGGCAACTATTGATCGCATAGTCTAATAGACTGAGCCCATTAAATGGCATTTGCATGACCCTACCCATATCTATGATAGAATAAATAGGTTGAGACTTTTCATCTTGGAACTGATTGACCATCAAGTCAGCTGATTTGGCAGTTGCTTTCCAGTTGATGGATCTGATATCATCTCCGGGGATGTAATTTTTGATCTGCTCAAACTCCATCGTGTGGCCGATTCTCCTGATTTTTTTAAAGCCATAATCAAACCGTCGGATATTAGTCGCCAGAAAATCAAATTGTTGCATTTGAATAAATGAGGGGTAAACCTTGACCATTTGCCCTTTTTGAAAACTAAACCTCCTCTTCACCAGACCAATTCTACTTAATACAAATACATGAAGATCACCAAAAATATACTCACCTCGCTCCAATGGGGTCAATGTATAAAAGACCTCTTTCTTTTCCTTGGCTTCCAACTGATCAAAAATCTCAAAATCTCGCATCTGAAACTGGGCTGGAACTTCATCTATTAAGGTGACTTTCACAGCAAACCTATACTTGTTTTCAAGCGAAATCAACACTTGATTGGCGTCTGAATTTGAAAACCTCTCTGGAAGTAGCCTATTAGCAACCAGCCCATTACCTTGTCTAAATAGAAAAACAGTATCTAAAAGAAAGAAAAAACCTAGTGTATACAACAAAATCACACCCAGTGTAAACAATGCCGTAAACCAATAAGACACCAGAAAAGTCAAGCAGATAGCCACCAATGCAGCATAAAGCCTTTTCCCTAAAAAAAACTGTATAAAAAATCGCTTTATCATCACCTTGGAATTTCTACGGATTGGATGATCCCTTCTATCACCGTATCAGTCGTCAATCCTTCCATCTCTCGATCAGGATTTAGGATGATCCTATGGCGTAGTGCTGGTACAATTACCCGCTTTACATCCTCTGGCGTGACAAAATCCCTACCATTGACCGCAGCCATCGCTTTGGAAGCATGCATCACCGCCAAGCTTGCTCGAGGTGAGGCGCCAAGGTACAGGCTAGGATGATTCCTGGTCTTCACAACTACTTGTGAGATATACCTTAGAATTTTCTCTTCTACACTCACGGATGAGGAAATCGCCTGAAAAGAAACCACATCAGCGGGGCTTAATATGCCAACTACCTGCTCCAGTGCTTCTTCAGACTTTCTCATATGCTGGCGCTGAAGAATATCAAACTCCTCCTCAAGATTAGGATAATCCAACTTAATCTTAAATAAAAATCGGTCTAATTGTGCCTCCGGAAGGTTGTAAGTACCTTCTTGCTCGACAGGATTCTGCGTAGCCAAAACCATAAATGGTGCATCCATCTCATATCGCTTTCCATCAATGGTAACTTGACGCTCTTCCATCACCTCAAACAGTGCCGATTGGGTCTTTGCAGGAGCTCGGTTGATCTCATCTATCAATATCATATTTGAGAAAATGGGACCTCTCTTAAACTCAAATACCCCTTGCTGCATATTCAAAATTGAAGTACCAAGTACATCACTTGGCATCAAATCAGGTGTAAATTGTATCCTGCTGAAATCAACTTTAATAGTCTTAGCAAAAAGCTTGGCAGAAATAGTCTTAGCAATACCTGGTACTCCTTCGATCAATATATGACCTTTTGACAAGAGTCCAATCACGAGCAAGTCAATCATCTCTTCTTGCCCTACGATTACTTTGTTGATTTCGGCTTTGATCCGAGCTACTGATTCACAAAGCTCCTGCAGTGGCAACCTACTTTCAAATTCCATCCCACCTGTGGGAATAGTATCATTTTCTTCCATGATTATAACTTTTAAATTCGTGGATTTTCTTATTCAATTTCAAAACCTGGCTTTCATTATGAGAAGTTTGCTTCAACAACTGATTGATCATATCAAACAATTCCTCTGTTTCTCCAATTGGACACCCAGAACGAGATGATAGCTTTGTGACTGTCTCCTCATCTATCACTTGAATATCTACTCGATACTGATTACGACAATACTCATTGAACAGCAAGACTTGTTGGTTTATATTCTCTGAATAGGCTTTTTTTTCCAAATACATCCCTGAAATTGTCTCTGCAAAAGCCACCGTTTGGTTTTCCAGAGGCACAACCACAGGGATGACTCTCTGTTTCCTTCTTCCTTCGAACACTACCCATAAGCCAACCGCAACTAAAAAAACATAGTAAGCCATTTTTAAATACCTATTTGAAAGGAAAAGATAAAGTGGTGAATCATATACTCTCCTACCTATTTTGTTATAATTGTCATAATATAATTTTCCTTTTTGAGGGAAATAGGCCAATATGCCTTCAGTGTATCTTTTTCTTTCTTTATCTAATAGGAAGTAGTTCGAAAATGCTAAAGGAAAAGTATGTAATATAAACTTTCCCTCCCCAAAATCTACCTGAATAAAATTAGGTTGAGATTCATTTTCTGACGCTTTATACTTGTTTTTTCCCAACACCTTGATATCTAATGAATCGCTAAAGGTGAAATATTCTAAGTTAGAAGACTGGTTGAAAAGGATTTCATCCTGATTTAGAAGGCTTTTATTTTTCAGGCTTAAAATAGCCTCTCCTCTTAGGTCATTCGCAGCGAATATCAAATGCCTCTTTACACCAAGTGTATCTAAGAGCTCCCGCCTAATCGCCCTAGCAGAAATGAAAGCTGTATTCCCTTGGCTCACCCAGTTCAAAAGCCTCTCTTGTGTCTCTTTGTCAACAGAAAAGTTAAGGTTAAAAACCAAAAGTGCTCCATCTTCAGGACTCCTCCTCAACCACTCATAAGTAGATAGGTCGATTTCCTCTACTGGTCGATCAGGGTCAATATTCATAAGTAAATCATGAAACACACGACCACCATAAGGAGAACTGTCTGATTTATCATAGCTCTCTAGCCAGCTCGTACCCTGTCTGCTCTGGGTCTGTAAGAACAAAAGCAACAGAATCAGAGACACAAGTACACCTATGAGTATTTTAAACTTTTTTCGTCTCATAGCTCCTTTTTTAACTCTCCAAAGACAGCATTCACACGTTCAAAGTCTTCTTTATCTACATCAAACCCTCCATACCATATATAATCGTAGATTCTAGTCACAGCTGCAAAGCTGGCCTTAAGACTCCCACTTGGCAGCTCTTTCATGTAATCATGGTTGGTTTTTTGTATTCCCCAATCGATCAGAGACTTATCCATCATGGATTTCAAAACAGATAAATAAGAGTATCGAACAGCCAACCTGTAGTCTCCAACCGCGATGGCCGATCCAATCAAACTATTGATGTCTTCTTGTGCCAATACCTCTAAATTCTCACTTTCCGCTACAGCAAAGCCTTCAATTTTTCTATCAGAACCCTCATCATCATATTTCATCACAGCCCAGACCAGTATGATCAAAAGAATGAAAACAGCCAAGTAAGGCAAAGATTGCATTAAAAACTGTGCTACTTTCCCGAACTCCCTATCTCCAATCAACCAATAAAAAAATCTGTCTACTAATTGAAAAAACTTCTTTTGCAGTCTGTCAATCCAAGACTCTTCAAGTGACTCTTCAATATACAGAAAATCTGGGTCAGCACTATAGCGGTCGATATAGGCATCTCCAAAGTCAACTGGCGCCAAAATCGTTTCAGAGCCAGTAGAGGTTGTTGATTCCTCTTGAAATGCATAAATGCAGCAAGAAATCATCAATAGTGAAAAAGTAAAGAAGTATTTGTACATATTAAGCATCTAGCTCATCAATTTTCTGCCTAAGTCCAGTTCTATTTTTCTCTTCATCCAAGTCAAAATAGATAAACCCTAGCGCTATCAACAAAACTACGGAAAGCAAATTACTACCAGCAGAAGCTATAGCATTCAAGAGTATAGCAATAAAATCCTGTGATTGCCCTACGGTAGATAAGTCCCCTGATTGTGATATGGACACCATAGATTTGACCATTGTATATACTAGAGAAGGAACTGAAAAAGCAAAAGACATGATTCCAATCACAACAACGGTCACTATCAATGTACCAAAAGTTACCCACCAGTAACCTTTTATCAATCGAAAACTTTCTCCTACTGAACTGAAAATACTCATTTCTCTAAATAAAACCACTGGGAAAAACATTGCTATTGGTACCATAAAATAAATCCCTGGTATAACAAAAAAAACCAACCCAAAAATCAACATCAAATAAGCAAGTAATGCCAAGCCTATCATATTGCCAAAATTACTCTTTGCTTCGTCCAAAATATAGTTATGATCAAGATCAACCCCTTTGCAAGCCTCATATTCTTTGATAAAGCTAAAGACTGTTGAAGATGATGTTGCGAAAAATATCAAAGAAGCAATCCCCATAGCTCCAATTCCAATCCCGAAATTAGTAGACTGCAACATTGCAAGATCAGCTACTACATATTGATAATATACTGAAGCCAGCACGACCAAAATATAGGGAATTAAAGACGTCTTGATCAAGACTGCAATCAAAGGCTTATAGTTTTGACGTGTAAAAGAAAAAGTGTCTGAAAGGATTTCACCTAGTTCTCTACGCTTCTTGAATTGAATGTGTCCGTTTATCATGAGTTAGTTTTTTGTGCAGCTTGATAGGTAATATAACGTAATAGTAAATGATTAAAAACAGCGAAGATGTGATGATCGCTATGTTAAAGATATCGGGAAAATCTGTAATTCTAGTGATAAAACCTTCCAAAAATCCAGCGATGATAAAGAAAGGTATGGTGCTGATGAGAATCTTCAATCCTGCTTTTGCACCTTTCTGGAAAGAAACCAATCGGCTGTAAGTACCTGGAAATAATATACTGTTGCCTAGGACAATTCCAGCGCATCCTGCTATGATAATCACCGAAATCTCAATCGTCCCATGAATCCAAATTGTCCTAGCAGATTCCCAAAGTAGACCTTGATCATAAAAGAAGTATTGAAATGAACCTAGCATGATAGCATTCCTCATCAATACAAACAATGTCCCAACACTCAGCAATACACCAAGAGAGAATGCTGTCAATGCTACCCTGATATTGTTCACAGTGATCCCTAAAAACATGTCAACTTTGTTCATGTCCTTATATACTGCCATAGGGTCTCCTTTGGAAATATTCTCCAAGGTCATATTGACATAACTATCACCTAGAATGCTCCTTACAAACGCTCCATCTGTAGCAGCTGAATTGACTCCAACCAACGTGAATAGCATAAAAGTCCCAAAGGCTACGGCCAGCTGAGGCAAATATTGATAGAACATCTCAGGAAATTCTTCCAAATAAAATTTCCTAAACCTACCTTGGGATTCTTTCTTAGTTTTGTAGATCTTTTGGTGGGCTTTGGAAGCAAGCTGGTTCAAATAGATATGCGTATTGCTGTCGGCATAAAATGTCTGTGCATAGCTAAGGTCATCTGTAACTTCGATATACAAATCTCCTAATTCTGCTGGAGTATATTTGAGATTGTTACTTAGAACACTTTCAAACTTGGTCCATTTATCTTTATTTCGTTTTATAAAAGTTGCTTCCCGCATTTATAACTTCAATTTCATCAAAGAAAACAATAAATGAAAGAATTTCAAATCAAGACTGCCCAAAATATTAGTATAAGTCAAAATGCTGCTAATGTAGGCACCCGAATTGGGGCGTACCTGATTGATAGTTTGATTATTTTCTTTTATATCATTTTTGCGATCTTTGCCGTAGCGGGAAGTGTTCAGAGCATGGATTATTTGTGGTCACTTTACACTTTACTATCACTACCTGTATTACTGTATCACCTACTTTTTGAGATTTTCATGAATGGACAATCTCCAGGTAAAATGGCTCTGAAAATCCGAGTAGTAAAACTGGATGGGTCGAAACCAGCGATGAGCAATTATTTCATCCGATGGCTGACAAGATTGATCGATATTACTTTCACATCTGGAGGATTGGCGATTTTATGGATACTTATCTCTGGCAAAGGACAGAGAATTGGTGATTTGGCTGCTGGTACTACAGTGATTTCGGAACAATCCCCAATAGGTCTTAGGCATACTTTACTTCAAGAAGTAGCTGAGGATTATGTACCAAAATATCCCCAAGTAATGTCTCTTACAGATAGACAGATACAAAACATCAAGCAAATCAAATTCGAAGCATTGAGAAGTGGAGACTTTGACCTTATCGACAAGCTTGCTAAAAAAACAGCCTCAATGATGCAAGTAGAACCCGAGGAGAAAAACATGAGCTTCCTAGAGAGAGTCATCAATGATTACAATTACTATACGCAAAAGGGGTAACTCATTTAAGCGAGCTCAGAAAACTTAAGACAGTCTCAAGAAATTGTTTTGGCTTTTCATAATGAATATTATGCCCTGTGTTTTCGAAAATTGTATGATTCACTAATTTAGGGTGAAGGTTTTTCAGCTCTGCATTCGCTTGCTCAAAAGGGAATAAATTTGAAAATCAATAGAAGGATTAAATCTGCAGGATTTTAAAAACAGGGGGAAGTACCAAGGAAATTCCCCAAAGAAGCAGGTGATTAATAGGATTCCTTTTTTGATCAGCCATTATAATCAGTTTATTTGAAAGTTATTTTTTTACAACTTCGTATGTTGCGTAGCGAATAAAATCCTCTTCCACTTCTGGATCTACTATTTGAAACAAAAGCCGATTCCCCCGCAAGGCGGTCATTAATTTACCATTTACTGGAAGCTCAATATCTCCACTCACTTGTTTAGTACCATCAAACACTATAAGTCTATGATAGTTTGGATCTTGAAAATGATGGTAAGTGGGGTTTTCAGCAATCTTTTTCTGATAGATGCCGAAGGGAATTTCTCTTATATAATCCAAAACTATTTTTCCTCCATCCAGAAGAAAAATATTATGGTTTCTTGAGCTTAAGCTGATCCTTCCTTTATAGGAGGGTAAACTTGATAATGAAATACGCTCACTATTGAGCAATTTAAATTCACCATGTTGAATTTTTAATCTAAGCTCCAATTTGTGGGAATTTAAATCATAAATTGTAATTTCATCATCTAATGAAGTAGTCAAAAAAAGTTTATTATTTGATTTATCTATTTTATATATCGGAAAATAAATTGAGCCAATAGATTTATCAAGTCGTTCAAAATTATTTCTTTCGGAAACTGAGGCTAATTCAAACAACTTTCCTCTTTTAAGATCAAGAAATTCAATCAAATGACTTGTTATAAAATTCCTACCATCCAAATATCTACTGGTACCACTAGGAATAGTAGAAAAAATTAAACTTGAAGAAGTATTTTGAGAATAATAATATTCAAAATATTCCATCCTTCCGTATATTTGAACATTAGTCCCCGGCTGGTACTTTGTTCTAGCTTTAATATCTAGCTTTTGATCAAACAAGACAATTTCAGTGGGGGACTGTACCCAAATTTCCCCTTCCTTCGAAAATGCCATACTGTTACTTGCAGTTGATATCTGATTAGGCCCTTCTCCAACCAACACTTTTTGAACAATTATTTTGCCCTCGTGATTAACAAGGCATACTTTAAGACCATCAGGAGTTCTTAGATATCCTAAATAGAGTCGAGTTTTGGGATAGTAGTCAAGGATTTCAATAGGGTATAGAGAATTGATTGTAAATTCTTCTGTTTTTTCTAACTTATATTGGGAATGTGCATAGAAAGGAAAGGTGATAAAAAAAATATTTAGAACGACACTAGATAGTATTCTTTTTGATATTAAAAACATAGTTATATCGGAGTATTTTTTACAATTTAAAAAAAATAATTTTGATTCAATGTCGTTTAGTTAAGGATTAAATTGGTTTATAATTCATATAATGAGGTTTTTTTGGCTTTTTGAGCCTGGGTAGCTTTCTACCTGGTCTTTCAACTTCCCGAGTTTTGTAGACTAAATCAT
>NZ_JAKZGP010000041.1 GCF_022549775.1 Belliella filtrata | reverse complement strand
TTCAAATCCAACAATGGAGCTGAAAACTTCTGTGTTATAAGATCCGTCGTGGATACCCTGATCAAACGTTCGGGAAATATCTTAGAAAATCTAAATCATATAGCTAAATTAAAACCTGAGTAGTTACAAATTAGTATCACAATGAATATTGACTCAACTCCCTTGTTGGCATTAATAATGAATACTAATCTACTAATGGTATTTATAAATAACAGGAATTTTGTACCATTTAGTGATTTTGAAAACAACCAACTATTATAAATGATGATGCCCCTATGATCGAAAAATGAGGTAATGATCAAATTTGAATCTGGTGATAAAACCCAGTAAATCCTTCAAGTTTGTATACACCTAGTACTCGTATGGGGCGCCATCATTTTCATTTTTTTAAAGTGAGTTCAATAAGATATATCTATATCTTACTGAATAACTTCAACAGGATTTTACATTAAAATTTACACTCATTACATGAAAAATCACTCCACAAAAATTGTTGTATTGCTGCTGATTATTGCAATTTTCTATTTAACTAAAGGGCTGATTATAGCTGCAAGTTTTTTTATACCCTTATTTTTTGCGATATTAATTTCCTTGGTTTGTATACCGCTTTCAAGGAAATTGGAAGGATTAAGAATCTCCAGAGCACTGTCCTCATTGGTATGCGTAACTATTGCGATTACATTATACTTCTCCTTTTTTTTGGTGATATTTATTCAAGGCCAGAACATCTCAGAAAAATGGCCTGAAATGCAAAAGGAACTTAAACCTAAATTCTCTCAGGTTTTATCCTACTTAGAAGAAAAATCAGGCGCTAATATTGAAGACCAACTCCCCTCCTTTATCTTTGATGAAGAAAACACCGAGTCAGAAACTGAAGAAACTTCAGAAGATGAAGGTGATCAATCCCCAGTTTCTAACAATGTTATTCAAAGTTTCATTATTAATACCTTTGAATTTATAGGGAACTCCTTGTTGACCTTTGTTTACCTGTTTTTTATGCTCACTTATCGCAAAAAGATAAAACTATCTATTTTGAAATTCTTCAGTTCTGAAAATAAAAAATCTACAGAAATCATTTTAAATCAAGCAGTTTCACTTGCATTAAACTTTTTAGCAGGAAGGATAATATTGCTTATATTTCTGGCTGTGATCTATGCCATTGGATTACAAATTGCAGGTGTTGACAATGTTTTTCTAATTAGCTTAATTGCCGCATTATTATCATTGATTCCTTATTTGGGTGTGGTTTTAGGCTTTGTTTTGGCCATGGCTTATTCCCTATTTAGTGGGGTAGACACAACATCGCTTATTATTGTTGCAGCAACTTACAGCCTTGCTCAGTTTATAGAGAGTTATATTTTGGAGCCCTATGTGGTGGGTGATAAGGTTCACCTCAATCCATTAATGACGATTTTAGTGGTCATCATTGGAGGAATGTTATGGGGTGTTTCAGGTATGATTTTAAGCATTCCAATAGCTGCGATTTTAAAAATTTGCTTTGATGCATCAGAGACTTTAGCGCCATTAGGCTACTTACTTGGAGATGAAGATTTAAAGAAAAATCAAGACAATCATTTTTTAGGTAGATTGGGCCAAAAAATATGGAGTAAAATCAAAAGCATGAATTCTTAAGCAAAACCTTCAGCTGTCATTACTGCGCAGAATTATCTTAGGTTAGGTTAGGAGGAATCTGGTAACCTTATTTCCTAAAGAGACTGAGTGAAAAAAAAGCTTTGCTATCCAAAAAATGCTTATTCCATGTAAAGCCTGACTCATGCCCCATGTCATTTAATTCCACTAAACTGAATTTTCTTGAAATTTCAGTATGTATGGTTTCAAATTTTTCAAAATGATATTTCTTTTCAGCAATACTAATTAGTTGTTCTTCTAAACTTATCAAATAACTTTGTGCCTCTCCACTTGAAGGGTTGTATGTTCCATAGTGATCAAACAAATCAAGGTTAAAATTGGCACCAAGCTCTCTATTGATTCTTTCCAGTAAATTCAAGTTGAACTTTTTGGTAACTCCCTCTTTATCATTATAAGCTGCTTGTATGGTACTAGGGTCTTTTTTAAGGTCAACTCCCATAAGCAAAAAATCCCCCTTATTTAGGAAGTCATTTATAAAACGCAAAAACTCTACTGCTTCTTCTAGCCTAAAGTTTCCGATATTGCTACCCATATACATCACAACCATAGGATTTGGTCTTTGCTTTATTTGATGGGTCGAAACAAAATAATCACCTGGGATAGCTAAAATATCTAAATTAGGAATAGCATTTTGAATCAAATTCTGATTCACTTTAAGGATTTCTGGTGAAATATCCATTGGAATATAGCTTGGTGCATTAAGTTTATGATGAACTTGCCGCAGAAATGAAATCATTTTAGATCCATCACCTGCACCTAAATCAATAAAATCCATATTCTGATCGTTGAAGTGACTCAAAATAGCCGCTGCACTTTGTTCTAGAATTTCCATTTCACATCTAGGAAGATAATAGGCTTCCAAAGTCATTATCTCTTGAAAAATCCTTGACCCTTTTTCATCATAAAAGTATTTTGACGGGATACTTTTATGTGACTTGGCCAAGCTTTCTGTAACATCTTGAAGAAAATTATTCATAAATTACTTACTTAACCTGATACCCGAGAATAGCCATCTTGAAGATGGGTGAAAGAAATTTCTATAAGTATTTCGACTGTGTCCAATGGGAGTAGCAACTGAGCTTCCCTTAAGAACAATTTGATTGCACATAAATTTCCCGTTGTATTCACCCAATGCTCCGGCTGCTTTCTGGAAATTAGGATAAGGCAAATAGGCACTATTTGTCCATTCCCAAAGTTGTCCCCAATTATATTTTTCAGATGCTACCTCCCATTCAAATTCTGTGGGTAGCCTCATTCCTTTCCAGGTAGCAAAGGCTTGAGCTTCATAGTAACTCACATGCTGTACTGGTAAATCCCAGTTTATTTTAACAAGTCCGTTAAGGGTGTAATGATGCCATTCCCCATCAACAAGGTGCCAATACAAGGGCGCATGAATATCCTCCTTTCGGATAAAATCCAAGCCTTCAGAAAGCCATAAATTAAAATCGCTGTAACCTCCATCTGCTATAAACTCAAGGTATTCTGCGTTAGTGACCAATTTATTTGCAATTTCAAAATCCTGAAGGTACACTTTATGCTTGCCCATCTCATTATCGTAACAGAAATATAAGTGATCAGCTCCAATAGGATACAAACCCGCTTCAAGCTGACTAAATCCAGTATTCACTTCTCTTTGAGTTGAAAACATATCAGCATATATTGGGAACAAGGGTTGAGCACCCAGAATGTATTTGATATCATACACCAAAAGCTCTTGGTGTTGTTCTTCGTGATTGATTCCAATCTCAAAAATATCTAGAAGCTCTTGATCAATGGGATTGCTTAATAGCTCCAGACATTGTTCAGTAACATATTTTCGATATGACATTACCTGCCGAACAGTAGGTCTACTCAAGTCACCCCTTTGGGAGCGAAGAACCCTGCTCCCAACGGTATCATAGTAGCTGTTAAATACAAAAGAAAATGCGGAATGAAAGGGTTTATACCCCTTGACTTTGCTAAGAATAAACTCTTCAAAAAACCATGTTGTATGTCCTAGATGCCATTTAGGAGGGGAAACATCTGAAGTAGGCTGCATTCCATAGTCCTCGATTTCCAGGGGAGCACAAATACGTTCTGTGTCTGATCTCACCTTTTCAAATCGCTTTTTTAAGTTTAAATTAGTTTCTATAGACATTTTAAAAACATAGCTTAACCGTTCTTTTAAGGGAACTTTATAAAACCAACCATTACCAAATAGGTGGAAAATCTAATATAGATTTTCTGAACCTACATCTTTTGATATTCTGGGTTGACCAAACGTTTCAATCATTCCATAAATGAATTACAAATACATGAACCATTTTATGATTGAAGGATCAACAGATAAGGTACTATCAAATACCTTACCTGTTGATGTTTTTCTCTACACTTAAAATTTAGGTTTATGATTTCTGAAATAAAACCATATTGTATCCACCGAATCATTCAATATCAACCACCCACAACTTCACCACCGTTAATATGTATAACTTGTCCAGTCATATAGGAGCTGTCCATAGAAGCTAAAAAGACAAATACAGGTCCTACTTCACTTGGTTGACCAGCCCTTTTCATCGGTGTATCCTTTCCAAAATCTTCCACATTATCAAAGGAAGCAACGATCAAGGGAGTCCAGATTGGCCCAGGAGCTACAGCATTAACTCTGATCCCATTATCGACTAGATTCTTTGCAAGCGATCTTGTATAGGCCACGATAGCACCCTTGGTGCTAGCATAATCGATCAAATGAGAACTACCTCGGTATGCAGTCACAGAGGTAGTATTGATGATGGCATCACCATCCTTCATGTAAGGAAGACATTCTTGGACGATATAGAAAAATGAAAACATATTAGTTTGAAAAGTCTTTTTCAATTGATCCTCTGCTATATCATCAACACTTGATTTGGGATATTGCACGGCAGCATTATTTACCAATATGTTTATAGCTTCATGTTCTTGTAATATTTCTTCAATTGCATTTTTGCAGAATCCTCTGTCAGCGATGTCACCCTTGATCAGCATACATGACCTTCCTTCTTCTTCTACCATAGATTTAGTCTCTTCAGCATCTTGGTCCTCACTCAAGTAAATGATAACTAAATCAGCGCCTTCCCTTGCCATATGCAAAGCTGCACTACGCCCTATCCCACTGTCTCCTCCTGTGATCAGTGCCAGCTTATCCTTTAGCTTATTGCTGCCCTGGTATGATTCTCTAATGATCTCTGGTTCAGGCTTCATTTGCTCTTCACTTCCCGGCAAGTCTTGTTGTTGTTGTGGAAATTCCTTTGGCTTATTCATTGTGTAGTTGGTTTGAGATTATAAATTGTTTCTAGGTATTCAATTACAAAGGACTTACCAAAACAATAAATGACCTCCTACTTAAAATGACTTAGTCCAAAAAGCTAAATAATTCAACCGTTAGGCCGCATCTTGTCCCAAAGTGATTTTATTCATCAATTCTTTTGAAAAAAGAAAAATTTCAGAAAATAGTAACACAATGGATAACATATACCACGCCTCCCTTTTTGACAGATATTTTTTTACACACCAGTTATACAAGCAAGGCAGCAAAGGAATTTGAGACCATTAAGTTCTACAGTTTTCCTGACTCTAGGAAAAGTAACTTCATCTAAGCACGAAGATCTAAAGTTTGCTCTTTTTGATTTTCAAAATCAGGAGTTTTAGGCAAAATTGTCACTTGTCCATTACCTTCCAAAACAGCAGCTCCAACTTCACTTAACTGTGTAATCCCTTGACTTTTCAATATCGATTCCATTTCCAACATGCACAACCTTTCAGTTCTCAAAGCACTTTCTATGTACTTGCCATTAAAAATCAATAGGCTGGGTTTGGATCTTATCATTCGTCTGAAGGCAGCATGCTTTTTGCTCCAAGAAGTTACCAAGTATTGCAAAAATATTAAAGCGATCATTGCAATTAAACCTTCTAGAATTTTTACATTTTTATCTATTGAAATAGCTGCAACAATAGATCCATAGGCATAGATTACAGTAGAATCAAAAGGGTTCATCTTGGTCAGCGTCCGTTTCCCTGATAGCTTAAGGATTAGAACCATAAAGAAAAATGCAAAAGTTGATTTAATTGCAACAGCAAAGACTCCTTTCCAATTATCGAACAACAAATCATACATGGCAAGAGTAGTTTAATTTTGTCTAAAGTTTAATTTCTTCCACCGAGTGACAATCATGGCTAATAAAACAAGCTCTGCAGCACCATCATTTTCGCATCCTAAAAAATGTACAAGCGATCCAACTAGCTAAGTATCGACTAAAAAATCATATACAGGCAAGGCTACAAAAAATCTTGCATCATATCCATAAAAATCAGGTTTTTAATGGTTTTTTGTGATAAAGGATAACTAGGGTTTTCAACAGCAACTTCAGTATAATTAACTTTTGAACACCTTCCTACAGCAAACAACATCATCAAGGCATTATCAGATGGAATATTCAATAATTCTTCAATTTTACAAGATTTATAATTGTGTAGCTGATGCAGGTAAATTCCCAAATTTCTAGCCTTCAACTCAACCATTTGAAGCCAAGTGCTTGATAAGAAAAATGAGGATGGAAGATTAGACTTATGGCTTTGGGTGTTTCGATGAATGGTCGTAACCCCTAAGTAAGGAGAAGCCATGGCACAATCCTTCTGATATCCATTGAAACTTTGAAGTACTTTCTGAAATACATCTGTGCCATATTTCAGCAAACGATAGGAAGTATCATAATTAAAATAAGCTTGAATTGCCATTCCTCCAAAATTCAATATTTCGGCTATTTCACTGAAAGTTATTGGCTTATTATACTTGGGATTTGATTTAAATAATTGCTCCATAACTTTAACATTTTTATATGATGAATGATTTGTAATCATGTCCGGAATCATGGTCAGTCAAGCTTATTCTTTAGAAAGCTTAAGGGTAATGAAGAAGTAAGCTTTAATTAAGCGCCGATTCAATTTATCAAGCTTTCATTATAGAAGTCCAATTATAAACAAGTTCACCTTTTTCATTTCGCCTAATTTTTACAGACTACACTTCTTAAAGATGATACTGTGTAGTTCTTCTTTACGCATCCCTGTTTTTTCAAATATCCTATCAAAAAACTCATCTTCCATATCATCCAAGTAAGTCAGTTCGTCCGCGGCTAGCTGCGGATATTCAGTCACTAGCTTTTTTTTGATTTGAAGCCAGTCCTTTTTAATTGATTGATTAAATTTCAGCATAATGTTAAAGATTAGACAACTACTTTCATTTAAACTAGCATACCAGCAAGTTTTCAATGTTGATGCCAAGCCAGAGGTATGCAAAATACATTTAGCTTGAGGTAATGATTTCAGCAGGCTTGGAAGCTATCAACTGAGAAACATTCTATTGAATTTAACTTTCAAAATGAACCATATATTTCCTCCTAGAAATAAAGCCAAATGTGTGAATTGAGCTATTCAAGTTAAATTTTTATCAAAGAGAACTATCTTGGAGAAACAAAACAAAAACGCAAAAACAGCATAAGCAACCCAAATCATTTATTCGAATGCATGCTATTTTTCAGTACAGGTTCAAATATGAAATGATTCAAACCAAATTTTTTCAAGAGATACAAAATGTAACTTTACCTTCACATATTGCTTAATAACATTCCCATACCTTGTACCTTCCTAAGCAAACCAAGCCACTAAAAGCTATTCCCAATTTTATTTTTAAAGGATACGGCAATCAAACCTCCAACTAGAAAACAGTATATTATTTCGGGTATTTTTTAATTAAATAATTTGTTATCCTAAATATCAATAGGAATAAAAAGAATCATTTGTTTAAAAAGTATCACAAATGGATGGGGTAATATTTATTTGAAGATTATAAAAAAATGAACCACGCTGATTTTTTGAGGCAGTGTATTTGAATTAAACCTATTAAGTACAGATGAAATTAAGTACAGATAAAATTAAGTACAGATGAAATGATCCCATTCAGTATAGCGATATATGTAATTTTCAGAGGGAACGGAGTGCTAATTAAAAACCACAATTAATATGACGACTAACAAGAAAAACAATTCTGATGAAGGGTACGAGAATCAAAAAATTCAAGACCTATCAAAGGACAAAAAAAAAGATGAAGGCCAATTTCTAACCACTAATAATGGTGTAAGGGTAAACGATGACCAAAATTCTTTAAAAGCTGGACAACGTGGACCTACTTTGATGGAGGATTTTCATTTTAGGGAAAAAATGATGCACTTTGATCATGAAAGAATTCCTGAGCGAGTTGTTCATGCTCGGGGTGCAGGAGCTCATGGTTATTTCGAAACTTACGAAAGTATGTCTGATTATACTGCCGCAAATTTTTTACAAACCCCTCAAGAAAGAACCCCTGTTTTTGTACGGTTCAGCACAGTTGTAGGATCCAAAGGCTCATCAGATCTTGCTAGAGATGCTAGAGGATTTGCTGTCAAATTTTACACAAAAGAAGGGAATTACGATTTAGTAGGGAACAATATACCCGTTTTTTTCATCCAAGACGCGATGAAATTCCCTGACTTGGTTCATGCAATCAAACCTGAGCCTGATCACGGTATGCCTCAAGCTTCTGCAGCGCATGATACCTTTTGGGACTTCATCTCCTTAATGCCTGAGAGCATGCACATGATCATGTGGGTAATGAGTGACAGAGCGATTCCTAGAAGCTTCAGCATGATGGAAGGATTTGGCGTTCACACTTTCAAGTTTGTCAATCAAGAAGGGAAATCGCATTTTGTGAAATTCCATTGGAAACCCAAATTGGGAGTACATGGAGTCACATGGGATGAGGCTCAAAAGATATCAGGCAATGATCCAGACTTTTTAAGAAGGGATTTATGGGAAGCCATTGAGATGGGAAATTTCCCAACTTATGAGCTAGGAGTACAGATGGTAGCAGAAGAAGATGAGCACAATTTCAACTTTGACCTTTTAGATCCAACCAAGATTATCCCAGAAGAGTTGGTGCCAGTCAAGCTAATAGGTAAATTGGTTCTCAATAAGAACCCCTCAAATTTTTTCAGTGAGACTGAGCAAGTTGCTTTCCACCCAGGGCATTTAGTACCTGGAATAGATTTCAGCAATGATCCCTTACTTCAAGGGAGGTTATTCTCCTACCTAGACACACAGTTAATTAGGTTAGGGGGACCAAATTTTCATGAAATTCCTATCAACAGGCCTATTGCACCCGTTCATAACAACCATAGTGATGGGTATATGCGCCAATCCATCAATGAAGGAAAAAGCAGCTATCAACCCAACCAAACTGGTCGAGGATGTCCATTTCAAGCAGCTGTACATGACGGGGGCTTCTCCCATCAGCCCGAAAGACTTGAAGGAGAAAAAACTAAGGTTAGGAGCTCCAGTTTTTTTGACCATTACAGTCAAGCAAAAATGTTCTACGACAGCCAATCAAAGGTGGAGAAGAAACATATCAAAGAAGCCTTGGCATTTGAGTTGGGAAAGGTGGAAAAGACTTCCATTAAATCAAGACTATTGGTTCACCTTCAAAAAATCAATGAATCTCTGGCGGAAGATTTATCAAAAACATTGGGTGTTGAAATCCCTAAAAACCTGGAGGAACCATTAAATCAAAGCATCCCTGAAAATGCGGATCCCGAAAACTATACTTCAGCTCCAGTGGAACCACCGGTCAGAAAATCTGAAGCGTTAAGCATGGAGAACACAATTAAAGATTCGATTAGAGGCCGAAATATTGCCATACTAGTAGAAGAAGGTGTAAGTTTCTCTTCATTAGAAAAAATCCGCAGTCTCATCGAAGAAAATGGGGCAAAAGAAACATTAATTTCAAGTAAGCTTGGGAGTATCATTACTGAAAATGGACAGGTGAGCATTGATAAAAGTTTTGCGACATGTGCATCGGTATTATTCGATGCGGTATTTGTACCAGACAGTGAAAAAAGTGCCCTAAAACTTAAAGAGCATGCTGAAGCTATTTTCTTCATTGAAGAAATGTACAAACATTGTAAGGCGATTGGATTTGCTGGTGAAGGTAAAATTCTATGGAATGCAACAAGATGCGCTGAGCTTCAAGAAGAGGTTACGTTTGAAAATGAAGAAGGAATATTTCACGATAGTAATGTAAACAAATTTATAGAAGGTGTTAAAAATCATCGTTTCTGGAATAGGAAACACATTAATAAAATACCAGCATAATTTTACATAAGTAATCATCAGTCTTCAGTATATGAAGATTGATGATTACCTAAATTTTGTATACTTGAATTCAAGTTTTGAACATGGAACGTACAGCACCCTTGAAGTATGATAAAAAGCTTCCAGACCAAAACCTATAAATAGATAGGTCTATATGAAGTCCTTCATTTTACTTTTCTATGCACACAACTTTTATCTTTACACAAAGACTCCGTCCAGTCAAGAAGCTCAAAGAAGTCAGATTTTATCAAGTTTAGATATTCATGATAAAGGTATCCCTATTCATGCTAGAGGTTAAATATTGCCAGTTAATGGAAAACACCCTCTTTACAGCTTCAACCAGTTTATCTATTTCGTTAGGTTTATTAAGGAAAATGTTTGCTCCATTCACAAAAGCCTTCTCTACATCAATATCATTTTTCGAATTGGAATATATCACTATGCAGAGCTCTGACCATTTACTATTTAATCTGATTTCCTTTAAGCATTCCAAACCAGATTTTTTGGGCAATTGAATATCTAGAAATAAAATATGCGGTTTAAAATCAATTTCTTTCCCCAAATATTTCATCAATTCTTCTCCATCATTTAAAATGACCAGTTTAGTTTTCATTGAGATACTTTCAATAGCTTTCTTAAAAAACATCTGATCAATTTCGCAATCTTCTACAAGTAAAATGTTTAGATCAACATTCTTCATAAATATTCGTGGTTCAATTTTATGGAAGTCCAGTCAAAAGACTTCAGACAATAAAGTTTTTTATTAATAATTTTTATTCACCAGTAATTCTTTTGGTATTTAATGGAGATCGATACTGTTAGGTTGGTTTAGGCCACATGATTTTCTTTCTTGTTATTGTACTACATATGAATCGTTTACTCTCTTCTTGAACATTATCAAGACGCTGCCGATAAGTAATCAACTGGCATTGGTGACTTCTTTTTACACTGATAATCTATTTACTAAATTGATTCATGAGCTTTGCCTTTTTAGCAAAGTATACTACGCTCAAAGTCTCTATTGAAAATCGAATGATTTTAACCATAGGATTTTTCAAATTGAACACTAGGATCTTAATGGGTGAAAGATGATCCTATTGCTCAATAACTTTTAAAAAATAAAACAAAATTTTATCTAGCTATCATTGCGTTGATAAATAGTTTATAACAATTTCAAACCATGTGCACATATCCCTCTATAAATTTCATGCTAAAGTAGAGATGTATTTCATGAACAGCAGCAAATAGCCAAACCGATTTATGGTTATGTTTTTTATCACCAAGTAATTTAAGTAAAGGTCTAAGGCAAGAACACCAAACAAGTAACATGCAATCAAACAGATTAGATTTTTAATGTTGGATCCAAACCATTCAGCCCTCTTTCAAGAACACGACAATTAGAATCTAACCTTTACAAATCAAAGCAACCTATTTAATATATAAATCTACTTATAATAATCAACATCTGCTAATTAAATGTGATATATACACAATCTACTTTTATACGCAATAAAAGCATACCTTAATTGTATTCCATTTTAATAAGAGATGGTAATTTCTCAGTAAGAAATATTTAATGTTTTTAATTTACTATACAACGTCTTTCTATGAATGTTCAACTTTTCAGCTGCTTTGGTTTTATTATATTTTACATCTTTAAGAACCTCAATAATTTTTTCAGATTCTGCCTCTAAGGCTACAGATTTAAGATCTCTTGTTTTCAAAGTTTTCAAATCATACTTCTCATCTCCCAAATTAATGTCTTCCTCAATTCTAACTTCAGGTCTATTTACTTTCAATCTTAACTCTATTGGGACTGCCGATAAGGGAATCATGTTATGCTTATTGATAAATAAGCAAGATCTCCTGATCACATTTCTCAATTCTCTGATATTTCCTGGCCAATGATAAGCCATTAAGTAATCAAAAGCCTCGGGTTCAAATTCTGGAACTTCTTGACGACCTAATTCAAATGCTGTTTGCTTAAGAAAGAAATCTATAAATTCAGGAACATCTTCTTTCCTGTTTCTCAATGGATGTATAGAAAGCACAAATTCACTTAATCTATAGTAGAGATCTTCCCTGAATGAGGATGTTTCTGACTTATATAATAAATCTTCATTGGTTGCCGCAATAATTCTCACATCTATAGGAATTTCACATGTCCCTCCTATTCTTCTGATTACCTTCTCTTGTAATGCGCGCAAAAGAGACGTTTGAATTTCACTTGACAAATTGGCTATCTCATCCAAAAAGATCGTCCCTCCATTGGCCATTTCAAAAAAACCAATCTTTTGCGTTACAGCTCCAGTAAAGGCTCCCTTTTCGTGACCAAATAACTCGCTGCCTGCGAGGTCCTTGGTAAGGCATCCACAATCAACAGCGACAAAAGGCATATCTCTACGCTTACTACTTTTATGAATTAGATTGGCATATGATTCCTTTCCAGTACCTGTTTCCCCCTGAATGATCACTGTAAAATCAGTGGGACCAACCGTTTCAACCATTTTTTGCGTTTCTTTGGCATTCTTGCTTTTCCCCATGACATAATCTCGGGTACTTGGTGTTTCCTTAGGGTTACCTTCTTTAATTACTTTTTTTTCTATTAGCTTTGGAGAATTTTCATTTCTCTTGAGCACCTCTACTAATTCATCCGGATTGATAGGTTTTGATAAATAATCAGAAGCACCTCTCTTAATAATAGAGACTACATTCTTTAAATTCACCTCATTAGATGTAAATATTACCGCTGCATCTGGGTTGATAGATTTGATAGTTTCAAAAAATTCGTCTCCTTGAATATGCGGCAACCTATAATCACTAATAACAAATTGGAAAGGTTCATTTCCCAACATTTCAATTGCATGATTAACTTGAGTACTTGTCTTAACTTTGTATCCTAGTTTGGTTAGGAATTTCTTCATCAGGTTACAAAAAGAAACTTGATTATCGATCACGAGTATGTTTAGCATGATTTAAGTTTTTATGGTTCAATAAATTACCCTTATACTATACTAACTTTCGTTACAAGGTTCCATCAAATATTAACAAAAGCTTCAATTGATTCTTTCAAAGTTAGAGAAATGGAAACCTTAAAATATTACATCTTTTCGCAATATGTTTTCATAATTATCGTGAAACATCAAAATAACTGTATAAAATATGTATATATATGGTTAATAATTATAAACAATAATTCAATAAGGTAATTTTTTCATAGTTTGAAAAGGAAAAATCTCATCCCTTCAAATAAAAAGTAGCGTTTATTTTCTAAAGGTTAATCCAATAAATGCATAAGGGTTATTCAATTGTAAAATCAAAAAGTTTTAATCAAACAACTTTCCTGTATCAATCCTCTTTTTTCTTTGAATCATTTGCTTTGGCTTCAATAAATTCTTCTGAGCTATGATCGATTTCATCTTTACCAGCAACGGTCACTTGATGACTTCGATTTTGATCACCTTCTGAATTTGACCGCATTTCAGTCTTTTCTTTTTGTTTTTTGACGGTGAATTGCCCCATAATTCCTTTTATGATTTCTAAATATTTCATTTGTGACAGATTTTATATTGGAGTTTTTTTTTGGTAACTAGTTAAACTATTTCGACATGAACTAGCCCCACAAAAGATGTACTTTCAATAACCTTGCTATCAAGGAAAGTTTAAAATAATCCCTGGTCTACATCTTTGAAATGATCATAACTGATAACATGATCCAGAAGTAATCTTTCATTTATATGAAATGGTTCTGATAGCGTAAGTGCGGAATATCATATGCTTTAATTTCTTTTTTAACATCATCTCCATTTTCAAAACAAAATTTAGCGCTGAGATTAGATAAAACATTTCCTCTCCTTGATTGCCTTTTTAGTATCGAATTAAAATGAGCCAAAACGGTAAAATTGGTTACAAAATGATACTTTTTTAAGAAAATTTCCTCAATGAGAGTCACACATAAATTCAGAAACAGGGTTTAAAAGCCTTAAACCCAAAAGGCATAAAGATTGACTAATAAGCTAATAAATCACTTAATCAAAATTATAAAACATGGAAAATAGCACAAATCATCAAATCTTGAATCTCAATGAGATCAAGAATGCTACTGTTGAGAACTACTCCGGAGAAACAATTGGTACTATTGACGATGTAATGATTGATGGGCACGATGGACACATCGCCTATGTAGCATTACAAGTAAATACAGGCTTTTTGAATATGGGGAGCAAGTATTTTGCGATTCCCTGGAGAGCATTCTCCTTCAAAAACTTGGAAGATCGCCTTTTACTACTTGATGTTGACAAGCAGAAATTAGAAGATTCACCAGGCTTTGACAAAGACAATTGGCCTACAGGACCTCAATATGAGTTCATCAGTGAAGTTCATTCTTATTATGGCTTTAGCAGGGATGATGATCATATTGACCGAGGTAGAATTTAACCTACTTTAATAAAAGAGAGGCTGATGCTTAAATCGATCTATTTTTCTCTGTTTGGTCTTATAGAGGTTTTGTATTTCGATCAGGATTGGTTAACAGCCTGAATGCACAGGTAAAGCTAAATCAATTGAAAAACTCTGCCAATATTCAAAGGTAAGCGTTGATTTAACTTCAGCCTCTTTTTAAACCTTTTTCAATTTATTGTACAAGTAATTTAAGAGGATATTTAATAAGCGTATAAATTTAAAATGAACCATACCATGTCTTCCAACTTTAAAAATTTCGCACAACAAGGAGATGCGTACATCAAAAAATTATCAAGTGAACTGGGACATAAAGATGATCCTATTCAGACATTTATCTTGCTCAGAGCTGTAATGCATGCTGTAAGAGATCGCATTGGCTTTACAGAATCCCTTCACTTCCTCTCCCAACTCCCGATTTTTCTAAAGGGGCTTTATGTTGAAAATTGGGTATATGATGATGATTCAACTAAAATCAAACGTTTGGAAGCTTTTAAAACTTCTGTGAAAGACGAGCAAATCCGATTAGGAGAAAAGTCTTTTGATTGGACTGACTCAACAGAAGTTTTGATTGCAAAAGTATTAAAATCATTAGGGGAACATTACCTTACAGAAGGACAATTAGAGCACATTTCTTCTCAAATGCCCAGAGAAATCAAAAACCTTTTCCCCAATTGATCAACTATTCAGCAGGTTTAAAACTTGATGTTTAGAAAACAACAAAATCAATTCAAACTATGGATGTCCAAACTTTTATCGTAATCACCATTTCAGGCGTTGTGGCTACCATAGCCATGACAACTTGTATGTATATATATGCAAAAGTCACTAATAAAAACACCAAGGTCGTCCATGTTTTAAGTAAAATGGTATCCGGATCGAAAGGTAATTTCGCTTGGAGTAACATTATCATGCTATTTGGAGCCTGCTTACATGTAGGTATTGGAATATTATTCGCTTTTATATACTACTTACTTTGGCATTGGGATGTATTGTTGCTTAATCTTGAAGACTCTTTTTGGGCGGGCGCACTTTCAGGACTATTAGCTATTTCTTTTTGGTCTTTTTATTTTATTATTCACCGAATACCTCAAGCTATTTCTCGGAGCCATTACATGTTTGCACTGTTACTTTCCCACATTATTTTTGCTATGGTATGTATTAATTTTTATAAAGTATTAATTTAATTTCTGTCTAAAAATAGATCATCCATTCATTTAAGTATCGGTGATTTTAATAAAAATAAATGTTAAGAAATACTTCAATAAATAATTTAATTGAAATTATTTAAATACTTTTATTTCAGTCTTTTAAAGTCTATTTTAGGTTGCCAGAGAACTTCGCATAAATTTTCAGCAAGCCCATAATAATTATAACGTGTCCTAATACATTCGCAGCTATTGCACAATGCAGGCTGGTTTGTTCCTCCAAACTAATACCAATTATGCGTAGATCAATTTTCCGATTTTATGGAATTGATCCTTGATCCAGAAGTAATCTTTTATCTATCTCAAATACCCCTGCTGGAGTAAACACAGATAATCATGTTATCAATTGGCAATAGTGATAGGTACACACAGGTTTAAATGCATTTAAAAAATCATTTAACATATTCTAAGCATTTAAATGTTGAAAACCTTAATTATACATCATTACAGTTCTTATGCCTATGCTGCTTTAGCTGTAGTTATCAGTACTTCTAAAATACTTGGAAAAAAGCAGCATAATACCCATGTATTATTTTGTATCATAAGTGTCTAAAGAAACTTTATGGATTAGCGCTTTTTTTCTAAGTAATATTTTCTGGAATTCTGAAGGAGTCATTCCTGTCTTTTTCTTGAATTGATTAGACAAGTGTGCTGTACTGCTATAATTTAGCTTGTATGCGATCTCAGTGATTGAGTATTGGTTAGTAGAAATTAAAAATTTAGCCATTTCAATTTTTTGTAAGATATGATAGTTTTCTATAGTTGTATGGGTGAGCTCCGAGAACAATGTAGACATGTGCCTATAACTATAGCCTATCCTTTCGCTGATATATTCTGAAATATTGATAGAACGGTTGGCTTCTTGAGATTTCACCACTTCATTGATGATATTTTTAATCTTTTGTATTAGCATTTCCTTGGGATCTGACATTATACTTATGCCATAAGGATTAAGCAACTGAACTAACTCCCCCATGATCACTTCATTGATTGGGGTATTAATTTTTACTTCATTTGCGGAAATAAATACAAAATCAATCTTCATTTTGAAAAAAGTATCTTTTAGAATTCTTTTTTGCAATTTGACAATATCAACATTGAAACTGACTTCCATATCATATCATTTAGTGTATCATATCTGAGCTCTTGTGTACATAATAACAAGTTTTATACCATGAAAAGCAGAATTATGAAAAAAATTTTATGTATGAATTACGTGTTTTTAGCAATTCAATCCTCATACTTTATTAGCTAGTAAAAAATAATTTTTGGTACTATTATCTTTTGAAAAAAAATATGACAGTATTTATTACTGTTTACGAGGAACTTTGCCAGCATCAATCGAAAATGTCCATATCACGAAGTTTGATATTGATTAATATTTGATCCGACCTGGTTGAAAAGTACTTATTGATAATTTTTCTGCTTTTTCGAAATGGAGCATAGTATCAGGTTTTGTCGATGATATGATATTGCGGGCAAAGAAGAATGAAGAAAAACAAATTGTTACTGTATAAAACTATGTCAAGGGATTAGCTAAATCATGAATTTCTGAATCAAAAATTTATTCAATAATATTTTCTAGGATGATTTTTTCAATTTTAATTTCATCTCTTTAAACTTTATGCTGATCCATTTTTCGTAAAAAAGCCAAATCCATAGCAATATGAAAATTAATTCTAATAAGAAATCAAAAGCGATGATTTTATAATATACGCCAGGTTGAAAGAGACCTGTATCAAAAAGCAACAATGAAAAAGCGGTCGCAAGTCCTAAAATAATCAAGCTCAAATGAACGCTCTGCTCTTTCAATGCAGCGAATAAGGTAAATCCTATCGTCAAAATAATGGCTGCAATCAAATTGATAAATAAATCCGCATCATGGTGCAATGAATCAAAATTAAATTTCCTTATCACAACGAGTGTAAAGATTCCTAAGAGCATATAATATGATCCTTGAAGGATTAGAATCGATTTATAAATCAGTTTTTCCTTTCTATTCATCTTGTTAATCCATTTATTTTAACCCATAATTCTTTGAGCTAGCTGCCCAATTTTCCAATAAAGAAAGAATGGTCTGAACAGTTTACTGACCAACAGCGCCAACGGCTTAGTTATAAACCAGCTCAAACACATCGTCACTTTGAAAAAACAGTTACCAACTGAATTTCAAAACCAAGGCACCACTTAGTTAGAATTACTTCATCCTATGGCGCTCCATAAAATATCCAAAAAGGAAAAGTCCCAATATGCCTAAAGCCACAAATAAAATTGTCATGCCCACTCCCATAATTTCATTGTTTATGTTTAAGTTATAGTTTTAAGATTAATAAAATGAAAAGCTATCATTCTTTGATAGCTTTTTCATTAATGCCAGAGACAGCCAGACGGGTAAGCAGCTTGTCTGCGTTTTTTTCTTCGTCCAGGGTCTTTTCTAGGATTTCAACAATGTTTTCATGCTTCATTTTTTTAGCCAAAGCTATCAGCGAGCCATAGGATGCTATTTCATAATGTTCCACTTTTTGACAAGCGATGATTATGGCTGCATCTCGGACAATCGTATCTGCTGGATTTTCTTCCAAAATAGACTTTGCTTCTTCTAATAAGCCCTGCATGGCCTCGCATTTTTTAGCTTCATGCTTTTCTACGAGAAGATCAAAAACCTCTTCCAGTCTAGTGATGTGGTGATAAGTCTCTTCAATATGAAGTTGAATTCCTTCTGCAAGTTCATTGGAAGTTGCTGCTTCATACATCTTTGGTAATTCTTTGACCAGGTGTTTCTCTGCCCAGTAGATATCTTTCAATGTCCTTATGAACAATTGGTGAAACGGCGATTTTTCATTTTTTGCTGATTGATCAGATCCTTGATTAGTCATGATAGTTCTCTTTAAGTGATACAATAGGCATTGCCTGTTTTCCATTTATAAATGTCAACATGCTTGCCAAGGCACTGCTAAACCTTTGAAGTGTATTCGTTTTGAAGCCATCCTCACAACATTTCAGAAAGTCACAAATGAAAAAAATGCTTTTTAGCGCTAGATAACGCTATTGACTCTGGTAAATAAGTTATAAAAGTTAAAATAAAGAAAGCTGCTTCTAACATTCATTCAGCCTTCTACCCAAAGTATGAAACCAAAAAATAACCAATGGATGTGATTTATATGTATCACATTGAGATTTTAATGTAACAGCATTTTGCTATTTGCAAACTTCATTTTTACATAAAACTTCTATTATCATCCTTATCTCTTCAAAATTGATACTTCAGCCAAAAAGGAACAGGTTTTGGAAATAACTATTTAAAATCACTTTAAAACTAAAATCATGGAAAATCACAAAAAAGAAGGAACGCTAACAAAAAAATTAGAGAAGAGTACGGCAAACTTACCCTCAAGTATCTATTTATGGTCCGCAGTATCTTTAATGAGTACTTCCTTAGCATTGAAGTTATTGAATAAAAAACATGCAGCCTTATTTGTAGGTCAATGGGTTTCTCCATTTCTACTGTTTGGGATATACAATAAAATAGTGAAAACAGAAGGCTCTGAAAGAAAGGACTAGGGTTTTGTTAAGGGGGAGGGAGTACTGGGGAGGGAGCTTTTGACTGTGACTCTCTCCTCACTCCTTTTTAGGCTTATTGAAATAATCAAATAAATATCAATCCCAAACTTGATCGCTTAATATAGGAAAGCATTTGAGGATATTTAGAAGTCAAAAAGCCCCACTTTACTTATACACTCCATGTATTGCAAAAATTGAATCAAAAGCATATTTCTTAACCAACAACTAAAATCAAACTAATATGAAAACTTTAAAATTTCAACTTATTCTTTCTGCACTACTGCTGTGCTTTGTGGTAGTTGTATCTTGTGAAAACCGTAACGACACAGACACTTATGGTCGAAAAATCGGTAAAGATAATGATACTACGTCTACAGGATACAATACTGAAAGAGACAATGATAGAAGAACAAACAATCAGCTAAGTGATGCCAATAGGGGAAATAACAGTGAGAGAATGGACAGTAATGCTGCAAATCGTGATGCTAAACTTCTCCCTATTCGTGTATTCAATGCGATCAGAAAAGATTCAGTATTGATCAACCAAGAAATCGTTGATTCTAGAAGAATTGAAAAAGACAATGACACCAAGTATGAAGTCCACTTCAAACATGATGGTAAAACTACCATGGTGATTTTCGATGAAGATGGTGATTATTCTGGAGAGTACAGGTAAAAGGAACTTTCTTTCATTTCTCCTAAACACAAGTATGAAAAAATCAATTATTCATAAAATAGAAAAAGCCATTGAGACGGGAAAGTCTATAGACATCCATTTCGGAAACGGCGGGAGAATCAAATGGGAGCGTAAGCTTCCATTTCTTCTTGTTTACAGGTCTTCAAATATCAAAAATAGTTTAGTGGCTAATTTAATAAAAAGTGAAGTTTCCTTTTTAGTAACCAACAGCCAAACAAATTTTGAAAGTGAAATCGTAGCGCACTTGACTCAATTTTCTAAATCAATGGCTTTAACTTATCGCTCAGTGATCATCATGGAAATCTGGGAGAATCCAAACAATTCCACACATTTTAAGATTTTGGCAGGAAAGGGTAAAACAGAAGAGGCCGTCAAATCACTAAAAAATTCACTTCAAGGCTATACATCCAACCTGGCACTTACCGTAAAAATAGAAAACACAAAAGAGAGGCATCCCGCTCATTTAGCTCCCTTAATGACCCTATCGCAGTGTAGAGCTGCTGGGGTTTCACTTATTGGTTTAGAAATCCCTGATGTATTTAGAGATAAGGAAACAGATCAGCTATTCCCAATGCTGATAAAAGAGTTTCAAATGTTTTTTTCAAGTATGATTCGAAAAGCCATTTTTGAATTTTTGAGGGTTCAGACTTCTTTTGACCTTCCACATTACATGGCTTTAGGCACCACGACTATTGATGACCAGGCACTAACCATAGAAAAGCAACTCCTTGAAATAGAAGATCAATATCAGTTTTTACTGCTTATTTCCCCCATAAATGCTCTGGAAGCTAACCGTTTATATTTAAATTCAGAAAGAAAAACAGCTCCAAAGTTCATTTATAGGATATTGCCCATCGACCCAGATCAACTGAAAGAGGAATTATTTAAAGTACCGATTAGATCTATTGACGACCCTATTATCAAAGAATTATTGCTTGAAAAGCGGGAAGAATTGGAAAAACAAATAACCATGCTGAAAGAAAGGGGTAGTCGACATTTTATGCACTCTAGTATAAGGTTGTATGATGCTGTAGATGCCTCACTTTATTACCAAGCTATACAATTATTAGAGTCATTTGATAAAGAGGCTGACAATGAGGAAGATTGGGTTGATGCTGAAAGCTTCCGCAAGGCTGCTTTGGAGGAAATTAAGAGATACCAAAACCTTTCACCTTCATTCTGTCCTGAAGTATTGATCAAAGATGATATCATAGGGCTCCTTGTCTCCAAGGGAAATTTATACATTGGTAAATCTCTCAAGATCCCAAAAAAACAATTAGAAGCCTTAATTCATCATGAAATTGGTACGCATTCCTTAACTTACTTTAATGGGACTCAACAACCCTTGAAACAGCTTTCGTCTGGATTAGCCGCCTATGATGAGCTTCAAGAAGGCTTGGCTGTATTTGCTGAATACCTCTGCGGTGGACTTACAGTTAATAGGTTAAAGGTATTAGCCGGCAGGGTGATCGCTGCTCATTGTCTTACCGAGGGCATGAATTTCCAAGCTACATTCAACACCTTGATCAATAAGCATGATTTCGATGCAGTTACGGCATTCGACATTACGGCAAGGATCCACCAAGCTGGTGGCTTCACCAAAGACATCATTTACTTAAGGGGCCTGATTAAATTATTAAACTACATTGCTAAAGGGAACGACATAGAATTACTTTTTATCGGTAAAATAGCCTTTGAGCATACTTCCTTAATTAAGGATTTGAAAATCAGAGAAATTATCAAACCTCCTACCTTACTTCCAAGATACCTCAAGATTCCCTCTTGCATTCAGCGACTCCATAAAGCCAAGGCTGGCATCGAACTTACAGAACTTGTACAATAACCCACCACCCATATGAAAATCATTTTTCTTGTCAATCAAGTGAAAACCGAAGAGGTGAACTACGACACTACCCTTCTCTCTTATACCGCTACAGCGATGGGGCATGAAGTGTATATCATGCAAATAGAAGATCTCTGCTATTTTTCTTGTGAAGAAACTGGTGGCTTAGCTTACAAAGCTCCTCCTGAATTAAGTTCTATAGATAAATTTTTAACGCATCTTCAACATAAAATCAAACCATCAAAAGTTCAATTCAGTGATGTGGACGTTATTTTTCTAAGAAACAACCCTTGTGAAGAGCAAGGTGAAAGATCATGGGCAAAAACCTCAGGGATGATCTTCACGCAGTGGGCAGCAAGAAATAACATTTTGGTATTGAACGACCCAACAACACTGTTGACAACAAATGATAAAATGTATTTGCAATACTTCCCGAAAGCTATTCGGCCACGCACTATAATATCTAGAAATAAGGAAGAAATTGAAGCGTTCTACCTTGAACAAAATAAGAAAATCATCTTGAAACCTTTGCACGGGTCAGGAGGACAGGATGTATTTCTCTTGGACAGATCAACAAACTTGAATCAAATTGTCTCTACAATTAATAGGCATGGATTTATCATTGCCCAAGAGTACCTACCAGAAGCAAGTGCGGGAGATGTTAGGGTCATAATGCTAAATGGAAAAATTCTAACCGTGGATGGGAAATATGCTGCCATGAGGCGTGTCAATAAAAAAGGAGATATCAGAAGTAATTTACATGTAGGTGGCAAACCTAAGAAATTCAAAATGACTGAATCTGTATTAGAAATCTGTAAAACCATCGGACCAAAGCTCATCATGGATGGAATGTTTCTGGTAGGTATTGATATCATAGGAGATAAAGTGATCGAAATAAACGTAGAAAGTCCTGGCGGCCTGGTCAGTATGGAAAGAATCGAAAAGGTTAATTTTACAAAAAAGGTTATTAAAAGTATCGAAGAGAAAGTAAGGCTTAAAAAAGAAGCGGTTGAAATCCTACCAAATAAGTTTCTTGCAAGTTTTAATAGCTAATTTATTCATTAGAAATCTTATGAACGATATAGAAGCCATCCGATCCAGAAGTTTGATAAAGTGGCATAAAAATCTGACCTGAAATGGGTGCCAAAACTGCTTTATTATCCAAAGACGCCAAAACTTGGTTCTTCACAACTTTTGTGAAATTTTCAAATCCTGGATTCATTCTAAAGGTTTTACCTTCAGGAATGTGAAATCTAAAAAGGACTTCATAGGTTTCTGGATGATTTTCATCACTGATTTTAGCTGGCTTACTGAAATTCCCCAATCTATCAATCAATTTGGGTTTGGAGAGAATTTTAATTGCTTTTAATAGCACCTCTTTGAGTATTTTTACCGCATTTGGATCTTTATGTTGCCCACCTTCTACTGTAAAGCCAACGTATCCCCTACTGGCTAAATAATGATCAAAATGTCCTGGAATAAACTTTTCAATTCCCAATACAATTGGTAGTTCAAATGCTTTTAAAAAGTCCGTTTGAGAGAATTTCACATTAGCACTTATGTAAGGTTTGGAATATGAAGAGGTGGTATGCATATCTATGTAATAAAACTTGCCTTTTACACCAACGCTATGCTCCAATTCCTCGATAACTTTGATGATCTCATCCCGCTCTTTCACTTCATGAATTTCATTCAGCTCTTCCAAATCTTGTCTACTTTCTTGCCGAGTTACAGGCAAGGAATCCTTATTATAATCAATTAAAAAAATCCTATTCAGGTCTTTATCTATAAATCTTTTTTTTTCTTTCAATGCTTGTCTATTGCCTAACAAAAACAATACATTGAGTTCAGGAGCAGTACTTTGCAACTTCAATTCCTCTAAGATTTCTTCGGCGGCTATAAGCCCTGCTATTTCATTGCCATGGATCCCACAACTTATGATCAAGTAGTTATCATGATGATCACTGTGATTTTTACACGAAGTGACTTGTCCTAGAATCCGGCTATTTGGTGTTTTTTTAAGATCAATAATCTTGTCCATTTCCATTTCTTATTTATAAGGTAAATCACTCAATCAACCTGTAACTAAAGGTGTATAATACTTGGATAAATTAGGTTCAAGCTTAGTTAGAAAGCTAGATCAAACGTGACTATGAAAAAATGATCCCTCCTGAAAATGCAAAAATCAAGTTCTAAAAGAAGTCTTTCTTAGACCATAATGCGTAAAGAAACCACCAAATATCAATAATATCCCAAGTATAAAATGTGGCCAAAAAACCCAGTCCCTAAACCCTAATAACCAAGGAGACATTGTCAAAATGATTCCAGCCAAAATATCAATCATCAAATGAATTCTCAAAGAGATAAGGTTAATGACACCAAATTCGTACTTGGTCGTAAGGCTCATTAGCAGGATCAAAACCCCTGTAGCCATGGGAACAATCATGGCTTCCTGAACATCGCTAAACTCAAATATCCATGGACTTGCCAATAAGATAATAAGCATAAAATAATCAAGTACGCCGTGTAAATGTGAACTGATGAATCTCATGATATTTAATTTATTGTTGAACAAATGGTTTGCTATGGACTTTTATGGAGCTTTAATTGAAATCTCAAACTGGTGTGAATTCTTTTACTACATAGGATTAAGCATGTGAATTTTTAAGACCTAGAAGCGCTATAAGCTAGGTGTGCTTTCCAAATTATTGTCTTTAAATTGATATTCCTTCCTTCTATAATTCTAATATTGTTCCAACCTAAGCATGTAAAAAGTATCAAAATTAATTTCTATCGAAGGGCAATGAAAAATGTTGCTTTCTTAGGCTAGAAGGGCTTAAAGAAACATCGCTAAAATTTTTTCATGTATTTTTCAAACAAAATAAACTGTAGAGGACCTTGTTTTCTACATCATCGTTTGGATAAAATATTAGCCAACATGTAACCATTTTGAGTCTTTAGAAAACAAAACAAGCTAATATTTATCATCAAGTTGAGTGCTAAATACCTGTGGTGTTTAGCTGTGTTACGCTAACATGATAAATGAATATGCACACGCTAAACTTCCTTTAGCAATTAAAAAATGGACCTTCATGATGGCAATAGACGACCATAAAAAGAAGTTCTATCAACCCCTCACCTGCAAATGAATTGTAGCTTTCAGCTCTCAGGATGATATGATCTAGCAGGCTTATGTCAAGGAGCTTACAGGTTTCTTTTACCCTATCTGATAGTCTCCTGCCTTGCTCTGAGCTTATCAAATTCACAAAGGGATGATTATCACATGTCCATTTAAGTTTAGCATTTGGTTATGGTGCAGCAACAGCCCTTTTTGCCCAACAGGACCAAGTGGCAAAGGAATAAGTAAAAGCCATGCGGGAAGCCATGTGATTATGCCGAAGGCTCTTGGACGCTACAGCAGGCAAGAGCCTAAACTTGTTTTGTAATGGATTGCTACTAATCAAACACAGCTTAAATAGATAGGACGGATAAACACTAAAAGCAAGTGGATTTGAAAATATGAATATTGAAAAATTAGTCCCACTTTAAGTAATCGCTCTAAGAAGGGATGGACAGCTTTTAGCTAATACTCCCCGACAAAATTGTTGTATTTAATTCTTTTTATTTCATACATTTGAAATTGTTAATTTGGTATTCCTTTGAGAAATCGTAAGTACATCTATTCTTTATTTATAGCGATCTTCCTATTCTTGGGATGGCAGGAGAATACTTTTGTTGCTTCGGAAAAAGAATTCAAAGATTTATCTTACACAGAACAGTCAACAGATAAATCGTTTTTTTCGCTAAAACAAAAACATTCAACATTTGACATAGTCGGAATCATTTCCCAATATGATTACAATTTTTCTGGTATATCCAAAATCAAAGCTGATAAGGATTGTCTTTGGTTATTCTGGGATAATCCCCTAGCATTCATTGATTTATCAAATGATATTAAAGTACTAAATTCACTGAACGCAAAATCAAGTTTGATATTAGCGTTCCTCTATCCATTTTTTTTCTTTTTTTAACTTTATCCTAGCCCTTTCATATACTAAGTATCAAGACTTCAAAGTCTTTCAGATTTTAACATTTTATTCAAAATTGTACCTATAATATTTATGGGCAATAAGCTTATGCCTCGTGAAGCATGGGGTTCAAGACTAGGTCTTATACTTGCAATGGCAGGAAATGCTGTTGGCTTGGGGAACTTCCTAAGATTCCCCGTTCAGGCTGTTCAAAATGGAGGTGGAGCTTTTATCTTCCCTTACTTAATATGCTTTCTACTCATGGGAATACCTCTTTTATTTATAGAGTGGTCTTCTGGCAGGTATGGAGGTAAATTCAATAACCACAGCACCCCATACATCATGGATGGCATGGGGAATTCCAAAGTCTGGAAATATGTTGGTGTATTCGGTATTTTCACAAATATCGCCGTTGTAGCTTATTACACCTACATAGAATCTTGGAGTTTGGTTTATATTTTACACTCAGTTGTAGGCACTTTCAAAGGGTTGTCACAAGCTGAGGTTGCTGTATTTTTCAACGATTATGTGGGAGAGCTTTCATCATACACTTGGTTCCCATTTGAAACTGTATTTTTTTATGTTTTGGTCTTATCTTTAAATATTTACATCCTATCCAAAGGCCTGGGAGGCATTGAGAAAGTTGCAAAAATTGGTATGCCATTACTTATTCTATTTGGGGTAATATTGGCATTTAGAGGTTTGACTCTGGGTGAATCAGGAAAATCTGATCTGTTCCCTGATGCAAATGCTTGGGATGGTTTAAACTTTCTTTGGACACCACAATTTGATTCTTTGACAAATCCAAAAGTGTGGCTTGCAGCTGCTGGTCAGATATTTTTCACACTTTCAGTGGGAATGGGAACGATCCAATGCTATGCAGCCTTTATCAAAGCCAATGAGGATATCGCTTTGAATGCAGTATCGGCAGGTTTTATGAATGAATTTGTTGAAGTAGTGTTGGGAAGCAGTATTGTCATACCTATCGCTGCTGGATACTTGGGACTGGATTGGGTTTTGAAAAATGCAGGTTTTGGAATGGCCTTCCAAACAATGCCTTTTCTATTCCAACAATGGGGAGAGACAGCTGCTGCCTTTGCTGGTGTGTTATGGTTTGGATTGTTGTTTTTTGCAGGAATCACTTCTTCCCTGGCAATGGGGACTCCATGGATGAGTTTTATGAAGGATGAATTTGGTTGGGGAAGAAATAAAGGTGCATGGTCTTTTGGCATGCTCGCATTGACAATGGGTTTGCCTACGGTCTTACTCTACCAATTTGGCGTATTTGATGAATATGATTATTGGGCAGGAACAGTCAGTTTGGTCATCTTTGCTTTATTAGAGTCAGTTCTCTTCTCTTGGGTCTTTGGTATTGACAAAGGTTGGAATGAAATCAATGAAGGTTCAGACATCAAAATTCCTCAGGTGTATAAGTTTATCATCAAATATGTAACTCCTCTGTTGCTTCTATTTGTGTTTATAGGAGCTTTAATTAGTCCATACCAAAATGAATGGGCTGAAAATATCTCCAGCATCATGAATGGTGGGAATTGGGTATTGGATAATAGTTCTATCATTAAAAATATCTCAAACTTTGGGTTAAAAGAACAATTCCTTCTTGCCCATACTGATAAAGAAAAAAGCTTTATTCAAGATAAAATATTTTATATTAATATGGCCAGATTACTCTTAGTTGGGTTATTTGGATTTATTTGTTCACTCGTCTATTTGTCCAATCAAAAACGATTAAAGGAAGGAAAGAAAGGTCATGAATAACATCGCAATAACGGTGATGGCTATAACCCAAGGATTGGTCGTAGCTGCAACAATATATTTTCTTTACAAAGTGTTGAACCCAAGTAAAAAATGACATGAACTTTTACAACAAATTCATCGTATTTGGCTTGTGCTTTGATCTTGAAGACAACATGAAAATTGCTGGAAATGAATAATGTCCTGAAGCAGATTATGGGATTTTCGCTTGCCATTACCATGGTTATCTATGGTGTGGCTATGCCGTATTTCAGTATTGCCAAAGCAAAAGTTCTTGATGATACTTCAGTCTATTTTTCAAATGTAAGTTTGGGAGAGTACAATGGGAACCTTTCCCTAATCTTGGATTCAGACCCTCCCTCCTTGGTCAATGGAAAGATTCATTTAGTAGCTCAAAATTTCATTGGTTGCTTTGATACCTTTTTGACCATTCACCTTCATGCTATTATCAAGACACTTTTTAAAATCACTCAGGAAACTGTTGTGGTTTTTGACATAAAGGAACTGAAATTTCCTACACACTATTTTTGGTAATTTTAGACTTTTCCAATCTTCTTATCTACATGATAGGAGGCTTTAATGCTTTTTTTAAAAGCAAATAACTTTCTAAAAACAATTTCAAAAGGACAGACAATAAAAGGCTGTCAAAAATTATAAAATCATGATTGATATTGATATCATATCAACTTCCATTGCTATTGGTGCTATGGTAGCTTTCGCTATTCCTTTCTATGTAAATCACTTGAAAGTGAAAAAAGCAAAATTGAACAAAGAATCTCTCCTTAAAGGCTTTATAAAAAGCCATGGACTAACTATAAACATGCAAGATCAATGGAGAAGCCAATATTTTATAGGGTTGGACACCCAGCAAAGAACTTTGGTCTACATTGATGATCTTGAAGAAATCAAACCAATATTAATTGATTTCAACGAGGTAAAGCAGGTTAGAATCAATGAAATTTCAAGGTCTTTGAAATCTAAAGGTCCAGATAGAAAAATTATCGATGGGCTTTACTTGGAGTTGTTAAACCCACAAGGAAAAGTAATTGAATCTTTGGAATTCTTCCATGGCGATAAATTTTCCGATTTGGTCGGAGAGCCAGTTTTGATCAAAAAATGGGAGGCAATTCTTAAATCAACTTTAAAAAACACAACCGAAAACAAGAGCTTAGTAATATGAACAATCCAGTTTTAATTCAGAAAGAGGAAATCAAAAACATAAGATTTCCAAAGGAGGACGTCCTGTTGATAAAATCAGAGACACTTATCCGCGACAGGGCCTTGAATAATGCACTGCTTCTAGGGAATCTAGAACATGGAAAAGTGAAATTGACATTCTTGGACTATGCCAAGAAGATGTATCAAGTAGAAACTACTGTGTGGGCAGTTACTGAAGAAAGTGTTTGTTTGAAAGGGGATTTGTTACTTCCAAAACGCTCATTATTAAGCGTTGGATATTAAATTTGTTACAGGAGACCCATTGGGTTTCCTGTAATGCTTAAATCTTAGCTTAACTTTCTAAAAAAATATATGGAAATATTCCTGTTGACAGAAACTTGGGTTGCATTAGCAACTTTAACATTCCTTGAGATCGTTTTAGGAGTGGATAATATCATATTCATTTCTATCATTTCAAATAAACTTCCACAACACCAGCAAGAAAAAGCCAGGATCTTGGGGCTTGCATTTGCAATGATTTTCAGGATTGGCTTATTGCTTGGGATATCGTATATCATCAAGTTTAATGATCCCTTGATAAGTCTATTCGACTTTGACTTAAGTGGAAAAGATTTGATCTTGGCTTTTGGTGGACTCTTTCTGCTGTTCAAATCCACCTTGGAAATACATCACAAAATGGAAGGCAAAGCTGAAGAGGTAAAGGCCAATTCCACAAGGGGCATTACACAGGTGATCTTTCAGATCATAGTTTTGGACATCATATTTTCATTTGACAGTATCTTAACAGCAGTAGGCTTGGTGGACCAGGTCATCGTGATGATAGTAGCAGTAATCATAGCCATGGCAGTCATGATGGTGTTTGCAGGAAAAATTAGCAGCTTTATCAACAAGAACCCCACCTTACAGGTCTTGGCACTTTCATTCTTGATTTTGATAGGGTTTATGCTTTTGGTAGAAGGATTCCATATAGAAGTGCCAAAAGGTTATATTTATTTCGCTGTATTTTTTTCCTTGAGTGTTGAATTGATCAACATGAGGATAAGAAAAAATGCAGATGGGAAAAAAGTTAAGCTCAATCCGAGAATTATCCAGAAGTAAAAAAATAAGGCTGTTGCAACATCGCGACAGCCTATTTTTATATCGAAAGATGGAGATAAAGTAAACTTTAGAGTCTATTGAAAAAGTCAAATTTGCTTAAATCTATGTTAGAAAGTGAGGCTGATTTTGCTGACATCAGAAGCATTATTCAAGAGCACGCTAAACTCATTGCTTTTGCTAGGGCTGTCCGAAGAAAGGATTAGATTTACCAGTATGGTCTTCATTGCTGTAATTGCTCAGCTAATGGCTGTTGCTTTAGAGATTTCGGATTGTTAAGCTAGGGCTTGCTGAAAAAGTCTCTGGTATGCCAGACCTGCCTATTAGTAAGCAAGTTCAAAGCTGGCGAATGAAGGTGTATACGTATACTTCGAATGAGCCCAATGAAGAACCTGTCAAGTCGCCAGGCAGGGATGGTATGCCTGGCTAGCTTGAAAGTTTAGCGTTGAGAAATTTTCTGGTGCACACAAATTAAGGTAGATCATAGGATAAGCTTACACCTGCTTAGAAAGGCAATACCTGTTAATTGAGGTTTTGGTCAAAATTTGAAGGATTTATTCCCTAGGTAGCGTTTTTCAGCACGCCCTAAGCTAAGTTAGCAGGCCTACAGAACTACTCCCATGAAATAAATTAGCATGAATCTATCCATGAGGAAATCGGTCTAATTTGAAGAATTTCTTAAATATTTCAGCGGTTATTTTAGGAAAGAGATTAGTTCTTTTTCAGCTGACTAAAAGAAAAAACACCCATCTTTAATCCGATCTGAAATGTGAGTGCATTTCCTGCCTCAGGTACACCTACAGCACTTTCAAGTGTATTCCCCATTATTCTATACCCAACTCCGGCGTTTAAACGTGCAAAACGGTGAAGGTTTATTTCGAGTAATGCACGAGGCTCAAAAAATAGCGTATTGGTTTCATCAAAGTCATTTCCTCGACCTTCATTGTCAATTTCTACTTCCATCACTCCTACAGCTAAAGGAAAGGAAAAGTGTACCAGTTTATTGGAAAAAATGGTGTATTCAAGAAAGCCCCCCGCAGTCCAAGAGTCTAAGTGGGCACGTTGAGGTAAAGTTGTACCAAAAGAAGCTGGTCTTACTTCGTTTAATAATTGACCATAAAACCCACCAATGGTGAACTTATCGTTAAAAACAATACCACTTCTAAATTGAAAGAAACCAGCAGTTTCCCCAGTTACTTGAGTAACTTGAAATCCTGGCTCTACCATAATGCCCAGATTTGAAATGCTTAAATTGGAATTGAAGAGGGATTCCTGTTTGTCTTGAGCAAGACTTAGAAATGTGATGGAAAATAATAAGGCAAGTGAAAGGATTGTTTTTTTCATCTTTGTGAAAGTTTTGGTTTAATTTGGAGGGATTACGGTCTTGACTTTAAAGATGGTTGCCTGTGAAAATAAAAAAAAAAAAAAAATATTTTGAATGAGTCTCTACAAAAATAGACACTTAAGGCAACCATGCTAAACACTCACTTCGTCATACTGTGACAATGAATCTTCCAAATTCCTCCGAACTTCAAGAAGTCATCCGACAATGCATTTCCAATGATAGGAAAGCGCAGCAGAAACTTTTTCACACATGCTATTCCCTAGCCATGAATGTGTGTCGTCGCTATGCCTCTAATTTAGAAGAAGCCAAGTCACTGGTCAATGAAGGAATGCTAAAGGTTTTTCAACATTTGCACACTTATGATCCTGAATTGAGTTTTGGAGGATGGGTACGGAGAGTCATGGTTAATACAGCAATTGACCATTTTAGAAAAGTTAAAGCTTACGAACAGCGTTTTCAGGATTTAGATGGTAGAGAATTTCCAGACGCTAATCAAGCTAATATAATTGATGAGTTGAGTGCTGAAGAATTATTAGGATTGGTCCAGCAGCTTCCTCCAGCTTATCGCATGGTGTTCTCTTTGTACGCAGTAGAGGAATATACACACAAGGAGATTGCCGAAAAATTAGGGATTTCTGAAGGAACGTCTAAATCAAATTACGCAAAGGCCCGAGCAAAGCTACAGCAGGCTCTCGCTGGATTATCACAGAAAAACACGAATCACCATGGACAGAGATAATAACTTTGATAAAAAAATCAAGCAAAAGCTTGAAGAAGTCCATACACCTTATTCAAAAGACGCCTGGGCTGCTTTTGCGCCGATGCTTGATACGGCATTGCCAATCGTTCCTTTTTGGAGACGTTGGTTTATGCCATATGCATATAGCACATTACTTTTTCTATTGGCCTGGTTTTTATTCCCTTTAAAAGAGAAGAGTGATGCTAACAATTCCAAGGAGGCTGTCATTATTAGTGATAACAAAATGGATACAGTTGTTCACCATGATACTGTTTACATCATCGATACATTATATGTTTACAAAACCGTTGTTGTTAGCCAAGAATCCCAAAAAGTAATTCTGCGGGAAGAAGCTAGCAATAACCAAAGCAACCTTATAGTAAACAATGAAATTCAAGAAACCGGTGAGCCAATTCAAATAGGTTTTAAAAACGACGTCATAAAAAATAGTGGTTCAAATTTAGCTACAGCACTTACGGAAGTCCCCAATGAGCAACCTCCAATCACTCATGGAATTGCTGAGCGTGAGAAAGTTGGTCAAATAGATGGTGAACAATTAAATGCTTCAAATAGGGTGGCTATAGATTCAACTTCTGTAAAGAAAAATAGTAACTCAAAAATCAAATCATCAAATGTACTTGCTGCTCCTTCCGTTGCTTCCGAAGAGAACTTTGTAATGAAACTTGATAAAGAATTGGTCGTAGGAGATACCAGTAATCTTAATAAAAGCAATGATAAATCGAAGCAAAAGCCTTTTTTTAATGTAGAAGCAGGTTTGTCCTTGCTTGTGCCTGTGAGTAGAAATATTGACTATTATATATCAAGCACTCAAGGAATCCAGTTAGGAATAGAATGGGAAAATGGTTGGGGAATCTATGCGGGAGCAATTAGAAATTCTATGAAGGGAGAAATTGATGATGATGATATTGCTAACTATCCCCAAACTGCCTTGGCTCAATTACCTGGCAGACCTTCTGATATTACCAGTTTAGATGAAATCTATGTCACAAATCATCAATGGTTCTTCCCTCTTGAGTTACGTTGGAGAAGCTTATATTATACTGGTTTTAGTTTTGAAAGTAGTATTGGTGTGGTTGGTAACTTACTTCGCAAACAGGACTTTCAATACGAATTTGAGGAAAGTTTAGGGATAGATGATCGGTTCGAAACCCTTCAAAACAATCAATTTGGAGTCAGTCATCTAAAAATTGGAATAGGAACAAACTACTTGCTTTCCCAGCGGATGGGAATGTATCTGCGTTCTCATTATTGGTTCCCTGCTTCTGGCAAAGGTATTTTACAAAATCGAGTTCATGGCATGGAAATAGGTGTTGGATTGAATTATTTCTTAGGGAGGTAATTAGGGCCTGCAGATAAACATTCACAAGTTTGAAATTCGAAAATTAGATTCTATTTCAAATATGCTAGGTCACAAACCTCTAAAACAAACCCAACATTACGCTAAAATTGTAGATTTCAAAATCTACCAAGATAGGTAAGCATTATAAAGTGTTTTGGAGGACAATTAAAATCAATTTGTTGAAACAAGTTTCTAATTCTCAGATCACTAAAAAAAAGTATATCACCTCCTCACCTGCAAATGAATAGTAGCTTTATGCTGTCAGAATGATAGGATCTAGCAGGCTTCTGTCTATGAGTTTACACGCATCTATCAATCTAACAGTAAGTCTCCTACCCTACGCTAAGCTTTTCAATATAGTTTTAATTGATAATTAGGAATTTCAAAGGCTGTTTCCAACTCCTATTTTTAAGCAAAATGAACTACACTGCCTAGCTTTGGATGATAGGAAGGGCTGTAGATGATGATATTTTTTCCTCACTAAATCTATCATGCACCTGTGGTAAGTACTCAGAGATTTGAACATGGAACTTGGTAGCGAAAATTACTTCTTAAATATTGATTTAGTCGTCAATGCTTTCTTCAATATTAATTTATATTCAAATACATATAGAATAAATATTTTTCCTTTAATTATACTTTTTTGCATATAAAACAATACCTTTGAATTGTATTATATTTAAATACATATAATGAAAAGACTTTCAACCTTTGTTAAGGAACGAAGAAAAGAAACAGGAATGACCCAAGAGGAATTCGCAGATCGCTGCGGTGTTGCCTTGACTGTAATTAGAAAGATAGAACAGGGTAAGACCAACCTGAATCTCGATAAAGTAAATTTGGTGCTCCAAATGTTCGGACATGAACTGGCTCCAGTAAACAGTAAAATGATCAATGATGCGACAGGCGGAGATTTACTATAAAGATATTCTGGCAGGAATGCTTATTGAAACGGATGATGGGGAATATACTTTTCAATATACTGAGCAATATATTCAGTCCTTCCCCAATCAGTTCATCACCTTCAGTATGCCGGTGATTGACAAACCTTATGTGAGTAATAGGTTGTTTCCTTTTTTTGATGGACTGATCCCAGAAGGTTGGCTTTTGGACATTGCCTCAAAAAACTGGAAGCTAAACCCTAATGACCGTATGGGATTGTTATTAGCTTGTTGTCAAAACTGTATTGGAGCTGTGCATGTTAAACCTGTTACCCATAATCATGAAGGATAATTGTCTTTACTGTTACAAACCATTGAGAGAACAAGAAAAGGACTTCCACAGCAAGTGTGCTGCGGAGTTTTTCGGGACTCAGAAAGTACCACTGCTTTCATATTCTATTGAAGAGATGACAGCACTAGCCAAGCTAGTGATTGATCGTTCTATTTCAGTCCCTGGTGTTCAACCCAAGTTATCAATGTCTTTAATCAAAGAAATGCAGGAACAAAGTGATCAAAGATTGACTGTTGTGGGCGCATTGGGAGGCAATTACATCCTTAAACCTCCTACTACTGCATTTCCCGAATTGCCTGCCAATGAACATCTAACAATGCGAATGGCTGAAGATTTTGGTATTCCTGTAGTTCCATCGTCTTTGATCCGATTGCAATCTGGAGAGCTTTCCTACATCACCAAACGAATAGACCGTACAGAGAATTTGGAAAAGATTCACATGATTGACATGTTCCAGATCATAGAAGCCTTTGACAAATACAAAAGCTCCATGGAGAAAGTGGGGAAAGCTGTCGGAGCATACGCTTCTAATACAGTCTTGGATAAATTGATATTATTCGAAATCACTGTGTTTTCATTTCTTACAGGAAATAATGACATGCACTTAAAGAATTTTTCCTTGATCGAAACTCCATCAGGCTGGCATTTGGCACCAGCTTATGACTTGCTTAACGTATCCATTGCCAACCCTGAAGACAAAGAAGAACTGGCACTTTCTATGGGGGGAAAAAAGAGCAGGCTCAAAAGGAGCGATTTTATTTCCTATGGCCAGAATCTTGGGTTAACAGGTAAGCAAATAGAAGGTGTTTTTAAACGTTTCCTAAAGTTCAAAAAGAAAGGTGTTAACAGGATCTTAAATTCTTTTCTTACTGAAGATATGCAGCAAGCATACTTGAGATTGCTGGAAGAGAGGTATAGCCGAATCTTTGAATAGTATTACTTTAAAAAAAGGTGGTTTTTTCTGCAAGAATCATCGACACTTCAATTGAAATGCGCATTTGTTAACATTAATGTTTTTTATATTTGAATTACCTCTAGGCAACCTTGGTTCAACTTTCTTTGTCTGATAGCTTAGATCCACCGATTTTCATATGATTTATAAACCTACTTATCCTGAGGTCCTTTAAAACTTTTGGAGAAGTTTTGAGTATCCTTCGAACTTCATCACGCTTTACCCAATCCTTTTGCTCTTTTTCCTTGGGCTTGAGTAGTCTTTCTAGATCTTCCAATAGTTGTATGCTCATTTCCACGAGATCATTTTTGGTGACCAGTTCTATCTTGGTTAAATGTGGAGGTTTTGATGGTTGGGTAATTTGGAGAGATTGAGGTTATGGAATTCACACTATGATAACATATGGGTAATTTTAATGTGCTTGTTTAGTAACAATTTTTTATTTTAAAATGTCTAAATCTCGTCTAAAATCCACTAAATACCAGTTTCTGAAATCATCACTAAGCATTGATATTTAGTAATTTATAAAAAATATTCATCTAAATCACGTCTAAACCCCGTCTTACTTGTCTATAACGAAAACTCTATTCGTCCAACTTATCACATGAGTTTTTGGGTTATTTCAATATTTCCATACAACAGGTTTGATTAAAGTATAGTTAAAAATTAAAAGCAATTTCTTCAAATTACATTGATAGTGATTTCGGTTAAAACAAAATTACCATGAGCCGATTAAATCTTTTAATCGGCTCAGAATATCATTTACTTCAAGCAATTAATGGTTACTAAAATAAAAAAAACGAGAAATTCTTAATATCTAGCCAATGCAATGTAAAAGAATTTAAATTTTCTTTACATTAGCATTTCACAAGATAAAGAAAAATAAAAAATCTTTACGATACCCATGACTTGGCAACCTACATTACTTCCTTACAGCAAAGAACTTGAAACCAAACAAGTACTCAAAGCCCTGAATCAAGCACATCGTGCACTGGCAGAGCTCAAAGGAGTAGCTCGAAGTATTCCAAGGCAGGATATATTGATCAATTCATTATCCATACAAGAGGCTAAAGACAGTTCGGAGGTGGAAAATATAGTAACTACACATGATGAACTCTACCGCTCTTCACTTGGTCCTGATTACGATGTTTCCCCACAAGCCAAAGAAGTAAAAAACTATATATCAGCCCTTAAAAGAGGTTTTGACATTGTCACCAAACATGGAATTCTTACCTCCAATCACATCATTGAAATACAGACTGTATTGGAAGGGAACAATGCAGGTTTTCGAAAACTACCAGGAACAGCACTTAAAAACCAGCAGACGGGAGAAGTGGTCTACACACCACCACAGGAATATGATGAGATTGTAAAGCTAATGCAGAACTTAGAGCTGTTTATCAACGATCCTGCGATGAGTGAGATAGACCCCATTATCAAAATGGCAGTTATTCACTTTCAGTTCGAAAGCATACATCCATTTTATGATGGCAATGGTCGTACAGGGAGAATCATCAATATCCTCTACTTGGTCCTACAAGGTTTACTTGACTTGCCCATACTGTACCTCAGCCATTTTATTATACAAAATAAAAACGCATACTACCTGCACTTGCAAGAAGTTAGAAAAACAGGGGAATGGGAAGATTGGCTTTTATACATGATTCAAGGAGTAGAACAAACTGCGCTAAGCACCATGCACAAAGTGGAAGAAATAAAAAAAGCTATGATGGTGTTGAAAAATGTCCTCCGAGAAAATTATAAATTTTACAGTCAGGATCTGCTCAACCACCTTTTCCATCATCCTTACACCAAAATAGAATATTTACAAGAGGCCCTTCGCATCAGTCGTCCCACCGCTGCGGGATATCTCAATCAATTAGCCAAAGATGGGGTCTTGATAAAAAAAGTAAGCAAACCCAATTATTACATCAACCCATATCTGACCAAAGCATTAACGCCTTGAAGGATACCAATATTCAAATAAAACGTGTACTTAGAAGGTGAGATGCGAAATAACAGATTTGTCTCTTTGAATAAAGTCATTTTTAAACTCCCCTATTACCCTGTATAACCCGGTTGTTTCAAGAATCGATTTTTTTTTCAATTTAAAACCCCAAATTTAACCGTTAAAAGTAACAAGCTTGGAAATAGTGAAATCAGAGGCCGAAAGGCTAGAAACTGCTGCTTTTTTCAGTCAGCAACAGTATGGTTGTTTACGACATTCCGCTCTTGAACTGGATTCCGAAGTCACCGTTTTGTCTTTAACTCGGAACTCGTAAGCCTTTTTTTTATTTGAATTTAGGCCTTAAAGTGATTAAGAAATCAATTAGTTTTTTCTTGGAGATGGATATTCTATGTTTAAGTGTAAACATAATCTTCTTATTTGCATCCTCCAATGAATACTTGCCATCCTCCAAGAAACTGAGTTTTCCATAATGATGATGTTATCATGAGAATGCATCATCTTATCTTTACTTACTTTATAATTATTATCGAACCTTAATAATAATAACGGATTATGAATGGCATTTTCTTCTTTGTCTAAATCAAAGATACTTCTATCTTTTTCTCCATTAAACCTTGAATACTTTTCTAAAAGTGTTTGATACAATTCTATTATTGGGATTTGTTCTGTGATATAGTACAAATCATAAATGTCTTTTTTGGCAGTTCGACTTGAAGCACTCAGCATTTTAAACAAACCAAAATCTCTTAATGAATACACTCGGACACCTTCGATTTCCTCAATTGGATCTATTGACTTCATATTTTGTATCAAGTCCACTTTGATTATTACAGAATTGCTCTTGATGAAGAATCGTAAAAAAGTAAATTGGTCATTAATGTTGGTAAGGTCAATAAAACTAATTGCTTGGTCCTCAAAATGATTTTCAACTTCTTTTCGAATACGCATGAAGCCTTTAAATCCAATTATCTCTGTACAAAACAGATCAATGTCAATAGATTCACGATGGTTGAAACGTAAAACTAGATTTGTACCTCCAGCTAAAGAAAAGTTTTAAAGACTTTGTAAGCTTAGTAACTCTTTTATGGTGTGAAACAGTATAGATAATACTGCTTTTATCATAGGTTATACCTTAAAAATGGCTTAGTATTGTAACGGTCAGACACAAGGGCACATACTTCATTGCTAATAAGCTCTTTTGTACTTTCTAAAACAGTGACAATTACTTCATGCGAGTAAAGGTTCTCCAATTTTTTGATATCTTCCTCAAAATTATTTTTTGTGGTTGCAAATAGTGCCCTTGGAATAATAATATCCTTATCTTTCTTAACAGATAACCTTTCGGTATCCATATCCCAAAATAAGTGTTTTGGAAACAGTTTTGATATATTGATCCGCTTTTGCACGCTTTTTTTTACAAAATTATATAATATTGATCTATTCTCTCAATTCCATTCTGATTAAAGACGATCTTAAGTTCGACTCCTAACCCTAGGTTTAAAATTAAATAAACAACAGAAAAGGTTCATTTTTTTTTAGAGGTTAAAAATTAGAGATGTGTTTTAAAAAATCAGTAATACCTCTTAGAGTAATAGTCGAGTTTTTGAACCATAATAATTTACAATTTGATGGTTGCCTTTTTACTGCTTTAAACCGTTTTGCTAAACTCTAAAAGAATTTTTCAACCCACCTTCGGTGTCGCTACTGATTTAATTCCATTCCTGTTTCCAAAATTTATATCCAACCAAACCAAAACAACACCATGGAAACGCTAAGAATAAGTCGCTATACTGAAAGTTTCATCCATATTCATCCAGCGATTGGACAGATCCGCACCCTCTTTACTGAAAAAAATGTTCCCCTAGAGGAAGCCGATCTGTTTTATTATTTTCATGAATCAACAGGCTGGAAGACAGACAGCGGAACACCAATTTTTGATTGGAAATCTTTAGCCAAAAAATGGATAGGAAACCTGGGGTACTGAAGGTTTAAAGTCACTTCTAATTCATGCAAAACCTATTATCCTTTGAATTCAAAATCCCAAACCAGTTTAGAGAAATTGCAAAAGTCCTTCAAAGCTAAACACTACATCACCATGAAAGAAAACAAGAGCACCAGTCTCACCAGAAGGGTGTCAAGTAGCGTCTCAGAGTCCGAGTTCCAAGAATTGTTGACGCTGCTTTCCAAGTCCCATAACCAGTCAATGAGCAGCCTTGTCAGAGATATATTATGCAAAAAAAAACTGGTGGTTACCACCTACGATAAAAGCCTCGATTTAATTCTTGAAAAGCTTTCCCTGATCCATCAGGAGATCAATGCCATTGGAATCACAGCCAACCAGGTGGTAAGGGTGTTTCACAAAACTGGAGACCTTTCCAAAGAATTGGCTTTGGCTAAGAAGCTTGAAAACAATCTCAACGAGATCCTAAAGAAACAGGACGCGCTCAAGAACATGGTTAGGCCATTATTGGATAAATGGTTGCAAAAATAAACACTTGTAAAACAATCAGGAGCTTGATTCTCTACAATGAATCAAAGGTACAAAACAGGAGTGCTGTCCTGATCCATGGACAGGGATTCTTGGGGAGTATCCAGGAATTGTCTGTCAATGAAAAACTGGCTAGGTTTCAAAAGCGCTTTACACTCAACAAAAGGGTGAAAACAAATACGCTGCACATTTCCCTTAATTTTTCTAACAAAGATCAGCTTGATGATGGATTGTTGCGCTTCATAGCAAAAGATTACATGGATAGAATTGGCTTTGGAAAACAACCTTATCTTGTTTACAGGCATGATGATGCAGGTCATCCCCATATCCACATTGTTTCCACCATCATAGATCAAAATGGAAAAAGACTGCAAACCCATAACCTAGGGAAAGGGGCCTCAGAAAAAGCTCGAAAGGAAATGGAGGAAAGCCTTGGACTGGTAAAGGCACAAAGACAGCAGAAGGACTATTTGATTTATAAGCCGCTGGAGAAAGCCCAATATGGAAAGGCTGAGACAAAAGCTATGATTGAAAATATTGTAACGGGGGTTATGCGCAGTTATCACTTTGAATCCTTTTCAGCGTTCAAGGCAGCATTGGCTCAGTTCAATGTATCTGCTTTAAAATTAAATGCTTCAGGGAAGAAATTTAATGGAAATGGACTGGTGTATTTCATAACTAACCAACAAGGCAAGTCCCTAAGTGTGCCCATCAAATCCAGTAGCTTTTTTAACAAACCAACCTATGCTAAGATATTGAAAAAAGCATCCTTCAATAAGGATAAAGTTGACATAGGGAAAGTAAAAGCCAAGGAAGATTTGATCCAAAGGATCATTGAAGCACAAAATTCTGCGTGCTCAAAAGGTAGTGAAAAAGAAAAGCTTGATTTGTTTTTGGAAAACTTGAAAAGGAAGGGGATTTACCTTCATTTGGTTTTCAACAATGACGGAAGGATTTATGGTTGCACCTATGTGGACAATTTGCAGAGAAGGGTCTTTAGAGGTTCTGACTTGGGAAAAGCTTTTGGTGAAAATGGAATAATAAAAACTTTTATGTTGACTGATAAGGTCAATTCCAAAAATGAATTGCTAATCCAAAAATCAGCACAAGAAGAAGCCGTAAGCAAAGTCGAAAAGTCCAATACTGCAGAGGATCTGGAAGTTAGGGAAGACGCTAATTTAAACCCCTCTGGCCTACAGGAAATACTTTCATTTTTCAAGGAGCATATAACCCCCGATTATGGTACAACGACTGCCTATGAACCAGAGAATTTGAAAAAGAAAAGGAAGAAGAATAGAAAAGACAGACCGTAACAGCTATGGCCACAGGTGAAAATCAAGAAGCATTAAGAAAAATACTTGACCTTACCAGAAAGATAGGTTTTGGGGTTTTGTTGTTCCATTTTTATTGGGAGTGTAAAGCCGTAGTTAAAAACTGGAAACTGGATATAAATTTGGTGGATCAATTTGTCAATGAATTGGCAAAGACGGGTCTGTTTTCTGAGTTTTGGCTTCCAAAGGTCCTTGCAATGCTTTTATTGCTGATTTCAATATTGGGCGTAAAAGGAAAGAAATCTTTAGCAATAGGTTTGTTGCCCGTTTTGGGGATGGGCAGTTTTGGTTTAGCATGCTATTGGTTATCAGGCTTGTTATTCTATAGTATCGGAGAGCTTTTGCGCTTGGAGTACTTCTATATAGGCCTAACTTTATTCGGATATTTATTACTTTTAAGCTCTGGGATACGCTTCACCAGGATTGTGTGGAATAAAGATCAAACGGATATTTTCAACAAACTGAATGAAACATTTCCCCAAGAAGAAAGAAAGCTTGAAAATGAATATGCGGTCAACCTACCTGCGATTTATAGGATTGGCAATAAGGTCAGGAAGAGCTGGATTAACTTTATAAATCCCTTTAGGGCTATCCTCGTGGTGGGCACCCCAGGATCTGGGAAAAGTTATTTTGTGATTAGACACATCATCACCCAGCATATCGCTAAAGGTTTTTCGATGTTTATCTATGATTTCAAGTATGATGACCTTTCTAAAATAGCCTACAATGCTTTGCTCAATAACGCGTCGGCTTACAAAACTGCTCCGATGTTTTATACCATCAACTTTGATGACCTTGAACATAGCCACAGGTGCAATCCCCTAGAGCCAAGTACCATGCTCGATATTACGGATGCTTCGGAATCTTCTAGAACTATCATGATGGGACTGAACAGGGAATGGATCAAAAAACAGGGTGATTTTTTTGTTGAATCCCCTATCAACTTTTTGACGGCTGTAATCTGGTTTTTGAAAAAATATAGGAAAGGAAAATACTGCACCCTCCCCCATGTGATTGAACTGATGCAAGTAGAATATGACAAGCTATTTTCGGTGCTCAGGTCTGAGCCTGAAATAGAAGTTTTAATCAATCCTTTTGTATCAGCATACCTGCAAGGGGCAGCTGAGCAGTTGGAAGGACAAATAGCAAGTGCCAAGATAACCATGGCAAGGTTGGCCTCCCCGCAACTTTACTATGTGCTTTCAAGTTCTGAATTCACCCTTGACATCAACAACCCCGATGAACCTAAGATCGTCTGCATGGGAAACAATCCGCAAAAGCAACAGGTCTATGGGGCGGTATTGTCTCTTTACATTTCTAGGATTACAAAAATTGTAAACAAGAAGAACCAATTGAAATCAAGCTTGGTATTTGATGAATTTCCTACCATCTATTTCAATGGCATAGACAGCCTGATCGCTACTGCAAGGGGGAATAAAGTAGCGACAACCTTAGGGGTACAGGATTACAGCCAACTGAAAAAGGATTATGGTAGGGAACAAGCCGAAGTGATCATGAATACAGTTGGAAATATCATCTCCGGGCAGGTGTTGGGAGATACTGCCAAACAGCTTTCCGATAGGTTTGGAAAGATCATGCAGGCTAGACAAAGCCATTCTATCAATAGCAATGATACTTCGGTCAGCCATTCCCGACAAATGGACTTGGCTGTACCACCTTCTACCATCTCAACCCTTTCATCTGGGGAGTTTGTTGGCATCGTGGCTGACAACCCCGATCAGGAAATTACCCTGAAACGATTTCATGCAAAAATCATCAATGACCATGAAGGCATTGCCAACGAAGAAAAACAGTATCAGGATATCAAAAAAGTGCGGGATTTAACAGTGACAGAAGTAATGGAAAACTACCAAAGCGTAAAGTCTGAAATATCCCAGCTAATAGACATGGAACTAGATAAAATGATGGATAGTCCAGGGTTGGCTGGTTTGATCATTCGCGCAAGGGCATGATTATAATATGGTAATTTTTTTAATCGAGTTAAAGGTCTTTGTTTTCACTTTTTAGTAGTCAGGTAGTCCTAATACCAATTGAAATGGATAAGTATTTATTTTCTATTCAATTCCTCAGCAATGTAGGATATCATCCCCCACACATGGCAAGAGACTACGGCATAAAGCCGTGGCGCTCTGCTTACTTTTTATTCCGTTTCCTCTTGCATTTAGTGGCTGCTGAATCCTGGTGATGCTTCATAATTAAATCTTTAACCTAAAAGAAGAAATCATGAAGACTATTGCGAAAAAACAAAAGAAGGATGTTTATCAACTGGTGACTGATCTGATCATTGAAAAGCTTGAAAATGGGATTGTGCCATGGAGACAAGTATGGCAGGAAGGTGAGATTCCTGTAAACTATGTGACTAAGAAATGTTATAGGGGGATCAATATGTGGACCCTGTTAACGGGACAATATAGCAAACCGTATTTTTTGACTTTTAAGCAGGCGCAAAACTTAGGTGGTTCAATGAAGAAAGGATCAAAGGGACTGCCTGTATGTTATTGGGGTTTTAGCTATTTTGATAGGAAGAGTGGCAGGAAGCTAATGGAGGAGGAAGCCAAGAAGATGCATCCTTCTAAAATCAGAAAGGTTGGCTTTCTAAAGTATTATACGGTTTTCAATATAGCAGATGTGGAAGGGGTTGATTTTGAGATTCCAGAAACTGGGATTTTGGAAAATACTAAACCGCTTGAAAGGTGTGAGCAGATCATCAGGGAAATGGTCAACCCTCCAAGGATTGTACACGGGATTCCTGAAGCTTACTATTCGCCAGTTTCGGATTTGATCAATATGCCTGAGAAAGGGTTGTTTGAATCTCAGGAAAGTTATTTTTCAGTTTTATTCCATGAGCTGACCCATGCGACAGGACATCAAGACAGGCTCAATAGGAAGGAAATTGTTGAGTACCATGATTTCAATTCTGAGTATTACTCAAGAGAAGAGCTGACAGCCGAGATGGGGGCTAGTTTTCTCTGCAACCATGCAGGAATCATGAATGAAGATTTACTGGATAATTCAGCAGCTTATATCAAGGTATGGCTAGACAGGTTAAGGTCGGATAAAAGGCTCTTGCTGGATGCCGCTTCAAAAGCCCAAAAGGCAGTTGAATATATTTTGACCAACTGTCCATTTTAAAAATTTAAAGGGGATACCCCTCCCCTTTTTTGGTCATTGTGTTATGTGGTGGTGTCGAGAGATGTTTTTATAGCATATAATGAGGTTTAAATATAGGCATGGTATTTTGATAGCTTTCCACTATTATCCAAAACAACCCAAATTCACTCAATCAATAAAAACATTTGACACTATTTATCAAGTATTAAGGGATCTACAAGAACTTAAAGAGTCGTTTCATTTTTTGATTCTGATTCAATTGGTTCAGAAAAGTAAAATACCTCTCTCCTACCTCGCATCCTTATCAACCCACAGATTTCTGTCAATATGCCATAGGCGCACACGGCACCCAATAATCTCCCGATCACTATCGGCGACCCTAATAGGTGAATGCATCAATCAGGTTTTTTTTTCAAGGGCTATTGGTTAGTGGGCTAAATGTTGTGCGGTCGACCTTCTTTTTTTATCGCTCAATAATTTCTTTAACCTTTTCTTCCAACTGTTTTTGGTCGGGCAAATACAACTGATATTTTGAAACGAAAATCTTGTTGGTTAGTCCGCCCGTTGCATATTTAACAGTATATTCGTGTTTGTCTGCTGCTATGATAATTCCTATCGGTTCGTTGTCGCCTTCGGTGTTTTCTTCTTCTTTGAAGTAGTTCAGGTAAAGGTTCATTTGTCCGATGTCCTGATGTTTCACTTTCCTTGTTTTCAGGTCAATGAGAACGAAACACTTCAAAATTCGGTGATAAAAAACAAGGTCAATGAAATTGTGTTCGTTGTCTAATGTGATTTTGAATTGTTGTTTGACGAAAGAAAAACCTTTACCAAGTTCCAACAAGAATTGTTGCAGATTGTCAATGAGCTTTTTTTCCAAGGCTCTTTCTTTGACGATAGTGTCCATTGGTAATTCTAGAAATTCAAAAACGTAAGGGTCTTTTATGATGTCTTTTGAGGTTGCTATTTCCTGTCCTTTTTCTGACAACGCTAAAACGCCTTTTTTATCTTTGCTCAATGCGAAGCGCTGAAACAATGCCGAATCTATTTGACGTTTCATTTCTCTTGCTCCCCAATTTTCTTTGATGGATTGTTGCTCATAAAAACTTCTTGCCAAGTCGTCTGAAACGGTTAGCAATTCAGCATAATGACTCCAACTCAATTTTCCAGACACCGTCTGGAAAATTGGATATTTGATGTAAAACAGCCTGCAAAGGTAGATACTGCTTTTGCTAAAACCCTTGCCATACTTGACTTTCAAGTCTTTCGATAAGTTAGTCAATAAAGCACTTCCATAATCTGCTTTTTCTTTTCCGTCTTGCTCATATTCCACGATATATTGACCAATCTTCCAGTTGGCTTTTACCAATTCATTATTTACTGCCTTAACAGCATTTTCCCTTGCTCTTTGTAAGGTAGAGCCAATGCTGTCAATGAGTTCAGTATATTTTTGCTTGGATAATGGCATTTAGAAGTATCCATTTATAATGCAAAGATAATGATTTCTGGAACGTCTTTTCCCTGTTTTGTACGGATGTATTTTAGCTGAAAATTAGGTATTTGATTTTCAACACTTTAGGTTATTTGATTTTTTTGTTTTTGGGTGTCTCAGAGTATTTTTAGTTTATGTTTATAAGACGCAAAAAGAATTCTAGCGGTAGCTTTAGTGTACAGATTATCCAAAAAGTTGGAAGAATCAATAAAGTCGTTAAGTCATTAGGTAGTTCTTTTGACGAGTCAGAGCTTATTATTCTTGAAAGGCAAGCTAAGCTAGAAGTCGAAAGAATGAAAGGTCAGATTACTTTGTTTTCTAATGATCAGGATGCTAACGTTAAATCCGTTCTTTCCAATGTCAGCAATAGCGAAGTAGAGTTGGTTGGCCCAGATAATATTCTTGGTAAAGTTTATGAATCAATAGGTTATCATACTATTGGATTAGATGAACTTTTCAGAGATCTGATTATGTCTCGGCTTGTTTATCCTGGGTCCAAGCTAAAAACCATAGATTATCTTGCAAGATTCAAGAACAAGGAAATTAGCGTTTATTCCATCTATCGTTATATGGATAAGATCCATGGGAAATATAAAGACAAGATTGAAGAGTTGACATTTAAACACTTTAAGCAGGTTTTAGGAGGAAATATCGGCCTTGTTTTTTATGATATGACTACGCTTTACTTCGAGATACCAGATGAAGATGATTTACGGAAAATAGGCTATTCAAAAGATGGTAAACACCAGCATCCCCAGATTAAATTAGGGCTGCTTGTAGGACCTAAAGGTTATCCTATGGGGTATGATATTTTTGAAGGAAGCACCTATGAAGGGCATACGCTTATTCCAGTATTGAAAAATATTGAAAAGAAGTTTTCTATCGACAAACCTATTGTGATTGCTGACGCAGGCTTATTGTCATCCACTAATATCAATGCACTCATCAGCAATGGGTATAAGTTTGTTTTGGGTGGTAAAATCAAAAATGAAAGCACCGAGATCAAAGATAAAATCCAGAAGTTGGAGGTGACCGATGATAAGCCAAAGGAATTAAAAAAGGAGGGTTATAGACTTGTTGTGAGCTTTTCAGAAAAACGAAGGAAGAAGGATGCTCATAATCGGGAAAAAGGGCTTAAAAAGCTTGAAAAAAAGGTTAGAAACGGAAAACTTGATAAAAACAACATCAATAACAGAGGATATAACAAATACCTCAAGCTTGAATCAGACATAAAAGTAGCTATTGATTACTCCAAGTATGAACTGGATGCAAAATGGGATGGTTTGAAAGGCTACCTTACGAATACAACCTTGAAACCGACAGAAGTCATTGCGGCATACGGAAACCTATGGCATATCGAGAAAGCTTTTCGGATAAGTAAAACCGATATACGAATAAGACCTATTTATCATCGCATACCGCGAAGGATAGAAACACACATTTGCATCTGTTTTGTGTCTTATGCAGTCTTTAAGGAGCTGGAACGATTGTTGAAAATTGCTAAAGCAGAGTTTTCTGCATCAAGAGCAATAGAGCTGACAAAGAACATGTATCAGATAAAAGTATTCCTGCCAGAATCAAAAACTTATACAACTATACCTCTTAAACCAACAGAGCAACAACAAGAACTTATCTCTATCATCAGGAAAATTTAGCGTGGGTGTCCCATCGCACAAAACAGGAATACGAAAGAAATTGTTGAGTACCATGATTTCAATTCTGAGTATTATTCAAGAGAAGAGCTGCCAGCTGAAATGGGGGCAAGTTTTCTCTGCAACTATGCAGGAATCATGAAAGAAGATTTACTGGATAATTCAGCAGCTTATATCAAGGTATGGCTAGACAGGTTAAGGTCGGATAAAAGGCTCTTGCTGGATGCCGCTTCAAAAGCCCAAAAGGCAGTTGAATATATTTTGACCAACTGTCCATTTTAAAAATTTAAAGGGGATACCCCTCCCCTTTTTTGGTCATTGTGTTATGTGGTGGTGTCGAGAGATGTTTTTATAGCATATAATGAGGTTTAAATATAGGCATGGTATTTTGATAGCTTTCCACTATTATCCAAAACAACCCAAATTCACTCAATCAATAAAAACATTTGACACTATTTATCAAGTATTAAGGGATCTACAAGAACTTAAAGAGTCGTTTCATTTTTTGATTCTGATTCAATTGGTTCAGAAAGGTAAAATACCTCTCTCCTACCTCGCATTCTTATCAACCTACCGATGTCTGTCAATATACCATAGGCGTAAACAGCAGCCACAATATAAAAAACCCTGATATATCTGTGCATCAATTAAGACTTTGGAGTGATTTTTAGCTATTAAGCTATCAATGTCGTTTAGTTAAGGATTAAATTGGTTTATAATTCATATAATGAGGTTTTTTTGGCTTTTTGAGCCTGGGTAGCTTTCTACCTGGTCTTTCAACTTCCCGAGTTTTGTAGACTAAATCATC
>NZ_JAKZGP010000040.1 GCF_022549775.1 Belliella filtrata | reverse complement strand
ATGTTCACGTGGAGAAGTTAGTGGAGACACACATAAAAGTAAAGTCTTCAGAAAGTACTGCAAATGAAGAGCTAAACTGGGTTCATACAGCCATAAGTAACCTGAAAAAGAATCTATTGGGAATCTACCACATGGTAACCGAAAAATATATCCAAAACTATATCGATGAGTTTGTTTATAAACTCAACAGAAGATATTTTGGAGAAAAATTGTTTGACCGTCTAATTGTTGCGGCAATTCAAACATACGTGTAAAGTTAGGGGGAGTCATATTATAAAAAATAACCATTGTGCAATCAAGATTCTCAAACTTAAATTTATCTGGAAGAATATGTAGGTAAAATTTCTCACCTATTTACCCCTTAGTTATCAAAAATCTTTCAACCTAAACTTTACCAAAATAATGCTTTCGGCATCTCTTTGACTCTTTTCCAAATCAAGAATTCTTTGGGAAGGTTTACTTTTACCATGTTTGACTATCATAGAAAGCATATCTGAACCATAGTAACCTAATAACTCACCTTCATTGGTTGTGGTCTCAACTAATGGCATTGGAATATTATCCATATCATTCATCCAAGAAGCGCCTATATTGACCTGACTTTTATTGTTTTTTGAATAAAATATCCTACAAACTTGCTTGTCATAAAAATAGGTAGCATGCAGTAAATCTGCTGTTTCATTCACTCTATGGAGAGACGCCCAACCACCCACTTTTTTGTTTTTATAATCCTCCACAAATGTGGATAGCTCATCAGCTTCCATGTCATACAACCGTGGTGGATTAGCACTGGTAAAGTCAAATGCAAACCTCTGATAAACTCTTCCTTCTTCTAAATCAACCCCATAAACAACCGAATTGATTGACTCCATAAGCCTCAACGAATCCCCAACTTGATAAAAGCCAAAGCTTGAATTCGGATACATCAACAGTTGTTCACGATAAGCTGTCTCCAAATCTTGCTTTTCGATTTCTTCCGCTTCATTTGCAATGATAAATCTAGGTTGAATAGGAAAAGTTCTTTCAAAGACATGTCCATTTGATAGTCTGGAATTATAGATAGCTATTTTATAATCACTAATTGGAAAAAATGAGGTATGTTGAACTTTATTATTTATAGCTCCCAAAAACTCTCCTGTGATCGCAAAGTGCAGGATTTTTTGACTTCTCGGTGAATAAATTAAAACATTACCTGAACTTCTATCAACCTCAAAGTCTTTGATATCTCGATATTCTTCTGGCCCTCCGCCTTTTCTTTGGATAGCATTTATAAATTCACCCTTACCGGTAAATATAAAAATGGATTCGGTATGGCGATCGAAAATATAAACATAACCATTGTGATGAATCATTTTGGCTACCTCACCTATAACCATATCCCCCGGTAAGGTAAGCGGGAAGTAATCTATACTCGACACAATCAGCGATGCTTTCATCGAATACTCCTCATCTATATCCTTTTTCGGATCTATACTGATGATCTCCGCTTCCCCATAAGATTCACTTACGAACTCAATTGCTTCATTTGAATTGTTGCAAGCCTGAAGTAGAATTACCCAAGACATGCAACACTTGACAACAATATTCCAAATCGATAATCTTGAATATTTCATTTGATTTATTCTTAAGTGTTTTAAAAAGGGCAACTATCTAATAAACTAATGATTTTTATTTGAAACTAAATAGCATTGATCATAATGAAACTTATCAATAATATCTCTTGACCTATCACATGATAGCAAGAGTATATTTGCAAGCATGATTATGCAAGTAAAATTTCTCATTTCTTCATTCTTTTTGAAATCAAAAATCTTTCAACCTAAACTTTACCAAAATTATGCTTTCCGCATCTCTTTGACTTTTTTCCAAATCAAGAATTCTTTGGGAACTCAAATTTTTATTATGTGTGACCATCATAGAAAGCATATCTGAAGTAAGAGAGCTTAAAAAGTATCCATCATTAGTAACAGTCTCAACAGACAGCAATGGAAAGTTATCTATATCATTGACCCATCCATGTTTTGAATTAACCAATTCCTTGGTTCTCTTAGAAAAAAAGACCCGATACATTAGTCCATCATAACCATATGAAATAAATAGATGATCCTTGCTTTCAAATACTTTGTAAATCGAAGCCCAATCTTTTTTTCTGCTTTCTTTAAATTTATCCATAAATAATGAAAGCTCTTTGTCATCCATATCGTATAGCCTTGGAGGGTTATCATAAGCAAAATCAACAATAAATCTTGGGTACACTCTCCCCTCTAAAAGATCAACTCTATATATCACGGAGTTGATTGAATCCATCAGCCTCAGAGAGTCTCCTATTTGGTAAAAACCAAAGTCAGAAAAAGGGAACATCAGCAATTGTTCACGATAAGCTGTCTCCAAATCTTGCTTTTCGACTTCCTCCTCATCATTTGCAATAATAAATCTAGGTTGAATAGGGAAAGTTCTTTCAAAGACATGTCCATTTGATAGTCTGGAATTATAGATAGCTATTTTAGAATCACTAATTGGAAAAAATGAGGTATGTTGAATCTTATTATTTATAGCTCCAAAAAACTCTCCTGTGATCGTATAGCGCAGAATTTTTTGACTTCTCGGTGAATAAATTAAAACATTCCCTGAACTTCTATCAACCTCAAAGTCTTTGATATCTCCATATTCTTCTGGCCCTTCACCTTTACTTTGGATAGCATTTATAAATTCACCCTCATCATTAAATATAAAAATGGATTCTGTATGCCGATCGAAAATATAAACATGTCCATTATGATGAATCATTTTCTCTATCTCGCCTATAATCATATCTCCTGGCAAGGTAAGCGGATAATAATCTATACTCGACACGATTAGCGATGCTTTCATAGAATACTCCTCATCTATATCGTTTTTAGGATCTATCCTGATGATCTCTGCATCCCCATAAAATTCATTTGTATACTCCACTCCATCATTTGAACTGTCGCAAGCCTGAAACAGCATTACGCTAGACAAACAACACCTTATAACAATGTCCCTAACCGATATTCTTGAATATTTCATTTGATTGTTTTTGGATTTTTGATAGGTGAAACATGCTATTAAAAACTCTTCAAATTAAAAAAGCTCAAGACAGGGTTACTTGATTTATCTATCCCCTCTAATAATTGGTCCAATCCCGATTCCTCCCTCCCAGATTTGGGAGAGATTTCACCTAACATAAGAACTACATCCGGCCAAGACACAGTCACGATGGACTGATCAAAATAATGGAAATAAGAAGCGGAACCGTTAGAGCTAAACAGGGAATGGGAAAAGTGGTTAAATACAGGTCTCAACAAAGAAATCGAATTACCTGATTCTTTGGAATATAAAACATTAAAAACCTGTTTATCACCAAAAATGATAAACATAGCTCCATCTTTCAAACTGATGTATCCATTAACAAAACTTTTATTGGCATCCATCTCCAAATATTCTTGCGTATTGATGCTAGGCAAGCGCTCCTGAGGAAAAGCATGAATCCCCATATCAATCTTATAAAAAGGTGATGCACCCTCCTGACTTATGGAATAAATCACATTACTATAACGAGGATTGTAGAAAATATCCGAACCAGAATTCTGTAAAGGATCATGTATTGAAAAAGAAAAATTGTGATTCCTGTCTTCGAACGCTTTGTAACTTACTTTACCTTCCATATCAGCTACCACCAAAGAGTATCCATCAATTTCTTCTTTATCCTGATTGGCTGACAACCCTGAGTTAAAAACAAATTGATCATCTGTCAAATGAATCATGGAACTAAACAAAAAAGGCATTCGAAGATTTTCTATAAAATCTCCTTCATACGTATAAAATTTTATCCTTCGCCCATCCAAATCTACTAAGCAAATGAGCTTATTCGTAACATCCAAAGAAACGTCTAGAATAGAGAAATATTTATCTGGACCATCCCCTACGGCATGAATCTTATGCATAAATTTCCCTTTGTCATCAAATACGAATATTGATTTGGTGACTTGCTTATCAATTACAAAAATCATATCATCATCAAAAAGCAATTTATCTACAGCACCAATCAAACTTTCATCGGTTGTCTCTAGCTTTACATATTTGACAAACTCAATGTAATCCTCATACTTTATTTCCGACTTATTATCGAAATTAACTGTAACAATATGCTCAGCATCAGGCTCATCTAACAGATCAACTTTGGTGGATTTTTGACTACAACTGCTGATAAACAGATTAATGGTTAAAAGGAAATTGGATAATCTCAAAACAGTAGACATAATTATTTGGAGTAAAAAGGTTAGAAGGAATTGAAATAAAATTATCAATCTGACACTATAGGTGAATTTAGCTTAATGAGATGAAAATCCGATTTAACCCAAAACCGTTCATCATAAGAAATAGTTGTGCATTTATCAGAATACTTATTTCAATTTATTAGGACTGAATTTAAAGCCTATAAGAAAAGGGGAACTGTATTGCTTCAAACATGGTATTTATTCAAATAAAAAACCCATGCCTTTAGAAGAAGCATGGATTTAATATGTGATTTCTAAAATATCTCCTGCGCAAAGAAATACAATTCATTTTTCCAGTATTCAAAATTGTGGTGATGATCTGGTATTACCCTGTAAGTGTGAGTTATACCCTTACTATTCAAAAACTCATGAGCTCCATTTGACACATTCATCAGATTATCCTTATCTCCACAACTCAAAAACAATAACTTCAGGTTTGATTTGGTAACCTCTGGCTTAGGAAGTAATGCCTCTCCCCTCTTAGTATTAGGAGCTGGTGAGAATGCCCCAACCCACGCAAAATGCTCTGGATTGCCTAATCCAAAATTCATTGATTGTCCTCCACCCATCGAAAGACCAGCTACAGCCCTATTTTCCACTCCAGGCTTTACTTTGTATTCCTTCTCAATGTAAGGAATCAGGTCTTTAATCAAATCTTCTTCAAATGTGGCAAAAGCCTTCACTGGTTCTGCTCCAAATATATCTCCTTCGGCCCTATCATTTTTCATGGCACGACCATTAGGGATCACAATGATCATAGGTTTTGCCTTATTTGAAGCATATAGGTTATCAAGAATAACGTTCGGATTACCTTGATCAAGCCATTCACGCTCGTCTCCACCTATGCCATGTAGCAAGTATAATACGGGATAAGCTTCATTGGCATCAAAGTTTGGTGGTAAATAGATATTTGCTTGTCTATCCACTCCAACTGTTTTGGAAGGATACTTAAACTCTTTGACTTCCCCTTGAGGCTTACTAGTATCAGGTTTATCAAAGCCTTCTGGCGCAATTAGCTGATCTGACTGACCAAATGCGAAATTTGTAAGCGCCAAGCTGAGCATCAAGGCTGTTGTTTTTAGTGCTTTCATGGGTTATTGGGTGTTAGGTTTAAGGTTTTTATATTATCTAAATAAAAATGAAGAACTTCAAATGTTTGGTATTTTAAGACTCTTCAACTAATTGGTTCGAGAAGACACACATCAAGGGTTAGAAAACTCTGGCCAAGAATTAGGTTTCGATCTGTGAGTACACAAACCAAAGTGATAGTTTTTTTTATTGTTGATTGTATTAATTTTTTCCCACGAAGGTACTAAGACACCAAGGGAGGGTTGTTTTAGATTTTTGTCCTGATAGCTTTCGGGATTAGATTTAATAGGAAAGGTCGATTCTAGAATCTTTGTCGCGTCCTGAAATTACTTGACACTTTTTCCTTGTCTCTTGTTTCTTGCTTCTTGCTTCTATATGTAAACCTTCGAGGTTTTAGGAAACCTCAAAGGTTGTCTATAAAAGAGGTCTGTCGCTTCTCATCTCTAGCATCTCGCTTCTCACAATTTATAATACTCTTCCCAACCTTTTCTTGGAGGGGTTCCTGTGAGTAGCTCGTTGGCTACTTTATTGTTCGTGATTACTTTTTTCTTTCTGTCAAACTTGAGGTTAGCATTCAATTGCTGAGCAAGAACCCCTAAAGAGAATACTTGGCTAAGTGGGCCAGTTACTTCAAATGGAGACCTTGTCTTTTCCTCTCCTTTCACTGCCAATAGGAAGTTGGCAAAATGGTTTGATGAACTTTCAGGTACTTCTGGAAGGCTGCTCTTCATGTCATTGGCTGCTTCTTCAGGTATGATCGAAAGTGTGCTTCCATGGGATCCACCTTTGAAAGTAAGATCCTTGCCGTAAATTATTTTCCCAGGATTCAATGTTCTCTGTTCAATCTGTCCAGTACCAGCTGCGGGTATATCAGAGCTTAGCTCAGATGATCCATACCCTTCAGGAAGTGGTGGGAGATTTTCCAATCCATCATACCAAGTCACTGTAAGTGCTGGCATTTTCTTTCTTTTTGGGAATTTGAAATCCAATGTAGTGGCTTGTGGGTAGAATAGCGGATTGTGACCATCAAGCTTGACAGCATTGATTTCTTCTGGCAAACCTAAGTCCAAATACCTGTGAAAACTATCCATGATATGTGCACCCCAGTCTCCTAAAGCACCCATTCCGAATTCATACCAACATCTCCATTGACCATTGGCAAAATCCTTATTGTAATCATGATGTTCTGCAGTTGTAAGCCACAAGTCCCAATCTAAGGTTTCAGGGATTGGCTCTGCTGCTGGATAAGTAGTCTTTGAAGTATCCCATCCATGCCATCTTCTTCTGCTGTTCATGTGACAAGAGATGTTTTTTACGTCTTTGATGATCCCAGCATCCACCCAAGCTTTGAATTGAAATGCATTGGCTTCAGAATGTCCTTGATTACCCATTTGTGTGATTACATCATACTTTTTGGCAGCTTTCATCATCAACTCCACCTCCTGGAATGTTCTGGCCATCGGCTTTTCTACGTAAACCGGCTTTCCTGATGCCATGGCATGCATGGTGATTGGGAAGTGAGAAAAGTCTGGTGTACAGATCACCGCCGCATCAAATTCAACCTCATTTTTATCGAACAAATCTCTAAAGTCCTTGTACCTTTTAGCCTTAGCATGCTTATCCATGATTTTGGTGGTATGTGGTGCCCCCATATCTACATCACAAAGTGCAACAACATTAGAATAACCTGTCCTATCAAAATCATTGATCACTTGCTCCCCTCTATTTCCTATTCCTATACATGCCAAATTGACCCTATCACTTGGGACTTTTGATGCCATCTGAACTATCTCACCAGCCTTATTTCTAATTTCTGGTTTAGAAAATAATACATGGCTAGGAATCACATGGAATGCTCCAAATGCCAAAGCACTTTTCTTAAGAAAATCTCTTCTTTTGTCGCCTTTTGATTGTTTAGGTTTATTGGATTTATCTTTCATCTTGATTCAATTATAGTTTAACCCCCAAAATACTGCTTAATACATTCAAATAGAAACCGATTGTAAAATTCTACGCACACGATTGCAAAACCCTATGCATTACCTTAAACTATTTTTTGGGATAGTAATTTTATCGGTTTAGAACCAAGTTCTGTACTTCAAAATATACTGGTTTTGGCTGGAGCTCTTCATCTAATAAAAAAGGAAACGCTTTTCGGCCAGGCTTATCTAACCATGTATGATCATCTCCTATTCCCCAAAATGTAACATTCGTAATGATATCGCTATAATCTAATAGCACATTGAATATCATAGAATAAGCTACTTTTTGTCTAAATGAAAATGTACTTGTGTAAACTTCTGAATCAGCCTCATCATTTGAGGTATATACTGGCAAATCAAGTTCAGTAATTTGAATTTCCACATCCAAAGTTCTAAACAAATCCAAAGTAGTCCTTATATCAGCTTCAGACGTATTCACTGACCAATGCCCCTGCAAACCAATACCATCAATTGGAATACCATTATCCTTCAACCTCTTAACCAAATCATATATTTTGTTTCTTTTCCAACTAAAAATTGAATTGTAGTCATTGTAAAACAACTTGGCATCTGGATCCGCCCTTCTGGCATACACAAATGCTGAATCTATGTAAGCCGGCCCCATGATTTTAAACCATGGAGAATCCTCCCTATAAATAATCTGACCATTCGGATCCCAATCGAACATGGCCTCATTCACCACATCCCAAGCATACACATCCCCTTTGTAACGAGACACCACAGTAGTAATATGCTCTTCCAATTGTTTCATAGCAACTTCTGGAGTATGTAAGTCTCCGTTTTCGTCATAAAACATCCAGTCAGGAGACTGTGAATGCCAAGTCAAAGTATGCCCTCTAACTTTCATGTTGTTATCCTTGGCAAACTGAACAATTTGATCAGCGTTGGTCCAAGTGTATTGACCTTTGACACGCTGAAGTGCATCAGGCTTCATCACATTCTCTGCTGTCAAACTGGAAAAATGCGTCTGTAAGGCTTGACCATGCGGGCTTGATGCGGTAGCCTGCTGAGGAGTAACTGCAGCACCGATTGGAAAATAAGCTTCAAACAACTCTTTAAGTGGAATGGCAATTTCTCCCATATCCTCATCATCAGGATCATTCAATTCAGGAGATACTTCCCCTGGGTCTGCACAGCTCCAGGCAATTAAGACCAAAGCCATAAAGGCCCATGATGTTTTTTTATTGATTTTCATTATTTTAGGTGTTTTGGGTTAATTGTTTTTTTGGAATTTCATCCATATTTCAATCTATCAATTTGATTGATCTGTGAGGACACAGACCAAAGCGAAACATAGCGGATACTTATAATCTTTTAATTTGTCTATTGTCCTATTGCCAGTTCGATTGGTTTGTGAGGACACAAACCAAGGAGAATATAGTTTTATTGCAATCATTAAATATTAAATCCCCCAAGGCAGACAATTTCTTCAAATATTTCAATCTCTAATCTACAATCACTTTCCAAATGTCCAATAATCAAAATACATGATATTACTTGGTGCTTTTCCTTTGAACACAAAATACAGGTCATGTACACCGCTCAACTGCTCCACCTCTGTATTTACCAAGGACCACCTGTCGTCTCCTCCAGTGAGCGGAACTTTTACTGTTGTCAGAAGCTTTCCATCTTTACTGCCCAACCTCACTTCCATATTCACATCGCCATTGTGGGTAGTGCCTACGCGTGCAGTGAATCTGGTAGCTCCGCTATCTCGAAAATCAACTCCTACAACTTTGGTGAAAGCATCATTTCGTGTGGCTGTGATAAAATTCCCCACTACCTCATTGCTCTTTGCTTTAACACCTTCTGACCAAGCAATCATTTCAGCTTCATTTTTCACATAAGGATTGACAGATCCTATGCTTTTAGTGATTCCTTCTGTCATTTTCATGGGAACTATTGTACCATCTTCATTGAAAGTCACTTCTTCCACAGCAACTGATCGGGTAAAGCCACTTCCTCCAGGTAAAGCTCCATTGTGATAGAAGAGGTATGTTTTTCCTTTGTAATCAATAATTCCTGGATGATTCGTGAAGCTTCTCCCTTCTGATGGCATTAGCACCCCTTTGTATTCCCATGGTCCTGTCGGACTATCGCTCATAGAGTAACCCAGATGCTCTGGTAACTCACCCGCGGCAAAAAGTAGATAATAGATACCATTTCGCTTATAAAGCCAAGGACCTTCTTCGTAGGTAGTAGGCCTCTTAGGGTCATCAGCTTTCCTTTTCCCAAAGGACTCAATAGTATTTGGAAATTCTCCAACTTCACCATCAAGTGAGATCATGTCTTCGTTCAATTTGACATAATGACACACTGGATTTCCCCACATCAAGTAAGCTTGTCCATCATCGTCTACAAATGCTGTTGGGTCAATATCAGCCATACTATTGCTTATCAAAGGCTTACCCAATGGATCAATAAATGGCCCATATGGACTATCCGATACTGCTACACCTATTCCGTTTTTATTGTTCCTATCGGTAATCGGTACATACATATAAAACTTACCGTCTCGCTCAATACACTGTGGTGCCCAAGCGTTCATTTTACCCCATGAAAAATCCTTGTAAGACAATATGGCTCCATGATCTGTCCAGTTTACCATATCCTCTGTGGTATATAATCTCCAGTCGTTCATGGTAAACCAAGTCGATCCATCTTCATCGTGTGAAGTATATAGGTAGACTTTATCATTGTAAACCAATGGTGCAGGATCTGCTGTGTAAGCAGTCTGAATGATTGGATTTTGGGCTTTGGTTTGGGCAATGCCAATTATAGCAATTAGGACAGTAAAGGTTAGTATTTTATACTTTAGTTTTTTAATCATTTCAGCTATATTTTATTGTATTTATACACTTTTGCGTCAGACGCTTTACAAAACGATATATCTTTTAAAACACTTGATACATAGATAATTTTTCATTCAACAAATGGTAGCATTGCGGATAATCGTCAACTGTCAAAGGACAACAGTCATCACTCGTGCTCCTTGATGAAGTAATGAAAATCTGTTGTTGGAGAAACTTTGTTTGACTTGTGGCAAAGTAGCGTATATTCATTATTACTTTGCGAATTTCCACCAATCAAAATAGAATAAGTCACTCTCTCCTTTAAACACAAAGAACAAATCGTGAACACCGCTTACATTTTTCACTGATGCAGTGATGCTTCTCCAGATATCTCCTTGACCTTGGTCTTCTATTACCATGGTTCCAATCAACGGACCATCCAAACTGTCAATACGTACTTCGATTGCTCCACCATACAGCGGGGCAATATTTACTTCAATCGACTTGGTTCCAGCTGAAAAATCCACACCTTGTACATTGATATAATCTCCATGATGAATAGAGGAAACAAACAACCGATCAGCAATCTTCTCCCCTTTATCCCAAGAAATATTCCTTTCCCACTCTGTAGCAAATTCCGTTTTCACCCCCCGACTCCAAGCCATTGTTTCCGCCTCGACACGATTGTAAGGGTTCAATGTCCCGACTTGTTCGACATTCTTTGACCAGAAAGGATGCTTCTGAATAGTACCATCATCATTGTATTTCAGCTCTTCGACAATTACAGAACGCCTTTCATAATGCTTGGCCATTGTTTGCTTAAGTATATTGTAATTAAACCCAAAGACATAGGTTTTACCTTTGAACTCAATAATACCGGGGTGGTTTCCATTGGATCGCTTGTCTCCATCCATTATCATTCCTTTATACTTCCATTTCCCTGTAGGAGAATCGCTCATAGCATATCCAATTCCTTCCGGACAGCAGGTCGAAGCATAAGCCATATAATAGTGGTCATTCCGTTTCCAAACCCATGGGCCTTCTTGGTAATTTTCTGGTGTGGAAGCATCTTGATTGATCTCTCCTGAAAAGGAGACCATATCATCATTCAATTTCACATAATAGACCTTAGGATTTCCCCAATACAGATAAGCTTGCCCGTCATCATCTATGAAAACAGCAGGGTCAATATCGTGGTCACTGTTTTTAATCAAAGGTTTCCCAATAGGATCTTTGAAAGGTCCATACGGACTATCGGCAACTAATACTCCGATGCCAACTCCACCAGGCATGGGGCAGTAGAGGTAGAATTTGCCATTTCGCTCTATGCAGTGAGCAGCCCAAGCTCCATTTTCATGTGGTACCCAGTCAAAATTCTTCAGTGAAGCCACAGCACCATGCTCTGTCCAATTGACCATATCAGTCGAAGTATAGAGGAGCCAATTGTGCATTTTAAAACCAAATGCATCATCCTCATCGTGACCAGTATAGAGAAAAACGGTATCATTATAAACCATTGGAGCTGGATCAGCGGTGAATTTTGTCTGAATGATTGGGTTTTGACCCTTCGCTATCAGACAGAATACCCCCATCATAAATACTGTCAGCACTAGTTTCTTTTGTTTGTTATTCATTTCATTTTTGTTTAATCAGTTAATACAAACCCACCCCGAGGTTGTATCGTGATCGTAACCTCTCCATTTTTATCAATTTCTATGGTTTTCACGCTAGGTTCTCTTTTGTTATCATCGTTGTACAAAGAGACTTTCTTTCCTTTGAGCATTGGCAAATTGAGCTTCAATGTCTTTACATCAGCTTCTGCATTGACTCCAGCGATATACCAATGTGCTCCACTCCTTCTAGCTATCACACTGTACTTTCCTGGATAGCCATCGATGTGAATTGTTTCATCCCAAGTTGTTGGAAGCTTCCTTAGAAAATCAAGTTCAAATTCAGGCACATCAGTAAGATTGTTTGGTGTAAGCCCGAACATTTGGACGGGATTTTGGAATAAAACCCCCGTGGCAAGTTGGAATATATCGGTAGTCAATCGCTCTTGCCCACGCTGATTTCCTCTGTTCAGGTATTTGTTCAGAATAATCCCACCAAACTCCATACTAGCCACTGAATTCCTGATAAAAGGATGAAGTGTGGCATAAAATGCCTCTTTCTCTCTTGTATCCTGAACGAAAACAAGCATCTCTGAAGCCAATACTGCCTCACTTCCTACAAAGTTTGGATACATCCTCTCCCAACCTCTTGGTAAGGTCGCACCATGAAAAATAATCATCAGGCCGTATTCATTTGCATCCGAAAGGATATCTTCATACAATCTCAATGTCTCTTGCTTATCGCCCCCAAAAAAGTCAACTTTCAACCCCTTTACTCCTGCTTCCTGTAGCCACTTCATTTCCTTCTTACGTGCAATGGAAGTGTTCATTTTGTTTAGTGGTGTTTGAAAAGCATCATTGGCAGTTCCATTAGAATTGTACCATAAGAAAACATCTACACCTTTTGAATTAGCATATTGAATCAATTCTTCCATCCGGTCATAACCGATTCTCTCATCCCACCAGGCATCTATCAAGATATATTCGAAATCCATGGCAGCGGCCAAGTCGATATATTTAACTTGATCTTCATAGTTCATGCTATTGTCTTGCCATATGATCCAACTCCAAGTACCCTTCCCGTATTTGTAATCTTGAGAAGCTTCATAAAGTGGTTCTACCACGTCGTATGGAATAGTTGTCTCTACTATAGGTTTCAATGAGGATCCCAAAGTAATCGTTCTCCATGGTGTATGGCTTGGCAGACCTAGCTGTGCTCCAGTGCTCCCAAATCCATTGTTTTGTTCCATTTGAGGATATGAAACGGTGTAAACACCATCTTGAATACCACTCAGGTGTGATGCGGTATAATTGCTACCGACACCTGTCTCTGAAAGCAATACCCAACCATCATTTCCTACTTTGAATAGTCCAGGAAAAACATAACCTAGTCTAGCATTGGTCTTATCGATAGGTTCATCAGTGACATAGCCACTTTCATAACTAGGTGCAGTTCTTGCAAATCCAGTCATGGAACGCATCATATTTGACAAAAACGCTGTAGATGAGGTTGGGAATCTGAACCCTGTGATCTCTTTTTCTACTACAATACCTTTGGTTTCCTTCCACATTGGAAGCTCATACCTGAAAGCGATATCATTGTCACTGACTTGGAAATGAATTGAAATTTCTTGATCAGCTTCATTCTTGATTGTGTAGGTGAGTGTATTGGCTTTGTAATGGATATCTGACTTCTTGATTCTATCTTGAGTGTAAGACTGATTTACATTTCCAGTTTTTGTTTTGACAAAAGAAAGTTGATCGGTGAAGGATCCAGCATTAGTTTCCAAACCTAAAGGTGAATTTTCGAGCATGGTCTTCTCACTGTATTTCACGGAATAAAATAGCTTCCCATCTTGTAATACTAAACTTACTCTGACAAGTCCATCTGGACTTTCAACTTGTCCTACTTCTTGACCAAAAGTTAGGCAAGTGATAAAAGTGAAGGCTATTAATAGTAATTTTCTCATGATAAATATCTTGTTGAATTAATTTATTGGTTCAAGTTTTCCTAAATACCCTCCTCTAGGCAGCATTCTAATTGAGATTGTATCATCCTTGCTGACTACTTTATAAGAGGTTTCTAATACTTGATCATGATTACCGTCTTTGATCAAAGTAAGTTTGTATTTCTGACCTTCATCTAGAAAATCTAGGGAAAGGTTTATTCGTTTTGGCTTAGACTCGCTATGTATTCCACTTAGATACCATTGATTCTCGCTTCTTCGAGCTAGGTTAATATCCACTCCTGGATAACCAGAAATGAACTGTGTATCATCCCAAATTGTCGGAATATCTCGTAAGAAAACTTTAGCCGCATAAGGGATCATTTCGTACCCTTCAGGCCGATCAGCCAAATGTTGTAGAGCGGATTCAAACAAAACACCTAATGCTATCTCATGGCCATAAGAGGTAATGTGAGGAAATTGAGAATTGGAAAAAGTCACTGGTGTATAATCCATCGACCCTACTACATTTCTTGTAAATGGCATGATTGTATTGTGAACTGGGGCTTCAATAGTGAAATCTGGCCCATTGTTGTACCACTCTGCACCTCTGACACCTTCATAAGTCATCAAGTGAGGATATGTTCGCGACCAACCTCTAGGCACTAAGCAACCATGAAAATAAACCAGCATTTCAAATTCAGCGGCATCTTCCAAGATATCAATGTAATAATTGATCATATCCTGCTTTTCACTTTCAAAAAAATCAATTTTAACACCCGCGACGCCCTTCTCTTTGAGCATTGTAAATTCCTTTACCCTGTTTTCATGGGTAAGCATTCTATCTTTTGGAGTAGCTTCTACCCAAGTATGATTTCCACCCGAATTGTACCAAATCAAAGGTTTTACACCAAGGTTTTGAATGTAAGTGAGCGCATCATTCAAGTTTCCGCCGTTACCCATCGCATCCCACTCCCAATCGATCAAAGTATAAGGCCAATTCATTTCAGCTGCCAAGTCTGCGAATTTTTTTACTACTTGAAAATCCTTGGTTCCATGATTGTGAGACCAATAATTCCATGAAACTAAACCAGGCTTGATCCATTCTGTATCGGTCAAAATTGATGCAGGAGATAGGTCATCCACCAGAGTGGAAGCAACTATGGATCCGATATCACCTACTTGTATCACTCTCCATGGCGAACTCCAAGGTAAAGAAATAGTAGGTTCTCTTTGCCCTTGTCCCCTACCATTCCAATCATCTGGGAACACGAGCTTATAAGATTTACTATCACCTTGATTACTTAATTTGGTCCCACAATAATTTCTATCAAGCCCTGCTTCGTGAATCAGAAAAAATGCAGTTGTATCAGCTGTATGAAATAATGCCGGATATGCCCAATCAGCTTGTGTATTTCCATCTTTGCTTGCCCTATAATAACCTTCATTGGCAGGGTTGAATTTCTGAAGCCAACGCATCGTACTATCGGGAATATGGTAGCTCGTAAACTCATCCAAAACCTTGAATTCTCCTGAGTTTTTTTCAGGAAAATGATAGCGAAAAGCTAGCCCGTCATCATAAAGCCTGATAACCACATCAAGCTTCGCCTTTTGAGCATTTTCAAAGTTAGCAACAACTTCATAAGCTGTATTGGAGCGAGAGAGCCTTTTTCCATGAACTGCCTCATATTGCTCCTTGATAAGTTTTGGCTTGCTCACCTTGAGTAGATTCAAACCAGAACCAAACTCTTGATCCTCTCTTTTCAATCCAAGCTCAATCATAGGAATTACCTCATTCTCTTCTCTTGATTCATCCAAATAAGATAAAACCAGTGTCCATTTTTTATCTTTTGGAAGCATTGCTTCCTCTAGGCTTACCTTAATTTTCCCATTTGGGGAAAAAATTGCATCTGAGCTCCTTTGGGCAAATGATTGATCAAAAATCAGGAAGAGATTAAGAAGCATCATTAGCGTAATAAGCCCAAACCTGTATCTAGTAATCCTTTTCATTGATTTCTTATTTCTCTTTTCCCTATTGCACAGCTTCGACCCCTTCTTCTGTTTGGATCACTTTCTGAATGGTGCCATCTTCATTGTAGTACATGTAGTCTATACAAATCGATCTTCTGTAGCTTCCTCCAGTCGGCAACACACCATTGTGATAGAAGAAATAATCTTTACCCTTGTATGAAACTACTCCTGGATGTACGGTGAAGCTATTGGGAACACTTTCCATGATCACTCCTTTGTGCTCCCAAGGACCTTCTGGACTTGTTGCAATAGCATAATCTATTTGCTCAGCCTTCTCACCCTTACTTGCATACAATAAATAATACAAATCTTTACGTTTGTAAACCCAAGGACCTTCTATGAAATTCTCAGGGTTCAGGTAGTTGATCGGACCATCCATTTCTATCATATTATCCCTCAGCTTCGCCCATTTTAGACTTCCATTTCCCCAGTAGATGTAGGCCTGACCGTCATCATCAATAAATACAGCTGGATCAATATCATCCCAACCATGCTTGTTGTCCTTAGTCATTTCATTGACTACAAGCGCTTTTCCGATAGCATCTACAAATGGACCGGTTGGACTATCTGAAACTGCTACACCAATGGCTGCACCTCCTTTACTGTTTTCATCTTCTTTGTGAAATGTGGACACATAGAAATAAAATTTACCATCTCGTTCCGTACAATGCGCTGCATAAGCATCTCCCGTGGCCCAGGAAAAAGTTTTTGGTGAAACTGGTGCTCCCTGATACTCCCAATTCACCATATCTGTTGAAGAAAAGACTAGCCAGTCCTTCATCTCATAGTTCTTGGATGTTACCGATGCTGTATCGTGACTGGTGTACAGATACACGGTGTTATTGTACACAATTGGAGCAGGATCGGCAGTAAAAAAGTCTTTGATTATGGGGTTTTGCGAAAAGCCTGAATGAAAGTTAAAACTGAACGCTACTATTAATAGAAATTTGAAGGCTATTTTCATTTGGTTTAGGTTTAAGAGTTGAAATAAACTTTCCCAAAGTTCAAAACTTTGGGAAAGTTTGGGATTAGCTAATCTTTCATTTTTTAGGGTTAAAAGATTAGACATTAAGATAATCAGTTAAATTTCACTTTATAAGTCTTGACAACACCTCTATAATCACAAGTCACAATGGCTTCGCCCTCTCTATCTTCAGCCTGATCTATCGAAATTTTTACACCTGATTGATCAGCTTTGGCCGTTACTTTGGGACTACCACTTGCATCTGCTGGAAGACTTGCTTTTACTTCATAGAGATCATATCCTAGAATACCATTTTCATTGGTAGATCTCACAGGTGTTTCTGGTACTTCTACCGCTTCTCCATTCACTGAAATGGTGATTTTAGGTGCTACAGGTCTTTTCAATTCTTTTCCATTGGCACTAAAACCAAGACCTAGAAGTTCGAACAACTCTTCATCATTTCCTGACTCTGCTACCAAGTAGATCGCATGCTTCTTATCCAATTGATCTACGTATTTTGCCACATCAATTTTGAACTTAGTTGCTTCTTGTTTTGAGTTTGCAGGAACTTCGACCACTCCGATTTTTGTACCTTTCCAAGTTTCATTGTCATAGGGGCCGTCTACCCAGACATTTACTTTGAAAGCTTTGTCTGTCTTTGGAGTCAAGAAAAGGTTGAAGGCTGTTTGATTTCCTTCTTTCGTACCGTCGAATGCTTTCAGACCAAATTTATCTTCACTCAGACCACCAAATCCAAAGTATTTATAGCCTATGATATGTCCATTTTTGACAGGTGAAATCGACATGTGGTTATCCCAAATGTCCCATGAATCTTGTTGTATACTGATATCAGAGAGGTAAGCGGCATAGCCTGCCGAGTAGTATTGATATGGATCCAAGCCATACATGTGGAACCCTTCCGAAGTTATTTCTGCACCTTTATACTCCCTTCCTTCTTTATCCTTAGCCGTCCATTGCTGATTAGAAGCATAAGGATCGTATGCACGAATTCTTGCACCACCACCTTCTGCTACTGGCGTTTCGTCTACTTCAAGGGAAATAGGAGCCACTACAGGCTGACGTGCAAACCCAAAACCTCTCGGCGGCTTGTGATAGAACACATACCATTGGCCATTGATATTCTCTATACTCCCATGGGTATTGTGACCACCATTGGTGAGCATGATAGCTGATCCATCCTCATTCAGTACTGGACCTCTGGAATCAACCAAAACGCCTCCACTTTTCCACGGCCCTAGCGGTGAATCTCCCACGGCATACCTCAATGTCGAGTTGGTGCTGCTCACACCATATTCAGGTCCAGAATAGCCACTGAATACGGAGATATATTTGTTACCCACTTTTCTGATAGAAGAAGCTTCAAAGAAGTTGAAAGTACCCAAATCTTCCTCTTCATAGATTGCAGGATAGGTAGTACCCTCTGGATCTCTCAATCTTCCATATCTGCTACTCGCTGGAAGGAAATAAGGAATGATCTCTGTGCCTGGTCTCAAAGAATACATGGTATTCTGATCAAGCTCTGCTGCCAAAGATCTTTGAAATCCCCAGAAAGCATAAGCTCTGAAACCAATTTCATAATCTGGATCATCTGGATCTGTGATGTAGTCAATAAATACTGCTGGGTCAAATCCTATTATGCTTCCCTCTACAGTTCTTTTCCCATCTGCTGTCATGTTGACTGGAGTAAATGGACCGTCTGGCCTCGAACCCTTGGCTACCATAGCTTCTCTCCCAGGCCCTCTGCTGTGTGGGTATAAGTAGTATTCTTTGGTACCATCCTTTTTCTTGATCTCGACCAAATCAGGGGCATACATCACATCCCACTGTCCATCAATCTCATAGGTGAAAATTGCTCCTTCATCTCTCCAGCTCGACAAATCTTCCACAGGAGCTGACCACATCCTGATATCTGGCCCACAATAGCTCGTAAATCTAAGATCGTGTGATCCAATAATGTAAGCACGGTATTTCCCAGGATTATCTGGATCTTCAAAAACCCTAGGTTCGCCATCGGGCAAATGCTCCCAAAGTGGTAAATAGGGATTCCCAGCCGCATTGTGGACATATTTCCCATCTTCATTCACCAAACTTTCTTGTACTTCTTCTTGGCCGCAGGCTACCGAAATGGAAGCTACCATCACTCCAAGTACTAACTTCGTAAGTAGGTTTTCTTTTAAGAAAAATGATAAGTTCTTCATATAATAGGTTAATTCTTGAGATTTTAAATTTCTATTTTACTTGTTAACTAAAGGGGAATCCTAAAGGCGTATCAATCTGTTGATTTTTCCGAGAGAAATTCATTGACATCCAACCAATGAATAAATGCATCAAACCAACGGTTACTGGTTCTATTAGGATTTCCAAGTCCAAAACCATGGCCGCCATTTTGATAAAGGTGGAACTCTACAGGTATACCTGCTTTGTACCAAGACTCGATAATACCATTCTGACCATTGAAAAGAAAATCATCAGTAGCAATCACATTGAACATAGGTGGGGCATCCTTGGGTACTTCAACTGGGCCCATCCCACCATAGATTGGGCCTATAAAGGCAAGCTTCATGGTTTTAGAATTCAGTGTACTATGCATGGTAAGACCTGCACCAGCCGAGAAGCCTATCATACCAATTCTGTCCGTATCGACACCCCATTCCTCTGCTCTTTCTACGATCATGGCATAAGCCGCCTCTGCGTCCTCAAGTTGATCGGAAAGGTCTCTTTGCACAGGACGAGGTCTTGATTCTCCACCTTGTGCTGAGTTTGCTGCCGCATCAAAGGTTCTGTTCATAGATTCCCTAAATCCATCCAAAGACTCTGGCGTTGGATGAAGTCGGTACTTAAGTACAAAAGCATTGATCCCTTGATCTGCCAAGGCTTTTGCTACTTTCCAACCTTCATTATCCAATGAAAGCCATCTAAACCCTCCTCCTGGAGCTACAATCACGGTCGTTCCATTTGCTTTTCCAGGTTCTGGAAGAAAAGGAGTAAGCGTAGCTACTGTAATGTTCCTTGCCATAGGATCGCCCCATTGGCGAAACCAAGTCTCTGAGGCAGGTTGATCCTTTACGCCTCCAGTACCCAGCGGAATAGCATTGGGTTCATCTGGGGTCTCAAGTGGATAAATGGTTCCATCCTGCGCCATTATAGAATTTGCATAGAAAAGGAAAGTGATTAGGAGGGAAAACTTCCCCAGTGAGTTGAGTAGATTGCTCATAGTTTGGTTATTTGGCTGAGTATATAATGAATATTTTGACAGATATCAGTTATTTAAGAAGAGCGTTCTCTTGATTCATTTCGATTTACCAGAGGCGGATAAGTTATTAATTGATATTGGATCCGTCGCGACGGACAAGTTATTGGTAGATATTCGGTCGATTCATAGTAAGAAAAAACCTTCCAGGTTTCACCAACTTTCTTTTTACAAACAGCTGATTATCGATAAAACCTGGAAAATTTTTGGGTCTCTGTTTTTTTCTATTTCACAATCGCATCATTACTTGTCGTAGCATATAGTCCTAACATATTTCCTGTAAATCCACCTGCTACATTTGTAGACAATATGTCGCCTGATACTTTCCCTCCTAGGTTTTGAATTTCGCCACCTGCTACAGCATAACCGAATTCATACTCATCTCCATTAGCTTTCACTTGAAGTGTAAGTGGTTTCGAGAGGTCTACCTTTGTACTTGCAAGGATTTGTGAGTTGATTTGTCTATTTCTCCCCATACCTTTTCCTTCAGTTCGCTGTAAAACCAACACATGATCATTACCCACTTTGGTCACACCAAACACATAATTGAAGGCTTCACTCTGAACACAGGTGATCCCTGCAAGGTCTTTGTCACTCTGCGGCTGGTAAGTTAACTTGGTCGTGAAGGAAAAATTCTGATGCTGCTGTCTGTAGAATAAAGTTGAAGTCGGCTTCACTTCTTTGATATTAGTAGCAAAAGGATTGATCTGCAGACCTCCTTTGACAAAAGAGATAAAATCTTCTCTTGGACCTCTTAGACCAATCCATCTATAGTCCAAATCCTTGGAATCAAACTTTTCGGTGTACACGAAATTGCCATTTGGAAAAAAACCATCTTTACCGTATTTAACTTCAGTGACTCCTTCAGGCATTTTCAATTTTGGCCCCATTGGAATCAATCCATTTTCAAAAACTGGCCACTCACCAGACCAATCTACAGGAAGAATAAATGTTTCTCTACCCGTATTGACCCTATTTTTCTCATTTGGCCTCACACCTAGGAAAACTCCATAATATTTATCATCAGGACCCAATACCAAATCAGCATGTCCTGCCCAATCTACTTTGTAGCTTCTCTCATCTCCAAAATACCTTTGGGTAAGTATCGGGTTGGAAGGAGCTGGGATAAATGGCCCCGTAGGACTATCACTCTTGAAAATCACTTCACTGTGGTTATCTCCAGTTCCTCCTTCAGCACACATCAAGTAATATGCACCATTCTTCTTGTACAAATGCGGTGCTTCTATCCAAATTGGGTTTTTGGAAGGATCTACTCCACCATCCACGATGATTTTGTCCGTTCCAGCTACAACTTGATCGTTTTCAAGATCATATTCCCATATTTTGATCACTCGGTGACCATTATATCGCTCTTCGCCTTCGTTTGGTGCATCATTGTGTACGACATAAGCTTTGCCGTCTTCGTCAAAAAACAATCCTGGATCTATCCCATCAAATTTCATCTTGATAGGATCACTCCATCCCTGAAACGGATCTTTCGTTTTCACCACGATATTGCCAAATCCACCAGCAAACTGCGTAGTGATCATGTAGAATGTATCATTGTATGGATTATACTTGATATCAGGCGCATAGATCCCCATGCTGATACCAGCATCTTGCACTTTCAGTTGGGAATTCCTATCCAAAACGTGACCAATTTGAGTCCAATTCACCAAGTCCTTGGAATGGAATATAGGAACTCCTGGAAACATAACAAAGGATGAAACAACCATAAAATAATCATCGCCCTTCCTTGTAATAGCTGGATCGGGATAACAGCCCTGTAGCAATGGATTATAGAATTCTCCTTCTTTCAGAGGATTGGTTTCATATATTTTATCTTTCCCTTCATAGACAACTTCAGCAAATACGGGAGCGTTGTTTTTCTTCTTCTGTGCATACCCATCAAATAGGGAAATCAAAGTCAAAAAGAGTGTTAAAATAACTGTTTGGTTCCTTTTCATTATTCTGATATTAAATTGATTTTTTGGCCAAATAAGGCCGAGTTATAATTATGGCTTTCTATTCTTCTATTTTTTAATTAAGTCGAATGATTGTATCTAATAGCCTAAAATAGCTAGCATCTGCTTTCCATATCTTCTGCCTAGCTCTCTGTATCCCGTAGCGGAGAAGTGTAGTCCATCATTCACCGCTTCACAGTTTTCCGAAGAGATTACATAGGCATTAGGAATCACTTGAGGTAATGTCGCAATGATCGCATTCATGCTTGCACATTTACCACCTTGCTCTGCACTCACCATTTCACCTGCAAGTATTGGTAATGAATTTTCATCCAATCCCAAGTCTTCTACAATAGTATCATAGACTCCCTTTACTTTAAGAGGCCATTCTTGGTCTCCTGTATTTGATTCTCCCTGATGAAGCAAAATCCCTTTGATCACACCGTCTTTTTGAGCCAATTTTGCCATCTCTATCAATCTGCCATAAGGATCTCCATCATATTCTTTGACCATATTTTGTAGCCAATCAGGAGCAGTATCTACATAGGATTGATAGTTATCTTTTTGAAACAATTCAATCTTTGTACCACCTACAGAGACATTGATCACACCAACTTTTATATGCGCAGGTAAATTTTCGACTAATTCGCGACCAAAGTAATCTGATGGTCCAAGTCCCGTGTGGCACCTGGTAAGAGGTGCTGCAGCTGGATACCAAATACCCTTTTTCCGCTCTAGGTTTTCGCAGTCTACTGCTTGAAGAACTTGAAACCTCTCATCTACTTCTGTATCAATTTCTTCAAATTTGGCATGTCCTTCCATATTGGATTGGCCAAAACTCAGGAAAATATAGAAGTTCTCATCTTGAGCAATTGCGCAATTAGATAAGGTGATCATCCCAATAAGGACGCTTAATACAAGGAATAACTTTGAGGACATAAGTGACTGATCTATTGATTTGGTTTATTGAATTAGTTTTTAGGTTTGCTTGGTTTAAAGGTATAGTTCTTTCCCTTTTCAGATTCAAACTCATACTCATATACTTGCCGAGTGGTTATCAATTGCAATTCACTTTCTGAATTGTTGATGGCTTGTTCAATTTTTGGGACACGATAAAATGGATTAGAATTGATAGCATTGACCTCCTTAAGGCCTTTCGCTTCTAGGGGATGATAGGATCTGATCCGGCATAGTCCACCCAAATGAGATTTGATATTGATTTCTACAGGGGTTTCATTCTCCCACATGAGGTCTACCTCAAATCCACCTCTGGCCTTCAAGCCTCTGAACGATCCATCTTTCCAAACATCAGGTAAGGCAGGCAAAAGGTGGATAGCGCCATCGTGACTTTGAAGTAACATTTCCGCTATACCAGCTGCACAACCGAAATTTCCATCGATCTGAAACGGTGGATGAGAGTCAAAAAGATTGGGATAGCTACCTCCTCTTTGTCTCTGATTCGGAACTATTGCTGGGCTTAACTGGTCCTGAATGAGTTTAAATGCATGATTTCCATCAAGGAATCTTGCCCAAAGGTTAACCTTCCAACCCATAGACCAGCCAGTAGATTCATCTCCTCTGGCACGTAATGAGGTACGTGCAGCTGTGAATAGCTCAGGAGTACGATAAGCTGAAATTTGATTAGATGGGAAAAGTCCATAAAGATGAGACACATGTCTGTGATCATCCTTAGGGTTATCCCAGTCTTCTTGCCATTCTTGAAGTTGCCCCCATTTACCGATTCTCATCGGTGGAAGTCTTGCTAGCATGGCTTCAATTTCTTCGACCAAAGCTTGATCTTTACCTAAAAGTTTGGCTGCATAGGATGTTTTGCGAAATAGATCAAAAAGCAACTGAGTGTCCATCGTAGTTCCTGAAGCCACTGCGGCATTGTGAAACTGATACGGCGTGTTTTCAGGAGATACAGAAGGAGATACGACCATAAAACCAGTGCTTGGATCCTCCACTAGAAAATCCAAAAAGAACAAACTAGCTCCCATATAGACAGGATATGTGTCTTCTAAAAAGTCAACATCACCTGTAAACTCATATTTATCAAAAATATGCTGACACAACCATGCTCCCCCAAGTGGCCACATACCAGCTGCTGCAAAATCAATTGGTCCAGTAACTCGCCAAAGATCCGTATTGTGGTGTAGCACCCAGCCTCTTGCACCATACATATCTTGAGCTGTTTTTTGGCCCGTGACAGAAAGGTCTTTGGCCATTTGAATAAATGGCTCATGAAGCTCACTCAAATTGGTCAGTTCAGCTGGCCAATAGTTCATCTCCGCATTGATATTCATGGTGTATTTACTGTCCCAAGCTGGTGTAAGCTGGTGATTCCATATACCTTGCAAATTGGCAGGCTGACTACCTGGTCTGGAGGAGGATATCAGCAAATACCTTCCGAACTGGAAATACAATGCAACCAGCTTTGGATCATTCCCTTTTGCAAATTGCTCAATTCTAACATCTGTAGGTAAATCAGCTGCCTCTGTCCTACCTAGATCAAGATTTACACGATCGTAGAGACTTCTGTAGTCTGCAATATGATCTTTGAGAATAGCTTCAAATCTTTTAGAAGAGCCTTGATCCAAATAAGCAATTGAACGCTCTTTTTCATCGGCTTCTAAACTTTCATAATTTACAAAATTGGTTGCAACGGAAATGTAAATGGTCACCTCATCAGCATCTGTGACTTTTACTTGTCCGTTTTCTGCTGAAAGGCTTCCGCCTTTATTCACAAACTTCACTTGAGCATGAAACTTCACCGCTCCTTTGATACCTTCATGATCACTTGATGTTCCTGTCATCACCAGCTGATCATTACCCTCTACCCGAAGATCAAAGTCGCCTGGTCGAACCATAGTAGCTGTGAAATTGATTGCTTTAGCCTGATCTGCAGAAATTTTGGCAACAATCAATTGATCGGGAAAAGAAGATACTACCTCGGTAGAATAATTCACGCCTGATTTTTTGAACCTATTGCTTACTATAGCTTGCTCAAGGTCAAGCTCTCGGTAATATTCCTCGACATCACTTGCATCATCATATTTGATCTTTAGTTCTCCAATAGTCTGATAAGGCATGCCATGTGGTCCTTTGAAAAAATTAGCATCAATCTCCTTTTGGGCATCTACATATTTCCCCTGAAAGATCAGCTCTCTAACTTGCTCTAGCGCTGCCAAAGCATTTGGATTGTCATTGCGGTGAGGCTGTCCACCGTAGAAAGTATCTTCATTTAGCTGAATAACCTCTTCATTAGGCCCTCCAAACACCATGGCACCAAGTCGACCATTGCCAACTGGTAATGCTTCTACCCATTGTGTGGCCGGCTTGTCATACCAAAGCTTCATATCAGGGTCAAATTTTCCTGATTGTGCTTGGCATGAGGCTAATGTCAAGGACATAAGAAGTAATCCTACTAACACCGAAAGACTTGATCTTAAATAAGTATTTGCGCTATATTTTGTTTGCTTAATCCTCATTTCCATTTTTTTCTATCATTGGAAACTAATCCAATCAACTTCTACAGATTTTTTACCCCTATACACCACTACCAAGTCCTGGCAACCAGCCTTACTGGCTTTCATGTCTGAATTCAACTCTGCCCAATCTTCTGTGGCCTTTAAATCAACCACTGTAATTAGCTCACCTTTTTCACTTCCTAACCGCACTTCCAGTGAGCCATCATTATCTTTTGACTTGATTCGAAATTTCACCTTACGGAATTGACCATTGTCGAAATCTACCTGATTGTACCTAACCCAAGCATTATCCCTTGAAAATGTAGATTTCCAACCAGCGAAAGGATTTGAATCATCTAGAAATGAAATCCCATAGCCAACCTCACTTTTGGCACTATACCTATCAATCTGAATGGGACTAGATGCAGAGGACACCCCAATTCCACGAAGTGTAGGCTTCACTTTTTTGATCTTTCCCTTTTCATCAAAAAACAAGCTATCTGCCCTGATCGACCTGTTTTTATCGAAATCTGGTGAGTAATCATTGTGGTGATAAAACAAGAGCCATTGGCCTTCATATTGGACTATGGATTGGTGATTGGTCCAGCAACCTACGGGTGACTCATCCATGATCACTCCCTGGTATTCAAAGGGTCCGAGTGGATTGTCAGCAGTGGCATATTCAATCCTTTCAGTTTTGTTGGCCACATGGGGATAGGTCATGTAGTAGGTTCCTTCACGTTCAAAGACAAATGGGCCTTCTTTGAGTCCTTTGTCTGGAAAATCTTTCAAAGTGAAAACCTCAGAATCCAACTCTTTCATATTGGGCTTCAGTTTAGCACCAAAAAAATGATGCTGAGACCAATAGAGATAAGCCTGACCATCATGGTCTATAAAAACATTTGGATCGATCCCATTTACGTTTGCAATTGGATTGGATTCAGGAGTGTAGGGACCTTCGGGTTGATCAGCTACTGCTACTCCGATTTTAAAGCTTGATCCATTTACACCAGGAGCATCACTTTCCAAATCCCTGTTTTTGGCTTTGCTAGGAAAGTAAAAATAAAATTTACCATCCTTCTCTATAGCATCGGGAGCCCACATGCTGTAGGATTCATCATCAGCCCATGGCACTTGATATTGACTCAAAATCATCCCATGATCTTCCCATTCTGTAAGATTTGCTGAAGAGAAAACATGATAATCTTCCATGCAAAACCAATCGGGTCTACCTTGAGTAGAGTCACAACGGATATCATGTGAAGGGAATACATAGATTTTACCATTAATCACCCTTGCAGTAGGATCTGCGGTAAACTGGTCTCTTATCAAAGGGTTCTGACCAAATGCCAAATTCACATGAAGAAGTATCATTCCAAAAATACTGAGACCAGTAAATAAGGATTGCTTGGACAGTTTTTTTAAAGCTCCCATATCTCTTACAGTTTTATTTGATCATCAATTTGAAAATAATCGAAATCAACTTGACCTCCTGGCTGAGAAGTAGCATAGTAGAAAAGGCCAAACCTATATCCCATAAAGTGTGGAAGACTGTACTTCATTTTTAATGTATCACCCAATTGCTCCCAAGACGTCCCATTATCGACACTATAATAAAACTTGGCTTCGTCCTTTCTCTCCTCAAAGTCACAAATAGCTCTTAACAAAACTGACTTCCCATTGAAAGGCACACTTTCAATCTCTGCCTCCTTGGTATCTTCTGACCTTTGCATCACTAGGTGTTTTTGACCATTGAGCATTTTAACTCCTATCAGTCCAAAATCTTTTTGTAACAAAGTAAGTCCTGACCAGTCTCCTTCTTTCATTTTCGACACATCCAGTTTGATTGTGCCCATACTCTTAGGACCAATTGTTCTTTGAGTTAATGTATTTCTTGCTGTTAGGACAGATTGATCCGTCCTGTCTGTCTTGAGTGAAAGTTTTCCTTTTTTACCATCGATAGCCCAAAGTTCATCTACAGGATTGTGATTCCATTGCCAGACAAGAGGAAGTGCTGGTTCACGCTTTTTTCTTTTGAAATCATCCGATGCTACGATGCCCGGCATCAAGCCTTTGCTTGCTGGCAAATCCAATTCCATAGGGACTTTTCCATTTTCTCCCAACACTGGCCAGTCATTTTCCCATCGAACAGGGACCAAGTAAGGAATTCGACCTACGGCACCATTGTCTCGAAACAAAAATGAATACCAATCTCCCTCTGGCGTATCAATCAATCCTCCTTGGGCGACACCCTTATCCTGAAGTGCTACCCTTCCTTCATAAGGACCAAACAAATTATCAGCCTTGTGGACAATCACCGTACGCATACCTCCACGTGGCCAAGCGATGTTGAAGAGGTAATATTTTCCTTTGACTTTAAAAAGTTGCGTACCTTCTGCTGGAAGCATGATTTCCTCTTTGATCGGCTCGTGAGCTTTTTCAATCAACACCCTTTCTGTATCTGCTTTGATGCCAGATAAGTCACTTTCAAGTTCGACCATTTTGATCTCACCAGCACCCCAGATCATATAAGCTTTGCCATCTTCAAAAAACAAAGTGTGATCGTGCAGAGAAGGTCTGAACTCGATTGCTTCCCAAGGACCATTTTCAATATCTTCGGTGCTATAAATGTATGTCTTATGGGTATTTCCTGAAAAAGTACTCACATAGTATTTCCCTTCATGATACCTCAAGCTACTTGCCCAAGAACCTTTGCCATACATGTTTTTATCATTGCTCAAAGTAAGGTCGTCACTGTCGCCAAGTGTCTGATAAGCGTAGCTGACCAATTCCCAATTGATCAAATCTTTGGACTTCATGATCGGTACACCAGGATTGACATGCATAGTTGTACTACTCATATAATACGTATCTCCTACCCTGATCATGGAGACATCTGGCACATCTGCGTGTATGATCGGGTTGATTGCTTTTTGAGCAAATGTCAAATCACAATGGATAAAAAAGGTTATAAATAAAAGTATTGAAGTCTTTAAGAATTTGTTCATATGAATTAGGGTGATAAAATAGGCCATCCCTTAAACATGAAAATATACATACATGCTTATGGGATAGCCTAATAGGTTTATAGGTTTGTTAGTTGTTACTTTTTTAATACTAATTATCAATCTTCATTGATAATGATATCTTCTTGGTCGGTGTCCTCCCTCTTGGCTTGTGTCCTACCTTTGATTTGTGTCTTCACAAACCAATTCAATATTCCATCCTTGTCCTGTGTCCTCACAGGAAAACCCTGAAGACTCGTGTTTTTTAAATGTTCTGTGGGGACTCAGACCATGGACAGGCCATTGAGCAAAGGCTAATACTTTGCTGCCATCTCAATCAATTCGCTCACAACAGATTTAGGTGTATTGTCTCGGTTGAAGAGCAAAGGATAATCTGTTCTCCCACGAACAGGCCAACCATTTTTCCACGAATCACCATCATTGATTCCCCAAAGGGTGACACGAGAGATCTTGTCATGGTGATCTAAGAAAAGCTTGAAAAAGGCTTTGTATCGATCATCAAATTGTTTTTGAACATCATCAGGCAAACCTTCTGTGTATGGATTGAGGCTTTGCTGATATTCCACATTGGTAGCGATATCTGCTCCCATATCTCTGCGTGGAGAAGGCAGTACACTAAGGTCGAGCTCTGTGATCATCACAGTCACTCCAAGACCTGAATAAGCCAAGATACTTTTTTCAAATTCTTCTATTGTAGGATACTCCAGTCCAATGTGACCTTGCATACCAATACCGTCTATTTTGACACCTTGAGCTTGAAGGTCTTTCACCATTTTCACTACACCATCTCTTTTCCCTGGCTGAGCCATAGAGAAGTCATTGTAATAAAGCTCCGCATCTGGGTCAGCTTCATTGGCAAACTGGAAAGCAAGCTTCATGAAATCTTCTCCGAGGATTTGGTAAAATTTGCTATTTCTCCAAGAGCCATCATCTAGGATCGCTTCGTTGACCACATCCCAACCTTTCACACGACCTTTGTATCTTCCTACTACAGTGTGTATGTGATCCTTCATGCGCTGGGTAAGCACTTCAGGACTTACGTCATTGCCTTCACTATCAGTAAAGAACCATCTTGGTGCTTGAGAATGCCAAATCAAGGTATGCCCTACGATATGCATGTCATTGGCTTCTCCAAACTCAATGAATTTATCTGCCACTTCAAAATTGAATTCCCCTTCACGCATCTGAATCATGCCACTCTTCATGTTGTTCTCAGCCACGATAGAGTTGAAGTGGGTTTTGAGGACTCCCATAGACGGTTGATTTTGGTTATTAATATGGTTTGCACTCAAAGCTGAACCGATATGAAACTTTCCTTCGAAGGCGTCTTTTAGCGTTTCAGGAGCTTTCTTTTCTGTTTTCACCATACAGCCTAGGCCTATCAGTAGCGTAGCTACCATTCCTAAACTTCGTATTGAAATAAATCTAGATTTTTTCATTATTAGGTTGTAGTTAGTGATTTTAGGTTTTGGGGTGGGTAAACTTTGTAATTAGAAGAGATCCTGCATAGGACCTCTTCCAAAATAATCAACTTAAATCATGATCAATTCTCCAACCCTTCAGAAACACCAACATATGCAGGCTTTCTCACGAGGTTACTATTCCAAACTCCTTGACGGATCGTATTATCTGTATCGACTGGATTTGTCAATGTAATTCCATATTGCTGAGAGGCTGGAATTATTTGATTGTATAACTCAATCACTGACTTGAACATATCTGCTTGAGCATTCAATACTAATTGCGTAGGAGTACTCACATTCAGCCTAACTTCTAAGCCAGATATTTTTATTTTTTTCCCTGTGGCTGCTAATAATCTCAACATAGATTCCACATTACCAAGGCTCGAATTTAAGTCAAGCTGCAACCTTGCACCAATTCCATCAACTTGAGCATTGTTGCTTTCTATGTAAGAAACATATTCGATCAAAGCTCTACACTTGTCCAAATTAGTCTCCATTCCACTCTCATTGATAAATAATAGGTCGTTGCTATTTCCATATTCTCTAGCTAATCGAAACGCCATTACTCCATAATCCTTTCCAAGGTAATCTTGCCAATAGAACTCACTTGATCCCAATGATCTACCAATACCCGATCTTAACTGATCTGGATTACTATTGTCGATTGGTTCACTTAATACATACCTGGCATTTAAGTGTTCTTTTGTATCACCAACGAAGTTAGAAATCCAATTGGTGAAATGTCCTTCAATAATTGCTGTCTTTTCTTCAGGAGTTCTTTCAACTACTGTGGTGGATCCACCCGATAGACTTGCACTTGCTAAAACCACATCATCAATATATACTGTCCCAGCGAATTCTCCATAGCTGATGATGAAGCGATTCCTATCTGCTGCTGTAACTGTTGTAGAAAGATTAACCAACCTCCACTCTTTCGTGACAAGAACTTGTCCAAATCCGTTGGAAGAGTAATCAGGACTTTGAAGTTCGGGTCTAATAAAACCTTCGTCAGTACCCTTTATCCAAAAACTCAAGTTGTATGCTTCATTTAATTTAACAGGCTCAGCTAATTCATAAACAGTCTGAACTTCCCAAAATCCACCAGTCGTTGAAGGATTGGTAACAAAGAAAGCTCTTCCTTGATTTCCTACACCTTGCCCATCTTGAGTCAACCCTCTTTCGGAATTATTTCCCCAACCTCCCCACGAAGTACCATTTTCAAACCCACCATCTGAAATCAAATTATTAATGATTGGTTCACCATTGATATCGAATAGGTAGAGGTTATTTATGTCAATGTAATAGTTCACATTAGATTCATAACCAAATTCAAATTGAAAACTAAAAGGATCGCCTGTAAAATCACTAATTCTAAAACTAATTTTTTGCCAAGATAAATTGGTTTCAAACGTTTCTGATGTTGAACCATTAGACATCCAGTCTATAGCCGGTTCATTATTAGATAATCCAGTGAAAGTTATTCTTCCTTTTCCTGGTACATCTGATTTCACATAGGCAACTAGCTCATAAGTTCTACCCTGTTCAATTTCAATAATAGGTGATCTAAATCGAGTAGAACTAGGTGAGGATACATTATTAAAAGTATTGATACTGACAGCAGGTGCATTTCCACCCATCCCTTCACTAGCAACCACACTAGCACCTGTAGAATATTCCCAATTACTCAAAGAACCACTTGAAATTTCTTGGACATTTAATTCGTTTGCAAAGGCTGGTGAATTGACTATCAAAGGAGATAAAGCTCCATTCAAAACGGATGCCCTTTGATTCATATGCCATATCAAAGGTGAAGCAACCACTTTCATATTTTCTACTTGGGCAGCATTTAGAAAGCTAGTAACATTTACCATATTAAAACTTCCGTCGCCCTGAACGATACTATTATGATGCATCCCATTTGATGGAGTAAACTCATTAAAGTTCCTCTTAATCAAGCGGTACATTAACCCTCTGTCCACAAAACTCTCCATAGACATACTAGCACCAAGTTTATAGTTTGGATTTGAAGCTGAGTCCAAAAAGCTCTTTAAAGAAGCATAACTATTTAACTCTTCTTGAAGCATTATGCTTTCAGGCTTTTCTACTTGAAAATCTAGAGGATCAAAGTCCGCACAAGAAGTCCCTGCCAAAACGAAGGCGGTACATATACCAATTATATATTTATAACTCATATTATCCTTTCTTTATTGATCTAAATTATCTCAAAACGGGAGTAAAAGTCTCCATAACTACGCCTCTATTTCGCATAACCAAAGTATCTGTTGTAGATACATGTAGTTGAGGTAAATCAACTTCATATGTTAAGTATAGCGCATCTCTGTCTTGATTTCCCCAACTGGATTTTTCACCTTTTTGAACAAATCTACCGCTTCCAGAAGCTGTGAAATTGTTGTTTGAAGCTGAAACTGTACAGCTTCCATCTCCGTTGAAAGACAATAATAATTCCGCTGTAATATTCTGACCGCCAACACCAGTGAATTCTACTGGAAATAAAACTTGAGAACGAGACTCAGTGACCAATTGATTTAATTCATCATTCTCAACATTATTTTGACGTCTAGTAATTGTTCCATCATCTATACCTTCCACTTTTCCAGTAATAACGTCTCTTCCTCTTCTCAAATAGTAACCATGCCACTCATTGATATATTTGACTGCATAAAGAGTAAAATCTTTAGGAGCAGGAAACCAATCATCTGCAACTGCTCTTCTAGGATTCTGTACAATCGGAACTCCAGATAAGATAGAATCTGCATTTATAACGTTTGTAATTTTGACAGGTAATACAAAAGTTTTTTTAATTGCTCTTGGGTCATTGAAAAATGCACCTGTCAACTGTACTTCCACCCCACCAGCAATCTGACCACGTGGAATAGTAACAGTGTTTGAACTTAATTGATAATATTCGGAGGAAAGGACTTCAATTTCATCTCCACCCTCTTCGAAAAGTAAACCATCAGCAATTGATTCATCTACTTCTATTTCAACAGAAACATCTCTTGGAGAAGAATATACACCACCAGTAGTTACCATCAATCTAAATTTCCCTTCATTATCCAATGAAGTATCGAAGATATCTTCACCAAAAGTGATCGTTCTAACTGGGTACTGATACGCAAAGTAGACAGTCTGATAATCAAAGTTTGGAAATTCCCAATCTTGATTTTGGCATGATGATAACATCACGACAAGGGCTATAATTATATAAGTTATTTTTTTCATTTTCTTTGAGTTTAAAGCTAATTCCAAATCAAATTATTTGAACTTTTCCATGATTTACCAACCAGTATTTTGTTGAAGGGCATTGAATTTTAACATTTCACTGTAAGGTATAGGACCATAAATCATGTGATCACGAAAGACACGATTTTCAACATTTATAGAAGAGTAATTATTTTGATTCAAAATCCGCATACCTCTCACACTCTCAGTAAGGTTAGCCCTCCATCTTCTTAGATCCCAAAATCTAAATCCTTCGAAGGATAGCTCCAAACGACGCTCGTTTCGGATCAATTGTCTCATAGCATCTTGATCACTTCTAATCGACTCGAGATAGGCATCCCCATTTTCTGTCCCAACACCAGCTCTTGCCCTGATGGCTTTGATTACGTCATATGCAGAGAATCCGAATGATCCACTAGACATAGGACCAAATGCTTCATTTGCAGCTTCAGCATAAATCAAGAAAATTTCTGTATACCTAATTCTTGGCTGTAGGTGACGTTGTCCAGTATTTGCAACTGGGTCTAAGTTCACATCTTGACGAAGCAGTTTTCTCATATAGTAGCCAGTACGAGTAGAAGTCTCAACTTTATTTAATCCATCATTAGTATCTGAATCTTGAGCCGTATTGATAGTTCTATTTAATGGCCCAGCCGTACTCCCATTGACTAAAATAAACTGTCTTAATCTCGGATCTCTATTTGTATAAGGAGTTTCTCCTGAATATCCAGATGAAGGATTTGAAATAGGATAACCATTTGCCATAGGAAAAGCATCAACAAGGTTCTGGCTAGGGTTAACTCTTCCATTTCCAAATAAGGTCGGAGGGAAGTTCTGCTGTTCCAAGTTATTTGACGGCCCCCCTACAGAACCTCTCCATAAAATTTCTGAAGGATTATCTCCTGCACCTAAATTTTCAATCATGGAAACATTGTTGTACCAAGTAACCCCATTTGGATCCAAACCACTTAAACCTCCGATTTCACTTATCATTCCACTTGCGAAAGTAGCTGCGTCAGCCCATTTTGCTTGATTATTATCAAGATTAAATGCAGGACTAGCTGCTAGGAGCGCAGCTTGGGTTCTTATAGCTCTCACTATCCTCCCCGATACTAGTTGCTTAGCATCATCACCAAATACTCTATTGTACTCACCAGTTTCAGCTCCCAAATCCCTATAAAGGACAGGCATCATGCTTGTGTTGCTTATGTTAACATAATTATCAGGCAACAATTCAATTGCTTTGTCAATATCTGAGTATAGTTGCTGCATACAAGACTCGAAAGTGGCTCGAGGGATATTGAAATCAGAGTTTGCTGTTTGAGGCTCAAGCAGAATAGGTACACCCATCAAGACACCATCTGCTACTCCAGCATGTGATCTTAATAAGTAATACATAAATAGCGCTCTCAATCCATATGTCTCACCTTTCATACGGTTGATAAACATTTGATTAACTACAGGGTTTGCTGCAAATTCTGAATTCTCTACTACTGACAACATTTCATTCAAATACTGAATTGCAGATTGAGAATTAGTCCATTGATCCAAAGGGTTATAATCAGAAGCCCATTGACCTACACCAGTATTCAATAGCCCACTATTAAGGTCATTTGTCACAGCGTCATCTGTTGCCACTTCACTGAAACTAAAACTATTTGTTGGAATCCTCAAATAAGCATTTAACAATAAGCCTTGAACCATATCAGGCCTTTCCAACAAACGATCCTTGTTCTGTATATTTTCTAGTGCTGGATCAAACATGTCTGCACAGCTAGTAAATAAGACTAAGCTTGCAATAATAAATCCTACTTTAAAATTTATATTCATTTTCATTTAGATTCTGTTTAGAATTTTGCTTTAACACCCACATTATAGAACCTAGTTTGAGGAGCAATTCCAATATTCATTTCCAAAATATCCCTATTAGGTGCAATTGTCAATAAGTTAGCTCCATTAGCATAAACATCAAGTCCCTTTAAGAATCTCTCACCAAATAGCCTCGTAGGAAATGAATAAGAAACCTGTACTCTAGAGAGGTCAAACCTGTTTGTACTATACAGCCAAAAATCAGAGTTGCGGTAATTGTTTGCTCCACTTAGCGCTGTCAATCTTGGATAAGTTGCTGTTTCGCTTGTGGCTTCCGTCCACCTATCCCGAACCACTTCGGAATATTTGTCATCAGCTTTCACCCAGAAATAATTGCTGTTTTTCATGGCATAAGCCCCTGTTCTTGATGTACCTAACACAAAAAAGGTGAAGTTTTTATATTTGGCTGAAAGATTGAAACCCATTGTTAATGGTGCTCCCGACCAACCCCCTCGACCAAGGTATATTTCATCTTGAGCATTGATTATTCCATCACCATTTTGGTCAATATACTTGATATCTCCAGCTCTAACTTCACCTCCTGCAATTGCCTCTTGTGATGGTGAATTAGCTATATCCTCTAATCCTCTAAAAAACCCATCACTTTGTAATCCCCATAATCCATCCAATGGTTTACCAATTCTTGAAAGATAATCAAATTCAATATTCTCTGACCTTTTGGTAGCCCTAGTGTCATAATAAATTCCAGACACTCCTAGATTCCAATCAATTTGACCAACTCTTTTACTAAAGTTTAGCTGAAAATCAATACCTGTCCTTAGGTCATTATTGTAATTTACATAGGGAATCCAAGAAGATATTGGCCATCCTGTTACAAAATAGCTAGGATAAATATTATTATCTTGAAGGAATAATCCAGTCATCCTGCTTACAAAGTAAGAACCATTGAATGTCAACATCTTGTTAAACAAAGTAGCGTTCAAACCAATGCTGATTTCTTCTCTTTTAGGAAGATTAAGTTCATAGTTTTGCCCTCTTCTAACATCTGTAGCTGTATTATTCAATCCATCTCTCCATTCATACCATGAACCCTCATCGGTATATATACCTTCATAAAGGTAAAACCCTGGTATATCTAAATCTGTATGGAGAATACCCCCAGACACAGATAGCATCAAATCATTTACTGCTGATGAAGAAGCCATAAAATCTTCTTCACTTAATCTCCAACCTAATGACCCCGTTGGAGAAAATGCTTGTCTATTACCTGGTGCTAACATAGTACTGTGAATCATAGCGCTACTAAAATCCACATAGTATTTAGACTTATAATTATACCCAACTTGCAATCCAAGATTTGTATTATTCACCTTATGATATATACCAGAAGTACCTGTTTGAAATCCATTGGCAATCAACATACTTGAAAAATGATGTTTATTACCAATACTCTTTTCATAATTCAATTGACCAGAAAATGATAAAGTCTGACGAAACCAGCTATCACTAATATTTTGAGTTCTACTACTTGCATCTTGTCCAATTCTGGTCAAACTAGCAATTTCGTCTCTTCCATCAAAGTTAGTCCAGCTCGGTTGAAACACGGCATAATTGTTGACAAAAGACAAATTATAAGATGTAGCGTAGTCTAGTCCAAAAAGAGAACTAAATGAAAGACCTTCTACAACATTTCTCAAATCAGCATTCACTCCTGCATTAAACTGAAATTGTCTGCTATTGTACCTGCTAGATCCACCAGCATAGCTACCTGCTATGGGATTGTTCTGATCCAACTGAGTTCCTCCCAATAGATACCTCCCATCTATCAGATGCTGAGCACTCTGTACATAACTCATAGCCACTTCATCCTCAGGAGCGAGAAAATCGATTGGAATCAATGGAGAAAAACGATTTGGCCTAATTGTAGTAGAACCTCCCCAATAGTCCGCATTAATTCCCCTACCATTATAGAAAATTGCGGCTGCATCGACTTTTGCTGTAAGAAACTCATTAATATTTACATCAACATTTCCTCTTACATTTAGTCTTTCATTTGCATTATTCGCTGCTTGACCAAAATTCAATGCTGAACCCTCACTCCAATAACCTACATTTGTGTAGTACCTAGTTATTTTGTTTCCTCCTGAAATTTCCATAGTGGCATCTTGACGTGTGTAGGCCCTTTGAAGATATTCATCGCTAAAGAAATCTAAATTTGGATAACGATAGGGATTAATTCCAGAGGCGTAATTGTAAATTTCCTCATCCGAATATAGAGGGCTTAGACCATCATTGGTTCTTGCTTCATTGAACAAAGACATATACTCCCCAGACCCAAGATATCTAGGGTAACTTTTCGGTACATGTACTCCAATATTTGATCTTACATTAACAGTTTGGTTATTGGCAACGCCTCTTTTAGTAGTCACCAATAAAACGCCTTTTGCTCCACGACTACCATAAAGTGCAACTGCATTTACTCCTTTCAAAAATGTTAATTGAGCAATTTCTGTGGGCATAACACTTGTGATATCTCTAGGGACTCCATCGACGAGTGTTAAATAATTATTATTCCCCCAAATATTACCGTGAAAACCACCAACAAAAGCTTCCATTCCATCCAGTGGATAGGTAATAAAGTTCTCATCAAGTACACCTCTCATGTTTACTGAAGAAACCCCACCTATCAAATCACTTTTATTCTGTGTACGAAATGCTGTAACAACCTCATCTCCTGAAAGGAACGGGAACAATACAATTTCTGAAACTTCTGCTTGAGCTAAAATCACCCTAGTTTCATAGCCTGCTGCTGTCACTACTAAAGGAGTTCCAAGAGTTACCTCTAAATTCACAAGCCCTTCACCATCTGTCAAGACCACTATATCATCCTGTTCACTAGTCACAGTAGCATCTGGAATTGGCTCATTAGAATTAGCTCGAATCGCTAATTCCAAATTTATTTTCTGTGTATTCTGAGCTTTGAGTGACAGGGGAAACTGTAACAGACAAATGCAGTATAACAGAATTATTTTTATATTAATCTTCATATTTCTTTCTTAAATATTATTAAACGAAAAGCGATAAGTTTACCAGCCAGGGTTCTGGCTAAAATCTGGGTATAAACTAACATCTGAAACTTTTAGAGGTAACCAATAATGCCGTGGAGTCAAATTCCGCTCTATGATTACTTCCTCTCTCATATTAATAATGCGATTTTCGGTAGGATCATCTGCATTGAAAGTGCCTGATCTATCAAATTCATAAGAAGTTTTAATATTGTATGGGGCTTCAGTTAAAAGCAACCATCTTCTCAAATCATTAAATCTATGTCCCTCAAATGCAAGTTCTACAGCTCTTTCACGTCTAATTTCACCTAGAAAACTACTTACAGAACCAAGGAAGCTTTCATGTACACCAGCCATTCCAGCACGAGAACGAATAACATTCACAGCCTCAACTGGAGTTTTATTGAAAGTGGTTGATGTTCCTCCTACACTATTGAAACCCATAAGGGTAGCTTCAGCATACATCAAGTAAATATCAGCTAAACGCATGTAAGGAACATTTATGTGTAGAGAAGAACCCCAATCAAATGCTCTATCGAATATATTCGCCGTCAACGGAGAAATTTTTCGATTGGCATAGCCCGATAGACTACCTGTTACAACTTCTCTATAGCTACCTCCTCTATGTAGATTTGCAAATCGATTTACCTCTTGGTTAGGATCAGGAATCGAGCCTTGTACGACCTTAACTCCATCATAAACTATTACAGCATAAAATCTCGGATCTCTGCCTTTCCATGGGTAATGAGGATCATATCCTGACTCTGGATCTGCCTGAGTGACATCTTTTGGTAAAGGAAGTCCATTTGCCATACCAAAATTTGCATGAACGTAATTAGCAGTAGGATAAAAATTAGTTGGGTCACCTTCATCCATAAATGTAGGCTTATACTGCTTGGAAATCCTCCAATGTGAATCATTGGCAGAGTAATATGGAGACCTGAATATGGCTTCTGTACCTCCTGCTAAAGCCCAGTTTTGGCCCATCGTGTAAAAATTATTATGATATCTTGCGAAGTCAATTAAACTGTATTGGGTTTCTCCTGATTCGACTAATTGCAACAGATCACCAAAGGCCTGAGAGGCTTTTCTACAATATTCAGCATTATAGGTTTGGCTTCCATTAGATACAGAATTCATAAGTGGACTTCCTGCCCACAAGTAATTTTTACCTAAATAGCCCAACGCCATAATCTTATTGATTCGTTGTTGGTTTTTATTAGGAGTTCTACCACCGGCTTCGGTATTATCCCAATTGATAGGCAATAATGATGCAGCACGCTCCAAGTCCAAAGCCACTTTATCGGCACATTCAAAGTAGCTTAGTCTAGGTAAAGTCAATTGTTCATCACTCGGCAAAACCTGATCTACATATGGTAATCCACCAAAATATTGAATCAACATAAAATGAAACCAACCTCTAAAGAAAAGCAATTGACCTTCTATCAAACGCCTTTCCTCCGGGGTAGCATCTACCATCATGGAAAGGTTTTCCAAACCCATATTTGCTTTTCTGATACCATACCAAGCCAATGGCCAAAGACCTTTGTTTTTATGATCTCTATTAGTATTGACTGAGGGAGCATCTAACCACCCATTTGTCCCTGCACCATTTTCTACCTGCCAAGCCCAGAAGTTCCCTCTATCTATATTGTAAGACAAATGGAAGGTACCTGCTGTAGATTCTATTTCATCTTCTCCCCAATTCCAAGAACTAGTCCAATTGGATAAAGTGAAATTAGGAATGCAGTGATAGAGTTCCTCAACATATCCTTGAAAATTTGTGAAATTTTGAAAGGCTTGTTCTTCTGATATAATCGACTGAGGTGTTCTTTCCAAATAATCTTCACATGAGGATATGAACAGAAACATAACGGTCCATGCAGTACCCTTCATTATTAATTTTATATACTTTTTCATTGTATTAGCTCACTTAGAATGTAACATTTATTCCCAAATTCACCCTTCTTATCGTTGGATAAGCTCCTTGACCTGAAGGTCCACCAAAATTTGACTCCCTATCATCTGGCATCTTTGTCCATAATAGTAGGTTGTTACCATTTATGTAGACCCGCATATTTCCCATTCCAAAACTTCTTACCAACTCAGGTTGGAAATTATATGCTATCTCTGCATTCTTTAGTCTCAAATATGATCCATCAAATAAGTATCTTGGTCCGTAATTGAAATTAGAAGGTTGAGAGCGCCATCTAGGTAATGGGGAATCTGCATTTGGATCATCTTTAGACCAATAAGTTCCTTCTTCATATACCAAGTTGAGACCATTGCTAAGACTACTTAAGCCAACATCTCTTGTTACATTGTTAACTCCATAAAACTGAAGAAACAGGCTTAGTCCTTTCCACTCCACTCCTATATTAGTATTGTAAGTGTTTTGAGGGACACCAGAAAACCCATATGGTGCAGAATCAAAATCATCCACAACTCCATCTCCATTAAAATCAGCGATGTAATAGTTCCCCGGAAGTTTTGCCATATCGTTTGTGTTATGTTGTGGACTACCATATAACTCATCCCATGTGTTATAGTAACCAGCACTGATGTGACTTCGGTATTGACCCAACTGAAATCCAGCTTGTTTTTGATAATCTGGGCGTAAAAATGGATCATCCCTTTGAATAACTTGGTCAATTGCATGAGTCATAGCAAAATCACCCCATATCCTTATACCATTCTTAAGAATTCGATTAAAACCAAGCATCAATTCATATCCAGTAGTTTCTACTCTTCCAAGGTTAGCCGCAGGTGCATTTGCTCCATAATAAGTTGGAATGGATCGCCCGCTAGTCATTAGTATATCTACTCTATTGTCTCTGAACCAATCTACACTACCAAAAAACAATCCTTGAAAAAACCTGAATTCTGTACCAAAATTATATTTATATACAGTTTCCCATCTAACATTTGGATTTCCCACTGCATTTTGCCTGAACCATGTATATGGACTACTCTCTCCACTTTCGCCAATAACCCCTAATTGAGAATTCTCTCCAAATAACCACTCATCCATAAAAAGGAACCTTCCTCCAATATTATCATCTCCAACTTCACCATAAGAACCTCTGATTTTCAGAACATCTACAGCTCTCACGTTCTTCATGAAGTTTTCTTCTGAAATATTCCAACCAATGCCACCTGATGAAAAGAAAGCAAAACGATTCTCTGGGGAGAACTTTTCTGATCCATTGTAAGCACCATTGTATTCGATCAAGTATTTACTTTTGTAATCATAAGCGGTCCTAAAAACCCAATCTTCTCGGTAAGAAGGAATGATACTACCTTTTGCATCTTCTTGACGACTTAGAAGTCCCATTGCTGAAAAATTGTGAACACCTTCAATGCTCTTGACATAATTTAATTGAGTCTGATAGAAAAGCCTCCTTTGAGACTCGTTGTTATTAACTGTACCACCAGCATTTCCCCAAGTAATTGCTTCCACAAAGTCAAATCTTGTATTTCCATCAAGTATATTCCTGTAGAAAGACTCACCAGTTAAAGGATTAATCCATTTCGTATTTGGATTATTGTACAGGTCATTTATTCCTCTATTGGTTTCTTGGAACGAGTTATCAACGGCCAGTGTCCCTCTAAAACTTAAACCTTTTAATATTACTCCAAGATCTTGCTCCAAAACAAAATTTGTTGACAATAAGGTGGTAGTAATCTGATTCGATCCACTAATAGCAAGATTCAACAAGGAGTTTGTGACTGCATAATCATCTGGCCAATACGTACCATATGATCCATCAGAGTATCTTGGCAAGAAGGCATCTGGTGGACTCCTGTAGGCGGAGTTCCAATAACTTTGCGGAAAATCATATGCCCAAGGAGCTTGACGAACCCCATACGATCCACCTAAATTAACCCCCAATTTTGTTGTAGGGGTCAATTGAAAATCTAAATTGCTCCTGAAGTTAATTCTATCAAAATTGAAACCCGCTTGATAGCCTCTACCTGTATCAAATTGTCTAAATAAGTCGCCTTCATGTTGATAATCGATACTTGAGAAATATTTAACAAAATCAGTACCTCCTCTTATAGCAACATTTGCATTATAAGCCATGGCCTGATCTTTGAAAACAGCCTTTTGCCAGTCAACATTTGGATACCTTTCCATTTCTTCTAAGCTTTGAGGGTATCTATACCTCAACCTCATATCCTCTGGAATCATCTCTGCCCAACTGTTTGGACTTAAAGAAAGCTCCCTTTCTATTGCTTGGTTTCTTATACCAATGGCGTCATAAGAATCAAGCTTTCCTGGAAGTTTTGATGCAGACTTTAAGGTTGAACTGAAATTGGCAGTAATCTCAGCTTTACCTTCTTTACCACGTTTGGTTGTTACAATAATAACCCCATTTGCACCTCGGGAACCAAATACTGCTGTAGCAGATGCATCTTTCAAAACAGATATTGATTCAACTGAAGCAATATCCATCTGATTAAAAAACTCTGGCCTTTCTACTCCATCAACTAATATAAGTGGAGAATTTCCATTCCAACTATTTTGACCTCTTATAACAATTTGTGGCATCTCCTGACCAGGTATTCCAACACTTGAAGTTGTAATCACACCTGGAAGGTTACCTGTGAGTGCTTGACCAACGTTTGATACACCTCCAGCTCTTTGAAGAACCTCACCTTTAGTTTGTACAACTGAACCTACCACAGTTTCTCTCTTTTGCTCAGCGTAACCTACTACCACAACTTCATCCAAAGAAGTTTCATCTTCATTTAAAGATATATTGTAGACAGTATTGCTTTGGCCAATTAAAACTTCTTTGGCTTTATATCCAATAAAGCTAAAAACCAAAACATCTCCAGGCTCGACATTTATGCTATATTCTCCATCAATACCAGTTGCAACTCCTCTTGTGGTTCCTTTCACAAGAACAGTCACACCAGGGATAGGCAAGCCATCTCTTGCATCTGTTACAACTCCAGTGATCTGTGCTATTTTTAAATTTATTGAAGCATTGGATGAGTTCAATAAATTACTGTTGATTCTTGGTAAACCAAGTGCAGTTTTTTCAGTACCAACGATATTTCCAGAATTAGAAAGTATTTTAGTTTCAGATTTGTCTTTTGACTTTTCTGAAGTTATATTTTTTCTTACCTCTTTCCCTGAATTTCTGTTTGCAAAGTCATTCAATATATTGAAACCTACCGCTAAAGTAGATTCATCTATAGAATGTACATTGGCATCATCTGCTTGTGCGTAATATGGTATTGTAAGCATTATTGTTACCATTACCACACCAGTAATCCTCCCTAATATATTGGAGAATCGCCTATGTAAAATTTTATTCATACTAATTGATTTTTTTCTTTTAAAAGGTTAAATGATTTTTATTCAAAATCGATAAGATCTGATAAGAAAATGAGATCCCTATCAAAAGAATGGCTATGTGGAATTTCTATATGGATGCATTGTTTTAAAGGTTTTGGGTTAAACTATTAATTGAACTTCTTCAACAATTATAAATCAGCATGAATATCATTTTGAGATTTATTGAGACCCATTTAAGATCTTGATAAATTTCATTTGCACTGCATGTGATTTAACCTAAATAAACTATTTGTTTAATTATTTTTTACAAATAAGAAATTACATTCTTAAGGATAGGTTCTAAAAATCTATCATGGGAGATAGTGAAACCGATTTCAATTTGAAGTTAAGTGGTAGTATAATTCTTTTCATAATTTTTGGGTTTTTGTTGTACTTGACTAAATCAAATATATAAATCCTTTTACAAAAAGAACAATTTGCACATAAGACACAAATAACTGATTTACAGTTATTTATTTTTTGTGTTTTGTTTACGAAAACATTATTTTGTATTCAAAAAGTGCCTTTTTTATGAAATTTAGCCCTTTTTGAAAATTAACAGAAACCTCTGCATTTCGCTTAAGTATACTTTCTGATTTTCAGATACTTACATTTATTATTTTACTAAAAAAAAATAATTTTTATTTTTTAAAGTAAACAACAACATACTTTAAAATTTTTATTCAAAACAAAATTCCCAAATATAAATCACGCCATTCCTCAAACAACAGTCATTTAATGTAGTCTATTCATTTTTACAATAATTAATTCACAATTAGCCAGGAAAATGTTGCATTAATCGATCGTCATAACATGGTAATAAAAGAGAATATGACTATCCACAATCTTACACGTATGTTTGAATAGCTGCGATAATTAGTCTGTCAAATAATTTTTCACCAAAATACCTTCTGTTTAGCTTGTAGACAAATTCATCAAGATAATTCTGTAGGTATTTTTCTGTAACCATATGGTAAATGCCCAATAGATTCTTTTTCAGATTACTTATAGCTGTGTGAACCCAATTCAGTTCATCATTTGTCGATTTTTCAGATGATTTCACTTTTATATGACATTCTACAAGCTTCTCCAAATTAACATAAGCCTGATTTTTATCCGTGATTAATACCGATTCTTTATCAATTGCATCATTAACAAACCCTTCAAAAGAACTCGCTGAAGCATCAGGAATCACCTTCATTTTGAAAAAGCCACAATGTTTTGATTTCTCTCCTGTATTTTCATCTTCAAGCGGGGTCGATTCAGCTGCAACAGCAACTATTGCTTGTCTTTGGCTACCTTTTCCTCGTTTCAGTTGATTCTTTAATTCTTCATCAACTGCCTTTTCAACATATGCTTCATCATATTCAACCATTCCTTTTAGCATATAGGTGCTATCTCTTTTACCCATTATAGACCTTATTTTATGCATAAGGTTAAATGCAGTTTCATACCGACTTAAGCCTAGCTGTCTTTGGAATTCGAGACAAGAAAACCCCTTCTTAGTCGCAGACATCAATAAAAAAGCAGTAAACCAAGTGTGCAATGTAAGATTACTGGATTCCATTATTGTTCCTGCTTTTAAAGAAGTCCTTCTTCTGCACTTACTGTATTCGAAGAATTTCTTTCCACTAAACCAATATTGTCTGGTGAAACTGCTACATGTTTTGCAGTAAACTCCTTCCTTTTCCCTGTATGCTTTCAGAAATTTCTCACAACTCTCTTCGTCAGGGAAATGGGTTATAAAGTCAATGATGTTCATGATTCTAAATTTTCTTCAAGTAACATCATTTTATCCTTTTGAGAAACTAGTTGACACTAGCTATCATAGAATATTTGGCTACGTGTAAAATCACGGAGAGTCATAAAAGAGAAAATGTATATTGGTAATATTATAAGTGACGATAAAAAATATTGATTAATATTAGATCCTATCAAGCGGACAAGTTTCCTATTTAGAATTTAAGCTGATCCTTTGGAATTGAACAATAGCATCGTCTTTAACCGATAATTTAATAAAAGGATCAAAGTAGTCGATAATGAAAAAAGAGAAAAATTAAACTTTGTGTTGTTAAAATATCTTCTCAAACTTGAGAAATAACATATAAAAATCACTGCGTTGTAACTTTTAAGAAAATACTTAGAAAGTCCTATTTACTAGGGAAAATAATTTACAAAAATCCATCTCCGGTTTGAATTTACTATTTACAAAACTGCAAATACCTTATGATAATAAGGGAGTTATTAAAAATAACATTTTATGGACCTATTGATAGGTATACCTCCGAGTGAGACCAATAAATAGTGCTAGCCCACTATATTCAATCTTAAATTAGCGAAATAATTCCGTTTATAATTTTACTTGAAATGGTGACGCTGGCAGTCCATCTGAATTCACCAAATTAGCATTGTGAGGATTATTAGCCCATCCGTACCTAATGGCTATTGGCTTTTCCCCTTTATCTAAAAGAATTTCAACTTTGTTTTTGCCTTTTAGGCTTACTGAAGTTATCCATTGATAATTTCCCCCATCATAAGTGATTGCAAAACCGCCTAATGGCTCATTGTATTTAGTTTGCAAACCTCGTCCCACTTCAGTAAACTTCAAGGTTATGTTATTTTTTTTACTAATAACGCTATTTAATAAGGGACCTGAAAAAACACTATCAGTTTCTCCATATGCAATCTTATAGGCTTGAAGTGCAAGTCTATCTCCTACGCTTTTCTTATCTAATGGATGAATATCATTTGCTTCACCAACATCAATAGTAATTGCTAGTCCGACATTTGGGTAACTTAGTGCTCTTCGCTGAACTTCACGCATCTCAGCCCAACCACTTTCTTGAGGCTGTTCTGATATTTCCATATAATTTGGAAGTTGTACAAGGATAAAGGGAAGATCAGGTTCAGACCAAGACGATCTCCATCCATCCAAAAGCGCTTTAAATTGCTTTTCATATTTGAATGCCTGACCTGCGTTTGACTCGCCTTGATACCAAAGCACACCTTTTACTGTCATTGAGTGTAGTGGTGCTACCATGGCATTGTACAATCCCATAGGCTTGAACCTAACAGCCGTCTGTCTTGGTGCAGGCCGTGAGGTTGCACCGACTTGATAGCGCCAATCCGTACTCAAATCTATGATATGATCTCCAATCTCTAATTGATAAGGCTTATCCTTCACAAAACCTCCTCTTCCACTTTCATTTACTATTCTTACCACCAAAGTATTCTTTCCTAACCTTAGGACTTCCTTAGGAACATCATACCTCCTAGGCGGATATTGATAACTTGTGTTCCCCACAAGTGTACCATTGATATAAGCTTCATCACTATCTATCAATGTTCCCAAAAGTAGTTTTGCCTCTTGGCCAACTTGATCAGGATCATCGATACTAAATTCCTTTCTAAACCAATATACACCATTGACAGGTCTACCATTTTCAGTTGGCCATAGATTGACTTCACTCATGCTGTGCCAGTTTTTTGGTTGAAAACGCTCATCATACCAAGGAATTTGATCATCCTGTATCCCTAGATCACTCTGATTTAAGGCACTTCTCCAAGCATTCATCTTCTCCCTATCATTAGCTTCAATCTCTTCGATAACTCCTGGTTTTTGAAAATGGAGTGCTTCTTCATGATCTTTTGGGAATTCTCTTAATGCATCTTCACTGAGCCAAGATTCAATTGGAGACCCACCCACACTAGCATTGATCATTCCTACTGCCAATCCATATTTATTACTCAAATTTTTTGCAAAAAAATAGCTTACCGCAGCTATACTTTTAATAGACTCCGGAGTCACCGACACCCATTTACCACCTTTGAGATCTTCTTTCACACTAGTGAAACTATAATCATCTGGTACATCAAAATACCTAATTAAATTGTTTCCTGGATCTATAAATTCCTCTGGAAACATTGGTTCTACTCGTTCCATAGTAGTCTCCATGTTAGACTGACCTGAACATACCCACACCTCTCCTATCCAAATGTCATTTATAATTTTCTCATCCTCATTTGAAGAAATTCTCATCTCATAAGGCCCGCCAGCACTTTTGGTAGGTAAAACAAAATGCCACCGGCCATCCTGGTCAGCTTTGGTTTCAAAATCAACATTATCAAAACTCATCTTCACATCAGCCATCTCATCTGACCAACCCCAAATATTCACATCAGCATTACGCTGGATAACCATGCCATTGCTGATTAGTTTAGGAAGCTTAATTTGAGCCTCTGCTGAAATTATGAATAGCGTAAAAGGCAGAAATAGTATATATAGGCGAACCTTAAACAAAATAAGTTTTTTAAAATGTTATTAATCGGGAATACTAATATATCGACGATGTAATCATTGATATTTTTAGTAAACATGAATAAATAAAAAATGCAATGCAACCGATTTCATGAAATTTTTTCTTCCAATTTGAAGAATGGTAGAAAATATATTTAGGACTTGCAGCAATAGACTTTAATATGTCAGAATCAAGTCGGGCGAATGAAGATGTATACTTATACTTCGAATGATCCTAATATAGAAGATGGTATACCTGAGACTAGCCCGAAAATTTCAAGTTTTGAAATTTTTAGAAGCACATAAATCAAGCTGGATCCTTAAATAATCTTTTACATATATAAAGAGAGAATTCTCAATAAATGTAGTATTTATCAAAATTTTAAAAATTTATTCTCTAGTTGGTATTTTCAGTACACCTTGTTTAATGAAGCATTAGGCAAATTAATTATGCTATAAAAGGGTCTTTCCATAGAATAATTCCATAAACTGGTAATTATAATAGTTTTGATTAAAATCGCAATTATACCCAATAGAGTAGGAAGATAGGGATTATTTCCCTATCTGTCCTCTCACACCACCGTACGTACCGTTCGGTATACGGCGGTTCTTTAAGTTTTGATTCTAACCTTTTGGTAATAGTCCGACAGGAATACAT
>NZ_JAKZGP010000003.1 GCF_022549775.1 Belliella filtrata | reverse complement strand
TCGATGATTTAGTCTACAAAACTCGGGAAGTTGAAAGACCAGGTAGAAAGCTACCCAGGCTCAAAAAGCCAAAAAAACCTCATTATATGAATTATAAACCAATTTAATCCTTAACTAAACGACATTGATTCGTATATTTATAAAAAATAAAGAATATCAGTACAGTAAATCCTTTGTGATAGCCTAGTACTCTTATATCTTTGTACCATATTCAAAATCTAAATAACAAGATCATGACTACATTAGGTTTTATCGGAGGAATGAGTCCAGGATCCATGATACTTATCATATTGGTGATTGTGCTATTCTTCGGTGCCAAAAGAATCCCTGAGTTAGCAAGAGGGCTGGGTAGAGGAATCAGAGAATTCAAAGATGCTACCAAGGAAATCCAAAACGACCTCGAAGAAGGTTTGAAGGATGACAATAAGAAAAAAGACTAAAAGATTCAAAAATTGGAAAAATTCCTATCATTTGACGAAATAAAACGATCGCTAGAAACCAAAGAGACGGATTGTAAAGCGATTGTAACTTATTACCTCAAAAACATTGAAACGAAGGCGCATCTAAACGCCTTCGTTGAAGTTTATACTGATTACGCTTTGGCGCAAGCCGAAAAAGTCAATGAGAAGTTGGCCAATGGAAAAGCTGGGAAACTTGCGGGTATGGTCATAGGCATCAAGGATGTACTTTGCTTGCGAGGCCAAGAAGTCAATGCTTCGAGTAAAATCTTAGGAGGCTTTGAGTCTCAATTTACTGCTACCGCAGTTCAAAGACTTATAGATGAAGATGCAATAATCATAGGCAGGCTGAATTGCGATGAGTTTGGTATGGGTAGTTCCAACGAAAACTCTGCACATGGAAAAGTACTCAATGCAGCAGATGAGACAAGAGTTCCAGGCGGATCTTCTGGAGGCTCAGCTGTAGCTGTTCAAGCAAACCTTTGCACAGTATCACTAGGAACTGACACGGGTGGATCAGTTAGACAACCTGCGGCCTTTACAGGCTTGGTTGGTATCAAACCGACATACTCAAGGGTGTCTAGGTGGGGCTTAATAGCCTACGCTTCTTCATTTGACACAATTGGTGTTTTTTCGAGAAATGTCCCAGACAATGCCCTAGTAATGGAGATCATGGCTGGAACAGATGAATTTGACAGCACTGCTTCACGCAAACCTGTGCCAGCATACAGTGAGTTGCTGCATTTTGAAAAAAGAGCAAAAGTTGCTTACCTCAAAGAGACAATCGAGTCTGAAGCCTTGCAACCTGAAATCAAGGCTAATACCTTAAGTGTATTGGACAAGCTTAGACAAGAAGGTCATCAGGTGGAAGAAGTACAATTCCCACTTTTGAAATATATCCTACCTACTTACTATATCCTTACTACAGCAGAGGCAAGTTCAAATCTCTCGAGATTTGATGGCGTGAAGTATGGGTACAGAACACCAAATGCTCACAACCTAGAAAGCATGTATAAGCTTACAAGGTCTGAGGGCTTCGGTGATGAAGTGAAAAGAAGAATCATGCTTGGAACATTTGTTTTGAGTGCCAGCTACTATGATGCATATTTTACCAAAGCACAAAAAGTAAGAAGGTTAATCAAAGAATTCACTGAAGACTTATTGAATAAATATGATTATATTGTTATGCCAACTACGCCATCTACGGCGTTTAAGTTTGGAGAGCATAGCAATGATCCTGTAGCCATGTACTTAGAAGACCTTTTCACTGTACAAGCATCTGTCTCAGGTGTACCAGCAGTATCCATTCCTAATGGGACAGACGCAAAGGGATTGCCTATAGGACTTCAAATCATGGCAAATAGCTTTAAAGAAGCAGAGCTTTATGCTTTTGCCAATTATTTGACAAAATCAGAAAATTAACATTTATCCTGACCATGAAAAACTTCTTCAAATCACTTTCTATGGTACTGCCAACTTTCTTGCTTTGTAGCATGTCTGTTCATGGTCAGGAGTTATACAATCTCAACACGACGGGAATTCAAGAAGAAATGATAGCTCCAAACTATCAATATGAATACATTCCTGATTTCACATTTGACGAAGTAGCTAAGAAGATTAGGGCTATGGAAACTGACATGCCTTTTGAACTGAATGATAGAATTTTTTCATTCATCAACTATTTCGCTGTTCGAAATCGTGATTACACCAGAATGGTCCTTGAGAGAGAAGCCGTATACTTCCCCATGTTTGATGAAGTCCTTGACAAGCATGACATGCCATCAGATATTAAATATCTTTCTATCATAGAATCAGGACTGAACCCGAAAGCCAAATCTAGAGTAGGTGCTATGGGACTATGGCAGTTCATGCCTGCCACTGGCAGGATGTACAGCCTGAATGCCAACAATGACATAGATGATAGAATGGATCCAGAGCTTTCTACAGATGCCGCAGCTAAGTATCTTAAGTCTTTGCATAGAATGTTTGGGAACTGGGAACTGGCACTAGCAGCTTATAACTGTGGCCCAGGTAATGTGCGTAAAGCGATCAGGAGGTCTGGAGGAAAGCAGACATTCTGGGGTGTATATGATTATCTCCCAAAAGAAACAAGAAGCTATGTACCACAGTTTCAGGCCATGATGTATATCATGAGACATGCTGCGGATCACAACCTTTTTCTTGAAGAACCCACCTACCCTATTGCTCATCAAAAGATTCAATTCAATCAAGAGCTAGATTTAGAAGAACTTGCTGCATTAACCAACATTTGTGTAGAAGATTTAGAAAGGCTTAACCCCTCCATCCAAAACAGACTCATTCCTTCTTCTCATAAGCACATCGCTCTAAAAGTACCAGCTTCGAAGGCTGACTTCATCGCTCAAAATAAGGATGAATTTAAAAATGCAGTAGCATTAAGTGATGAAAGAAAAGTTGTGTTGAGAGCTTCAAATAACTTCAGTAAGGAAACTCCAAAATCAACAAATGCTCCTGCTAGTGCGGGAGAATTGATTACTTATAGAGTTAAAAGTGGAGATGTTTTAGGTAGTATAGCCTCACGACATGGCACTACTGTGACCAATATCAAATCATGGAATAATTTAAGTTCTAATACGATTAGAGTTGGTCAAAATCTAAAAATTTATTCAAAAAATGCTCCCGTAACTCCTTCGCAGCAGACTTTAGCCGAGAATTCTAATGGCACAAAAACTTACACAGTACAACCTGGAGATTCTTTATGGTTGATTTCTAAAAAGCTAGATGGAGTGACAATTGATCAGATTAAGAAACTAAACAATCTTAATTCTAATCAAATCAAACCAGGGCAAAAGCTTATAATTGGCTAATCAACTAATTAATTATTTTTGTTTACTGTTTATTTAGTTATATTAGTAGCTAACACAGACAAAAACGTTATGAAAACAATCAAAAAAATATTTCCAGCAATCCTTGTTCTATTTGCTATCACGATTTCGATATCCTCCTGCGATAATTCAGAAGAAAGTAAAAATGCAAATAAACCAAAAGCCAGAGGAGCCATAGGTGAAATCATCCTGGCAATTGACTCTACCAAATGGCAAGGACCTGTGGGAGATGCTTTGAAAGATATTTTCCAAGCAGATGTAAAAGGGCTTATTAGAGATGAAAGTATGTTCACGGTCAGAAGAGTAGATCCGAGAGCTGTTACGGGCATATTGAAGCAAGCTACCAATGTTGTGTATGTCACTACATTTGATGATAGATCTTCCGGAAGTCAGAGAATCAATGCACTTTTCAGTAAAGAGTCAAAAGAAAAAGCTGCTGAAGATCCTTCACTTTATATGCTAAGAAGTGCTGATGAGCATGCCATAGGTCAAGAATTGATTTACCTTTTTGGAAGGAATGATGAGACCCTTATTCAAAACCTCCAGGCCAACAAGAGCAAGATTCAGAACCTTTTTCATGTAAGAGAGAGAGAGCGCTTAGAAAAATTAATCCTAGGAAGAAAAAGCGGAGCTGCAAGAGTAGCTGGAGAAAAACTAGGTCTCAATATACAAGTACCGACCTCCTATCAAGTTGCAAAATCAGAAGATAACTTTCTTTGGTTACGACAACCAACCCCAAGAACTGACAGGGCGGACATCAGTCTGTTTTTCTATGAAATGGACTATACAAGTGAAGAGCAAGTATTTCCAGAGGAAATTATTAAACTTAGAGAAAGCATAGCTAAAGCACATTTGTACAGTGATCCAGACAATAGGAATTCCTATCTAACCATTGAAAAAGTTGACCCAACACCCTTATTTACCAATTTCAACATCAAAGGCAATTATGCTGTTGAGTTGAGAGGCGGTTGGAAAACAGCTAATTTATCAATGGGAGGCTCATTCATGTCCTACACCATCGTGGATACTGAAAAAGGAAAGCTTTACTATATGGAAGGCTTCGTATACTTCCCAAGTCAAAACCATCGAGAAGCTATACGAGAAATTGAAACACTACTTTTAGCAACAGATATCATCCCAAAGGAAGAGAAATCTAGCTAAAAGACTAAACTACATACCTTTATGGCGATTAAAATTAGAAAAGAAGACGCTTTAAATTATCACACCCTGGGCAGTCCGGGGAAAATAGAAGTAATCCCAACAAAACCATTATCAAGTCAACTTGACCTGGCACTTGCTTACTCACCCGGAGTAGCAGAGCCATGCAAGGAGATTGAAGCTGATAAAGAAAATGTATACAAATACACCTCAAAAGGTAATCTTGTAGCAGTTATATCAAATGGAACAGCCGTTCTAGGACTCGGAGACATAGGTCCAGAAGCTTCCAAGCCAGTAATGGAAGGAAAGGGAGTTCTTTTCAAAAAATTTGCAGGAATTGACGTTTTTGATATCGAGATTGATGAAAAAGATCCAAAGAAACTAATCGAAATCATCAAATCCCTAGAGCCAACATTCGGTGGCGTAAACTTAGAGGACATCAAAGCGCCAGAGTGTTTTGAAATCGAAACTACACTCAAGCAGCAGATGAAAATCCCTGTGATGCACGATGATCAACATGGAACTGCAATCATTTCAGGTGCAGCTTTAATAAACGCACTTGAAATTGTTGGAAAAAACATTGAAGATATTAGACTAGTAGTTAATGGTGCTGGTGCTTCAGCCGTATCATGCACCAGATTCTATATGAGTCTTGGAGTAAAAAGAGAAAATATCGTAATGTGTGACAAGGAAGGAGCAATTAGAACTGACCGTGTCAACTTAGATGAAATAAAGAGTGAATTTGCTACCACTAGAAGAGACATCACCACTTTGACGGAAGCATTATTCAATGCGGATGTTTTCTTGGGTCTGTCAGCTGGAAACATTGTTTCTGGAGATCAGATAAAAGTGATGGCTCCTAACCCAATCGTATTTGCCTTAGCAAATCCTGACCCAGAAATCCCTTATGAAATTGCCATGGCGGCAAGAGAGGATTTAATCATGGCGACAGGCAGATCGGATTATCCAAATCAAGTCAACAATGTCCTTGGCTTCCCTTACATTTTCAGAGGTGCATTGGATGTGAGAGCTACAGCTATCAACGAAGAAATGAAACTTGCAGCTGCTAAAGCAATAGCTAAGCTTGCCAAAGAGCCTGTGCCGGAAATCGTAAACAAAGCCTACGGAGACAATAAACTTGCATTTGGTCCAACTTACTTGATTCCGAAACCATTTGATCCAAGACTAATTACCACCATTTCTCCAGCAGTTGCCAAAGCAGCTATGGAATCTGGTGTTGCCAAATCTGCAATTTTGGACTGGGAAGCCTATGAACTTGAACTTCAGGAAAGAATCGGCATAGATCAGCGATTGATGTCAAGGGTAATTGCCAGGGCCAAGAAGGATCCAAAACGAATCGTGTTTGCTGAAGCGGATAATGTCAAGATACTTAAAGCAGCTCAAACGATACGCGATGAAAAAATCGCAATCCCAATCCTACTAGGAAATCAGGAAAGAATCAATCAGCTTATCTTGGAAAATAAGCTTGACTTAAATGATGTAACGATCATTGATCCATACAGTCAGCCTGAGAAACTTCAAATGTATGGAGAGATCCTATTTAAAAAACGTCAAAGAAAAGGATTGACGCTCAAAGAAGCCATAAGGCAGATGAGAGATAGAAACTACTATGGTGCCATGATGGTAGAACTGGGTGAGGCTGACGCTTTGATTTCAGGCTTGACCAAGGATTATCCCAAAACTATCCTGCCATCGCTACATGTTATAGGTGTCAAGCCAGGCACTGAAAGGGTAGCTGGAATGTACATCATGAACACAGACAAAGGCCCATATTTCTTTGCTGACACTACGGTGAACCTTAATCCTACCGCAGAGGAATTGGTTGAGATTATTGGGCTTACGGCCAACGGAGTGAAATTCTTTGACATTGACCCAAGAGTGGCTGTGTTGTCTTATTCCAATTTTGGTTCAGCCAAAGGTGATATTGCATCCAAAACAGCCAAAGCTACAGCAATTGCCAAGCAGAAATTCCCTGACCTGGTAATCGAGGGAGAAATGCAAGCTAACGTAGCACTCAATGAAGAAATTCAAAGAGAAAATTATCCATTCAGTGCATTGATTGGAAAAAAGGCTAATACACTAATTTTCCCTGACCTAAGTTCTGGAAACATAGCATACAAATTACTCTCAGAAATAGGAAATGCAGAAGCTATAGGTCCCGTGCTGTTAGGGATGAACAAACCCGTGCACATACTTCAGCTTGGTAGCTCTATAAGAGAAATCGTCAATATGGTAGCCATCGCAGTAGTAGATGCTCAATCTACAAATCAATTATGATCGCATATTTAAAAGGTAAATTGGTCTTCAAAGACCCTACTTATGTAATTATTGATATCAATGGAATAGGCTATCAAGTGAAAATTTCACTTCAAACCTATTCAAAAATAAAAGATGAGGAGCAAGTTATGCTCCTCACTTTTTTGCATATCAAAGAAGATGCACATACACTTTACGGCTTCAAAGAAGAAAAAGAAAAGAAACTCTTCCTCAACCTGATATCAATCAGTGGCGTTGGTCCTAATACTGGTCTGATGATTTTGTCCTCTTTGAGCAGCGAAGAACTTGAATCAGCCATAGTGCAAGAAGATTTCAAGACAATTCAAAATGTAAAAGGTGTAGGTGTTAAAACAGCTCAAAGAATTGTTTTAGAATTAAAAGACAAAGTCAAAAAAGATGTGATTTTAGAGAGTGGCTCACCTTCTGTAGGATTTATAAATCATAACAATAAAATCAAAGAGGAGGCGTTACAGGCTCTAATTACTTTGGGATTTCCGAAAGCAACGGCAGAAAAAAATATTACTACGATTTTGAAAAAAAATGGTTCGGAAATTTCCTTAGAAGATTTAATTAAAGCATCTTTAAAGTCTACTTAGTCCTTTAATTGATAAACAATTGAGCTTTTGTTGCAGTAACTTTTTACCCCTAGTTCGCATACGTCTTTTTGTGCCATCAGTCCTTACAATACTGTTGGTATGCATACTATTGTCTCCTTCCAAAGGGCAACAGATTCAATCAGATAGCACAGCTGCCAAGATAGATTCTTTAAATACACGCAGACAACTCCCATCATTTTTGCTTTGGCCAAATCTCTACACAAGACCATTGTTCCAAAGTCAAAACCCATTTACTTACAGGTCTCCATTCTACCCTATCACTCCTAATCAAGAAAGGATACAAGTAGAAATGGATTCCACCTTAAGATACCGGGTGCAAGAGGAGCTAGATTCTGCGGATGTTACTCCTGGATATCAATATGATTTTGATGAATACGCTAAGTTACAAGAGTTCAAACTAAGGCAAGAGTATTGGAGAAATAGATCAAGAGAAGTAGATGGTGAAAGTGCTGTTAGTGGAAGAGGACTAATTCCTCCAGTGACAACTAGCCCAAGTCTGGACAGAATCTTCGGTGGAAATCAAATCAACATCACACCTACTGGATATGTCAACCTAGACTTGGGAGCAATATTTAGAAGGGTAGACAATCCCGCCATACCTATTAGACAGCAACAAAATGGAGGCTTCAATTTCAATCAGCAAATCCAAATGTCTGTGAATGGGTCGCTAGGAGAAAAAATGAAACTAGGAGCAAATTTTGACTCCAACAATTCCTTCGACTTCCAAAACCAACTGAAAGTAGAATACACTGGATATGAAGAAGATATCATCAAGTCCATTGAGATAGGAAATGTCAGTATGCCTGTACAGAACAGCCTTATTCAGGGTGCTCAAAACCTCTTTGGTGTCAAAACTCAACTTCAATTCGGTAAATTATTTGTGACAGGCGTCGCCTCAACTCAAAGAGGTAGAAGAGATGAACTTATTATAGAAGGCGGTGGGCAAGGAAGGTCATTTGAAGTACAAGGCTCTGAATATGATGAGAATAGACATTTTTTCCTAGCTCACTTTTTCCGTGACAACTATGAAAGATGGCTTCGTGGACTCCCTCAAATTCTCTCTGGTGTCAACATCACCAGGGTGGAAGTTTATATCATGAACCGTGCAAACAACACCGAAACACTCCGGAATTTTGCTGCATTTATGGACTTGGGAGAAGGTCAGCGTATTTTCAGACCAGATAATGCTAACATTGGAGCGGGTACTCCCGGATCACCAGCAGCCAATAACGCCAACTTACTCTACAGTAACCTCAATGGAAATCCATCTTTTAGGCCATTTGATACCGGATCATCTGCGATTGAATCCACACTTAACTTAGTCAGAGGATCAGATTTTGAGCAAGTCAATGGTGCTAGGAAGCTAGCTGCTAATGAATTTATTTTCAATAGAGAGTTGGGTTATATATCCTTGGTTAGAAAACTACAAAATGATGAGGTTTTAGCTGTTTCCTATGAATACACACACAACGGGACAGTTTATAAGGTAGGAGAACTGTCTGAAGATTACCAAAATAGGCCAGAAGATCAGATCATTTTCATGAAAATGTTGAGACCAGCAAGGATCAACACACGTCTCCCTACCTGGGATTTAATGATGAAAAACGTCTATAATCTAAATGCTAGTCAGATTCAAAAAGATGGTTTTCAGCTACAAGTAATCTATAGGGACGATAGGACAGGTTTAGACAATCCAAGTTTACTTGAAGGTGAAAACTTAAAAAATGTGCCTCTGATAAGGGTCACCGGGTTAGACAACCTTAATCCACAAAATGACCCATCCCCTGATGGAAATTTTGACTTCATTCCAGGCATCACCATTTTCCCAGACAGGGGAATGGTCGTATTCCCTGTCTTAGAACCTTTTGGCGCTACAATAAGAAACAGGTTTCTTCCAAATGAAGCAGCACTTGTCGATAAGTTTGTCTATGACACATTGTATAGAACTACACAAGCTGATGCAGAGCTTGTCACAAGACTCAATAAATATTTCTTGAGAGGACGTCTAACAGCTGGATCAGCCTCTGACATCATGCTACCAGGTTTGAATATTTCGCCTGGATCGGTTGTAGTTACAGCGGGAAATATACCACTGACCGAAGGTGTGGATTATACAATAGATTATAACATTGGCCGACTTACAATTCTGAACGAAGGCATACTTCAGTCTGGAAAAAGAATCAATGTTTCTTTTGAAAAGGCAGATTTAGTGTCGTTTCAAACCCGAAGTTTACTTGGTACAAGGTTAGATTACATGTTCAATGACAAGTTCAACCTTGGGGGTACCTTTTTGTACCTTAATGAGCGGCCAAACATCACAAGAATTGCAGCTGGAAGTGAAACATTGAGAAACAGCATGTGGGGACTTGACGCCAACTACAGTGACGAATCAAGGTTCCTAACCAAACTTGCTGACGCTCTACCTTTCACAAATACAAAAGAAAGCTCTCTGGTCCAATTCAGTGGTGAATTTGCTCAACTACTCCCTGGGACGTCAAACAGGGTAAATGGTGAACAAGCTGCCTACATTGATGATTTTGAGACAGCAATCACTCCGTTCAACCTTGGTGGAGCTGCTGCGCAAAATTGGCACTTAGCAGCTACACCAAAAACAGAAGACAATCAATTCGACCTCAGCGATCTTACAGAAGACAGGCTGGGAAATGCCTACAGAAGAGCAAAAATATCATGGTACAATATTGACAATGTATTCTATAGAGAGTCAGGACCAGGAGTACCTACCAATATTACTAGAGAGGATAGGCAAAACCACTATGTAAGAAGGGTGATTCCTCAAGAAATCTTCCCTAGAAGAGATCGTGATGTTATAATCGTACCAGAACCACTGTTTGAAATGGCGTATTTCCCACATGAGCGGGGAATGTATAATTATAACACTGGCTTAACCTCCGAAGGGTTATTACCCAATCCAAGAAACAATTATGGAGGTGTTACCAGAGCAATTACAACAGAAGTAGATTTTGACCGAACGAATATTGAATACATAGAATTTTGGCTTTTGGATCCATTCATTCAAGGAGAAAATGGAAGAGTCCTTGACGGAAGATTCAATGCAAACAACACTACAGGTGGTAAGCTAAGGTTCAATCTTGGAGATGTTTCAGAAGACTTGATCAAAGACGGTAGACATGGTTTTGAAAATGGACTTCCTGCAGATGGTGATCCTTCAAATACCCCTACTACAGAGTGGGGAAGAATTACGCGAGAGCAATTTTTAATTCCAGCATTTGACAATTCACCAGAAGCCCGAGAAAATCAAGATGTAGGTCTTGATGGATTAAAAGATGAAGATGAGGTAAATTTCTTCAGAAGTAGATTTATCAACAGGCTCAATGTCTCACAACTGGCCATGAACCAAATCATGAGTGATCCATCGGCTGATAATTTCCAATATTACCTTGACGAAAACTTGGATCAAGACAATGTGAAAATCCTTGAGCGTTACAAAAATTTCAATGGCATGGAAGGGAATACACCAATCACTGCCAATCAAAACCTTGCTTATACTCCATCTGGTTCAAATTTACCAAACAACGAAGACCTCAATAACGATAACACAATCAACGAACTTGAGAGCTATTATGAATACGAAATAGACCTCAGGCCTGGTCAACTAGAAGTAGGTTCAAACTATATAGTAGATAGAGTCACCACAACTCAAAGTGGTGATGAAGTAAGTTGGTACCTTTTCAGAATTCCAGTGAGAACCCCTGATCGTGTTGAAGGTGATATCTCTGGATTCAAGTCCATTAGGTTTATGAGAACATACCTTACTGACTTCGAACAGCCTGTAGTGATGAGAATGGCAAACTTTAGACTTGTGGGGTCTCAATGGAGGGTCTTTCAGGAATCTTTATTTGAAAGAGGATTTTTTGAAATTCCAGAGCCAGACAATTCCAACTTAACAGTTGGCGTGGTAAATATTGAAGAAAACAGCCAAGGAAGTGCTACGCAAAGTCCCTATGTACTTCCTCCTGGAATTACAAGAGATAGAGATAACTTATCTACTGTCGAAAGACAACTTAATGAGCAGTCCTTAAGACTATGTGTAGAAGACTTACAGGCTAGAGATGCAAGGGCAGTATTTAAAAACACCCGCCAGGATTTGGTTCAATTCGAGAGATTGAAAATGTTTTTCCATGCTGATAGTGATGATGCCGAAGATGGTGAACTCACAGCCTTCCTAAGATTAGGGACTGATTATACAGACAACTACTATGAAATCGAAGTACCTCTTAGAATTACTCCTAAAGGCACTAGAGATCCTAGACAAATCTGGCCTTTGGAAAATGAAATAGACATTGCTATTTCTGAAATTGTTGGTGTAAAAGTAGCTCGTGACAATCAAAGAGTCCCACTAAACTTACCTTTCACCCAAGATGTGAATCAATACAAAGTCACAGTAGTGGGTAGGCCTGAATTGAGCTTGATCCAAGGAATGATGATTGGGATCAGAAATCCAGGCGAATCAGGAACTGCCTCAAGATCGGTTTGTATTTGGGCAAATGAATTAAGAACTACTGGATTCAATGAGTCAGCAGGATGGGCAGCAAATGCTATATTAAACACCAAAATCGCTGATGTGGCGACCATTTCCACCTCTATAAGACACAATTCATTTGGGTTTGGTGGATTAGAAACCAGACTCAGTCAAAGGGCCCGAGAATCTACTACTCAGTATGATGTCTCTGCAAATGTGAGTGTAGAAAAATTACTCCCAGAAGCCATCAATGTAAGCATACCAATGTACGTTAGTTTGGAAAATTCAAGTACAAGGCCAGAATTTGACCCACTAAACCAAGATGTCCCATTTGAACTTGCACTAAGTAAATTCACCAATGATGCAGATCGAGCACTATATCGATCACAAGTCCTAGACCAAGTCAAACGTCGAAACATTGGCTTTACAAACGTCCGCAAAAATAGAAATCCAGAGAAAGAAAACTCCAGAATATATGATTTAAGCAACTTTTCATTCTCTTATGCCTATGGATCTGTGAGACAAAGTAATATCAATACAGAGTCTTACACCTTTGAAACATATGTAGGAAATATAGCTTACAACTATCAACCAAAACCACTTTCTTTTGAGCCTTTCAAGAATGCTTCATTCCTGGACGGAAAATACCTTAAACTAATCAAAGATATCAATTTCAACTTTTCACCTAGTCAAGTCGGTGCAAGGATAGACGTAGATAGGAGATTTATGAGGACACAATACAGAAATGATGATTTGACCACAGACGGAGTTGATCCATTTTTCCAAAAAAGTTTCTTTATCAACAGGTTTTACAACTTGAATTGGGATTTGACCAAAAATCTCAGGGTAGATTTTATGAGCAGGGTAATGGCTGTAGTAGATGAACCAGAAGGTGATATTGATTCACAAGCAAAGATTGACTCTATCAGAAACAACATCAGGAGGCTAGGTAGAACGACAAATTACAATCATAGAATAGATGTCAATTACAAAATCCCTCTGAATAAAATACCAGTGGTAGATTGGGTCAATGCAGACGTAAGGTATGCAGCTGACTATACTTGGATGACTGGAGCTATTGGTCAGCGAGACACCTTAGGTAACATGATTCAAAATACCAGAGAACAAGTTTACCAAGGGAAACTAGACTTCACCAAATTGTACAATAAAAGTGCGAAATACAGAGCACTCACTGCACCAAAAAGACCATCTATACCTGGAAGGCCTGCTGTAAATGCAGAGGATACTATAGGAACACCTTTTACTAATAAGCTCATCAAGTTCTTAACAATGGTAAAAGATGTCAATTTCAGGTATTCAATTATTGAAGGAACGTTTTTACCTGGTTACATGGCCAATACTGGACTATTGGGCATGGATAGAAGCTTCCTAAATCCGGGGTTCGGCTTTATTATGGGTAGTCAGAATCCAAACATGCGTTTTGGAATAGCTGATAATGGGCTGTTGGCATCCAGCGCTGAACTCACGCAACAATTCAGACAAAATCAAGCTAAAAACCTACAAATAAATGGTATAGCAGAACCATTCAAAGACTTTAGAATTGCATTTGAAGCAAGAAAAAGGGAGTCTGGTGAGTATAGTGAGATTTTTAGAAACTCCGCTGACAATCCTGGTCAATATGGATCATTGAGCCCTAATAGAATGGGAGGCTATAGCATTACTTACTCTATGATTCGAACCACTTTTGCCAGAGACGATCGATTCAATAATTCTAGACTATTTACTGATTTTGAAAGCTACCGTAGCATCATTCAAGGAAGGCTAAATGCTGGCAATTCATCTGGTGGTGAGTATGCTCTCAACGGACAAGATGTACTAGGTCTTGCATTCTTAGCCGCTTATGGTGGCGCAGACCCTAATACCATGAGCCTCAATCCTTTCCCTACTTTCCCTATTCCAAATTGGAGGCTAGACTACAAAGGGCTTTCTCAAATACCAGCGGTGAGAGAATATTTCTCGAGTATCAACATCACTCATGGATATTCTTCTACGTATGAAGTAAGCAATTTTTCCAATTCTCTTCTTTACCAAACTGGATTAGAACTATTCAATTCAGTACAGAATATACCTGGAGCTACGCTTACGGATGAGTTTGGAATGTATATACCCATATTTATATTGAATCAAGTGATATTGACTGAACGATTTGCACCACTTATTGGAATTGATTTCTTGACAAAGGATCGATTAAATATTGCAGTAGAGTATAACTCAGAAAGAAATTTGGGATTGAATTTTTCTAATGCTCAAGTGACAGAGCAGAGAAGCAGAGACTTTGGGTTTGACTTAGGGTACACCAAATCAGGTGTGAAAATTCCTTTTAAAATACAGGGCAGACAAGAGGTACTCGAAAATGACCTTCAATTTAGAATCAACACAAGAGTGGTAGATACCCGACAGATACAGCGAAAAATAGAGGAAAATAGTACAGTAACCAATGGTAACTTAAATATTACCATTAGGCCTACGGTCGGTTATGTAATCAATCAAAACCTTAACATTACGCTTTATTTTGATAGAAACATCAATGATCCAAGGGTAACCACAGCTTTCAGAAGAAGTTCAACTGCCTTTGGTGGACAATTACGATTTAATTTAGCACAATAGGTTTTATCATACGCTCAAAGCTTGTATTTTTGGGCACCTTATAAAAAACAAACTATGAATTTTCCTAAAGACCTCAAGTACACAAATGATCACGAATGGGTAAAAGTAGATGGTGATGTAGCTACCATTGGAATTACTGAGTTTGCTCAAAGAGAACTGGGTGACATCGTTTATGTGGAAGTAGAAACTGTCGGAGAGACCATCGCCACTGGTGAGGTATTCGGGACAGTAGAAGCAGTAAAGACTGTATCAGATCTATTTATGCCTCTGGAAGGTGAAATCATCGAATTCAACGAAGAGCTAGAATCAGCTCCCGAAGTAGTCAATGAAGACCCTTATGGAGCTGGATGGATGATCAAGGTGAAGTTCTCCGGAGATCTTCCTTCAGACCTTTTATCAGCTGATGATTATGCCGCACTAGTTGGTGCTTAATTTTCTAAAAAAGCATAATAAATTACTTCTTGGATTAAGCTGGTTAGGGATATTATTATTCTTGATGCTTAAACCAGGAGATGAACTCCCAAAGGCTCCTAATATACCACACATTGACAAAATAGCCCACTTTGGACTATTTTTTGTTCTATTGTTCCTGTGGATGAGAATTCCAAAGAAGAAAAATATTAAAACATTTTTCACTATTTATTTAGTTTTTGGAATTTTTATTGCTATATTAGTAGAGTATTTGCAGGGTATGGTTCCTATGAGGACATTTGACTTTATGGACATTGCCGCAAATATCGCTGGAGGAGCCGTTGGAATAATTTGTTTTTATATTTTATATAAGTACGATAACAAACTTGTATAAGTAAAAATAATTAACTAGAATTGTTCTCTCCAAAAGGAAATAAATTAATAACCTTTATAAAGTAAACAACCATGGAAGCTAAGAAGACGCCAAAAGCGGATTTAACCAAAAGGTCAGGGATGTTCCTGAACTTGGGTCTTCTTGTCAGCGTGGGATTAGTTCTACTTGCTTTTGAGCACAAGTCTTATGATGCACTTGCGCTGAAAGATTTAGGACAAGTTCCAGATGACTTTGAAGAATTGCTGGATATTCCGATTACAGAGCAACCACCACCGCCACCACCACCAGTTGAGCAACCAATCATTCAGGAGGTTCCAGATGAAGTGGAGATTGAAGAAAAAATCGAAGTGGATTTTGATGTGGACGTAAAAGAAGAGACTGTTATCAAAGAAATTGTAATAGCTGATGCACCTGTAGTGGAAAAAGCTGATGAAATCTTTGATGTGGTAGAAAACGTACCAATGCCTCCAGGGGGATATGAAGGTTGGAACGAATACTTGAGAAAGAATCTTAAGTACCCAACTCAAGCAAGAAGAATGGGTATAGAAGGTACAGTATACGTAGTTTTCGTTGTCAACACCGATGGTACAATTCAAGACGTTGAAGTACTGAGAGGAATTGGCGGAGGTTGTAACGAGGAAGCTATGAGAGTAGTTCAGAACGCACCGAAATGGGAACCTGGAAAACAAAGAGGTAGACCAGTAAGGGTAAGAATGAGATTACCGATCAAGTTTAAACTTGGTTAATCATAAAACTAAAAAAGGGGCTTAAGCCCCTTTTTTAGTTACAAACACTTTTTTTAGCACAAACTCATCATTTTTTTCAAGCATAAAGTTTATTGAATCCAACTTTGAGGAGCTAATCAAATTACAGAATGTTCAGAGCCTGTTCTTTAATCTTCTCAAGTTCATCTTTCATAACAATGACATGCTTTTGAATTGATGCATCATTTGCTTTTGAACCAATGGTATTGATTTCTCTTCCTATTTCTTGACTGATAAAACCTAACTTTTTCCCTTGACTTTGAAGTTCCTTTAAATTTTTCTCAAAGTAATCCAAGTGGGTTGCAAGTCGAACTATCTCTTCTGTAATATCTAATTTTTCGAAATAGTAAATAAGCTCTTGCTCAAATCTATTTTCATCAAAGCTATTTTCCTCTAACCACTCTTTGAAATTGTTTTTGATACGCTTCCTAATCCTGTCTTTACGAATTGGATCTTCTTCTTTGATACTTTCTAATCCAGTTCTGATTATCGATAGATTTTCTTTGAACTTTTGCGCTAAGACTTGTCCCTCATCTTTTCTGAATGCATCACAATTATCTAATGCTTCCTCCACTACCTTCTTCACTATTTCCCAATCCTCTGTAACAGAAGTCTTTTCCAGGTTCTGAATCATCACATTTGGGGATTGTACAGCAAGCTTGAACAAATCTGCCTTATCCGCTCCTACCAAATCTGCTAATCCCAAATACTTCTGAAAATAAGAAGCAAAAAGAGGCTCATTGAATCCTACAGGCAAGTCCTCTGAAGACTTTCTTGAAAAATCAATGGACAAATTCACTTTACCTCTTTCAAGTTTAGCACTTACAAGATTTCTGATTTCAAATTCCTTGTCAGAAAATTGTCTTGGACTTCTTATCGAAAGATCCAGAAATTTTGAATTGAGTGTTTTGACTTCAACACTTATCACAAATGTATCATCTTCAAAACCGGCCAATCCATAGCCTGTCATTGATTTTAGCATATTTATTTTTTAATCAATTGGTTTAGAAATTGTAACCTAAGGTTACATAAAATTTAAGGTCGTCTGTCTGAAAATTTCTCACAGGTCTGGCCAAATCAAATTTAACGTAATAATTGAGCAAAACGGTTCGCAAACCAGCACCGTAGCTTTGTAACCAAGGGTTGTTGAAATTATTTATCGTGATGATAAATGGAGAACCTTCCGAGTTAATGACTTCGGTATTTTGATCATTGATACGCTCCCATGGTGGTGATTCATTCCAAGCAGTACCAACATCATAGAAAGCCACTAGTTGGAAATTCTTGATAAAGTTTGATGTAATATTCCCTCTTGAGAGATAAGAAAATAAAGGAATACGAAGCTCAGAGGTGAATGTAATTACATTTCTTCCTCTGATTTCGTCATAATTGTATCCTCTTAAATCTACAAATTCAGCAAATAAAATGTTAGAATTCTCTACCCCTCCTGAGTTTCTCACCGGAGAAGCCTCAGGTCTATTTGCAGGTGGTCTATAGAATTGGTTGAAAAGCCAATTATCCATTCCTCCTACTAGATAAGTCTGAGGGTTCTTACCGAAAAATGTCCCTCCATACAACCTTGTCGCCAAAGTTATATTTTTGTGGATTTTTTGATAATTCCGCAGATCTAAATACGCATTTGTAAATGATCTTTCACTTTCATTTAGCCCTTGATAATGGACAGCTCCAATCTTTCCTTTCAAGCCTTGCTGCATATACAAGCCCAACTGCTCTGTTTTATCCACCACAAATTCAAACCTAGCTCCTGCATAGTTTACATCAAACCTGTTTTGCTCAGGGATAACTGCTCTTAACAATGAGTCAGGGTTTAGATTGAAATATTGAGTTTTTGCTACAAATGGTGCCAACATCACTCTGCTATGCACCGAGAAAGGATAAGAAAACCCTAATTCCGACTTGGTTAATACATACCTCTGAAAAGTCAAATCTCCATCAGCTACTTGGATTGCCCTTCTATCAAACCTTGCCCTAAGATCAACTCTTTGCTTTAGATATTGATAGTCAAAAAAGATATCGCTTCCAGATCTAAAGTCAAGTGTTGTCATAATTCCTCCTTCCACACGATGATTATCTAGAAGATCAGACATCTGTCCATTTAGGTTAATACCAAATCCTCTGAGTGGATCTACAACAAACGTCGTTTTCAAGCTAGTAGTAATAAACTGCGGGTTCATCTTTGCTGGCCCTACCACTCGCTTTTGCATAGATTGTCTTCTAAAATTCTCCAACAAAGAATTTCTTGATGCCACTGGACTTGGCCTTTCCGTGAGTTGCTCTATAGAAGGAATAGTATCAAATGTATAATTATCAGTATCTATTCCACCCTTTGTTTCAAACCTTAGCCTTTCAGTATTGATACTGCCTGTTTGATTGGTAACTGGTGGAATCGTGTCTTGAAGCACAGGCACTCTAGTGGTCGTATCTTGCACTCCAGTCATGCCTTGTCTTGGTCTAGGTGGATTAGTCGTACGTCCACCTACCATCAGATCCTCCAACCTGATATTCAAAGCTGTGTCAATTTTTGTCTCTTCTGGTTTTAAGTTTTCAATCACTTGCTCATTAACTTCTGCTGAAGACCTAGACTCTTGTTGTTCTATTCTTCTTGTTGCTATCCTTTCGTTTAGAAGCTTTGCCTGCTGCAGTTGAACCCTCGGAGTACTTGGAGTAAACTGGTCGGAATTAGAAAATGGCTCTACGATCAACACACTTTGATTACCATCACGATAAGAATAGGCGACCCTATTTAGCCTGGAGTTATAATCAAAAGCTTCAAGGCTTCTGTTGAAAGCTGACATTTGACTAGAGATAGAACCATTGGCACTTGATCTCATCAGGTTCATTATCCCACTTTGATCACTTAAGTGTAGGATGAAGTTTGCATTCATCACGGAAGGCCTCAGGTTCCTATAGTTTGAATTTGTCAATTTTGTAATCACCTCAGATGAATCTGTAATGTCAATTCTGTGCAGATTAAAATAGTCGGGGAGTTCTCTGACATCAGGATACCTTACATTGATCACCGAATCCGGCAATGTGGTTTTATTAGATGTGAAAATGATTGTAGAATCATTCAAGAATACTGGATCCAAATTATCAAATGCATCATTGGTCAGCCTCTTACCTACTCCACGCACATTCAAAGTATAGATGTCTGTCTTGCCGTTTGTCAAAGCAGATACAACCATGTTACGTCCGGTGGAATTGTAGTCTATACTTTTGATTTGTGTAATATTTCTCAGGTAAATCTTATCTTGATTGGAACCATCAATGGCGCGCTGGATCAAAGTTGTTGTACCTCTTCTGAAAGTTGCTATTGTCAAGTTTAAGGTATCTCTCCATGCAATTACAGGGCTTGTTAAATTTACAGGTTGATGATCTGATCTACTTCCACCTGACAAAATTATCCTTTCCCTCTTATTGGCGACTTCTTGTACTCTTACTTGAAATTTTCCACCATTATTGACTACATAAGCAAGGTGCTTCCCATCAGGGCTGAACTTGATATCATTGATAGCTCCAACATGATTGAATCTTGTTCTAGTGATTACGTTTGACTCATTAAAGTCTTTGAATGTTCCTCGTACAGACTCATTGGTTTGCTCATAGTATTTTTTCCAATCTTCTTCAAATGCTTTATAGTTGACCCCTAAAGTATTTGCTATACTCGTCTCTTCATTTCTACTTATTCTACTTAGGTTCAATATACTTGAAACATATCTCCTCCCATATTTCTCTGTAATGTAATTCCAAATAGACTGACCTACAAGTGCAGATTCACCTTCCTTTATTCTATGAATTCTATTTTTTCTATCTTTTTTGAAATAATGCCTGATATAATCATCCATTTCCATACTCCAGCCATAACCTATATACATGGCTATTCCATCCACATACCAAGAAGGGAAGCTATTGATCAAATTAGATTGAAAAGCATCTGCTATAGTCGCTCCATAGAGCATTTCTTCAATGATCACCTTGGAAGTAGTATACAGAAGATCATTTTTGAACTGCTCCCAAGTGCCAGGGTATGCAACTTCTCCTAGTAATCTGCTGAAAAATGTTTGACCATCAACGGTGTATTCATCCTTGTTGAGGTTCAAGTTGCTTTGTAAAATTTCTTCTGGTGAATTATAGATAAAAATTTTCGGCTTGGTATAAGCTACATAGCCTATCAACTGCGTCAACCTGTCAAATTCATTTTCCAAATAATCAATAGCCATGCGCGCATTTGCTACACCTCCATCATAATAATAGACTTCAAAATTATTGGAACTAAAGTAGTACCAATCGATATTATTGTGTTGCACTCTATTTTTACCAAATCTCTCTTGGTCAAATTGGGCATTGGCTGAATTGGAAAATAATATCAACCCGACAAATAAGATAAAGTAGCGTAAGATCTGCTTCATTAGTCAATTTTCGCTTAGATTCTAAATATACTTAAAAAAACGACTTATGTTTACATCTGAATGAGGTTCATTCTTATTAATTAATAAATCGACCATCATTTTACTATAATATGGTATCAGCGACACACCCTTAGCTCCAAAACCATTGAAAATATAAACGCTTTCATGCTTTGGATGTTTTCCCAAAAATGGTCTTCTATCCTTAGTTGCTGGTCTAATCCCAACTTTATGATTCACAACTTCCTTCTCTTTGATTTTCATCAGGTTGTCTAACCTTTCTAATATTTCGTTTTTTGCTCGCGCTGTTGGACCTTCATCCAAATCATGCCATGAGTAAGTGGACCCTACTCGAAGGAGTCCTTGAGGTAATGTGATCCTGAATACTCCTCGATTGATAACTTCTTTGGGCTGAAATGGTTGATTAATATCCAATATTTCTCCTTTAACTGGTGCAAATGGTAAAAACGCAAAGAAATCACTTTTCATACTTCCCAACCCATTACAATATACGATACTATTAGCCCTTATGTCTTTATAGTTGACTTGGTTTTCCTCCAATTCTAAATATTGCTCATCGAATGCTTCCAGCCTCACGGCATTTCGATCCAATAAATACGAATTATATGCATCAAGCATGGTGTTGACATCCAAATAGCCAGAATGGTTCAAGAGCACGCCTCCAAATTCATCAACCAATTCTTTGTGTCTCGAAATGGTAGCTATTTCGTTGATATATTTTTCAAATTTTTCGTCTCCACTATTTCCCATCCACTCATTCTGCTCCTCAACACTTAAAAATGGTCGATATATCCCACATGAATGTAAAAACTTTGTATTCAATACTTGCTCCATCTCCTTGTAAAGTGATTCAATCTCGGGAAACAACAAGTCTGCATTCCATGTCTTTACCATTTTGCGTCCAGTTACTGGATTGTACAGACCAGCAGCAATTCTGCTACTTTGATTAAGTTCAGGCTGATCCAATACCATGACCTTATAGCCAGATTTGATAAGCCTATACGATAGCACTGTGCCTGCTATCCCTTGACCAATGAGTAAAAAATCTACTTCCATGCCCAAAAATAAATTCTTTCTTTGTTATTTTGACAGATAATTCAAAATCATTCTACTTTATGTTACAACTTCGCTGTTTTACTTTTAATCCTTTCATGGAAAATACCTATATCCTCTTTGATGAAACCAAAGAAGCTGTGATTTTTGACCCAGGGTGCTATGAAAAAGAAGAGCAAAACACGCTTTTGACATTCATCGAAAATGAGGGATTGACCGTCAAATACCTCATCAATACGCATTGCCATATTGATCATGTTCTAGGAAATGCTTTCATCAAAAGAAAATTTAATGTACCACTTTTGATTCATCAAAATGAGGTGCCAGTACTGAAGTCTGTGATAGCATACGCATCTAACTACGGCTTTCCAGCTTTTGAAGAAACAGCACCTGATCACTTCATCGATGAAAACAACACCATCGATTTTGGAAATACCCAATTGAAAATCAAATTTATCCCAGGACATGCTCCCGGACACTTGGTTTTTTATCACGAACCTAGCAAAATTTGTATTGCAGGTGATACCCTTTTCCAAGGTAGCATTGGACGCACTGACCTTCCTGGAAGCAATCATGATGATTTGATAAAATATATAAAATCATCGCTTTTCACTTTGCCTGATGACTTGGTTGTCTACCCAGGGCATGGGGAAGAGACAAGTATCGGTTTTGAAAAAGAGCACAATCCATTTGTTGGCAAAAGAGCAAGATTTTGATGATCAAAAAACATATCCCAAACTTCATCACTTGCCTGAATTTGCTTTCGGGCATGACAGGTATTCATTTTGTATTAGATGGAAATATTCATTATGGAGCATATTTCATCATATTGGCTGCCATATTTGATTTTCTAGATGGATTTTTAGCGCGAATATTAAAGGTTCATAGTGAAATCGGCAAACAGCTTGATTCATTAGCCGACCTAGTTACTTTTGGAGTTCTACCTGCTTTTATCATTTTTCAATGGATCAGCAGTGTGGATCCTACACCTACCTTTTCTTACTTTGCTTTGGTAATTGGAGTTTTTTCAGCGCTAAGGTTAGCCAAATTCAATGTAGACACAAGGCAAAGTGATCGATTCATTGGAGTACCTACTCCTGCAAATGCTTTACTGATAAGCACACTGCCATTTTTGTATGATAGCTTTCCTAAGACATTAGCATGGCTTATCAACCCCATAAGCTTAGTGGCTATAAGTATTATCATGTCACTGTTACTCGTTGCAGAGATCCCCTTGATTGCCCTGAAATTCAAAGACTTTACAGTTTCAAACAATGTTTTCAGATACTTGACTATATTTATAGCCTTGATTTGCATTTCCGTGCTTGGCTTGGCAGGTGTGCCATTATTGATAATTTCTTACATTGGCCTTTCTATTTTGGAAGGTGCTATTGTAAAAAACAAAAAGAGTTAGCACATCTCACGCGCTTCACTTGATAAAAAATGAATTTCTGCAATTTTACAGTTAGATTGATTCTTAAAGAATCCAATGCGGAGATTCAACTCCTTTCCAAAAGGAACTTTCTACCATCAGCTTTCAAAAACCGTCTTCATTTAAGAAAGTATGCTTTGCTAGGCATGATAAGCTTTTTGATTTTTTCTTCAACTATTTGCTCTTCAAAAGCACAAGACAATTATTATAAATTCCCAATTACAAAATCTGGTGTTTACAAAATCGCTCAAAGTCAACTCAATAGCCTTGGTTTTGACAACTTGAATCAAGTTAGTATTTTCGGAAATGCAGGCATGTTGCCTCAAAAATTAGACAGCGCTGATCTCAATCTTAGGGAAATCCCTGTAAAAGCAATAAATAACGAGCTATTCTTCTATGTTGAGAGTCCTCATACATATACTTTTTTAGCTGGTGAAAATAGCTGGAAGTACCAACATCACCTTTATGCTGATACTGCATACTACCTTATCGGAAGGTCGAATACTCCACGCCAGATTAACAATGAACCTTCTCAAAGTCAGGCTCCCTATGGAATGATCCAGCAACTTATCTCCGTAAAAGAGGAGCAAACCAACCTTTTGACTTCTGGAAGAAACTGGTATAGTCAGCCTATCTTCTCTGGTCAAACTTACAATAAATCTATCCCCATACCTTCTGAACATGTAAATCCTGTTAATATTAAAATTGACTTGATGGCACAATCCCTTCAAGAAAATAATATTCGAAAATCAATCAACGGAGAGGAGCAAGACCCACAAACCATAGCCCCTATACCAAATAGCACTTATGGAATAAAAGGCCGAGAGGGTATGTTTGCTTATCAGCTCAATTCATCAGGATCTAACCTCTTGAATATAGTAATCAGCTACCAAACTGGAGATCCTAATGGCGCATTGTATATCAACTCATTGACGGCTGAAGTCCCTTTTGACAGCAATCAGCTAGAGGAAGGTTTGTATTTCCATTCTGGATCTAACCCCATATCAATTCGAGCAAATCCAAATCTACAACTTTGGAGAATCAGGAATTCTCATAGCATCAGCTCAGCAGATTCTCCTGTTACCATTCAGAGAGGTGAAAAAGCTGTAATCTTTTCTTCAGCTCAAACTCCAAGCTTAACTCATTTTTTGCCAGTAAATTTATCTCTCCGAAAAGGGGATGATAAACCTAGTTTTGTGATAATTTGTCACCCTTCGCTCACCCATGAAGCTTACCGGCTCGCTGCTCACAAAAGAACAATGGGCATCCAAACCAAAGTAATAGAACTTCAAGACATATTTGATAATTTCTCTTATGGCACTTATGATGTTACTGCGATAAGAAACTATCTTGCTTACCAATATCATCAAGCAAACAGACTTGAGCACGTCCTCTTTTTAGGGAAAAGTACTATTGACCACAAAAACAAATATCAAAGCCCTCGACCTAACTTAGTTCCTTCTTACAGCTCAAGAAACAGCCTCAACCCCTTAGCCACCTATTCGTCTGACGACTTCTTTGGTTTTTTGGACTGGGGAGATGGTGAGTGGGAAGAATCCACAGATGGAGATCAAAACCTACTAATCGGTGTGGGACGAATACCTGCGATCAACAGCGGTGAGGCTAGAGAGGCAGTCTCCAAAATTATCAATTATGAATTACAAATAGAACATGAGGGAGAATGGAAAAGGAAAATCACCATGTTTGCAGATGACGGAGACAGCAACATCCACCTCAATGATGCAGAGAGCCATGCTTCTTATATTCAAACAAATTATCCAGCATATCAAATTGAGAAAATATACCTAGACAGATTCGAACAAGTAAGAAGTGGCGGAAGACAAACCTCACCTCAAGCCAGAGAAGCCTTAAGAGAAGCCATCGAACAAGGCACTTTGCTATTGAACTATATTGGGCATGGTAATGAGAGTACCTTGACCGCTGAACAAGTATTCCAAATCACCGACTTTAGAAATTGGCCTGAAAACAATTTGCTTCCCTTGATAGTAACTGCTACATGTGAGTTTGGAAAACATGATAGTCCGTTTATTCGATCAGGAGCTGAAGAAATGCTTTTTGCAGTTCGAAAAGGTGCAATTGGTTTGCTTACCACAGGAAGACCTGTTTTTTCCAGTGTCAACTTTACGCTCAACAAAGCCTTTATTGAAGCTGTGTTTGAAAAATCAAATGGCCAACCGCTTACTTTAGGGGAGATTTTCAAAAGAACTAAAAATAATAGCCTCAATGGCCCTTTCAATCGCAACTTTTCCCTTCTTGGAGACCCAACGCTAAAGCTAGCAACGCCCGAACTAGAAAGTCAAGTTACTCAATACTATGATATCCAATTTGACATGCAAATAGATACACTGAAAGCTATGCAACAAGTTAATTTGACTGGGATAGTTATAGACCCTATTACAGGAGCAAAAGTTTTGCAATCAGGAGCATATCAAATTACACTTACAGATAAGCCAATTACCCGAAGGACTTTAGGCGATGAAAGTAGTCCTACCGATTTCTCTGATGAAGGACATGTATTGTTTAAAGGTACAGGAGAAATAATTGGCGGGGATTTTGAAGCCTCAATTTTCATCCCAAAAAACATAGACTACACCATAGGCAATGGCAAGATGGTTGTATTTGCAACATTACAAGATGGCTCAGAAGCTATGGGAGCAGATCAAGTACTAATCGGTGGCTCACAAACCACTGAAGCTGACACAATCGGTCCCGAAATCGACTTGAAATTTGGTTATAAATATGGAGAAAGTTTGCTCACGATGACCTCATCAAACATCAAGATGCAAGCCTCTTTCTTCGATCAAAGTGGGGTAAACGTGTCAAGTAATAACCTTGGACAAGATATCTCAATGTATATAAATGACCAAGATCCTATTATACTAAATCATAATTACCTATCACTTGAAAATTCCTTTGAAAAGGGTGTAATTGAAACAGAAGTAACTGGTCTCAAAGAAGGTAGGAATCTTATACGGCTAGAAGCTTGGGACAATGTTGGCAACTTTGGAGTAAGTGAAAAAGAGATCATGATTCAAGGAAGCTTAGAGGCAAAAGTCCTAGAAATCTCCAATTACCCTAACCCTGCCTCAGACTACAGTAAATTTAGGTTTAGGCATAATCAAACAGGTAAAAACATAACCATCAATCTTAAAGTTTATAGTGTGACTGGCAGCAAAATATATGAAACAAGCAAGCGTTATCTTGAGGCTGATCACCAGATCAATGATCTTGAATGGATTTTTTTCCATTCCAAAACAAATTATCCCATAAAAGGAACTTATATTTACGAAATAGAGCTAGTATCAGAATCAGATCAATCTTCTGATACAGTTAGCGGAAAAATATTGATTAAATGAAAATATCGATAAGCCAATTATTCAAGCCATTTTTTTTATCAATGGTATGCTTGTCCTCGGCGAATGTCTTGGCACAAAATTCTACGATCATAGCCGGTCAAGACCCAAATCGTAGAGTTATCACCACAGCAGTTCCTTTCTTGAATTTTGCACCAGACAGCAGGCATTCAGCAATGGGCGATGCTGGTGTAGCCACTTCACCTGATGCTAATTCTGCACATTGGAATGCTGGAAAATTGGCTTTCGTTGAAAATGACATGGGATTCTCCCTCTCCTACTCACCTTGGCTAGGAAGATTGGTCAATGATATGTCTGTCAGCTATCTGACAGGTTATAAAAAAATTGATGAAAACTCTGCCTTCGGTTTTGACCTGAGGTATTTCAATATGGGTGACATCCAACTGACCAATGAGAGAGGGGAAGAGTTGGGAGAATTTACTCCCAGGGATATTGCTATTGGTGGTACGTACTCGAGAAGACTTTCAGAAAATCTGGGCTTGGGTATTTCCGCAAGATTTATTCATTCCAACTTATCAGGAAACATCTCCTCTTCAACTGGTTCTGAAAGTAGACCAGGGATATCAGTAGGAACAGATGTAGGCTTGTATTATACCAAAGATGTATTCTTTGGCAATAGAGAAGGCGTCTGGTCCTGGGGAGCTGTGATATCGAACATTGGACCGAAGCTTACTTACAATAGTTCAGAAGATTTAGATTACATTCCTACGAATTTTAGAATAGGAACATCTTACAAAGTTATTTTTGATCAATACAATTCTTTGACTTTTGCTTTGGACTTCAATAAGCTAATGGTCCCTACACCTCCGATATATAGAAGGAATGAAGATGGTACGCTGTATACTGATCCTAATGGTGATCTTGAGATCCTAGAAGGTAAGGATCCCAATAGACCACTTATTGCTGGAATGTTTGGCTCATTTGCTGATGCTCCAGGAGGATTTAGCGAAGAGTTACAAGAATTCATGATTTCATTTGGCATGGAATACCTATATGATGAAAAATTAGCTTTGAGGACAGGTTATTTCCATGAAAACATCAACAAAGGCGGAAGAAGGTATTTTACCATGGGCGTAGGATTCAACTATAAGATGCTAGGCTTCGACTTCTCCTATCTAGTACCTATGGAGCAAAATCATCCACTTGCAGAAACTTTAAGATTTTCACTAGCTTACAACATATTCAACAGATGATATTAGACAGAAGTAAATCTCCTGACTTTCAGATACCACAGGACATCAATCTTCCTTCACCAATCAAAAGGACTCTGGCAAACGGAGTCCATTTGTATTTTATACCAACTCCTGAAATAGATGCATGTAGATTAGAAATCTGCACAGATGCCCAGCTTGCTCATTCAAGTAGCGACAAAAAGTTAACCTCATTTTTCACTCTTCACATGATCATGGAGGGGACTCGTGGAATGACCGCAAGTGAAATCGATGACTTTTTTGATTTCTTCGCAAGTGAGGTAGATGTTTCTTCTGGTTTCGAGCACAATAGCATTTCATTACTCACTACCAAGAAGCATTTCTCTAAAGTTCTCCCAATCTTTAGCTCATTGCTTACTGATGCCATTTTTCCCGAAAAAGAATTAGCCAAAAGAAAATCTCAAAAAGCACTTAACATAAGCATTCAGAAAGAAAAGACATCTGTAAGTGCAAGTCAGCAATTTAGACAACAGCTTTTTGGTGCCGACCATCCTTATGGCCAGATTGCCGATGAATCTGATGTAGCTGATGTACAAAGGCAAGACCTTATTCAATACTACAAAGAGTCTCTTCTGGTTAATCCAGAAATATTTCTAACAGGAAACCTCGGTGCTTTTGAGCTTGAATTGATTACAGAAACCTTGGGGAAATTAAATGTGACTTTTACAGAAAAAGAAATACTAAATTTTGAAAATAAGCCTCAAGAAAGACAATATGAATTGAGAGAAGAGGCTGTTCAATCTTCTTTAAGAATAGGCTTCCATTTGCTTGCTAAAACACATCCAGATTATTTCCCTATCACCATTTTCAACACAATATTGGGCGGGTATTTTGGTTCAAGATTGATAAAGAACATACGTGAAGACAAAGGACATACTTATGGGATTTACAGCACCATAGGATCTTTGAAGCAAGCGGATTACTGGGTGATCATGGCTGATGTACAAAAAGCTTATATCCATGAAGTGATAGAGGAGATATACAAAGAGATCGATTTGTTAAAAACCAACTTGGTTCCTGAAGAAGAGATTGAGTTAGTAAGAAACTACATGATTGGCAATTTCCTTTCTACATTTAGTAGTCCATTTGAATTAATCAATAAGTTCAAGACTGTGCATCACGCAGGATTAGATATGGACTTTTATGCTAAAAAACTAGCCTATATTAGAGAATTCACAGCTGAGGATGTACAGCGTGTAGCTCAAAAGTACTTTGACACCCAAGACCTAATTGAGGTTATCGTAGGGTAAAAAAATGACACATCTATCCTATAACCAATGGCATGAGGCATTACTTTGGCCAGTAAACTATTTGGAGACAAAGATTGCAACAAGCTCAATAGATCAGCTGCGGCTTCAAAATTAGCTGACATAAAAGCATGCTTCAGCTCATATGAAACCCTTCTGATCAATGCTTCATCTTCAGCCCCTGTTTGGTTGAGTGCTTTAATTTTTTGACAAACCTTGACGGTAGAAGGCAACATTTTGGAGTATCTTGGCATGTACTGTCGTTGTGAATACGAATTAGTATGGATGCGCTTTTGTATACCAATATGATCAGAAAACAGCGCCTTATGTGATCTGGTCAACCTTACTAGTACATCAAAATCCTCATAGGAGAGAGACTCATCATACCCACCTATCCCCTTAAGTATTTCCAAATCAAATACCGCTGTCGAAGCCGAAATGGGGTTGCCAGCTATTACAGCTGTATACAAATCACCTTGCTCAACAGACAATTTCATCTTCTTCATTTCTTCAAGACTATAATATGGATAAAGTTTCCCAGCATCATCAAACAAAGTCAAATTTGAAAAACTAAATCCAACACCACTCCTTCCTTGCAAAAGTTGAATACTTTTTTCCAAATGCCCTTCACAAATTAAATCATCTCCAGAAAGGTCAATAACATATGCTCCTTTGCACCTTTCCAGTCCTATATTGAAAGCTTTACAATAACCAATGGTAGAATCTAATGAGATAAAAGTGATTCTGTAAGATTGATGTTGCTCCAGCCAACTTTTAATAACAGCAACTGAGCCATCTTGACTTCCATTGTCAAGTATGATCAATTCAAAATTCTCATACCCTTGATTGACCACCGAGTCGAGTGCTGCCTTTACGTATTCTTCTTGATTGAAAACAGTGCAAACTATAGAAACTAGAGAAAGATCAATCATATCACAATTCTTTGACCCAAGTTTCTCTATTATCAAAGGTTTCAGCATATGTCCCCTTGAAGTACATCAACTTATGATTGATCTGTTCGGTAACTTCAGATGACCCAAAATCTAGTAAACTAACTTTCTGCTCATTTGCCAGCTTAATCAAACTAGCTATCAATAGTTTCCCCGTCAGGTTTTGTTGATTTTTTGGATTGATTGCTGAATAGAAATAATACAAAGCATCATGGGTTAGCTTTACTGCCAAGGCGTGTGCGACAGCCTTCCCTTCTTGGATAATGGTAATCACAAAATAACGCTCAGGAAAATTGGAAACTTGAAAGATTAACCTATCCAAATCCTTATGAGGTATATGCCCTCTATCCTCTTTCCACGAAGCGATTTCATCCAAAAAAGAAAAACTTTGAACATTTCCCATGCTCACATTATACTTATTCTCTTTAGCCTTTTTGATCAATTGGGGAAAATTCCCTTCTATCCATTTCTTTATCTGCTTTCTCCCTTTCATCAACTGATGACAAAGCACTCTTTGTAACTGAAAATCAGACTTGAATAAAAGATAAGTAAATAACCCAGAGGAATCCCCATATGCCCTGGGTGCTTGCACGATTGTAATCTTAGAAAATCCCAGCTCTTTCAAGCTTGTTGAAAAAAATGTAATAAATCCGAGCAAACTATCCGAGTCAATTTTCCCATCAACCCACAAGCCACCAAAAGGAGTCTGTGGTAATGAAAAAGCCTCTCCTTCATCATTAATTGAAAAAGTGATCAAGGCTATGCGGTTGCCCTTTTTGATTATACAAGCCTGAAGTAGGTGCTTGGTTTCAACTGTTTTGAAGGATTGTAAAAAATAATCATGCCTCACCTCATTTACTTCATTCAAAGTAAATGAGGTGTTTTTATCCCACTTTTCTTCAAGCTTGATCAAATGCATCTTTATCTCTGATATAGTCTTCTTCATCGAATGGCATATTTCCCAGACCCAAAAGAATAGCATCATGGGCAAACTCCACAGAAGACCAATGCATTGCCGGAATGAATAAGCCTTTGGAAGGTTCGTCTAGTACAAACTTGGATTTTATCCCACTTTTATCTTCCAAATCTATAATCAATGTGCCTGATATTGCCACCAAAAGTTGTTCTTCTTTTTTATGGGCATGAACTCCTCTGACAGCATTTTCTGGCACTCCACTAATCCAAAAGACCCTCTTGACGTCAAAATCAAAATCTTCTCCTGTACTCAAAAACCGGATATGACCATCTAAACGGTTTTGACCATCAAAGTGAAGCAGCCTAGGGAAAGTAAAATCACTCATAGATCTTCAAAATTAAGAGAAAAATTCACACTTAAGGACTATGAAGATTGCTATTTTATTAATTTTGAGAACCTGAAAATAAACATGGAAGACACATACCTCACAGTATCTGGCATATCCGAAGGCCTATATAAAGAAAAAGGCAGCAAATTCATCTCTTTTGCTTTTCCCGTAGCAGATGAAGAAGATATTAGAGATCATTTGGATGAGTTGAGAAAAAAGTACTACGACGCCAGGCATCACTGCTACGCATATATCTTAGGCGCAGAGCAGGATAGGTTTAGAGCAAATGATGATGGCGAACCCAATCACTCGGCTGGAGATCCCATCCTAGGTCAAATACGATCTAATCAACTAACAAACACACTTGTTGTCGTGGTGAGGTATTTTGGAGGGACAAAACTAGGGGTGGGAGGTTTGATAGCGGCTTATAAAACTGCTGCTGCTGAAGCCTTAGAAAACAATAACATCATAGAGGAAATTGTCAAATCAAAATTTCAGCTAAAGTTCGATTATCTTGCCATGAATGACGTGATGAAACTCATCAAGGATATGGACTTAGAGATATTAAACCAACAATTTGATAACACCTGCCTTATAACACTAAATGTAAGAAAAACACTTGTGGATGTATTCGAAAGTAGGATTACTGACTTAGATCAAGTACAAATCATCGATTGAAAAGCTCATCTAAGTACCCACCAAACTGAAGCTTCTTATATATTTCTAGACAAACCCAAGCATCTGTGGCGGCGTACAATTGCTGCTTATCAGTAAGCTCAGGTGCTTCCCAATTGGATACTTGCTCTGATTTAGAAACTCTAAAATGAAGTACCATAGCGGCAAGGTTTCTTACACCAATATTTTCAAACCCTACTTTTTTCAGCTCATCGTTGAGGTCAAAGAATCCAGCAGGTTTAAAACTAGGTGATAGCTTCTTTAAAGCTCGAAGATCATCAAGTACTGCTGCACCAACCTTTAAGATGTTAGAATCTTCCATAATTTGTTGCACTGGACTAGGCAAGCTGATTTCATTCAATCTAAACAGATAGGCAACATTTGGTGTCGCCAATTGCAGTAAAGCTACATGGTGATGAACTCCTTTTTTAAAAGCTGGCTTAGTCTCTGTATCAAAACCAATATAATCATAGGTAGAAAGATCCTCTACAGCTTCTTCAATCAACGCTAAGGTATCTACTAAAACTATTTCACCATCGAACTGCCCTAAAGGCAAACCATTAACCTCTTCCTTGGTTATGCTTTTTTGAATCATGCTTTGAATTCTTTTTTGATTTCCTCCATTTCTTCTTCATTGTAGAAATTGATCCCTAGCTTGAAGTATCCATACATGATCGTCATAAATGGACTGATAATATTGAAAAAACAATAAGGTGCATAAGTAAGTGTGGCAACCCCCAGTACGGAGGCTTGCGTGGCCCCACAGGTATTCCAAGGTACGAGTACAGAAGTCACCGTGGCACTATCCTCCAATGTTCGGCTAAGGTTCTCTGGCTTCAAGCCTCTTTTTCTGTAAATATCGGCATACATTCTGCCTGGAACTAAAATAGCCAAATACTGATCCGATGTCGTCACGTTGAAAAACATACATGTAGCGGCTGTTGATGCTACCAATGAACCAATAGAATGTACTTTTCTAATCACTGCTTCTGCCAATACTGCAAGCATTTTACTCTCTTCCATAATCCCCCCGAAGATCATTGCACATATGATAAGCCAAATGGTATTTAACATACCTGCCATTCCTCCCGTAACTAGCAGCTCGTTGACTACTTCATTGGATGTCACTACACTGATCTCCCCATACAAGGCCATCATTACAGCTTTAAAACTGCTGTAGGCATAATTGGATGACTCCTCACTTGCGATCAAATAAATGATCTGTGGCTGAAATATCACTGCAAACAATCCTCCCAAAAGTGCTCCTGCCAATAAGGCTGGCACTGCTGGCACTTTTTTTACGATCATAACCAATACCACAGCTGGCACAATAAAAAGCCAGCCATTAATATTAAATTTTTCTGAAATCACACTCGAAATACCTTTTACTTGCTCTACCGAGCCCTCTGCTCCTGAGGTAAAACCAATCACTCCAAAAATCACCAAAGTAATCAAGATCGACGGAACCGTGGTCTTGGTCATGTGCTTGATATGGGTAAACAAATCAGTCCCTGCCATGGCCGGAGCTAAATTCGTAGTATCTGAAAGTGGAGACATCTTATCTCCAAAATAAGCACCAGAAATAATCGCTCCAGCAATAATCCCTTCACTAAATCCAAGTGCTTTGCCTATTCCCAAAAGTGCCACTCCAACTGTGGCTACCGTAGTCCAGCTACTCCCAGTAGCTATAGATACTATAGCACTAACGATGCAAGCCGCTATCAAGAATATGGTAGGATTCAATACCTGAAGCCCATAATAAATCATTGCTGGCACTATTCCACTTAGCATCCAAGTCCCCGCCAGTGCTCCTATCAACAACAAAATCAATATACTTGACATCGCAGAGCTAATACTCTTTACAATACCATCTTGTAGTATTTCCCATTTGATATTCAACCTGAACACTGCAATCAAAGCTGCAACCGCAGAAGAAATAATCAATACAATCTGATTGGATCCATCCAACCCATCTGTGCCGAAAATACTAATATTGATTACGAGTAGTATGATCAAAAATAAAATCGGTACCAAAGCCTCTAAAAGACCAGGTTCTTTACGCATCTTTACCATTCAATATTTTTTGGAATTCATATAAAGTTTGAAATTAACAAAATTTTGGAAAATATCATTCACTAAAACTCTCTGCCAGCTGCCTTCCCAACTCCCAACCTAAAGCCACTCCCATTCCACCCAGACGAACAGCTACGCTCAACTTATCTGAAACTTTCCTAACTACTGGTTCTTTTGTTTTTCCAAATGCCATTATTCCTGACCACTCGAACTCCATGTTAAAATCCTGATTTGGTAAGATCAATTGCTGCACCAGTTCTTGTAGGTAAGTTTTGATTTTTGGGTTGATTCCAAATGTAGTAGTACGCTCTCCCTCAAAATCTACATTGCGCCCACCACCTATGAGTATCCTGTTTTGACCAACTTTCCGGAAATAAACGTACCCTTTATTATAGTGAAAAGATCCAGACCATGGTATTTGGCCAGCAAGTTCATCACTCACCATTATCATTCCTCTACCGGGTTGAATATCTAGTGCTGGCAAAAACCTTTTTGTAAAAGCATTGGTACAAACAGCCACTTTTTTTGCTGAAAATACTTTCGGAGATGCTCCGAGTGGGTCTTTCACCAAAACTTCTGGTTCAACTTCAATAACTTCTGCACCAGTGATGATTCTAATGTCTTTAATTTGGCAAGTATTCATCAATGAAGCCATATACTTCCCAGTCTCTAGTTCACCCTCGAACTTATTTTTCACTATTTTCACCACTCGCTCTCCAAACCCCAAGTCTTCAATATCATCCAATACTTCAAAAACATCTTCGGTAAATATGGGTTTGAGAAGTTTGTTAACTTTGGGTATTTGGTCTAGAACAGCCTCTTCACCTTGGCAAATGAGTTCGAATCCTCCTGAAGGATTATATCCTATACGGCTATCCCCAAAGTATGATCTCATTGCACAAAGACCGTCATACCGTCTTCTAACCAGTGTTTGAACTTCACTTTCACTCATTATTTTCAAATCATCAACAAACTCTGTCAAGCTTCCAAAACATGCAAAACCTGCATTTTTTGTACTTGCGCCGCTTGGAAGTAAACCTCTTTCCAATATCAAAACAGCCGATTCAGGATATTGTTCTTTGTACCAGATCGCTGTAGACATACCCACTATGCCACCACCTATGATGATCAAATCATAGTTTACCAAATACGCTTTTTCCCAGTAGCTCCACATATTTATCCTAGTTGTTTAGATATTTTATCATTACTATTTATTAAATTAAGAATGATTTTCCAAAAGAATGGCAATCTACAAAGCACTATCATGAGAAAAATAGACATCTTATTGAATGAATATGGACTAAGTCATCAAAATGAAACTAACAAAACTATACATTGGATTTGTGTTCCAGCTATTTTTTTCAGCATAGTAGGACTGATTTTCAGCATTCCTTCAGGACTCATTGAAGAATACCTCCCATTTCTACAAAACTTCGCAAACTGGGCGACAATTGTCTTAGCTATAGTTTTAGTATATTACCTTACCATTTCACCACCTTTGGCACTAGGAATGTTCTTTTTCTCTGCGCTATGTTTGGCTGTAGCAAACTTGATCTACTTGGTGTCTCCAATTCCACTATGGAGTATATCTATAGGGATTTTTATCCTAGCATGGGTTTTTCAATTTTATGGACATAAAATTGAAGGCAAAAAGCCCTCATTCTTGAAAGACATTCAATTTCTTTTGATTGGCCCAGCATGGTTGATGCATTTCATTTATAAAAAGGTGGGCTTTGCCTATTGATATTCTATAGATCACACTGCAATGAGGTAGATTTCTAAAAATTGCTCTTTGAGGACATAGAGTATATTGGAGTTTGTTTTGTGGGGACACAAAACAAGGGAGTGGTTTGATTTATAAGAATTCAAATAACAGTTGTATTTGAGAGATGCGAAGGCAAAGGAAACGAAGCAAAAAGAAGCCTAAAAACTGTAAAATCACCATTAAAGAAAAAACTCAAATCTTTCTAGTATTCGGAAAATCAGCATAAATATTGTATTTTCGAGGGTTAAAGAATTATTACAACTATTTAATTACGACCTTTTTTTATGAATAACTTGATTATAGCGAGTGCTGAAATCCCTTTACTTTCTGATATCGTTGTCATTTTTGGATTAGCCACTTTGGTAATTCTCCTCTTTATGAGGCTCAAAGTCCCTACTATCATTGGATTTCTTTTTACTGGAGCTTTGGCGGGACCTTACGGGCTTTCTTTAGTGAATGCTTCTACTGCTGTAGAAGTATTGTCTGAAGTAGGTGTGATCCTACTACTGTTTGTGATAGGTATGGAATTTTCCTTAAAAAGCCTTTTATCAATCAAGAAAGCTGTTTTTATAGGTGGATCACTTCAAGTGGTATTGACCATTGCAGCGACTACACTTTTAACATATAGTTTTGGCTTTGATTGGAATGTGGCAGTGTTTTTTGGATTTCTTTTTGCCTTGAGTAGTACGGCGATAGTACTCAAAATGCTACAAGAGTCAGGGCAAGTCAATACCATTCCAGGAAGAACAACACTAGCAATCTTGATATTTCAAGATATCATCATTGTTCCTTTGATGCTATTTACACCAATGCTGGCTGGAGAGTCTGATAATATAGCCCTTTCCTTGTTGTATATGGCCATTAAAGGTGCAGTGGTAATTGTATTCACCATCATAAGCGCCAAATACATCATGCCTCAATTGCTTTTTCGCATCACGAAAACAAGAAACGAGGAATTGTTTTTACTCTGCATCATATTAACCTGCTTTGCAGTAGCTTACTTAACCTCTCTTTTAGGACTTTCATTAGGTTTAGGCGCATTTTTGGCAGGGCTGATCATCAGTGAATCAGACTATAGTCACCATGCGACAGGCAAAATCCTTCCTTTTAGAGAGATCTTCTTGAGCTTTTTCTTTGTCTCAGTAGGGATGTTGTTTGACATCACATTCCTTTGGGAACATATAGTAATCATCCTTGCATTGACCTTACTTACTTTTGGCGTAAAGTTCCTCATGGTGGTACTTTCGGTCAAAGCGATAGGTCAGGGGTATAAAGAAGCTTTTATGGTTGCCTTTTCAATATTCCAAGTCGGTGAATTCTCACTACTCTTGGCTAAAGAAGGCGTGAAATATGAATTATTAGACCCAGAAACTTATCAATACTTTCTCGCTATTTCCATCTTGACCATGACAGTGACTCCTTTTGTCCTTAAGAAAAGGGAAAATCTAGCTTGTGGTGTATTGAATCTCCCACTTCCAAATAGGTTCGCAAGCAGGCTGAATAAATCTGATGAAATTCAGAATATCAGTCTAGATGAAGAAAGTTTAAAAGATCACTTGGTAATCATAGGCTATGGTCTCAATGGAAGAAATCTTTCCAAGGCTGCAAAATCTGCGAATATCCCTTACACCATCATAGAAACTAATCCAGAAACGGTAAGAGAAGAAGCAAGTAAAGGAGAGCCTATCATCTTCGGAGATGCTGCCAATGAGGCTGTGCTTGAGCATGTTTACATTCATAAAGCAAGAGTAGCTGTGATAGCCATATCTAACCCCGAAGCTACAAAAAACATCATCTCGTCCATTCGCCATATCACCCAGAACCCATACATTATCGTGCGAACAAGGTATCTCGGAGAAATGGAGGCAAATATAAATTTGGGAGCAAACGAAGTGATACCTGAAGAATTTGAAACATCGATTGAGATTTTCACTAGGGTACTAAGCAAATACCTCATCCCTAAACATGACATTGATGAATTTACATTGAAAGTACGTTCAGACAACTATGAAATGTTTCGCTCATTGAGTCCAGAAGGGGGTTCGAAATTCAAAATAGACCTCCCTCACATCAATTTTGTCAGCTTAAAAATTGAAAAAGATAATAGTCAGATCTTAGATAAGACCATAAGAGAGGCAAAAATTAGAGAAAAGTTTGGTGTAAATATCGTAGCGATTAAAAAAGGGAGCAAAACCATTTCTGAAATCACTGGAAATGAAAAGCTCAAACTTGGGGATGTAGTATATGTGGTAGGAACCCCAGAGGCTTTGGAAAATTTTGAAGAAGAAGTCGAAATCATTTGATTCACTCCTCAGTAGCTAGGTAATTTATCCTAGCTACTTTTTTTAATGCCTCTCTATTGTGAGGACTATCTATTGCTTCAAGTATTGATTTTTTTTCCCTACTAGTCAACCTCCAATTGAGTGAAGCACGTTGAATTTCTCGCTCTTGTTGTGCAGCACCACCTTCTTGATCTACCAATCCCCTATCTCTTATAAACTGACTAGTAGAATACTCAAACTCTATCCTATCAAGATCAAATGGAAGCCATTCTTTATGTTTATAATACAGAACTTCATTGTCTAGTGTCTGTACATTATCCCAATTGATATAAATGTTTTTAAGTGGTGTTATCAATTTTTCAAAAACTCTAGGCTGAAGCTTGGGTTCGATTTCAGAAGATTTTTCAGAATCCCTTATGGTAATTAAAGTAACACCTGAGGTATTCTCTTTGATCCATTCTTGAAATATATGTAAGAACCGCAAGGCGTCTTGCATCCCAAAGTTATCTGACAATCCAGAGTCCATCACATCCATCTGTGGATCAGAAGGGAGTTGAATATTTGGTGTGATAAAAGGAAAAGTAGCCCCCATCCTTAAGGCACTTATAAAATGTAAATTATCAGCATCTTGACCTGCAAAAAAGCGCCTAAAATCTATACTTTGACTTTTCTCATTATATGAGCCAACGCTAGACACAGACACTCCCATATACGACATGCTATTAGGGGAAATGAACAGTTTTCTACCATCATTGATAATCAATGGAGTCACAGGAAGCATAGGAATCAAACTTTTGAATTCCGGATCAGCATAATCTTTTAATGATTTATCCAAAAAGCCCTTTGTGTTGGTATTGAATTGCTTCTCAAAAGAAAAACCTCTGTCCTTCAAATACCTTCGTCCATTATATTCATGATATTGACTCCTGATAAAAAGATCATTCACCATCAAAGTGAAAATGATAGGATTCAGGTTGTCCGCCGAGATTTGGTCCAAGTATATTTTATCCAAGAGGTTAGGAATATCACCCTGCTGATAGCGCAGATAAAGTTCCCTAAAAAAAGCGGCTCCAACAATCCCTCCAGAAGCCCCTGTGATGAGTTGAGTATGCTTAAAAGCCTGCCCATCAGAATGAGCCTGCACTTGTTGTAGCACATTCATGGTCCATAGTGCAGCCCTTTGACCTCCACCACTCGTAGTGATTAGGATCATTCTTGGCTTGGAGTTTGGAGGAAATTTCCCTTTCCAATTGTTCAAAATCTTTATGGTTTGCATTTTATCCTTGGACACCGTGTCCGGATGAAGGATAGCGTCCAGCTTTTCCAGCTTGTATGAGGCAGGAGATGCTTCATAATCCAAGCCCACGGCAGTATGAGGTCGATTGAAGAGCGGAATATTAGAAAATGCATTAAATAAAATCAAAATCCCAAGCAAAAGCGGTGTGGAATAATCTCTCAACCAAAATGCTATTGCCCCCACGAGCATCGTTACGATCGAAAACAGCAATGTAGCGCTTGTAGCTGCTGGAATTTGGAGAACAGGATATTCTTGAAAAAACCCTAATAATAGAATTAAACTTATCAGGATAGATTGGATGATAAACAAATTCAGGTGATTTTGGTCAAAAACACGAAGTAGTTGATACTGTTTGAACTTGGACAAATCACTATTTACAAATCGAATTTTCATCCTAAAATCAAGGTAATCAAGCACCTTGTATTTAGACTCTTTACTTTCTTTGATTCGCTTGAGCATGTTTGCTCTGGTAATCGGATTTTTTTTCAACCTCTTCTCGACAGAGTCCGCAAACAACAAAAATGCATCCTTATTTGTAAAGCCAAAATACACAAAAATCAAAGTGTAACTTAAAAAAGTACCGCCTAAAAACCCAAACAGAAGATTGAAAACGCTCCAATAATCATCTGGATCATTATCAAATTGAAAACTCATAAAAGAGTAGATGTAGATCAAGTAAAAAATCAATGGAATCAGCGCATTGTTGACGCAAAACTGAATAAATGGTCTAGATACTACAGCCAAAAACTTGAATTTAGCACCATCTAAGATATATGTCGTCATATGAAAAGACATGGTGAAAATCGCAAATGCAATGCCCATCAGAAAAAAGCCTCTCCAATTGACCACATTCAAATACTCTGGATCAAGAAATAAATATGGAATTCCCAATACAGTCCCAAAGTTTTGAGTGATAATCAGCGTTAGTAACACCCATAGAAAAATCAATGCAAGATTCTTTTTCAAATGGAGAAGTAAAAGCTGAACTGGAAAGCTATATTGGATTTTTTCTAACATATTCGAATGGAATATACGAGAAATATTACGAGAAGGACAAGAAGATCCAGACAAGTTGACCTAAGATAAATAATCTTTCTTTTCATAACGATTGAATTGTTGCTTTTGACAATTAATCTTACCTTCGCAAGCACAAAAATTATTTTAAATATGAGAGTTTGGTTCCTGTGTAAAGTAAAGTATGCCAAGGAGAATGAGGAAGGCCTATTGAAAAACGTATCCGAGCAATACTTAGTGGATGCAGTGTCTTTTACCGAGGCAGAAGCAAGAATATACGACTTGCTCGGGTCAGTAATCCGAGGAGACTTCCAAGTTACAAATATCAGCAAAAGTAATATTGTAGATGTGTTTCCATATGAGGATATTGACATTTGGCACAAATGTAAAATCACATACATCATAACTGATGCAGATAGTGGAAAAGAAAAGAAAGTTACCCAGTTCATGCTTGTCACAGCCCATGATGTAAAGGAAGCCTATGAGCGGATTTTTGAAAGCTTAAATAATATGCTTGTCACTTTCCGTGTTCCAGATATTACCGAAAGCCCAATAGTAGAGGTTTTTCCGTATGAAAGAGATGATGAAGAACTTCTTCCACCACCACCTTCAAATCTCAAACCTCTAAGCGAAGTTAAGGCTGATCAAGACAGAAGAGATGAAGCTAGGGCAGCAAATAGACCCGCAGACGCTACAAATGAAGACGAAGTGTTTGAAGCTGACAACGAAGCAGATGAGACACCTGAATTTTCTCAATACGAAGAAGATGATGAAGACAACTTTGAAGGAAAAGATGCTTAAATTAAGACCATAATCCTTTAAAATATAATCATAATTAGCCTCTGCAAATATAGAACAAGTCAAGCTTGTCTCTTGCAGAGGCTTTTCTTTTTTAGAATAGTCGGATTTTACAGAAAGCTACTATCATCAATTGATTGGATTTTTATGATAAACACTACCAGAAGTCTATTTCTGGTTTTTGCTAAGTGAAAAATTGGAAAAACCACTCCAATTCAAAAAACCATAAAATAGGTATTTCACCAAAAAACATAAGATAAATACCATAAAAGCACATTTAATATCCAGTCAGCATATTCCAATCATAATTCAAACTAATTCAAAAAGCTGTAAAAAGAATGTTAAATATAGTTTTTTGCATCTTGAATAATATTTTTTGCTTTTTAAATATTATCATGCTTTTATTCGTTAACTTTGTGACTGCTATCCATCACCGAAATGAAAGCTACTGAAAAAAGACCAATTATTGAATCCAACTATTTCTATCATTTAAAAATAGGTGAACGTGGTGTCATCATAGATGCCAACAAAAAGTTTAAAAGGCAAATTTCCCTTGATCAAAACACCTTATTTCAGGAAAGTATACAAAATATGCTTCATGCCAATGATTATATTTTGTTCCAAAAAAGAACAGAAATAGCCCTAGTTGAAAACGAAGAGTCTTTCACTATGGAGTTAAGAATCAAAGGAATAGCTGAGGGAGAATTTAAACGGACTCGCTGGGAGTTTCAATTGTTTAACTCACCCAACACGCAAATTAAAATGATAGGTTTTGGACATGATATTATATCAAACAAAGACAAAAAGAAAGCTATCAAAAAAAAGAAGTCTAATAGCATTCTTGAACAACAAAGTGAGTTCCTAAAAAAGCTTACTTTCAACCAATCTCACCTTATGCGTGCAAAGCTTGCAAATATCATCGGAATATTAGAGGTAATCCAACCTCAAAATAATCCAGAGGAGATTCCTGAGCTAATTTCGATACTAAAAGAAGAAGCTCAGAAACTCGATAATGCATTACAAGAAAGTATCCACTCATCGAGTTCCTTAAATCAACAGAATTTAGAGAATGTTGATTAATTAACTAATCTCACATTCAATACAAATCCCCTGTCAGCCCAATTGAATATTATTTCTCCTTGATTCCCTTCTTTGCTTACCACTTCAAATTTCAGTTGTTCTACGGAATTATCCAATACATGCAATGGAATGGTGAACCTTGCCACATCCTTAGCTTCATCATAATCATCAGCTAGATGTTGTTCAAAATTAGTATTAAGTATAACCGTCCAGCTTTCTTTACCAGGAATAGTAAATAACGCATATTTTCCAGCAGGAAACACTTCCCCCTCGATCTCAAGATCTTCATTGAAAGAAATACTTGTGGCCGAATGTGCCCCAGTCACCCAAACTTCATCATAGGCCACGAGCCCACCGAAAACCTTCCTTCCTCTTACACTGGGAGCAGCATAGTCTATGTGCATATGGTTGGAACCAATAATGGCCATAGCGGCAGTCCTTGGGCTTTTGGAATTAGATGCTCCTGCATGGACACTGTGGTCATGATGGGCATGTTCATCTTTTGCTACTTGCTTCTCCTCAGTCTTGTTGGAGGTGCATGAAAAGATAATCATTAAGAGTAAGATGATCAGGTAATTTTTAGCTTTTATATTTTAAAATTTGATTTTTTAAATTAAGATATTCATTGATGTTGACCAATAGTACTCAGTAAACCAAAGATTTGAATCTTTAGACAAAGAAGCCTAAAACCGCTTCTTTTAAAAGACTCGATTCCAAGGCAAACATGAATATCCCAAACCAATATACCTCTATATAATGAAGACATCCCGACAATCTAGGGACTAATATCTCAATATCAACTCATTATCAACTAACATCAGTTTAATGTTTATGTCCCACCTGTACCTCCGGCTGATTGCCAGATGATAAAGAGACTCTCTTACCCGGCTGATAAGTTTCCTTGACCTCTCCACAAGTCAGCATTGTGTCCCCAAAATATGGATTTCTGATTTCCTTTTCTGAGCTCAACCAATAGGCTCCCTGGTCTTTGAAGGCCATGGGACAATACTGACGGTAGGTGGTTTTACCCACTACACCAAAGTATTCCACTGCTTCAATCAGGTTATCGGATAAGGTCTCGAAATGCTTCCTTTGTTCCTCCACATCTGAAGTCTGTGTGATTTTATCCAGACTGTTCTGCATAGGTCTCAATAGATCCATCCAAATGTCATGGGCCTTTCCTTCCAAAAGATTCATATCTACTTTGGCCAAACTGGCTTTGGCAGGACTGATTGTCTTTTGGGTAGCATCCGCATCAGATTTGACCAAGGCATCTTTGATAGGAAAATAGATTTGAACGAAAGCGGTGAGCTGTTTTCTAAATTCCTCAGGTGTATCCAAAGTCTTCACTTCCGGTCTTGTCATCATGCTATAATTTCCACTCAACTGGGCCGCTGCATCAATGGCAAAAACCCCATTACTAACCACTTGATCACCTTCTTCTACTCCTGACAAAACCAAGTAGTCTTCCCCTACCCTTGCCCCCAATTCTACCTCACGCATCTCGAATGCCGGAGCTTCCTTATCCCCTACCTGCGCATAGACCACCGATCTAGGCCCTGTCCAAAGTATTGCTGTCTTGGGAATTATCAAACCTGACTGACCCGATTGACCTGTAAAGATATTGGCAGAGACAAACATCTCTGGTTTGAACTCAAAATTCCGATTCATTGCTTCGGCACGGACTCCTACAGTTCTGGTATCTGGGTTCAAGACCGGATCTATGTAAGTCACCTTGGCATTGAAAGCCCTTCCCGGATAAGCGGAAACAGAGAAACTCAAATCATCTCCTTTTTTGATAGCACCTAGATCAGATTCGTAAGCGTCCAAAATCACCCATACCGTACTCAAGTCCACTACTTCAAAAAGCACAGAACCCCTGCTGACGAAGTCACCAACAGACACATTTCTAGCTGTCACCACACCTGCCACATCAGCATAGACGTCAAATTGGGACTGTACCTCACCCGAACTTTCTACCTTTGCAATCTGCTCTTCCGAAATTTTCCAAAGTCTCAGTTTTTCTTTAGCAGCTTGGTAGAGTGCTGGTTGACGCTCTTTGATTTTGGCGGTTTCCAACAGCTCCTTTTGGGCATTTACCAGTTCGGGAGAATAGAGGGTAGCTAATTTTTCACCCCTGCTGACCTCCTGCCCGGTAAAGTTGATAAACAGTTGATCCACCCTTCCCGCATAATTGGCAGTAAGACTTTTCACACGTTGTTCATTACTTTGGATTTTTCCTGTTAGGGAAAGTTGCCCTGTACCAGCCCCAGATTTAACCCTGACTGTCTGCACGTTGGAAAGAGCAACTGCCTCGGGAGTCATTTCCAACACAAAGGGGCTGGATTCTCCGCCCTTTTTATTGCTGACTGGAGTAAGTGCCATCCCGCAAAGCGGACATTGCCCAGGTTCATTTTGACGGATTTGAGGGTGCATGGAGCAAGTGTATTCCACCCCGTTTTCGTCAATATGCGTATGCTCATGGTCAGGATGCTCTTCCCTTCCCCCACGAATCAGATATCCTGCTACCGCCCCAAAGAAAAGGCAGCTTAGGATTACGATTACTATTTGCTTATTTTTGCTCATTATGTTTTTTTAAAGTATACCTCTAATCCATTTTATTAATAGATATTCATAGACATTGAATTCGCTCCTAAACATGGATCCAATCAATGACACGGCACCGAAAGCCGATATCTTAATATCATTAATATCATTTTATATCAATATCAATTCAAATTCCAACCAATGTCTCCAGCCTAGCCAACTGAATCTCCCTTTCAATCTTGATATTCAGCAGATTCAAGCTAAAATCCAGTAATTCTCTTCGGATGCTCAAGATCTCTTCGAAGGAATTACCTTCTGTTGCGTATGAAGTCACGGATAACTCTAGCGTTTGCTCGGTCAATTCGATTTGATCTTCTAAGAGTTTGATTTTTCTATCCGCATCTTTAATGGAGGCAAGAATCATCTCAAACTCAGTTTCCAGATTTCTTTGCAGATCTTCTTTTTGTCTTTCATTAGCCTCCCAGTAAAGCTTGGATTCCGCTTCCATAGATTTGTATTTTTTACGGTAAATCGGCATAGAAATCCTCGCCATAGGCATGATCATGTTGTTGCCCATACCAGCAGGCATATAATCCATTCCTCCCATGCCGCCAGGCACACCCATTTCTGACCTTGGTGAAAACACCATGTAATTCAATCCCAACCCAAACATGGGTTTACCTTCTAATTTGGCCATTTCACCTTGCTTCTGATAGGCCAAACCTTCTTTTTCCAGCATCAACAGCATGGGATTGGTTTCCAGGATTTGCTCGAGCATTTCTACTTCCCAACCCATAGCTTTTTGACTTTCCAACCGGTTATCTATGGCTATAACTTCGTTTTTATCTCTGCCTAATAGTTGATTGAATTTTACTGTCAATGGGAGCTTGTCCACTTCCAGCTGTTCCAAATCAGATTCTAAAGTTTTGACCTGAACTTGCAGACGGAGTACATCCGTGAGTTTACCAGAACCTCCACCCGAACCCATACTGTTCATGGAAGCTGCAGCTGAGGATTGACCTGAAGTAGTAGCGGAAGAACCTCCACCTCCCATGCCCATTCCATCTTCTCCGCTTCCCTGTTGGGTGCCACGTGTTGGTCTTCTTACCGCTGATGACACAGATGAAACAGCTTCTAAAGTACTTCCTCCCTGATAGCGGATAATGGCCAATTGCTCCAAGGATTTTAAAATTTCCAAATTTGAGGAAGTGATGTCAATGGTGTTTTGCAATTGCTGCAATTGGAAGTAAGTCTCCTTGACCTGATAAAGAAGCACATTCCGCTGCTGTCTAAATTCCTCGTATTTGGCTTCCGCCATTAATGTAGCTTCATCTTTCTGCGTCCTGAGCATCCCAAACCAAGGAAACATCTGCATCACCGAAGCCTCCGCCCGCTGATTCCCCATCAACAGTTCCATCGGTCTGGTAAAAACACCAATATTCAATTGGGGTGACTCAAGACTTACTTGCTTTGTTTTTTCAAGACTGGCTTGATATTGTTTGAAACTACCCTGCAAACTCGCATTGTTTTCAATTGCTTCATTTAAGTAGTTTTCTAAAGTTTGACTTTGTAATTGAAATATGGTGGAAATACATAGAAATATGGTCAGAACTAGATATTTGTGGATATTGGATATTGATTGATATCGTTTCTCTAGAGAACCCTTTTTATGAATATGGAATACCCCCTTTGTATTAAGCTTTTTCGATTCGTTTTTTGAATTGTAAATAGATTGAATGTAGTTGTTGAGTTTTAGTGAAAGTTTGTCAGACACTTGCTTGAAGTTATCAAACTCCTCTTTTGCTATAATTTCTATTTCAAGTATTAAGCTTAAAAAGTGATTGACAGCCTCAATCATAGAATCTCTGCTATTGTAGAGAAACCTGATTCTATCCAGATAATGAACCCGACCATAAGACTCAGCTATATTTGCCCCAATAGAATCCGTCGATTCAATAAATTGATCTCCAATTATTTTCCGTGTCTGCCAATCCATTTTTTTATAAATAGCCCATCCCATCCGTGACAGCTCTCTTGACAATTTATACACCTCCAAATCCTCCAATTGTATATATCCTCTTTTCTCTTCCATAGCATTAAAACTTAACTTAAACCAAAGACTACTAATATTACCTATCCCATCTTCCCAACTACCAACCAGCTAACCATTCAAACTTAACACCTGAAAACCAGTACAATACCCACAAACACCTGATACCTATGAATATCTTTTTTACCCCCAACAACTTCTCTAAACCCAAATAAACTCCTGAAATACAACACAATACAAATTAATATCAACTCTAAATCTACATCCTTAACTCATACTCCTTAAGTTTCCCATAAAGCACCGGCACTATAAATAAAGAGATCAAAGCCACCGCCATCCCCCCAAATGCAGGAATGGCCATAGGAATCATTATGTCCGAGCCTCGGCCTGAACTTGTTAATACCGGAAGCAAAGCAAGCAAGGTCGTTGCTGTAGTCATTAGGCAAGGTCTAACCCTTTTCATGCCTGCTTCAAGAACTGCCTTCCTTATTTCTTTGACATGCTCAGGTCGGGTCTTTTCAAAGCTTTGCTTCAGGTAAGTCCCCATCACTACCCCATCGTCAGTAGCGATACCGAAGAGGGCGATAAAGCCCACCCAAACTGCCACCGAAAGATTGAATGTGCGCATTTGGAAGAGTTCCCGCATGTTGGTCCCCAAGAAGTTGAAGTCAAAAAACCAATCCTGACCATACAACCAAAGCATCATAAAACCTCCTGAAAATGCCATAGCAATGGCTGAGAAGATCATCAAGACCATGGCTGTGGAACGAAACTGAAGGTAAAGAATTAGGAAAATCACCGCCAAACATAGTGGTATCACGATCGCCAGTCGCTTCTCAGCACGGATCTGATTTTCGTAACTTCCGGAGAATGTATAGGATACCCCAGTTGGTACTTTCAACTCACCTCTGTCAACTTTTTGTTGGATAAAGTTGCGCGCATCATCTACCACGGAACCCTCAGCAAAGCCATCTCGCTTATCAAAAAGCACATAACCCACCAAGAAGGTGTTTTCCCCACGGATCATCATTGGTCCAGGTCTGTAATTGATCTCTGCCAATTGCCCCAAAGGTATCTGCGCACCTGTAGGCGTGCTGACCAAAATCCGTTTCAAAGCTTCGGGATCATCCCTGTACTCTCGAGCATATCGGGCACGGATAGCATAGCGCTCCCTACCCTCCACAGTCTTACTCAAGACCATTCCGCCTATAGCCACTTCGATAAATTCCTGCACATCGGCAATGTTCAGCCCAAACCTACCCAGTTGGGTTCTATCCAAATCAATCTCCAGATACGGCTTACCCAAAGAACGGTCTGCAAAAACTGCCTCAGACTTTACGGAAGGCACTTCTTTCAACACCGACTCCAACTTCAAGCTGAAATCCTCTATGGTTTCCAAATCGGGGCCATTTACCTTCATTCCCATGGGCGCACGCATTCCCGTCTGCAACATCACCAAGCGGGTTTCGATAGGCTGGAGTTTAGGAGCGGAAGTTACCCCAGGAAGATTGGAGGTACGCACTTGGATTTCATTCCATATATCATCAGGTGTGCGGATTTCATCCCTCCACTGACGGAAGTACTGGCCTCGTCTTTCATTTGGCAGCAAATATTTGGCAATATTTTTGGCCACAGACCTGCGCTGGGATTCATCCATGTAATTCTTTTCTTCATCCCAAATGGCGCCATCCTGACGGTCGTACCACCAGGTTTTTCCATTAACCTCAAGCTGATAATTTCCCTCTCGATCTACTTCAAATCGGAGTTTGCGGGCATCATCATCCTGTAGGTATTCGGTTTTGTAATTGATGATATTTTCATACATGGACATAGGAGCTGGGTCAAGCGGGCTTTCTGCACGGCCTGCTTTTCCAACCACCATTTCCACCTCCGGAATGGCCTGTACCAACATATCAAGCTGTTTCACAATCTGCATATTGGCCTCCACGCCAGCGTGAGGCATAGCGGTTGGCATCAAGAGAAAAGAGCCTTCATTCAAGGCTGGCATAAACTCCTTACCCATGCCAGGAAAAGTATGGGTCAGCCCTGACCATACAGAAGTGGTCCGGATATTGATTCCAAATTTGTCAAAACCGGTAGCCACAAAACCGAAAATACTTCCAAACCCTAACCATATATTCAAAGCCAAAAGAATGACTGTCAAGGGGATCAGTAAAAATATTTTAGCGTTTTCCAAGCACCAGTTCAGCAGTTGCGCATAGTAGTGGATAAACAAGGCGAATACCCCCAAAACCAAACCTACTACTAGACTGATAAAGAGGAAATTCACAAATACAGATTGGGTTAAACCCAATGGTCTCCACTCAATTGCCAATAAAACGGACACCGCTACCACTGCTATCAGCATGGCGATCTGATTTTTGTAGTGTGCCTCTTTTGTTTGTTTTGGGAAAAAGTGATGGATCAAATGATTGGCTGCAAAAGCCAACAAGACCCATCCCGCCCAAGGGAAGTAAAACAGTAGCACAAAGCCCAAAACTGCTATCGCTATATTCAGTACCGCCTTATAATTCTTAGACTTCACTTTCATGCCAAACACCCAATGGGCAAAAGCTGGCATAAAGACCAAAGTAAAGATCAAGGCAGCGATCAAAGCAAAGGTCTTGGTATAAGCCAATGGCCCGAACAATTTTCCCTCTGCTGCCTGCAGGGTAAATACGGGCAAAAAGCTGACAATCGTAGTCATCACAGCCGTCAAGATCGCCGAACTCACCTCTGTGGTCGCATCATAAATGATCTGGAGTTTGGACTTTTTATCATCAGACTCTTCTAGGTGACGAAGGATATTTTCATTCAGAATAATACCCAAATCAACCATGGTCCCAATGGCTATGGCTATCCCTGACAGTGCAACGATATTCGCATCCACTCCCACATACTTCATCATGATAAAACACATCAAAACTGCCAATGGCAACAATGCGGAGATCAAAATCGAAGCCCGAAGGTTATACACCATCACCATGATCACAATAATGGTGATCAAAATCTGTAAGCTGATGGCTTCCTTAAGCGTATTCAGGGTTTCCTTAATCAAGCCAGAACGGTCATAGAAAGGTACTATTGTCACCTTGGAGACCGTACCATCTTCGAGCGTTTTGCTCGGAAGTCCCGGGGTGATTTCATCAATTTTGGCTTTGAGTGCATCAATTACATGAAGAGGATTGTCTCCATAGCGTGCCACTACCACGCCACCTACTGCTTCGGCACCTCCTTTATCCAAAATAGCCCTTTCAGCCCTACTTGCAGGCCCAATATTCACCTTGGCAATATCCCTGATTCTCAAGGGAACATTGTTGGTAGTTTTCACTACTGCCTTTTCAATATCCTCCAGAGACTTCACATAACCTAAGCCTCTGACGATAAACTCCACCTGATTGATCTCCATGGTATTGGCCCCGATATCGAGGTTGGATTGCTTGATCGCATTCATCACCTGCATCATGGAGACGTTGTGGGCCTTCATGGCCACAGGGTCCAGGTCAACTTGGTATTCCTTGACATGCCCACCTATGGTTGCTACCTCAGCAACTCCTTCCGTCCCAGCCAAGCCATAGCGCACATAATAATCTTGAATACTACGGAGTTCGTGCAAGTCCCAACCTCCGACTGGATTGCCATTTTCATCCCTGCCTTCCAAAGTATAAAAATATACCTGTCCAAGACCTGTCGCATCAGGTCCGAGCTTGGGTTGTACCTCATCTGGAAGTAATCCTGAAGGAAGGGAGTTGATTTTTTCTAAAATTCTGGATCGGCTCCAATAGAATTCCACATCATCTTCGAAAATGATGTAAATAGAAGAAAAGCCGAACATAGAAGTACTTCGGATAGATTTCACTCCCGGCATTCCAAGTAGGGATGTGGTCAGCGGATAAGTAATCTGATCCTCCACATCCTGCGGAGAGCGTCCCATCCAGTCGGTAAAAACGATTTGCTGATTTTCCCCGATGTCAGGAATGGCATCGACCGGCACAGGGTCATTAGGAAGAAAACCGGTATGCCAGTTGAAAGGAGCTGTCACGACTCCCCAAGCCACTACAAGGACAAGTAGGATGATGGTCACCAGTTTATTTTCGAGGAAGAATTTTATGATATTATTTAACATCAATTCTGAATTTAACTTAATCCATCTCCAACTCTTTTGAATGATAGAGACAGATATTGATGGATACTTTTCCGCCTGCGGCGGACTAGATATTGGTGGGTATTAGATTTCCAAAACTAGAATTAGTTTTGTTTAAATGAGGGAATAGCGGATAGCGCTTTGGCAAAACCTGTCAGGCTTTGAAAACCTGCCAAGTCTTCAAACTGGATCTACAAACTAGAAGAAATTGAATCTTTGTGCCTTCGAGGCTATACCTTATTAAATAGGGTACAAAATCAAATCAGGAATACCTGACAAAAAATATAAATCGGCGTATCTTGAAATATGGGGGGAGAGGAATCAGCAAAGGCTGTTATCTCTTCTGTAGCAGTAAAATTTAAGGGTAATTCAAATGAAAAATCAGCGATCAACTGCTCAAAAGCCCGAGGTTGGAAATATAAAACATCAGAAACCTGCTGATCTGTATTGGGAAGTTCCAAATTCGAAACATCGTCACAACAGCCTGGCATCGGGGTACTGGACTCACAGCAAGTTTTGTATTCTGCAAATACATTAATTCTCTGAAAATCATCTCCACAAAAATGCATGGAATAGCTAAACCCTGCGTTGAAAAACACATAGAAGATAAGGAGTGCTATTTTGATCAATGACTTCACAGTATAAAATTACGCTTCAAATGTAATAAAGCTATAAGAGTTAAATGTATAAAATTTTTGTCAATCTTTACAACTTTGTTGAATATACAAAAAGTATAGCCAATCGGAATAATTAAAAACCTGTATAAGGATATAAAGGGCATTACCTAAATGCAAAAATCAGAGAAAATCTACTTAGAAAACACCAACTTTCAATATGCATTTACTCCAAAAAATACAGATTTGGGTAACCTAAGGGATACATTTTTCCTCATTCAAGTTTCCTATAGACATACTATCGAGTATATATAGGACGGTGATTTTCGAGTAGATCGTAAATATACTTTTGAAATAGGTGGGAAAAACAAAACTTCTGAGCAGATCAAAGGTGTCAAAAATAGTTTTATCACTGCTGAGGATATCAAGTATGGCAACCAAAAACGACTACCACTTTGGTTGTTCGGCTTTATATATTATAATCCTTTAGAACTAGAAACAAATCTTCACGTTCATTGGTATACATTCATTCAAATTCTTAATAAACATGATCAAGAGACTTTTCATATTCGGATTTATCATTTTAACCAATGCATGCGCCCCATCACTAGTTGGTTTGATGAAGCTAGAGGACATTCAAGACCTGCATGATGACACATTATATGTATTTCTTTCTGACAGAGATGATGACATCAATCTACACAGAAAGTATAACCAAAACAGGAGAGCTGATCGTCTAAAAAGGCAAACTGATAATTTCAACCAAAAGCTGGAGGATGCTTTTCGCCAAAACTATAGCTTTTCACAATTTAATGTAACGAAAGACTCAAAGACTGATAAGGCAAACTTCTATGTCACTATAGACATTACTGAAAACTATGGCGAAAGAAATGATCAATTTCTTATCCAACTCAACATAAGGAATTCTAATGATGAAATAGTGGAAACTGTCTTCAAAGAATCTTCAAATGACACCAATTACAATTTAAACTACTTGGTGCGGCAGCTTGACCGAAAGCTAAAGCGTAGGTACAAGCAAGCTTTGAAAATGCAAGGTATCTGATTTATCTAAGCTTGCTGAATTGCCATTTTGTCTTCAAATAGCCCCAAAGCAATTTGGGGCTTATGGCTTTTTTCCTCTAGATGCTTCAAGCATATCCCACATTTCTTGAGGAATTGCTTCTAGGTTATTGAACTCCCCAGCGCCTTGAAGCCACTCACCTCCATCTATCGTAATCACTTCGCCATTGACATAGCTAGAATAATCTGACATTAAATATGCAGCTAAATTGGCTAGTTCTTGATGTTCGCCAACCCTACCCACTGGTACCTTCTTTGCGGGATCGAATTTCTTAACCAAATCCCCAGGCAACAACCTACTCCAAGCTCCTTCTGTGGGAAATGGTCCAGGAGCAATAGCATTTGACCTGATATTGTATTTTGCCCATTCTACAGCAAGTGACCTCGTCATAGCAAGTACTCCAGCCTTAGCCGCTGCACTCGGCACTACGTAGCCTGATCCAGTCCATGCATATGTGGTTACAATATTCAAGAAAGTACCCTTTTGTTTATTTTGAATCCATCTTTTACCTGCAGTCATAGTGACATTTGCACTACCTTTGAGAACGATATCAATGACTGTATTAAAAGCATTAGTAGAGAGCCGTTCGGTAGGGCTAATAAAATTTCCTGCTGCATTATTCAACACACCATCTACCTTTCCAAAGGCAGCTTCTGCTTGATCAAAGAGGGATTCAACTTGATCTATTTCTCTTACATCACAAGACACCGCTAGTACTGTTCCACCAGTCTCCTTCTCCATTTCTCTTGCAGTACCTTGCAAGACATCAAGTTTTCGCGAGGTAATCACCAAATTTGCTCCAAGTTTCAAAAAATACAAGCCCATAGACTTCCCTAATCCTGTACCTCCTCCAGTGACTATGATTGTTTTGCCCTTTAGGGCGCCTTCTTTCAACATTCCTTCTGTATGCATCATCGATTATTGGGTTTAAAGACTTAAGATATCAATTACAATCTTTAAATGAAAGACTGAAATCACAATTGGCATCATTTTTTTTATTTATGAAAGGAAGTAAATTCGCATTTATAAAATTCACTCATGAAAAAGCTACTTATCTTCATCGCTACCATTACTACCATATCTTCATGTTCAAATGATATCGATAAAGAAATCACAACCGATGTCCAAGTAGAAGCAAATGAAATTTTTGAAATCTCCCTTGCTATTGAAGAAAGCTTACGCTTTGCACTTTATAGTTTCGATGATTTCAAAAATAACGGATCAACATCAATCCTAGGCTGTCCACTTATTGAAGTATCTGAAGAAGACATGAACGTTAAGCTCACTTTTGTAGCTATTGAGACAGAAAACTGCACCACAAAAAAAATTGAAAGAACAGGCTTTATAAAATTATCATATGCAGGATTAGAATCAGATAATGGGCTTGTCGCTCTTGAATATGATGATTATAAAGTTCGAGGAAAAAGGCTAGAAGGAAAACGAACTTTTGAAGAAGTAGTCGGTCTTGGCAATACTCGAAGGATATCAGAATCATTTGAAGATCTTGTGATCACAGATGAAGATGACAACACCTCCAAAGTCGATGGCAATTACCAATACCAGGTTCAATACCTTAACGACTCTATTTCTACAATCTCAAGTAGTGGTAATCTAATAGGGAGAAATAAAACCGGCAGAACCATAAAAATGCAACAAACTTCTCCTAGAGTTTACAGAAAAGAATGCCTAAATGAAGGAATTGTTATTGCAAGCTCAGGGATTGAGACATGGGAGATTTCTAGAACCCCATCACAATCTGTCGCACATACCCTTACTTTCAGCCAAGGTGAAGCATGTCAATCCACCGCCAGTATAAGGCTCAATGATGGACGTGTTTTGAATTTCAACCCTTAATCTTTTTTCTGAGAAACATAGATTCAACAAGGAGGCAGGGTGGTCTAAAACAATACATGAAGAGAAAAAAGTTTTATGGGGCATAAAATCACCCCATCAACTCCTCAAAATCATCTCTGACATAAATTACATTTCGACCAAGTTCAATCCACTTTTTCTTTTCAAGCTGCTTAAGAAGTCTAGAGATAACTTCTCTTGAGGTGCTCAATTCATTAGCTATCTCTTGGTGCGTTGTATGTAATTCGTTAGCTTTTAATTGCTTCATTTTGGTAACAATATACCTCATCAGTCGCTCGTCCATTTTTTTGAATGCAACAGCATCCAATGCAACGAGCAACTCTTGAAACCTTCTCTGGTAAGTACTGGACACGAAATCTTTCCATTGCTTAAACTTATCCGCCCATAATTCATGCAGTTGTACAGGAATACCAAGTATTTTGGTATGCTCTTCTGCAACTGCTTTGATCTCCGAAGGCTTAGAAGCCGAACAACAAGTCAGGGATAGTGCACAAGTTTCTCCTGGTTCTAGGTAATACAAAAACAACTCCCTACCTTCTTCGTCCATTCTTAAGATTTTGATAGCACCATCCAGTACTATGGGCACCATCTTCACAAATTGTCCAGGTTCAGTAATCGTCTTACCTTGTTCAAAATAATAGACCCCACCATGTTTCACCATCTCTTCTAGTAAAAAAGGATCTGTAATTTCTGGTAAAATTTGCTTCAATGCACTCAATTCAATTTCATTCATATTTTTAAAATTAAATATTCGCCTTTCAGGCCTTTGTAACAATAGTCACAAAGAAGATAATTTGATCCTTTCACTTACGTGTGTAGCTCGCTCAAAGGTAAATCTATCACATTGGTCTCCAAATACTTTCTGTGCAGTAAAGCATCTCCATAATTATCTAATCCAGAGACAGTCTGTTTAATTACATTAGTCAATGTCGAAAAAGGCAAGGCTAATTTTCCGTCTTTAGCATTCCTATAGAGGTCATCAATCATCAACTGATAAGTTTTGTCATGCAAACTAATCCATGTATTGCTTTCAATATTTGTCTTTTGGTCAATTTGTTCATTCATCCTCAAAATTTCATCATGTGTGAATTTAGATAGTGATCTATACAAATCTTTTATATGCAAATCTCCAGTTTCTTTCATCTCCTCAATATTATGTATGATATCTTTAAAATCCTTTGCAGCATACACTACCAACCTCAATGCTAGCATCAAAGAGGTAGCTTTGTTAGCCAAGTCTATATCTAACTCTTCTTTTTGGATGATGATGTGGTATGCAGTCAGTTCATCTTCTAGCATCTTGATTTTCTGATAATCGCCCATGAGATTTTTAGGCTCTCGAACAATCCTCTTCCATAAAGGATCTTGTTTTTCGAAATTATCCCCATTACCCCAAACTTTTTGTATAAAGCTGGCTGACAAGTGCATAGCCAACACAACCTCTTTTTCCAAAGCTGCTATCGCAGCCTCAGGGATGCTTGGACTCACTTTATGAATGTATTGAGCGACGTTATCACTTACTCCTTTGACAAATTTTGAATTCAACCATTTTTCTAAGTGACTGATAAAGGGGAAAAATAAAATCAAGCCAATCAAATTAATGACCGTATTGATCAATACTAATTCCATCAATGGATCACTGATATGAAAAAATTTCATTGTATAAAAAATCAAACGCTCAATAAAAATAAACACAATTATACCTGTCACTGCATTGAATAAAAAGTGAGCCAAAGCCAATCGTTTTTTATCAGGAGTTCCTTTTATTGAACCTAAACCGACGGTGATGGTAGTTCCAATATTGGCTCCTATGATCACAACTGCTCCAGCAGTCAAATCAATAACCCCTGAACTCATAGCAGAAAGCACTATGACGATCATAGCAGAACTGGATTGGATCAATGCAGTGACCACTATGCCAATGATCATAAAAACCCAAAGGCCATAAGAAGCAAATACGCTCAAATCTATCTGTTCAGCAACTGCTTCAATAGCTGTCTTCATGAAATCCAATCCTAAAAACAACAATCCGAACCCAATAGCAAATGCACCAGTGTTTTTTAAAATGGGCCTATTTGTCAAAAACAAATACAAAATACAGCCAACACCCAAAAATGGTAAAGCAAAAGCCGCTACACTAAGTTTGAAACCTAATGTGGCCACTATCCAAGCTGTAATAGTAGTCCCTAAATTAGCACCTAAGACCACCCCTATCGCATTTTTTAAATTAATTACCCCAGCTCCCAAGAAAGCGAGTACCATGAGGGTTACTAAAGAACTACTTTGGAGTACAGCGGTAATCAAGGCACCAATAAGCACACCTTTAAGAGCTGTATTGGTAGATTTCTGTAAGAGGTTTCGAAATGATTTACCCCCTAACTCTTTGATTGCACCTTCCAAAAGATTCATTCCCCATAGGAATATACCAATCCCAGCTAAAAACTTCCAAAAGTCAAAAGCATCGTTTTCCATAATCTAGAATTATATTTTAGACCAAATTAACCAGAAAAGGCAAAATCAACTAGGGAAACCTCATATGATATCAAAAAATAAAACTATCTACTCTTTTAAAACTTATAGGATCAAAAACAAGTGTGGTTTGGATAAGAAAACTATCCAAACCACACTTTAAATATAATAATGTATCTATGGAAGATTACTTCGCAGAGAAGTGGAGTTCAATGTTATGAACATACTTTTCTCCAGGGTTCAATCTGGCAGAAGGGAAGCTTGGCTCGTTTGGTGCATTTGGAAAAGTCTGAGGCTCCAGACAAAGTCCCATATATTGAGAATACGTGACACCATTGGTCGTCAATGCGCCATCTAAGAAGTTTCCTGAATAAAACTGTACAGCTGGCGAATCTGCATAAAGCTCCATCATCCTACCTGAACCAGCATGATATAAGGTAGCCATTTTGGCAAGTTTACCATCATGCTTTTCTTTGACTACATAATTGTGGTCATATCCCCCTGGTACATCTGAGATTCTTTCGCCTATTGGAGTAGATTTGTTAAAATCAAACGGTGTGTCTTTAACTTCCTTAAGCTCACCCGTAGGGATCAATTCTCCGTCTACTGGGGTGTATTTTGCGGCATTGATGGAAAGCTCATGGCCTAGGATATCTTCCTTCATCGCACTCAAGTTGAAGTATCCATGATGTGTAAGATTCACTATAGTCGGCTTATCTGTCTCCGATTCAAAACTTATCAAGAGCTTATTATCTTCAGTCAAAGTATAGACTAGCGTAGTAGACAAATTACCCGGATATCCTTCTTCCCCATCAGGGCTAGTATAAGTTAATTTCACTTTAATTGCTTCATCATCTTCTTCTAATGTACCATCCCAATGCTTGCGATTGAAGCCAAGTGTACCGCCATGTAGGTGATTATTTCCATCGTTTGTGGTCACTTGATAGGCTGTACCATCTAGCTCAAACTTTCCTTTGGCTATCCGATTAGCATATCTTCCTGCAGTAGCTCCCAAGTAGTAATCATTGGTATCATACCCATCCACAGATTCATATCCGAGTACTACATTTTCCAACTTGCCATCTCTATCGGGCACAATCAGCTTGGTAACAATGCCTCCAAAGCTAGAAATCTCAACGACCATTCCATTACTATTTTCTAGATGGAATACTTTTGCCTGCTGATCTCCAACTTTTACTTCGGAAACATTGGACATAAATTTCACTTCTTCAATTTCTTCAGAAGTCTCTTCTGATTTGGGAGCTGAACAGCTCCACATTCCTACCAGGAATGCTGAAAACAATAAGGCTATTGTTTTAAAATTTGATTTCTTCATGTGTTTTATTTTTTAGCAACCTTGACCGTAGTATGCGTCCTTACCATGCTTTCTTTCATAGTGTTTTTTGATCAACGCATTTTTTAGCCTCGCAGCATTTGGGTTAATTTGCAGTGTAAGGTAAGCCATTTTTGCCACCTCTTCAAGCACTTTGCTATTATAGACTGCCTTTGCGGCATCTTTTCCCCAAGCAAAAGGACCATGGCTTCCCACCAATATCATTTCCACCTCTTCTGGACTCAAGTTTTTCTCTGAAAAACAATCCAAAATCTGCTGTCCAGTATTGTATTCATAATCCCCTTCTATCAAATGATCCGCCATAGGTGGAGCACACGGGATGTCAGCCGTAAGGTGATCAGCATGAGTGGTCCCAAAGTTAGGCACATCCATAATGGCTTGTGCCCAAGCAACTGCATAGGTAGAGTGCGTGTGACATATCCCACCAATATGCTCCCAGTGCTTGTATAAAAACGCATGGGTCTTGGTATCTGATGAAGGTCTCATTTTTCCCTCCACTACCTTGGCATCAAAGTCGACAATAACAATATCATCAACCTTTAAGCTCTCGTAAGGCACTCCACTAGGCTTGATAGCAAACACTCCATTTGCCCTATCAACAGCACTCACATTTCCAAAAGTATAGACCACCAAGTCCAACTTCGGCAATTCCATATTCGCCTGGTAACAGGCTTGTTTTAGTTCTTTGTACATTGTTTATTGTAGATTTTGGAGTTTAAATCATTTACTCGAATTTTTAATCCTGCTTTTGATCGTTTTTAGACTACTGACAAAAATGGCTTTTAGCACATTTGCTCCTTGTAGTTGATTTGAAACATCAACCCAACACTTCGCTTGAATTAATTCTAACCAATAACAAGTTTCATCTGCCTCTTCTAAAGCTATTTGAAGCTTAGAAATAAACTCATCATCACTTATTGTCCTGCACACAGCTCTATAATTTGCACCTACAAAAGTAGCTGCTTTAGTAAGCTGATGTGAAATTACTTTTGCTGATGCGGAATTTGTTAGAAATTCAATAACTTCAATCACAGCTAGAGCAAACTGCTTTGTCCTATGTTTTATTTGATTTTGCCTAGCGGTAACAGTTAGATTAGAAAATTAATGTGTAATAAAAATACACAATCCCTTTTCCAATCTAATCCCAAGCTATCGGGACTACCTTCTAAAATCAATTGCCATTCTCCACTAGCTTCCCGAATTCCACATATTCAGCATACAGCTTCTCATATACTGGGACATTAGCTGAAATTGGTTCGTATACTTTATCGAAGCCGTTGCTCATGGCTTTGATTGCGGATGCTGTGTCTGGATGAATTCCAGCTGCTACTGCTGCATACATGGCTGCTCCGAGTGCAGGTGCTTGATCAGAAGTGGCTACTTTGATCGGCATGTTGAGCACATCAGCTAAAGTTTGCATCACCAAAGTGGATTTCTTGGCGACTCCTCCTAGACCAATTACTGCATCTATTTGTACCCCTTCTTCTCTAAAGCGCTCCACTATGCGCTTGGATCCAAAACTGATAGCTTCTACTAAGGATTTGAACACCCTTGCAGCATCAGACCCCATGTTCAAGTTCCTGATAGCTCCTTTTAAAGACTGATTGGCATCTGGTGTTCTTCTACCATTAATCCAATCCAAGGAGACAATCTTGGACTCAGAAACGGGGATATTTAATGCATCTTCTGAAAGTTGAACGATGATCCTGTCTTCTATTTCAGCTATCAAATTGTCTTTTTGTTCTTGACTGATATGATCAGTATCCTTGATCACGGAGATGGTTGGCTTGACAACAAGATTTTTGAACCAGGCAAGTACATCACCAAAACCAGACTGTCCAGCTTCTAATCCAATTGCCCCGGGGATCACTGAGCCATCTACCTGTCCACAGATTCCTTTGACTAGCTTATCGCCAATAGTTTCTCTGGAGGCTACCATCACATCACATGTGGATGTCCCCATGACTTTGATCAGGGTGTTTTCTGTGATTTCCCCTCCTACAGCTCCTGCATGGGCATCAAATGTACCTACTGCCACAATGGTATCTTCTGACAGCCCCAAGCGACTTGCCCATTCGGGACTCAAATTACCTGCTACTTGGTCTGAAGTATATGTTTTTGTAAATAACCTATCTCTCAATTCTGCCAAATAAGGGTCAAACAGCCCCAAAAACTCCTTTGGTGGCAAACCTCCCCATGACTCATGCCAAAGCGCTTTGTGACCAGCTGCACACCTACTTCTTTTGAATGTCAATGGATCTGTACTTCCGATCAATTGAGCTGTAATAAAATCACAATGCTCCATCCATGAGAAGGCTGCATTTTTTACTGCCTCATCTTCTCTAGCTACATGAAGGATTTTTGCCCAAAACCATTCAGAAGAGTAAATTCCACCCTCATATTTGGTATAATCTTCTCCTCCCCACGTTCTAGCCACATGATTGATTTCATCGGCTTCTTTGATTCCTGTATGGTCTTTCCATAGCACCATCATAGCATTTGGATTCTCTTCAAACCCTGGTTTTAGTGCCAGAGACTGACCTTTTTCGTCTACTGGCATAGGTGAAGAGCCTGTGGTATCTACACAGATTGCTTTGACAGATGTACTGTCTACCCCAGAACTTGCTAGCACACCTTTGATCGTCTCCTCTAGGCCTTCAAGATGATCTTTTGGATGTTGTCTAAACCTATTGGACACAGGATCACAATATTTCCCTGCTTTCCATCTTGGATACCAGTAGACCTGGCTAGCAAGACAGTTCCCATTTGAAGTATCTACCAATACTGCCCTGACAGAGTCCGAGCCATAATCAAGTCCGATTACATATTTATTATTCATTATTTTACTTATTTTTATTTCGTTAAATGGATTACAAACCCACCATTTGGATTCATTTCTACGGATAAATTGGAGGATTCATCCAAATCTTCAAAACGCCATGATTCACTAGATTCATCATCGGTGATTAAAAAGCCTTTGGAGGATGAAAGCCCGAGTTTGGAAAGATCTATATCGATAGATTGAGAAGTTTCAAGCGCATTGATTCCTGAAATATACCAATCGGATCCATTTCTTCTGGCTAATACCACATAGTCTCCAGGAAACCCTTCTATAAATTTAGTCTCTTCCCAGGAATTAGGAAGCTTTCTGAGAAAATCCTTTACCTCCTCCGATTGCTTGGCCATTCCCTCAGGTGATTCGGCATAATGTTGAATTCCAGAATAGAACAATACAGATAATGCCAATTCAAAACCTTTGGAACTTCTTCTTATAATATTTGGGATTTCATGAAGTGCCATAGGCGTAAAATCCATCGGATCATACACATTCCTTGTAAATGGAAGTATAGCCATGTGCTTGGGCGCTTCATCAGCAAACTTCTGATCAAAGGTAATCATTTCAAATCCTTTGACGGCTTCTACAGTGACCAAGTTGGGATATGTTCTGTGCCAACCTCTCGGTAAGGTTGCCCCATGGAAGTTGACCACCAAATTTGACTTAGCTGCATCTTCCAAAATATCATGATAGTACTGCATCACAGACTGGCCATCCCCTCCAAAAAAATCAATTTTCACACCTTTGACTCCCAAATCTCTGATTTTATTGAATTCCGCTGTACGCATTTCTCTAGTCAACAATTGATGCTTTGGTGTGTAGGGAGTAGAGTTCCAATCACCTGCAGAATTATACCACAAAATCAAACCTACACCTTTGCTTTGGGCATATTGTGCCAATTCTCCTATTTTTTCATAACCAATATTTACATCCCAATTCACGTCTACTAGGCAGTAGTTCCAGTTCATCTCTGATGCATAATCGATGTGTTTTTTTTGAATATCATAGTAAATGGACTCATCTTTCCCTAAAGCCCAACTCCATGAAGCAGCCCCAGGTTTCACATATGTGAAATCTAAATCAGTGCGCTGAGGGGCTGCGAGGTCTGTCCCTAAGGTAGAATGAACTATAGCTTCTAATGAGCCAATTGCCAAAACCCTCCAAGGACTTTCCCAGGATTCGGTTGCCGAGGGAAAAACTGCTCCATCAAAAATCTTCTCTTGGTCTGAAGGATAAGTAATTCTGTATTCACCATTAGGAGAATCTGCTGCTAACCTGCTAGCGGCATGATCAGCCCCTAAACCTGCTTCCGAGATCAGTACCCAAGTATCATCCGATTGGAAAAGTGCTGGATAAATCCATCCAGAGGCAATTGGTGATGGGCTCCCTACAGCTACTCCTTTCTCATAAGACTCTTCATAAGAAGGGTTAGTTTTTTCCCAACCTGTCTTTGGGTCAGCCATAGGCTGAATCCAAGTCTTTGCAGATGTCTTAAAATTATAAGTGGTCAATTCTTCAAGCATTTTCACTTTTGAATCACCAAGATCTGGAAGTACATACTTGAAAGCTACGCCGTTGTCTGACACGCTAAATACCACTTGAAGCTCTTTTCCCTCATTATTTTCCAAAGTCAAGATTCTTTCGTTAGCTTGATAGTGGTGAGACTTCTGCTTTCCATGAACAAGCTCGTAGGTATCACTTACAATAGACACTTCTGATACAGCTGTAAGCTGAAGGTTATTGGAAAAATCAAAGTTTTCCCACACCAAACCTAACCTTGATGGTTCTAAAATTTGCTCCTGCTTATGATATATCTCATAGAAAAGCTCTCCTGATTCTATGCTAAAAGCTACTTGAGTTAGTTTATCTGGACTACCTACAGTATGGTGTTCATGGTCATGGCTTTGATCGCATGCAAATGTACACACTACAAGCAAAGCTGTTATAAATACGCTAATTGAACTTTTCATTATGGTTGTTAGATTTTTCTTCCAATGCTTAATATTTTAAAACCAACAATGCCAACAGTCGACAATCCGTAAGCAATACCATGCTCGGAATGTCAACTGTTGACAGCTTACAATAAAGAATAGATTCCGTAAAGACATTGAATTCATCCCTTATTTAAACAAGCAAATCTTTTTCAATGATAAGACTTACTTTACTCGAACCATCATTACAGCGTTTGCTGGAACAGCAATTTTCAAGTTATCCTTGCTCAATTTGAAATCTTTGAATTCAGCCTTTTTGACCACATCTTTGTGCTCGAATGTATTATGAGAATTTACAGCTGGTGCAGTGATGAATTGTGCAGTAACAGATTTTGCGTCAATGCCTCTTAGCACTACATCAAGATCAATCTTTTTGTCAGGATTAATATTGGCAATGCTGATATTGACTGTGCCATCTTCAGATCTTGAAGTAGAGACATGTAAAGCTTCCATTTTCTCTCTTCCGAAGCTAACTTCCTCACTTTTCAGATCATGTGAAAGCAAAGTCGCATCTTTGTGCGGCTTGTATAGGTCAAAGACATGGTACGTTGGGGTCAAAATCATGTCGGTTTCATTGGTTAAAATAACCGCTTGAAGGACGTTTACAGTCTGAGCAAGATTAGCCATATGAAGCCTTTCAGCGTGCTTGTTGAAAATATTCAGTGAAATGGCTGCCACTTGAGCATCTCTCATGGTGTTCTGCTGATACAAGAATCCAGGGTTAGTTCCTGGCTCCACTTGGAACCACGTTCCCCATTCGTCAAGGATGATACCTACCCTTTTGTTTGGATCATACTTATCCATGATCGTACTGTGTTTGGTAAGCAACTCATCTACTCTAGCTGCCTTTCTTAATGTTTCTAAGTATTCTTGCTTGTCAAACTCTGTGGCCTTGCCTTTATTTTCCCATGATCCAGCAATTGTATAATAATGAAGGGATAATCCATCCATCATGTTCAAAGGGATATTTTTCATCAAGACATCTGTCCAGTTCAGGTCCCAATCATTGGCACCACCTGCGATCTTATAAAGTTTAGATCCTTCATAATTTCTAGCAAAAGTGGCATACCTTCTGTATTCATTGGCATAGTACTCTGGTGTCATGTTTCCACCACAGCCCCAGCTTTCATTACCTACACCCCAGTACTTAATACCCCAAGGCTCTTCTTGTCCATTTTTTCTCCGAAGATCAGCCATCGGGCTTACACCATCGAAATTGATATATTCAATCCACTTTGACATTTCCTCTACTGATCCACTACCGACATTTCCTGTAATGTAAGGTTCAGTCCCGATCTTTTCTACAAAATTCATAAACTCATGGGTACCGAAGGAGTTATCCTCCGTCACACCACCCCAGTGTGTATTGACCATTTTTGGTCTATCTGCTGGATCACCTATACCGTCTGTCCAATGATATTCATCAGCAAAACATCCTCCCGGCCATCTCAAATTTGGGATTTCCAAGTCAATCAATGCTTGCATCACATCCTTTCGGTAACCATCTTCATTGGGAATATCAGAATCAGGGCCTACCCAAATCCCTCCATAAATACACCTTCCAAGATGCTCTGCAAAATGTCCGTAGATATGTTTATTGATCGTAACATTTCCTTGATCCGCATTGACGATCAACCTGTTTTGGGCATGAGCAAAAAATGATAAAAACATCACTGTGATGAGCATCATTCCTTTTAAGCTTTGTGTCTTCATTTATTTGTAATTAAAGGTTTATTATGTTCTTATTTAATTTTGCCTACGCTTTTTAGAACCCTGATAAAGTGTACAGGAGCTGTTTCTTCACCATCTACACTTTCAAATTTAACTTCCAAGGTGTCTTGATCTAGGCCAGAGATATCATAATCTTTATCTATAATCAAAGCCTCGTCTTTTGAGCTAATTTGCTCTTTGGCTATCACTTCCCCATTGACCAGCACATGGAAAGGCTTTCCACTCTGGACAGGAAGGTAGGTCACTCTGAGAGTAGCTCCTTCATTTGCTGGATTCTTAAGCGTGTATTGAAAAGAAGTAGAAGTACTTCTCCAGAAGCGACCGTCTATTTGCCCAGTCTTGCTACTTACATCTCGAAAATCATGCTCTGATTCAGGCTGCTGCTCACCCGCAGCCACCTTATCTAGTGTCATCCTTTCCAACCTTAGCATCAATTCATCCTTTGATTTCAAAGATTCCCTGAAACTTTCCACTTCTTCTACATCCAATATGGGCCAATATACTTGGTATCGACTATCATGTAATTCATAAAATGGCATCAAGTTCAAAGCTTCTTTTCTATTATGAAAGCTATTTTCAGCAAGTAAAAACCTAAACCCATCCGCTTGCTTTTGAGGCATTTCATTTAGCTCAACTTTGTTAAGAATATCAGTCTGATAGATTGGATGCATTCTACCACTTGCTACATGCCCCATTCGACTATCATCAGCAATAAGCCCCTTGAGTTCATCTGTCCCTGTTTCAGCCGCTAGCACAATGGGGCCGTGTACAAAAGAGCCCCAAGGTGATCCATCTGCCAAATATTCCACTTTGGTTTTCATAGGTAATAGCACTTGCACTTGATCCCCTTTTTTCCATTTGCGATTGAGCAGTACATACCCATCAGAAGCTAGTGTTATAGGCTGTTCTTTTCCATTAATTTTTACTTTAAGCGAACCTCTCTCAACCCAACTTGGATACCTGATCTTTAAATTGAAATCCTTTTTCCCTTTGTGATCAAATGTAAGGGTAGTTGACTCTTCGTATGGGAAATTTGTCTGCTGGATAAGCCTCACTCCTTTGTCAGACCAATTCAATTCTGAAGGAATAAATAAATTTACAAAAAGATCATTTTCTTGATTAGCATAGATCACTTGACCATACTTGGTGTGATTCTCTAGACCAGATCCCACGCAGCACCAAAAATTTTCATGAGGCTGAGAATATACCCTATAATGATTCGGCCTCATTGGGGTGAAATATACAAATCCACCATGCTCAGGATGCTGTGAAGAGAGAATATGATTGTACATAGCCCTTTCATAAAAATCTATATACTTTCTGTCTGGAGCACTTTCGAATAGTTTTTCGGACAGACGCATCATGTTGTATGTATTGCATGTTTCTGGTCCTTGATCCGAAGATAGCATCGGCGAAAAGTCATCAGTTCCATGGAAGTGTTCCCTTACACTGTTACCTCCTATAGAGATCGACCTTTGATTGGTGACATTTTCCCAAAAATATTCCGCAGCGTTATTCCATTCAGCAGATTCATCTAGTTGTGCAATACGCTGGAAGCCAATCACCTTTGGTATTTGTGTATTGGCATGCTTACCTGTCAATTGATCTTTACCTTGGGCTAAAGGATCCATGATCTCACGATGAGACATTTTCCTGGCCAAGACTAAATATCGCTGATCATTTGTGATTTCGGCAAGGTCAGCAAATACTTCGTTTAATCCTCCATGCTCGCTGATAAGTATTTCTTGAAATTGTTCATCTGAAAAATCCTTGGTCAACTCAGCAAACCAATCTGTGAGATCTACCAACATATCCTTCGCTTCATCAACTCCAGCTATCAAATAAGCGTCACGCAAGCCTGCGTATATTTTATGGATGTTGTAAAGTGGTACCCACCTATCATTTAGAGAAAATCCACCCGCTTTAATTTTACCTGCTCGGATCTCTTCCCATATTTTTTGACCATCCGGCACACCACCAAGATATCCATTACCGTTTTTGTCTTGAGCAAGTTTAAGCTGGGCTATCATGTAGTCAAGTCTTTCTTTAATTTCTACATCACCAGAGGATGCATACAACATGGCTAGTGCCGAAAGATAATGACCTCCAATGTGGCCATCCAGCCCTGTATTTTCCCAGTTGCCATAGTTCTCGGCTTCCCAAGTGACTCCTGCATCTTTCATGTAAGGAGCGAGAAGTCTATCTACATCCATTTCAAGGATGTATTTTTTATTTACCTCTTGAGCTTTTTTAAATGGGCTATCAAGGAGTTTGACTTTATCCAAAGGGAAGTAATGTAGCCGCTCTTTCTGAGCAAAGGCGAGCGTACTAACACAAAGCGAAAGTGAGAACATCACTAATTTGATACTTGAGGTCATTTTAGAGGTTTGTTTAATTTCAATTCTATCTATTAAATTTCTTCTAGTCATTCTTGAACTAAGCTCACTGAAGGCCATCCATCTTGATCCCAACTAATTTGCCTTATCAACAACTTGGAGCGACCATTATCTTTAGCTTCATATCCATGAAAGATTAAATAATCTTTCTCTTCAAAAGTTAAAGCTGCATTATGCCCTACTCCATACCATTTATCATCTCCCTCTACAACAAGACTGCCTCCACCATTTTGCATAGGTTCACCGTTTCGATCAAAGTATGGCCCTTGTACCTTATCTGATCTACCGACAACTATTTTATATGTACTTTCGGCTCCTTTACAGCAATAATCAAAAGATACAAAGAGGTAATAATACCCCTCTTTTTCAAATATAAATGGAGCCTCAATCGCCCCATCTCCGGGACTTCGATCATTCAGTTCATAGGTTCTTTTTCGTCTAGCAATGGTAAACCAATCATCTTTTCCATTTTGAACTGTTTTGAGGTCATCAGCCAACCTTACCATCTTCACTCCATCCCAAAATGACCCAAAACTCAACCAGGCAACACCTTCCCTATCTATCACTAAATTGGGATCGATAGCATTCCAATTGTCTCTACCAGGAACCGATTGGATTACCATACCAAGATCTTCCCATTCATAATCTGGAGAATTCTCATCTAGCGTGCTATTTTTAGCTAATCCAATAGCAGAAGTGTTCTTTCCGAATGCGGAAATGGAATAATATAGATAGTAGAAACCATTGTGATGAGATATGTCTGGTGCCCAAATATGATTTTTAAAGTCTGGAACTATTTTTTTCATCCAATCAGTTGCTTGTTCAAAAACTGGATTTTGACGAGTCCAAGTTTGCATATCTGAAGACTTCCACACGCTTATCCCTCTTCCTGTGGCAAATAAATAAAATGAATCCTTCTCCTGTATCATTACCGGATCGTGCACAGGTATTTGAATTGAATCTCTATATTGCCCATAAGCTCGAAGAGAAGCAACCAAAAGCATGATCGCAATAACAAAAGAAAGAAGACATTTATTCATATATTCTTTTACAAATTTCAAGGGCATGCCAAATGCATACCCTTGAATTATTTCTATAATTAGTTCAATTGTAATAGAAAAGGGAGACTATAAACCAACTCTTCAGTGCCAACATTTTTCACTCCCACCCTTACATGTATTTGACTCCTAGACCTGAGACCTGCAGGAATCTGCCCTCTTACGACAAACTGACCTTCTGGCTGAGCAAGATTTGCAGCTGTGATTTCGAAGGCCGCTTCGTTTCTGACCCTATCAGTGTGGTATGTAGTCCCCATATATAGACCGATAAGCTCAATGTTTGCATTTTGAAATGCTCTCTGCGCTTCAAAAGTAGCTGTAACCTCAGTCCCACTTAAGGAAAAGGATGCATTTGGAATAATGAAGTAAGGAGTAACTTCAAAGTCTACCACTGTATTCCCTCTCACAGTAACATGTAAAGTATCTGGATTATTGATCCAAGGACCGTTGTTATTAAGTTGAGTCATTTGGTATTCACCATCAAATAGCTTTGCAGAGAATGAACCGTCCGCCGCAACATGAACTGGGATTTTCTGAAACAATTCAAAACCTCGCTGCCAAAGCTCAAGTTCTACACCTGCACTCCTCACAGAAATAGGTTCTCCCTCAAAGACAACATTTCCAGTTAACATAGATTCTGGAGCATCAAAATTATCATACTCGCAACTTGTCATTCCGGCCAATGCAAATAAGCAAAGGATGAGGATATTTATTTTTTTTAGATTTTTCATGAGTTCAAAAGTGATTTTAGTGGAAAGGATTACGAACTAGTCTAGGATTAGCATCTACCAAATTGTTACCTATTAAGGAATAATAATTTCCCATTCTAAAGAATCTAGGAGCTATAAATCTAGGTGCTCTAATTCTTTCAAACACGTACTTTCCATCTTTCGAGGGATCATTTGGATGAATAACTCTATAAGGATAAAGAGCATACATCACTGCATCAGGGTTATTATTATTTCCATCCCATTTTTGATGTGCTATTCTCCATCTTTTATAATCCCATACTACATGGTCTTCAAAAGCCAACTCAACCCTTCTTTCATTTCTAATCCTATCAGTCGTTACATCACTTATCTCTAAGCTATTAGCACCAAATCCAGCTCTCTCTCTTAAGGCATTTAGATAATTCCTTGCTACATCTACCTGCCCAAGCTCAAATGCTGCTTCTGCTGCATTAAGATAGATCTCACCTAACCTAAACCTTACCCACCAAACAGTACTGAGTACACCCCTTGTACTTGATTGGGGTGCGTTATCTACATATTTACGGAGATAAAAACCAGTATTTGAAACTTCCTGAATATTTCGATGAGGTCCTGATTCACCTACCAGTAATCTTCCATCTTCAAACATCCCACCCAAATCATTTCCTTCTATTCTATCATATCCATTACCATTCCAGCGCAAAACACCCGCTTGCATTCTTATTTCATTCCCCCTAAATTGACTACCAGGATAAATCACAGTACCATAAAGTCTTGCATCTTTATTGGCAAAAACTTCTGTGACATCATCATAGTAGATGTAATCACTATCATCTGAAGTTCTCAAATTCAATTCCCCCGAGCTACCATCAAGGTATTCATAGTCCTCAACAAGGTTCAAGACAGGAGTTATGGCTGAGGAACCTAAATTATCCTCCCTTACTGATCTAGCAATATTATCATAAGTAAAGCCATGCCTTTTATCAGCGGACGCCAAGAAATCTTGTGCCCATAACACTTCTGGATTATCATTTTTATTGATAAATAATTCATAGAAATTTTCTCCCAAATCTGGGTTACTGCTGTAAAGTTGAAATACACCAGATTGGATGATTTCTTGAGATGCCTCTAGGGCTTTCGTATAATATTCATTGGCTCTTGAAGCTGAGATTCCCACTTCCCCTCCAGGCAAAGTAATTGGCGTTCCCATTTGGCTATTATAATTAGCCAAAGACCCAGCATAAAGCATCGCCCGACTTTTCAATGCAAGTGCTGTAAACTCATTTGCCCGAGTCCTGCTCCCCACATTACCTAATACCCCTCTAATTTCATCTATCTCATCAGCTATGAAATCATAAATTTCCTCTTCCATACTTCTTGGAACTTGAACGCCAGAAGGGTCACCACTGAAATCATAGATTAATTCATCAAGGACTAAAGGTACTCCTCCCATACGCTTGACATGTTCAAAATAAACATAAGCTCTAATAAATCGAAGCTCAGCTTCAAACTGTTCGATACGCTCTTCTGGCAAATTTGAGACTGTCCTTAGCTTATTCAAACTCAAATTGATGTCTCTTATTAAACCATAATCCCACAGTCCCCATCGATCAAAGCCATACTGTACAAAATTATTTAACCAATCATTCCCAGAATATCCTGACCAGATTGCTTCATCATATGCAGCCATATCTACCCATCCTGCTGTCAAACTTACATGGGCTGGAATCCTGTCATAAAAGTTGGAAATTGTCCCCAAAACCAAGTTCGCATCATTCCAAACTTGATCGTCCAACAGGATATTTGGTGGATTCCGCTCCAACCAATCATCTTGACAAGAAGCAAAGAATAGAACTATGCCTAGCGATAATATACTTATATATTTATTTATAGATTTCATGATTTTCAATTTAATGTGTGTCAAAAACTTGTCCCTTGATTAATTATAAAGTAAGGTTCAAACCAAGAGTATAGATCCTCTGCTGTGGATAGACTAATCCATTTGCAGAACCAATTTCTGGATCAATTCCAAAATTGCCCACATTATCTATAGAGAATAGATTTGTACCATTCACATAAACCCTCATTTGTTGTACAAAAAACTTATCCATGATAGTTTGAGGAAACTGATATCCGACTTCCAAATTCCTAAGTCTCATGTACCTTATATTTGTTTGCCAAAAAGTACTGTGTCTATTATAATTGACATTGCCAAAATCTCTCCTGATTGCAGGGTAATGTCCTGGTATCCACTCACTATTTGGATCAAAAGGATCTTCTCTATGCCATCTGTCTTCAAACATGAAGTCAGGAGAGTTCCCATTGTTTTGAAATGGATATCTTAATTCCCAATACCTATTAAAGGTTTGCATAGAACCACCAGCAAAATTAAATGCTAGATTAAACCCCTTGTATTTGAAGTTACCATTCAAACCATAACTAACATAAGGATTTGCTCCTTCTGCGTACCCTATTGGTCTTTCATCTAGGTGATTGATCACACCATCTCCATTTACATCTCTAAATATAAAGTCACCAGGCAACAAAGTTCTATTGCCTCTCCCATCAATATCCACAGGATAATTGTCTATTTGCTCTTGAGAAGTAAAACGTCCATCAATTTCATAACCCCAACGAATATTTTGCCACCTTCCTTCTACGTCACTTCTATACTGATTCCATGAGTTCGAAAACCTTGGCCTGTACCTATCTAGAATCATGGCTCTAGCAAAAGTTGCGTTTGCAGCAATTTCAAAATCGACTTTCCCCATTCTTCCATTAAAACCAACCATACCTTCGATGCCTTTCTGTACATCAGACTCTAAGTTTTCTGCGGGCAGACCATACCCTACCTCATTTGGAAGAAGCACATCATATCTTGCAGCTGGTAAGCCAGTTCTTTTTCTTGCAAAAGCATCAAACGAAGCATTGACCTTTCCCCTGAACAATGACATATCAATACCAATATTTTGGTTGGTATTTACTATCCAAGACAAAGTAGTGATCGGTAAGCCTCTAGGGTCGACTCCCTGAACCAATGAACCATCCAAAACTGCGCTACCACCTGCACCAGCTCTAAAATCATAACCTGCGAAATAACTGAACGGATTTACTAGAAAGGAATTGTTAAGCAATCTATCACTTCCCATTTGTCCTATTGATGCTCTAATCTTAAGGTTTTCCAACCAGTTCCCTTTCAATCCTTCCATAAATCGCTCATCAGAAAGTCTCCAACCTACCGACGCACTTGGAAAAAAACCAAACCTTGAACCCGGTGCAAATAAGAACGAGCCATCATACCTGGCAATAAGTTCAACAAGATACTTTTCTCTATAGTTATAGTTAAGTCTACCAAAATATCCTTCTCTTGCCTCTTCGAATATTTCATCAATCAACACATCCTGATCAGCAAAGGACATGATTGGAATATAATTATTAGGCGGAACTGTATGAACTACCATATAGTGCTGCTGATTGTCCCATCTTTCATACCCGAGTACTCCTTGAAGATTATGACCATTCCAACTTTTGTTATAATCTAATTGGAACTGTGCCACGCGCTCTTGAATATTCCTTTTCCTTCTTTCTCTCCATGGATTTTGATTACCCCATTCAGGCCTAGTTAGGTAAGTATCTGTTTCTTCATCATACCTATAAGCATCATAAGTATATTCAAAACCATCAAAATCTAAATTTGTAAAAGTATAACTGTAAGTACCCTTCGCCGTCAAACCAAAACCAAAATCATACTCTGCAAAGAAATTCCCCCTCATCGATCTCCACTCTTCGACATTAAATCCTGTAATATCCCTCCTGTAAGTGGCTGGATTCACGTTGATGTTATGAACGTCTGCATTCACATAATTAGGATTATCGTTTGCATAAGGTCTTTCGGTAGGCCACATAGCAAAAACACTTAAAAATGGATTGAAATAATCATCTAATCCTGGTACACCTGCAAAATCCCTAGTTTCTAATCGCCCACTGATCTGAGCTCCTACTGTAAGACCATCAGTTAAGCTCATTTCTATATTGGATTGGAAATTTGTTCTTCTAAAATTAAAGTCCTCTAAAAGTGCATCTTGATTTAGGTGATTTACCGAGAAAAAATACTTAACACCTTCACTACCCCCTGCTGCGCTCGCATTAAGATTGTACTGCGGCACATTCGGCCTCATGATAAAATCATAATAATCTGTACTTTGATAACCAGGCTCTTCACCCAACCTCCATCGCTCAAGCTCATCAGGAGTCCAACTAGTAGTCCCAGTCAGATTCACATCAGATTCCACTTGAGCTCTGACAAACTGGTATGCATTTGCTGGTCTTGGAAATCTGGTGAAATTTTGAGCACCATAGTAACTATTGATATTTATTTGAGGCTTAGTGTTCATCTTACCTCTCTTCGTAGTTACTATAACCACTCCATTTGCAGCCCTCATACCATAGATGGCAGCTGCACCATCTTTCAGGATTGAAATGCTTTCAATATCATTCTGACCAAGGTTATTAAACTGACCTGCCTCCGAAGGAATTCCATCAATTACATACAATGGCTGTCCCATATTCCTGATCTGTAAGCTTACTGAAGAACCAGGTCTAGCGTCACCTTGTCGAAAAGTAACACCTTGTACTCTACCTACTAGCGCTTCACCAGTGGTGACAGAAGGTGTAAGTGCCAAATCCTCCTTTCTCACCTCTCCTATAGCTCCAGTTACTGTTGCTTTAGTTTGAGTACCATATCCTACAACCACTACTTCTTCTAGGCTGCTCAAATCCTCCTCTAATGTAATATTGATCAGAGATCGCGAACCTACCTGTACTTCTTGGGATTTGTAACCCACAAAAGAAAATATCAACACTGAATTTTCGTCCGGAACATTTATGGTAAATGCCCCATCAATGTCTGTAGCTACTCCAATAGTAGTACCTTTGACTAAAACCGAAACCCCAGGGATCTGCTCTTGGTCAGTCCCAGACACCACCACGCCTCGCACAGTGACATCTCTCTTTTTTAGCTCAATTACATGGCTAGAATCATTGGAAGCATATGTGATAGTTGAATTAAATGTATTATTTACACCTAATGCAACTAGCATAGCTACCATACTTGGTAAACATTTGTAGTTCATAAAATTTAGGGTTTATTATGTGTTAACTATTACAAATTCAAGATCAAACAAATAGAAATAAAACTTATCTTACAGGTGCTTTACTTCCATTTTAAATTGGGAGTCAGGTTATCTACAAACTAACCTATTGATCCAAGTACGAATATTAGAGAATATTATCGAAACTCACAAATATTAATTGTCTTTTTTACACTATAAAAAATGATTGGTCATTTTAATCAAAAAATCCTATCAAAACATCTTATTATTACCAAAAAAAAAGCAAGCCAGATAACTGACTTGCTTTTCGAATTATAGGCTTGAGATTATTTTGAAGGGGAAAACGCCCCTATTTCTTATGGTAAAAGTAAGAAAGGCAAGGTTTCTGGCAATTTGCCAGAAACCCGCTTTTACAAAACTACTTACCCTATTAATATCTATTTAAACAAAGGTAATCTCCTAACATACACCACTTTAAACTTACAATATACTTTAAACAAACTGAATATTGTTAGATTTACATCACCTTTTAGAATCGAATATTAAAGAATAAATTATAAACACACAAATTATTAACTGTATTTTTTACACTATACCACAACACTACCTATTGATCTATTAATGTTTCTAAAAAAATCTAATTCAAGGCACACCTTATTAGATTAAGTGTCATCCTTGGATTTATATCCAAAATTTGTCTATATTTCAATCTGAATACAACCCTAGGAAATCTTTATACTCGAACTTTTATGAAATATTCTAGCCAAACCAGGCTCCTTGTAGCTGTAGATTGTGTGATATTTGGATTTGATGGAACTGACTATAAGCTTCTGCTTATCCAAAGAGGGTTTGCTCCAGAAAAGGAAAAATGGAGCCTTATGGGTGGCTTTATTCAACCAAACGAGTCTGCTGACGAAGCGGCATCAAGAATATTGGAACAACTTACGGGGCTAACAGAAGTCTATATGGAGCAGATTCAGGCGTTCAGCACTCCAGAAAGAGACCCTATTGAGCGGGTGATTGCTTTGCCTTACGTTGCCCTAATTGACATAGAAAAATATAAGACGCAAATCAATGATGATTTTCATGCAAGGTGGTACAATATCAAGTCCCTCCCCAATATGATCTTTGATCATAAAGAAATGGTGGAACTTGCTTTGAACAAACTAAGATATAAGGCAGCCTTTCACCCAATACTTTTCGAACTTTTACCAGAAAAATTCACGCTTCCCCAACTACAAGCCATGTACGAGGGACTGTACGACACCAAAATTGACAAAAGGAATTTCACCAGAAAAGTACTTTCTACCAACCTGCTGAAGAAAGAGAATGAAAAAGATAAATCAAGCTCTAAAAAAGGAGCTTTTTACTATTCCCTTGATGAGGAGCACTATAAAGAGAACTTCACCAATATACACAACTTCATTCCTAGAAATGAAATCCCTGTGGGTAATGAATGAACCTAAGGCAATTTTGAAGAAAATTTCAGACCCATTGAATCTCAAGCCATTAAATTTAAAAAACAACTGAACGATAAAAAGTCAATAGAATTGGTAATGATAAAGGATGGCTAATAATCCTAATTTATCTATTTCTCATGGATATTCTAGCATTCTAGGAACATCCATAATAAACAAAAAGCAACAAAACCATAAAGCTTAAAAAACACTCCTTAATTAAGAGTTACACTGCAGAATCATATTATTAAAACTCTATAGTGTTTTAGTGACACTTAATTATTTTTATTTCTGGGAATTAATGTGTAAGATTGACATTTAAAACCATTAGACCCATCAAACCATATGGAAGCAGGATTTTCTACCCTGGATTATGTAGTATTTGCGATCTATGCTGTAGTGATAGTCGCAGTTGGACTCTGGGTATCCCGGTCCAAAAAAGGAGTTCAAAAGACAGCACAAGAATACTTCTTGGCTGACAAATCACTTACTTGGTGGGCAGTAGGTGCCTCATTAATTGCTGCCAATATCTCCGCAGAGCATTTTATAGGCACCTCAGGATCTGGCTTCGCCATTGGTCTTGGAATCGCAGCTTATGAATGGATTGCCGCCATTACCTTAATTGTAGTAGCTAAATATTTCCTGCCTGTTTTCCTAAAAAATGGCATTTACACCATGCCACAATTTTTACAATCACGCTTCGATAAGCGAGTTAGTACAGCCTTCGCTGTTTTCTGGTTGTTGGTTTATGTTTTTGTAAATCTTACATCTGTAAGTTATCTAGGCGCTCTAGCCTTAGAAAAAATCATGGGAGTTCCTTTACAATATGGAATTATTGGACTGCTGATCTTTTCAGGCATCTACTCCATTTACGGCGGTCTTGAAGCTGTTGCATGGACAGATGTAGTCCAAGTGATCGTTTTAATTGCTGGTGGGTTAGTGACTACTTTCCTTGCCTTAGATGCAGTTGGAGACGGTGCAGGAGTCTTTGCAGGGATGGCCAATCTTTATGAAGGCGCAAGAGAACACTTTGTAATGATTATTCCAAGAGGGGAAATCATGATTCCAGATGGTACTGGAGGACTTAAGGATGCTTTTCAGGACTTACCTGGCATAGCTGTAATCCTTGGAGGTATGTGGCTCACCAATATTGGCTACTGGGGCTTCAATCAGTATATAATTCAAAAAGGACTTGCTGCCAAAAGTATTGAAGATGCTAAGAGAGGTTTAATTTTTGCTGGCTACTTGAAGATACTTATTCCTCTATTGGTTGTGATCCCAGGTATTGCCGCATGGGTTTTGATCAACAAATCTACTCCTGAAGAATTGTCAGTAATGCTAAATGTTCCTTTTGAGCAAATCGGTACCATTGATAAATCTGATGAAGCTTACCCATGGCTTTTGAAGAATTTTGTTCCAGCAGGAATCAGAGGACTAGCCTTTGCTGCTTTAGCTGCCGCAATCGTATCATCTTTGGCATCTATGATCAACAGTACCTCCACCATATTCACCATGGATATCTATAAGGTATACTTCAAACCAGACGCATCAAACAATCAATTGGTAAGATCCGGAAGATTAGTAGCAATTGTCGCTTTAGGTATAGCCATGCTTGTAGCTCCACAGCTAGCATCTTTAGACCAAGTGTTCCAATATATCCAAGAGTACACAGGGTATATTTACCCAGGCGTGGTTGCTGTCTTCTGTATGGGACTCTTCTGGAGGCAAATCACTGGAAACGCGGCCCTATGGACAGCTATAGCTACGATACCAGCTGGCATAGTATTCAAGGTAATTTATCCTGATATGCCATTTATTTTAAGAATGGGATATGTATTTATTATCCTATTACTTATCGCTTCTTTGATAAGCTTTGCAGAGAAAAAAACCTATCAAAATCCAGGTTACAAAGCAGATGGAAGAGGAAGTACCACCTTGAATGCAGGATATTTCTTCATGCTACTCGGTATAATCATGGCAATCGTAGGTATCGTTCAATTCAATACTTGGGCGTCAATAGGAATAGAATCTGCTTTCATGATGTCAGCAATGCTACTGATGCTAGGAGTAATACTTTACACCAATGTCAAAATGAAAACAGCAGATCCAAAGTCACTTACAGTAGATCCTAAACTCTATAACACTGCCACTCCTTTTAACCTTGGTGCAGCAGGCATCATTCTTATAGTAGTGTTACTCTACTATTTCTTCTGGATGTAATTAAAATAATGAATAATAATAAAATAGAAACATGACTAACCTCAAACAAAATGAGGTTTGGTTTCTCACAGGAAGCCAACACCTATATGGAGAAGAAACGCTTCGCCAAGTAGCAGAGCACTCTCAAATCATTGCAAAAGAACTTAATCAAGCTGAAGAAATCAGTGTAAGTATAATCTTCAAGCCAACTGTAAAGACTACAGAGGAGATATATGCGATATGTCAAGAGGCAAATCAGAGCAAAAATTGTATTGGTGTAATTGCTTGGATGCACACTTTCTCTCCAGCAAAAATGTGGATCAATGGATTGAAAATTCTTCAAAAACCCATGCTTCACCTCCACACACAATTCAATCGAGACATTCCATGGGAAAGCATCGATATGGATTTCATGAACCTCAACCAAAGTGCTCACGGAGACAGGGAGTTTGGCTTTATCGTGTCTAGAATGAAGATTGAGCGCAAAGTTGTCGTAGGACACTGGCAAGACCCACAAGTAAAGTCACAAATTGACACATGGGCAAGAGCTGCATCAGGATGGAATGACTGGCAAGGAGCCAAGTTTGCAAGATTCGGTGACAACATGAGAAATGTAGCTGTGACTGAAGGAGACAAAGTGGAAGCTGAATTAAAATTTGGCTTTGCTGTCAATACTTTTGCAGTGGGTGATTTGGTTGAGCGAATCAATGCGGCTACTGACGCTGAAGTAAATGCCCTAATCGAGGAATATGAATCAAGTTATACTTTGGCAGATAACTTGAAAGCCAACGGAGCAAAAAGAGCTTCACTTATCGATGCTGCACAAATCGAAATTGGAATGCGCAATTTCTTAAAGGATGGTGGCTTCAAAGGCTTCACCAATACCTTTGAGGACTTACATGGCATGAAGCAACTTCCTGGAATTGCTACCCAAAGACTGATGGCTGAAGGATTTGGCTATGCTGGAGAAGGTGACTGGAAGACAGCCGCTTTGGTGAGAGCTATGAAGGTAATGGGTACAGGCCTTGAAGGGGGAAATGCATTCATGGAAGATTACACCTACCATTTTGACCCAAGCAATAGCATGGTACTTGGTGCACACATGTTAGAAGTAGATCCCGTTTTGGCAAGTGGAAAACCAACTTGTGAGGTTCATCCCCTCGGAATCGGTGGAAAAGAAGATCCTGTGAGATTGGTATTCAATGGCAAAGCTGGAGCGTCACTCAATGCATCCCTTGTAGACATGGGAAATAGATTCAGGCTAGTAGTCAATGAAGTAGAAGCTGTGGAAGTTCCTCATGCTTTGCCAAAACTTCCTGTAGCAAGGGTAATGTGGAAACCACTACCAGATATGAATACAGGCTGTGCAGGCTGGATTTATGCCGGAGGAGCACACCATACCTGCTTTAGCCAAAGCTTGACTTCGGAGCATTTGACCGACTTTGCAAAAATTGCTGGTATAGAAAATATCATTATCGATAAAGACACCAACCTTAGACAACTCCAAAATGAAATCAAATGGAGTGACACTTTTCATAAGCTAGGTCTTTAAGCTGATAAAGCTCTAGTAAAGAATAAAGGAGATTGGCGTAGTCCAATCTCCTTTGTATTTCCGAACACTACTTGGCATGTGTCTTCACAAGCCTATTTTTAATGAATTATCTCCTCCTTGGTTTGTGTCCTCACAAACCCATTTTTAATAAATATCAAGATTTAATAGGTGAAAAGTTCTGTGAGGACATAGAATTTGGAGGATTGAAAGTGGGGGAATACAAAAAACTTGGGGAAGAACATAATGCTTAATCATAAAAAAAAAGCCAGTGAAACCACCAGCCCTTTTCAATCAGAAACAAACTATATTAAAGTCTATAAGATGTGGGAATTCACCCAATCGATTTCTTCTTCTCTTATCGTGTGTTCAGGGTCTGGAAATATCAAGGTTTTTATTTTTCCATGCATTTTCTCTAATACCTCTACTGAAGCTTTGATCCTTTCCAATGGCACATGCATATCCTGCTGGCTAGAACCGATAAAAATCGGTGTGCCATCGAAGTCGCCCAGGTATTTGGATGTGTCTAGCTTTTCACCTATCAATCCCCCTGTAAAAGCCACTACTCCTCCATATTTCTTGGCATTTCTCGCCACGTACTCCAATGAAAGACAAGCACCTTGGGAAAACCCAATGAAGTAAATCTGAGTGGACGAGTATCCTTGCTTCAAAACATCATGAACGATACTTTCAATCTTATCTAGCGCTTGGCTCAAAGAGGGCTCATTGCTTTGATCTGGAGCCATAAAGCTGTAAGGATACCAAGTATTACCATAAGCTTCAGGAGCTATCAGCGTAAAATTATCCAACTTAAGGTATCGCTGCAAGCTTAGGATACTTGATGCTGAAGCACCTCTTCCATGAATCATTATAGCGACGTTTTCACTTTCTCCTAATGGCAATCCTACAATGCTTATATCACTCATATGAACTTGTATTTAGTTGTATCTTCGGAAGGTTTGCTGTAATCTGATCCCTATGAGGCTCAGCCCATTCTGGTAATTTTAGCAATTCACCTAAATGTGTTTCATCCTCATCTATAGCAAATCCAGGCTCGTCAGTTGCAATTTCGAACAAGACTCCTCCAGGCTCACGGAAATATACAGATGTGAAATAATTCCGATCCTTCACCTCAGTGACATGATAGCCATTGTTCATTAACAATTTCTGTACTTCCAACTGACTCTCGCTGTTTGCTGTTCGGAAAGCAATATGATGTACTGAGCCTGCACTTTGAACACCTTGTCTCCCTGAAGGACTTAATACTATGTCAACGATATCCCCAGCCTTTCCTTGTGTGCCATAGCGAAATCTTCCATCCTCTTCTGCAATAAACTTATAATCCATGAACTGGGTTAGCAATTTCTCAGTAAGCTCCTTTGCTTTCAAGTTGAGGGTGGCACCGTAGAAACCTCTGATCACATAAGCCTCTGGTACAGATCCACCAATCCAACCTTTACGATCATCCTTATCAGTAGCTATAAGCTCTATTCCCATCCCATCATGATCTTCGAACCTAATCAGCTTCTCACCAAATCTAGTCAACTCATCTGAAGTGGGCACACCAAATTTTTTCAATCTATCTTTCCAGTAAGCCAGCGCATCAATAGGAACCGAAAATGCCGTATAGGTAAGCTCACCAGTTCCCTTAGAGCCTTTGCGAGCTCCGTCAAATGGAAATGTGGTAAATACAGTACCTGGAGTTCCTAAGGTATCCCCAAAGTAAAAATGATAAACATCAGGTGCATCAAAGTTGATCGTCTTTTTGACCAACCTCAAACCTAAGACTCCAGTATAGAAATCTACGTTTTTTTGTGCATTACCTGCGATTGCAGTGATGTGATGAATACCAGTGATTAAGGCTGCCATATTGATTGGGATTTATTATTTTAAGTAAGGCTGAAACAGAATTGTTTCAGCCTTTTGATTATTTTTTTTGAATTAAGCGATAGACTCATTAGGAAGTTTAATATCCCAATGCGAATTACTGCTTCACCAACTGCACACTCAAGATAAGCTTAACTGAATCAGATACTACAACAGAACCTGCTTCAGTTACCGCATTCCATTTCAAGTTAAAATCCTTTCTGCTGATTTTCCCTTCTATCTCAAATCCTGCCTTGGTATTACCATATGGATCTTCAGCTACTCCACCGAAGTCAACATCTAGTTCTATGGCTTTGGTAACTTCTCTGATGCTTAGGTCACCTTTCAATTTACCCCCACTCACTACACCTTCAAATGAAAGTTTAGGGTATGCCTCTGCATTGAAGAAATCATCAGATTTTAGGTGCCCATCTCTATCAGATTGATTGGTATCAATACTGTCAATGTCAGCTGTGAAGTTTACCTTAGCACCTTCAAAATCGTCTGAAGTAGATTCCGCACTTCCTTCGAATTTTCTAAAGTAACCTGTAACAGTCGAGATTACTAAGTGTTTTACTTTGAATGAAACTTCTGAATGTGTAGGGTCAATTGACCATTTAGTTAAATTGCTCATGATTTTTATTTATTAAGTGATTCAAAATTATTTGTCTTTACAATTTATGTATATACATTTATCAGTCTAAATATTTTAGCCTCTGAATTTATCCAACAATTCATTTAGCTGAATTGTTTCTTCTTCAGTAAGGTTAACGACGGATTTATTGAAAGCATACACAGACTCTTCCAGTTGATTTAGGATATCAAGACCACTAGCTGTTATTACTATATCAACTTGACGTCTATCAGAAGGACATTCCTCTCTTACTACATAGCCCTTTTGCTTAAGCTTCTCAACCAATCTCGAAGCATTCGACATTTTGTTTAGCATCCTATCTTGAATAGATGAGACAGTGATAGGTTTACCTTGTTGGCCTCTTAATATCCTCATCACATTGTATTGCTCTGGAGAAAGACCATATGGCTTAAACAAAGCACTTTGTTTGGTCACAAAGTAACTGTGGGTGTAAAGCAAGTTTACTACTACTTTATTGTATGGGTCTTTGAAAGCCTTCTGTTTGATCTCATCTTCTATTCTCATCGAATTAACTTAAATTGTATATAATGTATATACATGCAAATGTAATAAAATGTTCCATGATTCGAAAATAAATTTACAAACCCCTTATTTTCAACACAATAATAATGTATCAGTAAAACTACCTGAAGTTACTAAGCCATTCCAAAAGTAGTTTATTCACCTCATGGGGTTTCTCTATGGTACTAGAATGCCCCGCTCCTGGCAACATATGCAGCGTAGCATTAGGGATAGACATTTGAATAAACTTCGCCTTTTCAGGTTTAGTGGCCATATCTTCATCTCCAGCCATGATCATAGTTGGTGATTTGATCAACCTGATTTCTTCTTCAATACCCCTCCTATTCATCACTGCGTCAACAGACCTGGTAATTGATTTTTTATTTGATTTGAGCGCTTTATACCAAGCTTTATAGTCAGCTTTGTTCTTGGGGTTTTCTAACCAACTTTGAGCAAACAAAATTTTCATCACCTCTTGTGCCACTACAGGCATTACACCAAACCACTTTACCATTCCGTTAAGCACTTTATACTTAGGAATATTCTCAACTGGTTCAGCATTGGCTGAGGTCTCTATAAGCACTAGGCTTTTGATCAGTTCTGGATACCGTGCTGCAAGTCTCATTCCGACAAAACCACCCATAGATAATCCTACGAAATGAACAGGCTTCCCCACCAACTCTTGAATCAAGACTCTTGCATCTTCAGTTAGATCATCAATATCAAATGCTTCTTTGGATATTGTCGACTGACCTTGACCACGATGATCAAATGCAATCACCCGGTAGTTATTTTTCAATACCTCTACTTGCTTGTCAAACACCTTGTGGCTCCACAAAAGTCCATGTGACAAAACTACAGTATACTTACCTTCACCTGAATCGGTATAAAATATTTCAACTTGATTGACTTTTAAAGAAGGCATGTTGGATGAATTAAGCACTCAAGATAGGACTTCAGTGATATAAATCCAAAACATCAAAAAAAGTTGAGTCTATTTGAAAAAATTCTGAATAATTAGCATTTCCCCAATCTTAACTCACTCTCACGTACTAGCAATGTCGTTTTTTCATCGACATAGACTTCTACTTTTTTCTCAGCTAAAGATAGTAACCGATCATAAGGTCCTCTAGGCGAGATCAATTTTACAAAAATTGGAGCTGTCTCAACAGCTATGAAAAGTAAAATTATCATCAAGTTAGCCAGTTTCACAGATTGACTTTGCCCACTTATCGTAGCCAATGCATCGATTCGTGCAGCCATTCCATCAAATCCATCAATTTGTGGTTGAACTTTAGAAAACTCTTCTTCTTTTGCTTTGGTCAAATCTGCCAATCTCTCGTCAATCTTATCGATTCTTGCTTGATGATCCACTTGTAATTGATCTAAGGTTCTTTGGGCTGCATCTAATTGTTGTTCCTTTTTCTTGGCATTTGTCCCCAATCCCACTATCCCTGAGCTACCACTTGTTTTTACACCAAATCTTTCTTGATCATAAGCTTCTTGCAACTGATCCCTATAAAGTCTCGCTCCATCAATCTCAGACTTCAAGCTGTCCTTTTGAACTTCAAGTTGCTCAACCTCTGGAAAACCAGCTGCTATCCTCTCCTTGCTTTCTGCAAGCATTTCAATTTTCTTTTTATCAAGCTCTCTATTGATTTCTCTTTCAAAAATTTTCAACTCTAATGGTTTCGAGATCACAAGAGCTAAAATAACCGCCATCACAAGTCGTGGAACTGCCATTTTCCACTCATTGGACACCTTACCTTCTTTTCTCATACTTGAAACGATAAACCTATCCAGATTAAAAATCATTAATCCCCAAAGCAACCCAAATCCTACAGCATACCAAATGGACTGAAAAACTGTAAATAGCGCATAACCTGCAGACAAAGAAGCCAGAATTCCTGTAAAAAATATCGTACCGCCTATTCCTACATATTTGCTAGCGTCAGTCGGTGCCTTTTTGAGCAAAGTAAAATTCGCCCCAGAGCAAAACCACAGGAATCTTGTAAGGTAGTTCATTACGTATTTTCTTAAAATAAATGATTAAAGTGAAATGATAATATCAAGCCAAACAAAGTCAATTCAAAAATTTCTTGAAAAAAAATGTGACCAAAGCCAAAAATCTGTGTCCAATTAATGAAAATCTGTTTTGAAAAACTGAAAATAGCTTAACATCCCTGCGCTTTAAAATTAAATTAGTGTACAGATTTAATCTATTCCGAACACTTAACTGTCCGTTTTTGAAAACATTTAACAATCAACTAAAAGCTATTAAATCATAGGACTTGCCATTTGGTCTCTATTTTATTTTCATTTTCCAAAATTCAATTTTATGAAAAAACTGGTATTACTAACACTATTAATTGGCTTCATCTCATCTAGTCAAGCACAAATCAGGTCCGTCGCCTTTGACGTAGTCACGAATCAAATCAACTCTGGAGTAGCACTACCTGCAGAAGAACCTTTTTACATCAAAGGTGCTCTACCTAGAGACATTGAATATGTAAAAGTGAAAGTCAATCGTCTTGGTAAAGGGCTAAAACAAGCAGAGGTTTATGAATGGAAAAGAGCTTTTAACTACGAAGTAAATCAATATGAATTGTTTATTGGTGAGCCTCTGAAGAGTAATACAAATTATGATTTTGAATTCGCGTTTTACCAGAGAGCTAGTGTAGACCAAATGACTGAAATCAAAGAAGCTATATCAAAAAACTTATCTTCATACATCAGGGCAAATTTTGAAGTAACAGCAAGTGGAATCAGATCTTCCAACAGTGATCAAGTAATGATTGCACAAATGAATCAGATCGTAGAAAATGGTCTGGAAGATTACAGGCATTTTCTAGGTAGAGATTTCGCTGGATTTTCTGACTTGGTCAGACAAAAACTAGCTCAAAGAAACAAATTGAAACTAAGAAGAGCAAGATTCAATATCTTGGGCAAAAACAAGGAAGATAATGACAAAGCTACTTATGCGAACAAATACATTATTGAATTGGAAGAAAGTGTTGAAAATGAGCTTGGTCAATACTTATCTCGTAGCTTAATGTCTCTAGTAGATATCAGGAACATCAGCTCATACCCTACAGAAAAAAAGCCTGGTGTTTTACCTCTTAACTTTGGATATGGTGCTTTTGCAGTTAAAAGACACCTCAGCTCTACTGAATACTTCAATGGCCCATACGTAGGATTATCATTACCCCTTGGGAACAAGACTTTCAAAAGATTTTTAGGAAATGCCTCTTTCTCAACTGGAGTATTTCTACAAAACTTCAACGCAAGTACTGGGGAAAGCATATCAGGACCTATTGTAAACCTCCCGATATATGCAGGACTTGGGTATAAAATGTTTAATGTAATGAGGTTTAATGCTGGTGCTGTTCTTATTAACATGGAAGATTCTAACATGAACACGCGAACAGATTATCTTCAGCCTTATGTAGGTATGAGTTTAGAACTCAATCTTTGGTTAGGTTTTAACAACAGGAGGTAATCCATGAAAAAGCTGATGATCACATTTTGCCTCAGCTTGTTCACCCTTTCCACCATGTATGCTCAGCAAAAAGCATATGATTGGAGGATAGGAGTAAGTGGAGGCTATAGCAACTATTACGGGGACCTTACACCTCATAGAATTCGTGGAATCTCTAATCTGGATGCCATACAGCATTTGTTTTATTTTAATGACAATTACTTTGACCAATATTCTTGGAAAGTTTCGCTGGAAAGACAATTAAGCCCTACCATAGGTTTGCAGTTTAGTTATGGGCAGTATCAATTTGCTATGTCAGATCGGTACATCATGCGCAACGGTCAGCTTATGACTGATGCTAGGAATTTTGATAGAGCGCTCAACTTCCAAACTGATGCTCGAGATATGGGTATAGCTTTCGTGTTCAAAACAGACAATGATCGACTACTTCCAGCAAAATCATGGATAGCTCCTTATGCTTCTTTAGGCTTTGGATTGATAGACTATACTGTCAAAGGAGACCTACTTGATAGCAATGGAAATCCATACAATTACTTTGACCCTACGGTTTCTCCAAATGGAATTTATGAAACTGAATTATCTCCCCTAAGAACAGAGCTTGGAAACGGTTATGATTTAGGAGTATTCTATGCAAATTTAGGCTTAGGTATCAGGTTTAGACTTGGCCACAGGATGGAACTCTTCGCTCAGACAGATTTCATACATTCTTTCACTGGGTATCTTGATGATGTAAGCGGTACTTATAGGGAAACTTATGACAACTCCTTCCAAGAGTATGCCGCCTATCCAGGCACTAATATCATAGATCTTAACACCAGAAATAGAGGAGAAAATGATGGACAAAATGATTGGATTATCTATCATGGAATTGGGTTGAAATATAACTTTGGTGCTAGAAAGGAATCTTTCAGAGGCCCTAAATTAAGTACACCTTACCCTGACTACAGCGAACCAGTGGGGCCAAAGCCATTGAGAATCGAAGAGCCTAAGAAGTTAAATGACGAAAAACCACAACTTGAACCAACCCAAGCACAACCAATCGGTGGAAATACTTATAATTATTTCAATAATATCCAGATAGCTGATCAAGAAAGGGTGGATAGTCTTCAGTTCCTATCTCAAACACTCCAATGGAATCAGCTTATAGAAGGGAAAAGAAGGCAAATCCTAGAAGGTAAAGTTAAGGAGAAATCGCTTGCTGATATTCAACAAAACATCAGTACGCAAGAGTTAGCGCTAAAAGCTGACACTTTGCTTAGAGTATCATCTAAAGACTCATTACTAAGAGTTACTGAACGAAAAAGGTTTGATATAAGATACTCCTTGGATAGCATTCAAAGAAGGGAGGCAGAACTTCTTATTCATATAGACAGTCTCTCTAACCTGAAAAAAAATCATCAAATCAAGCGCAGTAGCAAACCTTACTTAGACCCTACCATATTTGGTATGCAAGGAGGCTATATTCCAACGGACAGTTCATTTATTGTTTCTAAGACTAAATATACCGCTGACTCTACGAGCTCATTATCAGTCAATAAAAGGATATCCTCAACAGACAGTCTTTTACGGAATAGCCCCAAAAACACAACGGTGAGTTCATTGCAAAATGGAGGAAATGAAAGCACAAATAACACTGCGACCAATTCAGAATTGCAGCGTGTTCAACAAAATGAATTGGCTCAACAACCGCCAACCTCAAGTACATTGGGAAGTCAAGTGCAGGAAGACCCTAGAGTTGCACAACAAGAACAGAGGATTCGTCAATTGGAGAATCAATCTAGAGCACTTCAAAGACAAAGAGATAGTTTAAACGCACTGCCAAGAGAGGTGATTTATTTGGGAGGAAACAATGCTACACCAGCCCAAACAAATCAAACCAACAGACAAACCCCTATCAACCAATCTTTCAGAGATGCGAACAGGCCACAGGAGACAGTGATATATCAACAACAGCCAGCAGCTGCTACAAACAATGACGTTACAGTTAGGGAGGAAAGACAAAGGCGTGGACTGTGGCAGTCCATCGCCGCTTTTTTTGGAGGTGCTGCGGCATCTCGAGCTCTAGACTCCAGGTCTTCAAACACCAACAATAATAACTACCCAATGGTGAGCAGGGATGTAGTGAGTGGGCCTGTACAAGAGTATAGAAATGCTCAAGCCAACTTGGCTACAGAACAAGATGAACAATTTGAAAGATCAAAAAAGGTAGCTCAGAGTTTAGGGTTTTTAATGCTTAGAATTAGTCCAGACATGTTAGACCCTAGCAAGAGAAACATCGCTCAAAAAGATGGAGAAGAGGAGCAGGTTGTAAAGGAAGAACTAACTAAAAGCGTTCTACTTCCTCAGGCTGACACTGTATTCATAGAAAGAGACCCCGAGGTTGAAATCAAGCTATTAAGATTCAAAGAAACAATCTATTTTCAGGTGAATCAAAGAACCCCGAATGTAGAAGAAGCGAGAAAACTAGCTGATTTAGCTGATTTCATCAAAGATAATGAAGGGCATAACCTTATCCTAACAGGATTTGCTGACAATACAGGAAATGTTGCTTACAATTTAAAACTGGCTGAGGACAGAACCAATGCTGTGGCTACAATTCTAACCGAGCAGTTTGGAATACCTGCTTCAAAAATCACTACTGAATCAGGGGGTCAAGTGATACGAGGGTCACAGAGAAGTAGCAATGATCAGGACAGAAGAGTTGAGGTTCGAGTAGAAAAAAATAATTGATCCATAATCTTTCAGACTTTTTAAACTGGTAAATGTCTGAATTATTTCAGTTTTTTCGAGTCACAACTAATATATCATTTTTTCATACGCTAATTGGTAAAGGCTTTGGGAAATTATTTCCAAAGCCTTTTTTTTAAAACAAAGAAAAAGATAATTTGTCAGTCAGTAACTCTAAGGCTCTGATTGCTTTTACAGAATTCCCCTTTTCATTGAGTTCGGGACTCCATACTGCAATGCTAAACTTATGAGGCATCACCGCAGCTACTCCACCTCCTACTCCACTTTTTCCTGGAAGCCCCACCCTGAATGCGAATTCGCCAGCCTCATCATAAAAACCACAAGTAAGCATCAAAGCATTGATCCTTCTGGCATGACTTTCTGAAACAATTTCTCTATTGGCAAAAATAGAATAGCCATCATTGGCCAAGAAAGAAAATGAACGTGCCAAATCCAAGCAACTCATTTCCATTGCACAGTGGGAAAAATAAACGTCTAAGACCTGGTCTACTTCATTTTCAAAATTCTGATAAGCCTTAAGAAAATATGCTAATGCTGTATTTCTTTCTGCATGGTTTTTCTCTGATTCCTTTACAGAGGAATTGATCCTTACACATGATTTGCCCGAAAGCTCATTGATATAAGCAGAGATTTGTTCTATTGGATTTTCAAACTTGCTGCATAAAGCATCCGTGATGACCAAGGCTCCAGCATTGATAAATGGATTTCTGGGTACGCCTTTCTCAAACTCTAATTGGGCAATCGAATTGAAAGGGTTACCACTAGGCTCGACATTCACCCTTGACCATAACTTACTTTTGAAAACATGGAATACCATTACAAGTGTATGTACTTTGCTGATACTTTGGATGGAAAATGGCACTTCATAGTCACCCACACCAAAAACATTTCCTTCCAAATCAACTAAACCAATTCCAAATTGATCTGGATTGACGTTGGCCAACTCAGGAATATAATCGGCTACTTTTCCACGCTTATTTTCTGATTGTACTTCTTGGTATACTTCTTCAATAATTTTCTGATAATCCATACGGAAAGACAGGCAAAAATCAGGCCTGTATTACAGTATTCTATCTTTTGAACCAACTCTTTGAACTAAACCCATACCCTACAAATAACCCTGTGTAGGAATTATTGCTTGTCAACGGAAGCCCACCAGCTGCCTCTCTACCATACGGAGTAGTATTATCAAAGCCTTGCTGATGCCTAAGGCCAATATTTAAATAGTTACTTTTTCTTGTATAAAACTTGACTCCAGTTTCCACTCTTGCCATAAAAACTGCTTCTCTTTGCTCCTGAAAAGCAAAACCTGGTAATACCTCATTATACTTATGCTGTGAAATCCCAACAGAGGGCTGTACATAAAAAGCTCTCTTCCCCTTATTAAAATTATACCTTGCACCTATGGCATAGTTACCATAGTTTCTGTAAATGGTATTTTCGTTTAAGCTGGTGGTTTCAACATGTACTCCAGACCTCATCCATTCTCCCTGTAAACTCAGTTGCCATTTTTCACTGATCTTAGGTAGAAGGTTTGCTCCGGCATGCAGACCTAGTTTACTAGAAAGTTCAGTATCTGGCAGATTAGAGAATTGTCCCATTTCAAAATAGTTTACATTCAACCCACCATAAAGCTCTAAGTCTACCAAACCTTGTGCTTCTACTCTATTGAAAAATAAAAAACCGATTAATACAATAATTGCTGTAAAACATGTTTTCATTTTATTTCAGGTTTGATTTATACAAAAATAGATTAAATCTTTAACAACACAACTAACACAATGGTTAATCAATGTTAAATGGAGCTACTTATCCTATTGATTCAAAACTATAATCTCTCGCTTCTCACCTCTAACCTTTCGCTTATACCAAAAATTAACACCTAATTTTCTTATGTATATAATTATTTTATATATTTGACTTACTGATGCATCAAAAACACCATGTCAAACAATAATTTAATCAAAGGAAGCCTGCAAACTATTATTCTCAAACTTTTAGAAGAGAATGAAAAAATGTACGGCTATGAAATCACACAGAGAGTCAAGGAACTTACAGAAGGGGAAATCAAAATCACAGAAGGAGCCCTTTATCCTGCCCTCCACAAATTAGAAGCAGAAGGGATGCTGACTACAGAGATTCAACATGTGGATAATCGAGTGAGGAAGTATTATAGCCTGACCAAAGATGGACAAAAGGAAGTCAGCACCAAAATGTCCGAGCTTCAAAGCTTTGTAGGCAATTTACAGCGAATCCTAGATCCAGAATGGAAGCCAGGCTTGGCGTGAGACAAACCTTTGAGGCTTTAAAAACCTCGAAGGTTTAAAACCAAAAAACAGATTAATACCATCACAAATCTCAAAACTTCGAGGTCTAAAAAAGACCTTAAAGGTTAATCGGAAATATGCGTCAACTAACAGAAATAGAACTCCAAGAAATCAGAAGATCTATCATGAGGAAAGAAATTTCTTCAGCAGAGATTCTTATGGAGATCTATGATCATTATTTCAGCCATTTGCAGAAGTTTTCAGAAGCGGAGTTCCATGATCAACTTGTTGAATTAGACCAAAAATTCACTTATGGGTATTGCCATGCCTTGCAATTTAGGTTCAATAAAAAAGCCAAGGAAGATATTCACCAAACTCAATGGATGGTGGTTAGAAAGTATTTCTGTACTTCCAGATGGCTGTACTTAGCGGGGATTTTGGTTTTGGTTTTTTATGTAGCGACACAAGCTAAAACTGAAAAAGAACTAGGAATCCTTTTGTTATCTCCCATGATGCTTTTGCTTCTAGCAAATATGGCCTTTGGCTATCAAAATATCAAAAAGCTCAGACCGATCAAGAAAACATTTAAAGGTATTGGCATTCCAATCAATTCTTCTTTGGCGCTACCAATCACTGAGCGGATGTATTTCCCTATTTTGATGGCGCAAATTTTTGTCTATGTTCCAAAATTAATCTTCTCCCAAATTGACTTACCACCCTTTTTGCCTGCAGTATCGGCCGCTATCACGGTCTTGCTCACACTTTATGCAGTCTCATTATTAGAAGTCTTGAAAATCAAATCAAAAACGGCATTGATATGAGAAAACTAACTGATGTAGAATTGGAAATCATCAAAGAAAGGCTTGAAAGCCTGAGTCTTTCATATATAGAAATCTACAATGAGCTTTTTGACCATTATGTAACGGCATTAGAACAAGTAGATTCAAAAGAATTTGTTGAAAAAAAAGAAATATTGGATGACGAGTTTGCTTGGTCGGTGGTTCATCATATGGAAAAAGAACTTCTAAAAAATGTTAGCCAGGAACTTCAAAGTTCACAATTAGAAGCCTTGAAGTTTTGGAAAATGGACTTTTGGAGAGTTTTCGGGATTTTCACTTACACAGTTTTATTAATTTTTATTTATAAAACGATAAGTCTTGATGTAATGATGGCTTTTGCTTTTTTGCCAGGGTTCGGGGTTATAACAGCCTTGCTTTATCACTCAGGTAATAATTTTTGGTTTTCTTTCAATCCAAGATATTTCAGACCTAGAAATGTAATCTTACAGGCAGCTGTAGGAAGATACTTGTTTGTTTTAAATTCGAGTAATTTCTTTTTTTTCATCACATCAATTATACTGATTAACAACAATTTAGAAAATTCAGCAATGATTCTGATGCTATTCTACAGTACATTTTTGAATCTCTATGCGCTATCTCTTTATCACTCCATCAATTTGAAAACCTTCAAACTGATCAAGCCATGAAGTTAAATAAAGACCAAATTGAGCAATTGCATTACCACATCAATGCCAAACATATCGAGTATGTTGAAATTCGAGACGAGGTATTGGATCACTATCAGACTGCATTGGAATTAGAGGATGCAAAGTCAATGGAAGATGTCTTGAGATCTCTTGATCAAACTTTCACAATTGGCTATTGTAGAAAAGCAGGAAGAGACTATTTGAGTAACTTAAAAAAAGAATATACCATAAGATTCAGGCAAGAACTAATAGCTCTATTTACAACTAGAAAAATTTGGATCACGCTGTTAATTTTGGGAATAGTGATTTCTTTTCCTAGTTGGATTCCAAAAAGCGGTGCATTAGTACATCTACTCAATTTGATTGTAATCTCTACCATGAGCATTGAAAATTGGATGATCGGGAGAAATTACGCTAACAAAAAACATAAACATCATTACAGAAGTAAGGATGACAAACCCATTTTTGCCCATACCAAGGCCGACACACCAAAGGGTTATGCCATACTTCATGTAATTATAATGGCATTAGTAATGATCCCGCTATTCTTCACTTATGGGATATATACTGATGAGACAATGAGTCAGTCTATTATTTTCGAACCACCATACCTCTATGCCACTATAATAGGCGTTTGGCTTCTCCTCCTATTGACAATAGTAAGGTATAGCGTTAAGACCAGGCTCTCCAAACCTCGATTCAGATAACTCTTTTAAGCCATGAGAAAACTAACTGACATAGAAATCCAAATCATCAAAGACCGGCTAGATCGCTGTTTGATTGCTTATGTAGAAATATATGATGAGCTCTTGGATCATTATATCACAGCTTTAGAGCAAACACCAAAAGAAAGTTTTATAATAAAAAAAGAAGCTTTGGATGATGAATTTTCATGGTCTATCATCAAGCAAATGGAAAAAGACCTGCAAAAGGTTGCTTGGCGAGAATTGATGAATACCGTTAAAACCTGCTACAAAATCTGGAACTTGGGCTGGAAGAAAATTGGTGTTTTGATGCTTACTACACTTATTCTAATTCCAATTTTTTACGTTGCAGGAGCAGCGTTTTATTACGTTGCAGCAATGATGTTTTTTGTAATATTATCAGGATACTCTATCTATTACAATAGAAAAAAATATGGATTCACGCTATCCCTTTCTCCGGGCAAACATCAACCTAAACACATTATGGCAGCGATGTTCTTCGGTTCTCAAGGATTAGTTTTTGGGATGATTAACTTATTTGCCCAATTACTCCCTAAGTTTCTACAAAACACTCCTTATGAAAATTTCACTCCAATTCTCTTTCTCTTTTTGGGAACACTTCTCCTAGCATTTTCTTGGGTAGTATTTACTTCCATCAATTTAAAAACCTTCAAGCTGGTCAAATCATGAATACATTAGATATAAATTATTTAGAGGAAAAACTGGCAGAAAGACCTTTCAAGTGGGAAGAATTATATTATGAAATTCTTGACCACGTACTTTGCAAGTATGAAGCCTCTGGAATCGATAATGTTGAGAAATTTTGGGAGCAGGAAAAATTAAATTGGAGTTGGTGGAAGATATTCAAGTTGAGAATAAAATTCCATAACTTGATGATTTTGAAGTTTCTAAAATGTTACTTTAGATCTTTGTTTTCTTTACAAAAACAAAACCTCAAAGTCAACCTTGTGTTTCTTGGATTTGCTATCATTTTTGGGTTTAACTTTTACCAAGATGAAGGTTTAATGAAAGGATTGATTATGGTTCTTTGGTTTGTATTTCCTGTAACCTTTCAAACTTGGGTCCATTACAATGGTGACACTTTCGGAGAAAAGTCAAAGATTTTTAAAAACAAAAGGTATGGAAGTGCTAAACGTGATGCTTTATGGTCTGTTGTGACTGCTAATTTCTTCAGCTGGCAGATTATTCTTACCGAAGGTAGAGAATATTTAGATTTAGATGGATTCTTTAGTTTGGCATATCACAACCCAGCCATTACAATTCCCATTATCTTTCTCATGTTGGTGTCAATGAGAGCAATTTACCAAGTATTTAAAACACAACTAAAACCTTTCCTCCATGAAGCTCGATAAGGACCAAATTGATCAACTCAAAAAACTGATCTCGTACAAGGGCTATCCAGAAGTCGATGTGCAATATGAGATTTTGGACCATGTCGCTTGTAAAGTAGAAGAGCTGATAGCCTCAAATCCAAAGCTAAGTATCGGTGATGCATTCCAAAAAGCCCATGCCACTTTTGGGATTTTTGGCTTTTCAGCATTGGAGGAGTCTTATAAAAAAATGATCGAAAAAAGAGACTTTGAATATACTATTGGACAGAGTTAAAAGCACTTTTGTCAAGTTATAGAGTACTCTATCCATTAGGTTTACTATATATCTTTTCCCAATCCTCCAAATTACTGAAAGATCCTCAATCTTGGATTCTGATGATGATAGGTTTTCTTTTTTTATCGTTTTTTTGGATATGGATCAAATATCGGCATACGTATAAAAAATTCAGGAAATATGCTTCTTTCTTAGCATCAAACAACCTGTATGGAATAATTAATTTTGGTGTCATAATTTGTATGCAAGGCTATACTTTTGTCTACAGGCAACAAGGAATACACGAGGGCCTTTTTGCTAAGTTATTTATGGGAATGATTTTAACTTCAATAGCTTTTCTATTTGTCAGTATTTTCATCTTACCTCGTATTTTGGACAGAAGCATTGCTGACACCGAGGCTTTGATCCAGTTATATGGAGAGTGATGATTTACTGATACCACATATCAAGCATGCCAAGGACCTGTCGTTCATGCCTACGGCATTCTACCCACAGTTTTATGCAAATCTCAACGGGTTGAAACGAGCAATAATTTCAGGCTTGGAAGATTTTTTTATTCCCGAAGAGTACAACAAATGGGATTCAATGGAAGATTTTTATTTACAAGATTGAACTTCAACTTCTAAACCACCAACTTTTTTATCCATAAAAGCCTCTTGAGTGATCAAGAGGCTTTTCTTTTAAAATTTTAATGGTTCCAATTTTCAAAAACCTTTTAATTCAAAATTCTCATCTTACTTCCAGCCAGATAAATTTTCCTTAACAAGTCTCTTATAGGCTGTGGGTGTCATTCCAGTTATTTTTTTGAATTGAGTGGAAAGATGCTGAACAGAGCTATAGCCTAACTGGTAAGATATTTCACTCAACGTCAACTCTTCATAAAACAGAAATTCTTTAACTTTATCAATTTTCAGCGCTATGAAAAACTTCTCGATAGTAACTCCTTCCATGCTACTAAAAAGATGGCTAAGCATACTATAATCTTCAAAGAGTTTTGACTTGATGTATCCAGACAGATTGAAGTCAGATGAAAGTTCCCCATCTGAAATTACTTCTCTAAGACTACTTTTGATCAACTCAATCCGTTTAACATCCTTATCCTTCAGTATCTCAAAACCTAATTGATTCAATCCATTTTCAAATTGAATCTTCTTTTGATTTGAAAGTGATTCTTCAAGTATAACTTTCCCCATAAGAACCTTGTTGTAAGCAATAGATTCAGCTTGTAGCAAGTCCTCCACCGCCATAATACAACGCGGGCAAACCATATTCTTGATCAATAGTGTGTCCATATCAGTAAAGTTAGAAAGAATTACACTTGAAATGAAAAACACCTTCAACTAAGTAAATCTGGAAACTATTGAAATGTCACAAGGAGTTAAAATAATCACTGACCTTTGAAGACAAAGTTCAGGAGGTAGAAAATAAATTGATCTATAGGAACACATAAAATTCGGCCTTTTGGATCACAGTCAATTGGGCTTCAAAGACACAGACTAAGGTTTGTCTTTTCTTGATATGGGAAGATCATTGGTCTTTGGAGACAACTCCCAAATTAGAAGGAGTTGGAAAAGTAAAATAAGACATGAAATAGAAATTTCCATGTAATATTTCAAAAAGAAAATTCTATTTTGGTGTATCAAAATAAACCCATAATGAATAGAGCTATTTCAGCCGACACCCCAGTTGTTTTTGACCGAAAGGACTACAGCGATCACACGTTAATCTCATTGTATAAATCTCTGCTTTTGCCCAGAAGGATAGAGGAAAAAATGCTCATCTTACTTAGACAAGGTAAGGTATCAAAGTGGTTTAGCGGATGGGGTCAGGAGGCAATTTCTATAGGAGCTGTGAATGCCTTAGAAAAAGACGAATATATTCTCCCTATGCATAGAAACTTGGGAATCTTTACAGGCAGAGAGATCCCTCTTGAGAGATTATTTACACAGTTTCAAGGAAAAAAATCTGGGTTTACTAAAGGCAGGGATCGGTCGTTCCACTTTGGAAGCAAGGAGCATTTTATCGTTGGAATGATTTCACACCTTGGTCCTCAGCTAGCCATAGCAGATGGCATTGGATTAGCCCATAAATTATCCAAAGAAAACAAAGTTACCTTGGTCTTTACAGGAGATGGGGCGAGTTCGGAAGGAGATTTTCATGAAGGTCTGAACGTAGCTGCAGTTTGGAAGCTACCAGTGATTTTTATAGTAGAACACAACGGCTACGGACTGAGTACGCCTAGTGAAGAACAGTTTGCATTTCAGTATTTCACTGAAAAAGGTCCAGGATATGGCATGGAAACCATAAGGATTGATGGCAACAATGTACTGGAAGTCTACGATTGTATCAAAACCTTGGCCGAGGATATTCGTCAAAACCCCAGACCCGTACTCGTAGAGGCTATCACTTTTCGAATGCGAGGACATGAAGAAGCCTCTGGTACAAAATATGTCCCAAAAGAATTAATGAAAACATGGGCGCTCAAAGACCCTGTAGATAACTATGAGAAGTACTTACTTAGCTTGGGTATCCTAAATGAAAAAATAAAAGTAAGTATTTCAAACGAACTAAAAGCCTCCATAAATAAGGCATTGGACATTGCCTTTGCGGAAGAAAAAATAACTCCAAACACTGCTGATGAGCTACAGGATGTCTATTCACCATTTACACAAGCACTGATTCAACCTCGCTCTGATAAATTATCCGAACGACGATTTATCGACGCCATTTCTGGCAGCTTAGACCAATCAATGGAGAAGTTTCCAAAGTTGATCCTCATGGGGCAGGACATTGGTGAGTATGGTGGAGCCTTTAAAATTACAGCCGGTTTCAAAGTAAAATACGGGGCTGAAAGGGTCAGAAACACGCCTTTGTGTGAAAGTGCGATTATAGGTGCTGGCCTTGGTCTATCGATCAAGGGTTACAAAGCAATGATAGAAATGCAATTTGCGGATTTCGTCTCAGTTGGATTCAATCAAATTGTGAACAATCTTGCTAAAATTCACTATCGCTGGGGACAGCATGCCGATGTGGTAATTCGTATGCCAACAGGTGCTGGAGTAGCTGCTGGCCCATTTCACTCCCAATCCAATGAAGCTTGGTTTTTTCACACTCCAGGACTCAAAATCGTCTATCCATCGAGCCCCTATGATGCCAAAGGTCTTCTAAACGCAGCCATAGAAGAACCCAACCCTTTTCTTTTCTTTGAACATAAAGCACTTTATAGATCCCTCAGCGAGCATATACCTGACGATTATTACACCGTAGCTGTAGGGAAAGCTAGTTTGATTCAAGAAGGTGATACGCTATCCATCATAACCTACGGTATGGGAGTCCATTGGGCGAAGTCTGCTTTAGAAGAACTGCATATAGACGCTGATATTTTAGATTTGAGAACACTGCTTCCCTGGGACAAAGATGCAGTGAGAGATACGGTGAAGAAAACTGGAAAAGTGATTTTCTTGCAAGAAGATTGCTTGACAGGAGGAATAGGTGGAGAAATATGTGCATGGATATCAGAACACTGCTTTGAGTATCTAGACGCACCAGTGATGCGCGAAGGAAGTCTAGATTCACCCATTCCTTTTGCACCAAGCTTAGAACAAAACTTCCTTCCGATTCAGCGATTCAGGCAAAAGCTCATCAAGCTAAAAGACTATTAACGCAATTTAACCTGACTTTTAACCACTCAACAAAAACCCCATCAAAACAACCATGTTGGTTTTGATACATTTTTTGTGCATTGAACTTATGAAAAATGATAAAAAAGATGCTAACATTGATTTAACGTATTGATCCTATACCCTGGATGTCTTCCATGGTATATTTATGCGTACCCCCTTTTTGACTCGCTACATAAGCACCGATTTTGGTTGCAAAATCAAGAATTTCTAATGGCCTATTTCCTTGCAGGTAATTTTTCACAAACCCAGCCAAAAAAGCATCTCCCGCTCCTACGGTATCTTTTACTGCCACTTTGTAACCATCGTGTTTGTAAAACTTACCCTCTTGATACATCATTGCACCTTTGCTGCCTTGAGTGATACAAATGCACGATATGGGATACGCCTCTTCTAAGTATTCACAAAGCACCTTTTCTCGATTTTCGAGACTTGCTTTCAATTCAAAAAAATCCAACAAAATATCCAGCTCATCTTCATTGATCTTCAGCACATCGGTATATCCTAAAAGGCTATCAATTTTATAAAAATCAATAAATGGCGCTCTCAAATTGATATCAAAAACAGTAAGTAAGGGCTGGTGAACCAAATGATACAGGGTCTGCCAAGAAACATCATTTCTCACCGCCAAACTCCCAAATATCAATGCATCCGCTTTGGCTACAGCTTGCTGATTTTTTTCTGAAAGTGAAATAAAATCCCACGCAGAAGGTTCTACAATCTCATATTTGATATGTTCCTTATCTGAATTATCTACTTTGACTAAGCCAGTGGGATTAAATTCATCAGTCTGTACTAAGTCCATGGGAAAACTATATGATTGCAAAAAAGCCCTCATCTTATCCCCATATTCATCTGATCCTAATCTAGAAATCATCGCGACGTCAAGCCTCAACTGCTGTAGATTCAAGGCAACGTTCATAGGAGCACCACCAGCTACATCCTCATCTGGGAAACAATCCCAAAGCATCTCTCCAAAACAAATTATATTCTTAGCCATTTTTACCTTGTAATTCTCTTTGTAGTTCTTCCAATGATCGACCTTTGGTTTCTGGCATCTTCCAAGCTACCCAAAGTAACTGTAACACCATCATCACTGCAAAAAAAGCAAAAATATTTCCAGCACCATACTTATTGGCAATTAAAGGGAAAATATTTGCTATCAAAGCTGCCAAAATCCAGTGTGTGAATGACCCCATGGATTGTCCAAACGCTCTTAGCTCATTTGGGAATATTTCTGAAATAAACACCCAAATTACTGATCCTTGACCTATCGCATGTGAAGCAATGAATGCGAAAACGAAATACGGTAGCAAACTACTATCAATTGCCCCTCCAAAATAGCTATAGGACATCAAAGAAAGCGAAACAATATACCCAATCGAACCGATGTACATGAGCAACTTCCTCCCAAACTTGTCAATCAAGTATAAGCCAAGCATGGTCGTCACCAAATTGATCACCCCAATACCAATCGTGGACATCAATGCTGTCTCACTTGCAATCCCTGCCGATTCAAAAACCCTGGGAGCAAAATAAATAATCGCATTGATTCCAGACACCTGATTGAAGAAAGCCATTAGAACTGCCATGATACTGATTTTCCTAAACTTACTATTGAAAAGCATCCCTACGGTTGCTTTACCCTTGATGGTTTTACTTTCTTCTATTGCCAAAGCTATAGCTTCATCCACTCCTTCGGGGTCAGTCTTGGTCAAAATCACCCTAGCTTCATCAAAATCACGCATTTTTGCAATTAGCCACCTTGGACTCTTTGGTACTTTGAAGATCAAAACAGTATAAATCAAAGCTGGGATAGCCTCTACTCCCATCATCCATCTCCACGCCTCATTTAGATTTGCCGTGCCAATCAGGTAATTGGAAAAATAGGCCATCAATATCCCAAATACGATATTGAATTGATAAAGAGCCACCAACTGGCCCCTTCTGGCTGCAGGGGCTATTTCGGAGATATACATCGGCGCCACCACGGATGATGCACCTACTCCCAGACCACCCAAAAACCTGAAAAACATAAAGCTGTTCACATCCGTAGCCAAGGCTGAACCTAAAGCGGACACCAAGTAAAAAAGACCAATCCATAACAATGAGGTTTTTCTACCCCATTTATCAGCAGGTATTCCTCCAAAAAGCGCTCCGAGTACAGTCCCATACAAGGCAATCGCTACAGCCAAACCATGCTTAAGGTCAGATAACTGCCACAATGTTTGAATATCTCTTTCCGCACCAGAGATTACAGCTGTATCAAAACCAAAAAGAAAACCACCAAGCGCAGCTGTAATGGATAAGAAGAGAACGTAATTTTTATTTTGCATAGGGTAATTGATAGGTTATTTCAACCTGAAATACACATTGGCATTTGCTAAGCCTCATTTTGCAACTTATGCCTTCCGCTAATGTATATTTCAGATTTCAGGTTTTTTTCTAAAATTAAAATATCAAATTAAATATGCTAAATTGATTTAACTGTCCTGAATAGCATATTTTACTTTAAGTGCGAAGATAATGCAATATTTCAATTCACAATTTAATATTTGTGAAAATCATCCTATCTCCGATTTAATTTAACACTTCAATCTAGTCAATTTACCAAATAGACTTAAGTACATGGATCTGCTTTGTGTCAGAAAAACCTTCTGTTTTTAGTAGACTATAAGGCTGCGTTGGAAATATGATTTCTGTCAAGACCAATTCTCCATCATTGAAGAAAAATTCAATGGAAGCTTTATCCACGAATACCCTCAAATCTTTTAAAGCTATACCCAAATCTGGCGCTGAGTGCAACTTCTTGAAGGCAGCTTCAAAAGCTGTTTTTCCAGAGTTGCTCCTGTCAAAGTGAATTTTGTCGCCCTCCCTTTTCAATACAATTGATTCTCCAGCATCATTAGAAAGTTGAAACTCAAAATTGGGTTCATCTATAGTCAACACGATCTCAAGAAGTTCATCTTCAAGTACAATTTCATCTCCTTTGAGTTTTTGTGTGCTCGCCTGAAGCTTTTGCAGTTCTTCTATAGGCTTAGAGGCTAGGTACGACTTATTTCCTATTTCGAACAATTCAAGTGACCTAGGAATAGTCTTGGCTGATCTCCATACTTCTGTAGGCACCACATTGGCATAATCCCAATTGCTCATCCAACCTATAAACAACACACGTCCATCTTCCTTTGGCACATTTGACCATGTGACTCCTGCGTAATTGTCCGCTCCATAGTCTAGCCATTTTACTTCCTCCTCTGTGGTAGTAAAGTCTTTACCATCAAAATCCCCCACAAAGTACTGGGTAGCCGAGCCACCATTAGGTCCTCCTGGATTTATACTTACAAATAATACCCATTTATCTTCTCCTTCATTACTTTTCACTTTAAACAAATCAGGACATTCCCAAACCCCTCCATAAGCCGCCCATAAAGGCTGAAAATCAGACTCATACTCCCAATCTATCAGATTCCCAGAGCTGTAAAATGAAATTTTATCCTTCACGGCTAAGCTCATGATCCATTTCCCATTACCATCAGCATCTTCATACCACATTACTTTCGGATCTCTGAAATCTTTGATTCCAGGATTCTTTAAAACAGGGTTTTTATCATACTTTTCCCATGTTCTTCCTTTGTCTAAACTGTAGGCTATGCCTTGGGTTTGAAAGTCGATAGCGCCATCTTTTGCAGCCTCTGCATCATGATAGGTAAATATAGCTATCAATGGTGGGTTGTCTTCAGTTCCCAATCCTGAGGTATTATTCAAATCTGCTACTGCCGAACCAGAGAAAATGGTACCGTGCTGATCTGGATACAGCGCTATGGGAAGATGCTCCCAATGTACCAAATCTTCAGAAATTGCATGCCCCCAGTGCATTGGCCCCCATGTGTTGCCTTCTGGATGATACTGATAGAAAAGGTGATACTCTCCTTCATAATAAACCATCCCGTTGGGATCATTCATCCAGTTTGCCTCTGGACTAAAGTGAAATTGAGGCCTGTATGGCTCTTGATAGTATCCATTAGCCACTTCTTGGTTTTCTTGCTGCTGGCATGATAGCATCAACCAAATCAACAATAAAGTAATTGGGGATATTGTATTTTTCATGAATATCTGTTTTATAAAGTTAAAAAGTATACATAAGCAATTCATTTTCAAAGAGATTTACCATTTAAACTGGTTTATTGACTCGAAAATCAAGAGATCTCCATGATCAAACACTTATGTATACATGCTTTCAAATTAATAATTTCAATTTTGATACTGTTCAGTATGAAGCATTTAATTAAAACTCAAAGGCTACATGCTAAATTAATAACCAGGATTTTGCTTATATACTCCACGGGTAAAGTCAATTTCTCGCTGCGGTATAGGGTAGTACTCATCTCTTCCAGCGGTAAATCTCGCATTTGATAAGAAATCTCTGCGTTGTCTTTCTGTATTCAAATATGAATTGAGCACCTGGGCAGCCTCTCCCCATCTTACCAAATCAAAGAACCTATGCCCCTCCATTCCAAATTCAAGTCTTCTCTCAAATTTCAAAGCTTGTAAAGCAAAGTCTTTGTCTGGAAAAGATGCGTAAGAAGCTATATTGTACACATTGCTAGCTCCAGCTGCAAGCGGTCGCTGGGTACTTTGTGCTGCACGCTCCCTGATTTGGTTGATAATAGGCAAAGCCTCATTCCACCTGTCTAATTGAATCAATGCCTCTGCCTTGAATAGAAGAACATCTGCGTACCTGATAAAATCTATATTCTTTGATGTACCAATAAAAGGTCCTTCTTTGACATAACAGCTACAATCTGGCGCTTGTTGCTCTTTCATATTTCCAAAATAACCATATACTCCTGGATCTCTTGCCCATGAAAAATTATAAATCATATCCCCGCTAGTGCTTAAAGAATTGCGGTACTTGTAAGGCCTCCCTGGTATCCCAACAGTATGGTCCAACCTAGGGTCTATGGTTCTACCTTCAGCTAATGGTGCTATTCCACCAGAAGTGATTACATTGAAAATACTTTGATTATTAAAATCTTCAAGTAAAGGCAATCCTTGAGGATTTGTGATGAATGCATTTACCAAGTTTTGGCTGGCTAAATGAAAACCACAACAACCATAAAGCTCCGTGCCATGTGGGGAATTCAGCCCATTTACAAAACTGACCCTACTTACCACAGTCCCATCATTGATAGAAAATTGAACCGCCCAAATTGACTCCACACCATTGTCAAATCCATCTAGAAAGTTATTTGCAAAATCAGGTTCCAATGCCCCTTCTACCTCATCAGCATACGCTATAACCTCTTCAAGTCTTGACCTGTTGATATTGGTAACTTGATGTCTTTCATCTTGTTCATAAGCTTGATAAAGCCTAAGCTTGGCAAGATATGCTGCTGCAGCATTTCTATTCGCTCTTCCAACTTCATCTTGAGAAGTAGGAAGGTTCTCGTAAGCGAATAAGAAATCAGCTGCTATTTTATCCCATAGTTCATCATTTGGTATATCATTGGATACACTCGCGGCTTCTTCTTGAGTCAATTCCTCTGTGATAAAAGGTATCTTCTTGAAGATAAGCTTTAGCATAAAATGGGAGTGAGCCCTAAGAAATCTTAATTCAGCTTGTCTGATCAACTTTTGATCATAATCTTCATCGGGTATATTATTGATCGTCCGCAATGCAAAGTTTGCCCTTGATATTGCTTTGTAATAGTTCGTCCAAGTCCTTGGCGCCATTTGATCTCCCATATCAGGGAGGGTGAGGTTATACTGCTCATATCGGTCTACTACGTCCACATCACTTCTACCTCCTCCACCTTTGTAGGCATCATCAGACCTCACACTTCCGTACACCCACATACTTGTAAGGGGTCCTATCATTTCATCATTTCCAATCCCCGCATATGCGGCGATCACCAAAGATTCTGCATTTGCAGGTGTACTGACATTTTCACTTGACAACACTCCTTTTGGATTATAATCCAAAAAATCAGAGCATCCCATGATACTTGCTACTAACAAGCCACAAACTAATGTTTTATATAAATTTTTCATTATTATCTGATTTAGAAATTGATATTAAGCCCCATGGAGTACACTGCTGGCACTGGAATTCGATTGAGTTCTGTTCTCTCTGGATCAGACCCTATATAGTTTCTAGGGGTAACCCAGAAAAGATTTTCACCTTGGAGATACATTCTCACACTCCCAAGTCCTGTTACTCTATCTACCAAAGATTCAGGCAATGAATATCCCAATTGAAGATTTCTCAACTTGAAATATGAGTTATTTCTATATAAGTAATCAGAGGTCAATGTTTCATTAAATGCCAACGAAAGCGCAGGAATATCAGAGGTTGGGTTTTGAGGAGTCCAAGCATTTAGTACTCCTAAACCCGCATTCTCACGGCCTTGAACGAAATTATTCCAGAAAATATAAGGATCAAGACCAATTCTACCTGTCACACCCGACCCAAAGACTGCAAAGTCAAAGTTCTTGTAGGTAAGTGTAATGCCCAAACCAAACTCTAGTGCTGGAAGTGTATTACCAATAAAGTCCCTGTCATCTGCATCAATTACTCCATCGCCGTTCAAGTCAACAAACTTGATTCCCCCTGGTCTTGCTCCCACTTGCGTTGGGCTATTGGCTACATCCTCTTCACTTTGAAAAAGCCCATCCGTTTTGTATCCGAAAATAGAGAACTGCGACTGACCTATAATTGAATTCTGAGCTGTCCCAGGGAATGCGGCACGAACCTCCTCTGGTAAGAAAGTGATTTTATCTCTGAATGCTCCAAAGTTTGTATTTACAGTAAGGTTCAATCCATTGTTCAGCTGTTTGTTATAGCTCAAAATCAATTCCCAGCCTTGAGATGCTGTAGAAGCACCATTGAGAACTCGCTGTTGCCCTTCACCTATTACAGAGGCGATAGGAGGAGTTGTAAGTATATCACTGGTATTTCTCCTGTAATAATCAAATGAACCCACTATAGCATAGTCAAATAAACTGAAGTCTAACCCAAAGTTCAGTTCCTTTGTAGTCTCCCACTTCAAATCCGGATTTTCACCTTGGATCGACACAAAGCCGGAAGGTAATGTACCCGTACCATTTCCAGCGATATCATAAGCTGTACCAACGTTGTAGTAAAACTCAAAAAAACCATCTATAAACTGTGACTGATTTGCTCCATACCTAGCTTCATATAGACCAAACCTTGCCAAGTCACCAATCTCTTGATTCCCAACTATCCCATATCCAGCTCTAATTTTCAAATCAGAAATGGATTTAACTTGTTTGATAAAATCTTCCTCAATCAATCTCCATCCTAAAGTACCCGCTGGAAAGATCCCGTATCTATTGTTTCTTCCAAATCTCGAGGATCCATCCCTACGAATCGTAAATGAAGCCAAATACTTATCAGACAAGGCATAATCCACTTTACCAAATTGAGATAAAAGCCTGCTTCCTGTCATTCTACCTGTATTGGTTCTTGCTCCTGTAGCAGCATCTAAGACAAAGTAGTCATTGGTCTCTACTGCGAAACCGTCTGCGATAGACACTGTAGACGAAAAATCATCCTTAATAGCCTCTAGCCCTGCCAAAAAGCTAAACCTATGATTGCCCGAAGTCAGGCTATAGTTCAAGGTATTGGAAAAAACCAAACTTGAAAACTCATTAGTATCGTGAATCAGTCTGTTATTTGATCTAGTAATAAACCCGTTTCTTACAGTTGGTTCTATATCTCTTCGAAAAAAACTATTGTAATCTATTCCTGCACTAGTTTTGAAAGTCAGATTATCGATTATGGTCAATTCTGCAAAGACATTTCCAAAGAAGTTATTGTTTCTAATATTATCCCATCGATTGATGTATTGCATAAGCAATGGATTGTTACGATCAGAATACCCTGCACCTAAGGGTCCTGCAAAATCCCCATTAGCATCTCTTACTGGGATAGTTGGAGCCATAAAAATGGCAAGCTCTGGTACTGGGGCACTACCGATATCTCTTGAGGCTGGAGTTTCATTCGAATTTGTAAACTGAGTACTTACCCCAAATCTCAGCTTATCATTAAAAAGATAAGTATCTGCATTAATCCTAGCGCTATAACGCTCAAATCCAGTATGCTTTAATATTCCAGTATTCTTAAGGTGACCCAAATTGATCATCAAGGAAGACTTTTCATTGTTGGTAGATACTGTCACTTCATTGTTGAAAACATATCCAGGTTGATACATTTCAGCTTGCCAATCAGTATCTCCTACAGGGACATTTGGATCTCCCCCTACAAATGGTCTCGGAGTAACACTATTCAAAACAGGGTTACTAAAATCACCATTCCAATCAAAGTCATATATTTCACCATAGCCTGAATTTGGGTCTGATCCATCATTCACCATTGCCCTCCACAGTACCTCTCCTCTTTGGGTAGCATTGAGCATTTTGTATCGTTGCTGCTTTTCTGATTGAATAGAAAAATTCGAATTGATCGAAACACTCAAACTCTCTCCACCCTTTGCCCTACTTTTTGTAGTGACTACAATTACACCATTTGCTGCCCTAGAACCATAAATCGAAGCTGCTGAAGCATCTTTCAAAACCTGAATAGACTCAATAGCTTCTGGGTTCAAGCTGGCAAAAACACCTGGCCGCTTAGTAGGCACACCATCTATCACATAAAGAGGGTCATTGTTTCCTAAGGTAGAAACGCCCCTGATAAGAACCCTAGAGCTCGCACCTGAAGGACTTCCAGATTTCTCTACATACAAGCCAGGCACTCTTCCTTGCAAAGCCTGCATTGGGTTTCCTGAACTCATACTTTGACCCTGTACTGGACCTAAATCTACAGATACGATTGAGCCTGTCACATCCGCTTTTCGTTGACTTGAATAGCCTATCACCATCACTGCATCCAGCTCATCAATATCTTCTTCCATTGATACATCAATAATACTTCGGTTGCCTACTGTCTCTCTAACAGAAGAAAAACCTATAAAGGAGAAAATCAAAACATCTGAAGATTGCGCTTCAATGGAATATTTTCCGTCCATATCAGTCACTACCCCCTTGGTAGTGCCACTTACAGAGACAGTCACTCCTGGCAATGGTTCTCCCATCGATTTATCCAGTACAGTACCTGTCACATTCGCTTGTTGTGCTATAGAAGGTATAGTTACCAATACAGCACATAAAATGAGTAATAATCTTTTTTTCATAAACTTGGGGTTTATTGTGAGAATTTGATGAAAACCCACAGCCATTTGTGCTGTGGGCATAGGTATTTAATAGGTTGAGTTTTGTATTATTTTCAAAGGAGAAATCTCTAAAGAAGCGTATCACTTGAAAACATGATCTTCAAAGCCAATGCTTCCTGATAAATCAATTCGCAGGAATTTTAAAATCTGGGTAAAGGATCTCCCTAAAGAGCATAGACAATTCTCCTGAATTATCATCACTTTGAAAAGAAGTAAAAGGTGTAAAGTAAGAAGGTGAAGGATTGAATATTTTTGAAAAGTACTTTGGTGAGACCTTTAAGCCTTCATTTAAATTAAAACCAAACAAAAATCTGACTTTCTCAGCTATGCATAGATTTGCTACTACAGTTTTCATATTTTGGGAATTTTGTTATCAGCAAATTAGCCCACTGCAGACTCAACCAATTTCAATTGAGTATTTAATACTTTCAAATTTGTTTCAAACAAGATTTTTTAAGAAAAAACAGCCATTTGACTAATTGCAATCGATTTAGAAAAATATCTTTACTGTTGAAACTTTCAATTTTGTACCAAGATTTCAATTTTATTTCAACTTTTACGCTTCTCTCTAAACTCACTCGGAGTCATTCCATAGGAATTTTTAAATACTGTTGAGAAATATGCTGCCGTCTTAAAACCTGTCTGAAATCCAATTTCCGAAATACTAAGATTCCCATCTCCCAATAAAAACTTTGCCTTCTGTAGACGAACCTTTACAATATAATCATTGACAGAATAGCCTAACTCAGCTTTAACTTTCCTGTAAAGCTGTCCTCTAGACAAGCCCAATTGCCGACAGATATCATTCACACCAATTTCAGGGTTCGACATATTCTCTTCGACTGCTGTACGAAACTCATTGATAAACTTCTTGTTGACTTTCTTTGTACTACTTTCTATTGACTTGTCTTCAGAAATGGCTAAGCTGTGAAGAAACCTTTCTTCAATCTTTGATCGATTCTTGAAAATATTATTAATCCGCTCTATTAAAAAAGTTATGCTAAAAGGCTTGGACATAAAATCATCTACCCCAAGCTTTACCCCTGTCAGATGATCCTCTTGCGAGCTTTTGGCCGATATCACTATGATGGGTATAGAAGAGGTACGTGAATCATCCTTTAGCTTTGCGACAAGATCAAAGCCATTTTGACTTTTGATCATCAAGTCACAGGTTATCAAGTCAGGAATATTATCCACTGCCAACGAAAAGGCCACATCAATATTTTGAGCTTCAAGAATCTGATAGGAATGTGACAGCCCCCTACGCAAATACTCCCTAATCTCCTTATCATCTTCTACGACCAAAATCGACTTCTCCGCTTCTAGGTTATCTCTTATTTTTGCTGGCTTGGTTGATTCATCGGCAACGTAGCTTTCATGATCCAAAACAAGATCCTTAAAATCCGTTTCTAAAAAATCACCCTTTTGAAAGTGATCTTTACCCAACTTCATCCGAATCTCGAATACTGTACTTTCTCCTAATTTGCTCTGTGCATGAATTTGACCTTGTTGGATTTCGACAAGTTCCCTTGCCAGAGCCAAGCCAAGTCCAGATCCTATATTCCGAACTCCTGAACTACCTTGATAAAACCTATCAAACACATGCTTGAGTTCCTCCTCACTCATTCCTTCACCAGTATCTTCTATTTGAATCACAGCCTCATAATTCAATGAGTCTTTAAAAACTCTGATACTAACACTCCCTTTTTTAGGAGTGAATTTAAATGAATTAGATAACAAGTTAAAAATCACTTTATCTAACATCAAAGGATCACACCATAGCTTCAGTGATGAGTCTTCACAAAACAATTTGAACCTGATCTGTTCATCTTTTGCATGCTTCATGAATACTGACATGATCTCAAGAATAAAGGATTCCAAAGTGATTTCCGAAACACGAATAGCTAATTTTCCACTATCAATTTTCCTGAAATCCAACAATTGATTCACCAACCTTAATAGTCTATAAGTGTTCTTTCTTATCAAAATAAGGTTCTCTTTGAAAGGAGAAGCATTGCTATTTGCCAACATATCCTCCACAGGCCCTTGAATCAAGGTAAGTGGTGTCCTAAACTCATGTGAAACATTGGTGAAAAATTCCAATTTGTATTGAGTTGCCTCTTCAGCATCTTTTGCAAACTGTACAATTTGTTCTTTTTGATTCAATATCTCATCGTTCTTTCTTTTGAGCTTTTTGTTAGTCACCTGCTTTTCCTTCAAAGATTTGAATACAAAACCAAGCGAAACCACTGCAATCAATAAGGTCATACCAAATACAATCAACAATCCTCTTTGATTATTGTATATCTTAACCTGAGAAGCGATCATTTCAGACTGTCTTATAATATTGGCTTGTTGATTGATAATCCTATCAGTCTGTTGTTTTATGACTCGAATATTAGTAAAATCAACTGGTGCAGTTTGCATAAAATTCAGTTTCTCAAAACTATCATTTGATAAAATTTTCCAAGCTACCTCAATGGCTTTATCTCCCCCTGTGGGATAAAAAAAAGTAGCATCCAACACCCCATCACTTACCGCTTGCAAGCCGGCTCTAGGACCTGGAAGCGCATCAATTCCCAATATTTTGACATCTACTAAACCAAATTCTTTGCAAACCTCCGATGCTGATATTGCCATAACATCATTGTGACAAAAAACTATATCAAATTGCGCATCTTGATTTGACTTCAAAAATTCTCGAAACCTCTCTTTTGCTACCTCTCGTTCCCATTCCCCATCTATCTGATACTTGATATAATGATCACTACCATCAATTGTAGACCTTAGACCTTGATGTCTTTCTTTAGCAGGTGAACTTCCTTTCAAACCCCATATTTCTAAAATTCTATGATCATTCGGATAAGTATTGAGAATATATTGTCCTACAGTCTTTCCTATTTCAAAACTATCTCCTCCAATGTATGCCGAAAACTGACTTGAATTGATGTTACGGTCGACTACAATCACTGGAATGCCAGACTGAAAAACTTCCTCTACGACTCCTGTAATAGGCGCTGATTCATTGGGTGAGACAATCAACAGATCCACCCCCATTTCTTGAAAAGCTTTGATATTTTCTATCTGAACTTTGCTATCTCCTCCAGCATCTTTGATCACCAAGTCTAAAGAGGGATAAAACGACAACTCGCGATACATCTCCTCATGCATAGCTTCTCTCCATGCGTCATTGCTTACACATTGGGAAAACCCAATCACCAATTTTCTCTCCTCTTTTACATCACAAGAAACATGTGTAAATAGGGACAGTATATACAGTAGCGAAATATATCTAAACTTTAAGGTCATTCTGGTTTTGAGTTACACAGTAAATTAAGCCAAAAATTCAAATAAATGTTAATAAGATCAGGAATTCCCTTATCCTCTACCTTTAAAAATAACCTGTATAGACTTCCTGAAAAAACAGTGTCTACTCGCAATTACGAATCACACCTAAAGTACGTTGATGATCAATTATGCCCTATATCCCTTCCAGAAGCAATGCCGCACCAAATACCCCAGCACTATCACCCAAGGCTGCTTTGACTAGAGGTGTCTCAAACTCATGATTGAACACCATGTCTCTCATTAAAGAAAAATCTTCGTACAGCAAATCTATATGGCTTACTCCCCCACCAAGAACTATCAAATCTGGATCTACGACATTGATTACTATGCTAAATGCTTTCTGAAAACCTTCGATTAGCCGTGTCATTGTATTTTTAGCATCAGCATCACCATCCTTTGATCTCTGATAGATTTCTTTCAAAGGACACTTGTCACCCGTCAGGCTTTCATAGTATCGCTCCAAAGCTGGCCCTGATATGATCTGTTCATTACAGCCTTGCTTTCCACAGTAGCAAAGCTTTCCTTCGCCTGGATAAAGATAGTTATGCCCCCATTCTCCACCTATACCATGCTTGCCATTGATCACTTGACCATTGACTACTAAGCCACCCCCTACTCCTGTCCCAAGGATTACTCCAAAGATCACCTTGGCATCTGGATATTGCATTTTCCCAACTCCAAGACGTGCTTCTGCAAGTGCAAAACAATTGGCGTCATTTGCCAGTGCAATAGGAAAACCGAGCAACTCTTCTAAATCCGACTTCAAGTCACGCCCATTGATTACTGTTGCATTACAGTTTTTCATTACTTTCTTGGTAGGAATATAAGTCCCGGGACTTGCAATTCCCACCATCCTTGGTGTTTCACCCGACTGGGATATCATCATTGAGATCAATTTCTTAACCTGCGACAAGATATGATCATAGCCGAGATGTGCCTCAGTAGGTACTCGAAGTCTTAGCAACTCCTCCAAACCTGAAGTAGTATTGACGATTACTCCTTCTATTTTAGTCCCCCCCAGGTCTATCCCCCAAAGATTTTGCATAGTTTTCAATGTTTGTTAATCCCCTGTTTTGCCTAATGAAAGTAAATAGCACATTATAAATAAGCTAAAACGTTTTACTAAATTCAAAAATACACCTTAATGCCTATATAACAAACTCTTTTCAAAATTTTGTAAACAATACAACAATGGAGCGTCATACAGTCCCTAGATCATTAAAAGCAATGCATTAAAAAATCAAAAATCCTCCTAATTTCTACGAAAAGATACGCTGTATAATAACCCTATTACTTCAAGTGTTAATTTATAAAATAAACGATACCGATTTTAAAAACCATACTATTCCTGCCTATTGCTTGAAACCTTACTTCTGGGTTTACACCCAATTCATCAGTAAGTCTTAGCATACCACCAGCCCCAAGGTTAAGGGAGTTAAAATCAAATCGTCCCATTGGATTAAACTCAAAAACTCTTCTATAAAATCCATATCCTGCAGTGACATACCATTGCTTTTCTTTTTCAGTCAAATAGTATCTAGCATTGATATCAAAGCTACGTGCATTACCTGTGGCTGGTGTAAAGAATGTAAAAGAAGGTACTACAGAGAAGTAATTTGTAGGAAAATACTCACCAGTAAAATTCAAACCAAAAAATGGTTTATCATAAGCCATTTCATATGCATGAATAGCTCTATATTGATTTTTGTATTGTGCAGAGGCTGTATTAACCACAATACAGAGTAAAACTAATATTATTATGCGCTTCATTAATCGTCCTTTTAAAATGCAAAATCTCTGGTAAGTGGCTTCCTCTTTCCTCTAAAGTCAAAAGTATACATCACATTTAACCTGATGATATGCCTATTTCTATATGTTCCTGGAGTAGCTGTGGGTCCATATGTCCACATGTGTCCTCCAAAAAACATATAGTTATTGTAAGTATAACCAATCGCAGTATACACCCTGTTTTCTTCAAAAATATTCCAAACCTGCTTTCCTGTCTCAAAGAAGAACTCATTGGAAGGTGCTATAAAGAATGTCCTATCTTCCATCCTAGGCTTATTAAGAGGTACATATGCTGTGATTTTATATCTCCACCTGTCAGTATAATCAAATTCAGCCCCCAAATCATTATTCCTCTTGAATCTATGCTCAAACCTGAATTGATGCAAGACTTTCACCGACCCGACCGATTGTGTCAATAACCATTGATGCCAAAACCTTGGTTCTAACACGGAATCAACATATTCTGGATTACCCCTTTCAGGTGCAAAGTTCCAAACTAATGTAGGCCCAAATGTTACCTCAAAATACTCCGTAAACATATAGGTCATCCCAAACCTGTTATAAAGCTGACTCATTCTCCCAACAAAATCTAACCTATTGTCCACACTTGATCTTCTTCTGTAGTGATTCTCTTGATACCACCACCATTTATCATTGAATCGAAGCTTCAAATAAAGTCCATTCCAATTTTCGGTGGTTGCTGGTAGTCCAATTTTTTCATCTGGAATCGTTACTCCACCTTGCCCACTAACCGAACTAAACTTCAATGAAAAAATTAATACCAAAGGCAAGAAATACCTCAATTCTTTGCTAAACATACTCTTATTTCTCATCTTCTTATAGTCCTAAATCAGATTCAATTCTTTCCAAAGAAGACCTTCTGTTGAGCCTTCTTTCTAAACTCCTTGTGTCACTATTTCTCAAATCTGACATACGACGAATTAAACTTTCAATTCTATTGGTCCAAACTTTGATTTCAGAATAATTTGTTTCTTCCTTGATACGCTTTACATAGTGATTGTAAAGCCTCTCTCCACTTTCAAAAAGCCTTTCTTTGAAACGTATTTCATATCGCTCATTAAAGAATGGGTTAAAAGTCTCTTCCATGTAGAATTCATCAAGAATCTGCCAATTGCTAGAAACATTCTTTAAAGTCTCAAATTGAGTCTCCATCTCTTCTAACAAATCAAGCATTCTTTCTGCCTCATCCTTTTTCGAAGAAAATCTTTCTGCCTGAGCATATCGCTCATTTATTCTACTGTATTGTGATTCAACGATGTTTTCTCTTACACTAGAAATAAGTGTTCGTGAAAAATTATCTAACTCATCAAGGTTGTAAAATAAAGTATCGACTTTGACTTTTTTATCCTGAATTTGCTCTTCCAAGGATACTAAATCAGAATCTTCTTGTATCCTATTCAAATGAGTATCGGCATAAGTCCTGAATTCCCTTGTCTTATCTCTCATTTGATTGAGATAATTTTCTAAGGCTACAAAAAACTCGTTTTCAAAATCACCTACTTGATACTCCAACTCCAAGACTTTTTCTTCATCTTGGAAATCGTAATTTATTTGATCTTTTTCAGTAACAAAGTCGAGCCCTGCATTAGCCATCTCTGCAAGATCATAGTATTGAATTTCCTTGGACCTAATCAGATCAAACAATTCTTTAGCTTTTGAAAGCTTAGTATCTTGAAATTCGAAGAATGAAAAAGTCGCAGACAAAGAATCTGAACGTTGCCTGTTTAGTCTTAACACATTTCTGTCTTTATATTGACTTACTGTTTTTTGTAATTCATCAAATTTAGCAGGCAAATCTTCTACTAGTTTTTGTTCCGCTCTACTCAATTCAAACACAAACTTTCTTGTATGTATCGGATAATCTATTAAATCTCCATCTTGATTAACATATCCTTGGTCAAACTGTAAAAATTTCACCAAAAAATCCTTTAAAAACTCATTTCCTGATCTCTGAACCTGGTATTGGTCTGCGCTAGATAAAAATCCGTCATTAAAGAAAATCCCAAACTTTTGATCAGCAACTCTAAAACCTATTCTATTGCCTTCATTAACTTGATTGAGCTTGGCTATCGTTTCATAATAAACCATCTCCTCTACTATTTCATCATCATTCAAGTCTCGCTTCACTAAACCCAAAAGAAATCCATTTTCATAGTTCCTGACTTCACTAATCAATCTCTCTTCTTGGCGGTACACGAGTGTCCACTCACCGTGCATCACGCCTTCCTGATTGAGCTCTCCTCTGATAAAATGCGTTCTATTACCTACAAATGATTTGAATTGAAACTTACCTTGTATGTCCCCATTATTAAATTTAAATTCTTCAGCCTCCGCCTTCTTTCTCAGACCACCATCTATGAACTCATTTTCTTCAAAAACCCAACTTCCGTTTGGTATTCCGTTCAGGTAGTTAGCCTTTAATTTAATCTGACTACTCGTCAACTCTGAGTCTATAGAAAAATCTACTACATCATTTACTTCCACCATATGGCTTTCATCCAAATAGTTCCATAAACCAGATTTCTTATCCGCCTCATAAAAACCTCTAATTACGGTTTTCAAAAATCGCATGTTATCCGTGGCGTCTTTTTCTTTTCTTTCGAAGCGAAACTCACCTTGCTTCAGCATTGATCCTTCTTGCCCTTCTACCAATTGAAAAGTCGCATAACCTTCAATGTTATTGTATTTGTATTCTCCCTCATAAGCTTCCTGGGCAATTGAATAAGATGGAAAAATGAGTATTGTAATTATAGATAAATAAAATGCTACTTGGAAATTTCTCATACTCCGAAATTACAGATTGGTGATTTGATAGACCTTTTAGATTTTTTTCAAAACACAAAACTCCAAAATTTAGACCAAAATGGCAAAAATTATAGGCATTTTCTAAGATATATGCTTTAGAAAAATGAAAAAATAACTTCAAAAACAAAATAATATTCTAAACACAGAAAAGGTATTAGAACATCTAATTAAAAAATCAGACAATCCTGTATGAATCGCCTGATTTTTTGAAATCATTTTTTTGAGAATATATTGCAAATTACCTATAGCCCAGCGTCTTTAGCATACTGTCACTAGTCTGCTCAGGAGCAAATAACCAATGCTTGATGCTTCCATCTGTATCTCTATCTACGATCACGTGCTTCGGGGCCGGTATCAGGCAATGCTGAATACCTCCATATCCTCCAAGAGACTCTTGATAAGCTCCAGTATGGAAAAAGCCAAGATACTGCTTCTTGCCATTATCAGGCTTCGGAAGGTAAATATTGAATTGATGTGCTTCGGAGTTGTAGTAATCCATACTATCACAGGTTAAGCCACCGAGGTTGATATTGTGATATTCTTCATCCCAATTGTTCACCGCTAGCATGATATATTTCTGATTTAATCCCCAGCTATCTGGTAGCTGTGTGATAAAACTCCCATCTATCATGTACCATAGCTCCTTATCATTCTGCAGCTTCTCATCGAGAATAGAGTACAATACCGCACCACTCTCTCCTACCGTATAGCTACCAAACTCTGTAAAAATATTTGGCTCTACGGTATTGTTTTTGGCACACATCCATTTGATATTCTTGATGATCTGCTCGGCCATATACTGATAGTCGTAATCAAAGAACACATTGGTCTTGATTGGCCAACCACCTCCTATATCCATGGTATCAAGGCTAGGAGCTACCTTTTTCAAGTCAACATATTTCTGAATAAATCTTGTCAACTCTGACCAGTAGTATGCAGTATCCCTTATGCCAGAATTAATGAAAAAGTGTAGCATTTTCAAACTAACATTTGGGTTGTCTTTGATTTTTTCCTCATAGAGCTTGATGATATCATTGTAGCGCACACCGAGCCTTGAAGTGTAAAATCCAAACTTTGGCTCTTCATCTGCGGCTATCCTAATACCAACTTGGAAAGGTACCTTCACATGCTCTAGATAATAATCTATTTCGGAAAGATTATCAAGTACTGGCACGCAATTCACAAAGCCATCGTTGAGCAACTCTGTGATGTATTGCTTATAAAGTTCACGCTTGAATCCATTACAGACAATGTAAGTTTGCTTGTTGATCTTTCCTTGTTCATAAAGACTTCTTACCAAAGGAATATCAAAGGTAGAAGAGGTCTCTATGTGGATATCATTTTTCAAAGCTTCATCCAGCACAAAACTAAAATGAGATGATTTGGTACAGTAACAATACGTGTACTGACCTTTGTAATCATGTTTCTCTATCGCATTTCCAAAGTAAGTCTTAGCGTTCTGAATATTTTCAGAAATCTTTGGTAAGTAGCTAAGCTTCAACGGTGTCCCATAGGTCTCAATGATTTCCATCAAATTCACCCCATTGAAAGTAAGTTGGTTGTTTTCGACGGCAAACTCTTTGGTAGGGAAATCAAAAGTCTGCTGAATAAGATCTATGTATTTGTTCATGCCTTTGGATAAAGTTGTTGCTTGATTTATCAGCTACAAAATTTGTGGATATTCTTCGGAAATCATAATGAAAAAAGGGAAAATCCATTTTAGACCTTCCCTTTAGTTACTATTACACTTATATAAAACTGATTAGGCGAAAAGCTTTTGCAATAGCAATCCTTCTTCTGCCTTGATTTTTCTCTGATTTTCAATGATTTGATCTAGAACCTGCTTGAATCGCAATTCATTTTCTACTGTCTCAATTAAGGTAGCCAAGTAAGATTTCACTTTTATCTCATTACTTTGATAGTACTTCAGTGTAAACACACCTTGACTGACCTCATTCTCTAAAATCACTTCTCCCGGCTTGCCTAAACTTGTCAGACCTCTAAAAAGCCCTTTCAATGAAGCAAAGGATTCATTTATCTTAAAGTATACCACATTAAATTTCTTTTTGGCCTCTGGAAAGTTCGGAAAATCAAAACTTGATGTTTCTATCACCTCTAGCATACCACACAACTCAAGCATACCGATCACGCTTGTTGCTGATGATTCGGATCTTTTTACTCTGCTGATATTCTGAAACGCAAATGCTCCCGCATGTTGAGCTTCAGTTGAAATGGTTACTGTGTTTGACATGGTACGCTTTATTTTAATTAAACTTTCATCACTGCTGACTTGCTTTGACGCTTCAAATGTAGGAGAATAATATCTATAATCCTAATTTCCCTATAATTTTTGTAGGGTATTAAAGAATTAAATACATAAACGCCTGTTTATCACTACTATAAATTCGAAAGCTCCACGATTGATTTGTTCAACACGCCTACCATTTCGGAGCGGAGTTCAAAGAAAAGTTTACGAATCCTGCATGTCTCTTCATCCTCACATTCTCCACAAGCTTCATAAAACTTTTCTGACACACAAGGGATCAATGCAACTGGTCCGTCAATGATTCTCATGAGTTGAGTCACTGTGATGTCATTAGGATCTTTGGCAAGGGAATAGCCACCTACAGGACCACGAGTACTTTTGACGACTTGATGAGTCCTCAAATCCCTCAATATGTTCTCCAGAAATTTGTAGGGAATGTTCTCTTTTTCTGAAATATACTTTGCAGAAACAGGTACAATGTCCTTGTTTTCAAATAAAAATAAAATCGTTTTGATAGCGTATTTGGCTCTTTTGGACAGCATGCAGGGTGTAATTTACATGCCAATTTACGGAAATTTAATTTTAGCCATAAACTATGTTCAAAATATTGTCAAATAGAATGTTCTGATACTTAGGAAAACTATCAAAACGCCGACAATAAACATGAGGATTTTGGCATTCATCTTTTTACAAATGATAGCTGCAAATGGAGAAGCTATCACCCCACCTACTATCAATCCTAAAACAGGTGCTAGACTTAGCTCCTTGATGAAAAAGAGAAAAGTGACAGCACTTCCTAGAGAAACAAAAATTTCCACAAAATTCCCTGTTCCAATGGCAAATCTAGGCATCTGTCCTTTTCCTAATAAAGTAGAGTTGACTATAGGGCCCCATCCACCTCCTCCTATGGCATCTGCAAACCCTCCTACACCTGCCAGATAGGAAATACTCTTCTCCTTGGCATCGAAAGTTTTTACCTTCTTTCTAAATACCTTTTTGAGAATCACAATACCCATTACCAATAAATATAAAGCAATCACAGGCTTAATAACCTTGCTATCGATGTTAGAAAGGAAAAATGCACCTATCACAGCTCCCAGCACACCAGGGATGATTAGCCTCTTGGCCAAACTCCAATTCACATTACCTAATCTCCAATGAGAAAAACCAGAAGCCAAGCTTGTAAACACTTGAGCAAAATGAACCCAAGCACTAGCCATCGCAGGAGGAATCCCGATACCCAACAGCATGGAATTTGAAGTAACACCGTATGCCATTCCTAGGGCCCCATCGATAGTCTGCGCCACAAAACCAACTAGCAAAAACCAAAAAAACATCTCCCAATCCAACCCCTCTAATGTCATAATCCCAGCGAAGGATTTGAAACTAATCAATATGATTAGCAAAAAACTTATCAAGAAAAACAGCGCCCATAATGGCTCTGCTTTAACTTTCAGCAAGATTTTGTCCATGATTTTTCTTTGTAAATATGGTGGAGCATCTATTAATCCTACAAACATAACAATTCCTATTTATTTTATATGATATATAGGAAAACTATTTATAATTAAATTTCAAAGTAAGTCCTATGGTCCTCGGATCGCCCAGCACTGCTGCATAATGTCCTGCATTCCCTGCCCCAGGCAACAAGATTTCGAAATAATTGGTATTGGTCAAGTTTCTAGACCATAGGAATAGTGAAAAACCATTGTCTCCTCTAAATCCTAATCTTGCATTAACTACGGCATAGCCATCAATATTCAGAAATTGAGAAGGTGAAGGGCTACTGGAGAATTCTGACCTATAAAATAACTCAGAAGCAATAAAATATTTCCCTGCTACCCCTAACCAATTGCCTTCTTTGGCCCATTCTGCACCAAGAGATCCTGCCCATTTAGATGTACCAGGCAGTCTTCCTCCAGAAATATCTTTGAAACTTTCTCCACCCACTTCCTCTAATGGCACTGGGGCATTGGTAAACCTTACATATTCCCCATCTGTATAAGCAAGAGCGCCGAAAGTACTGAAGTTTCTGGTGTTTTTGTAATTCCAATCTAATTCCGCACCTCTTACCCTTACCTTTTCTGCATTGGCTAGATATCCTCTATTCACCGATAAATCAGGTGTCTGAACTAAAGCTTGGAAGTTTGTAATGGCTGAATTATGAAAAACTAGGTTTACTGTAGACCTATTTGTCGGTGAGGTTTTGACACCCAATTCATAGTGAAGGACATACTCTGGCTCGATTCTCGCCAATTCTATCATTGTCCTGCCACTTTCTCTAGGAAGTCCTCCCAAATTGATCCCCACTGGCTTGAAGCTTGTAGATACGGTTGCAAAACTATTGACTCTCCTATTTGGCTTGTAAGCCAGCGTAACTTGTCCCGAAAAGTTAGACTCATCCACATAGGCTTCAAATTCCTGATCATTGTAGACAGCTTGTTGAAGAGCGATCAATTCAGGGTCACTGGTCTGCAACCCGCCATAAGTTTGTCTATTGAAATACACTTGCTTTTCGTCATAGTTCCACCTCAATCCAGGAAGTAGGTTGAGTTTATCATTGATTTGCCAATCCAGTTGAGCAAATACAGCTCCACTAAAAGATTGTAAGCTATTTGTGGTTCTGATACCATATCCTTCTAGTAGACCAGGGGTTTCCCATAGTGGATTTTGATTACTTTGCACAAACCTCCACTGATGTATCCCTGACTCTTCGGTATGAAAAGGGCTAGATTGAAGATCTTGCCACAAGGCGTATACTCCCACTACAGCTGAAACATTTGAGGTAATGTCCCCAGCATACCTGATCTCTTGAGACCATTGATCATGTCTAGAAGGCGCTTGCGAAAGACTTAAGGCTTGCAAACCTGTAAAATCCCTATCATTGGAAGGATCCCAGTTCCAATACCTCCATGCAGAAGTTGACGTAAGTGTACCACCCCAAATATCTGCGTCCACATTGACAGAAAGTCCTCCCATATCATTGCCTGATCTCCAAGGTGTATCATGATCGATGATTCTATCAAAAGGATTGTTGCTTGGCAAGGAATAATTGAGATCACTGATGATTTGATTGAACTGCCTGAACGGCGCTCTCTGTGTCTCTACCACTCCAGCCACCACTTGGGCATAGCCATCTGGCCGCTGTCTGGTAATGTCACCTGCCACCAATACTTCTATGCTTTCAGAAGGCACAAAGAGTAATTGGCCTCTCAATCCCAGGTTATTGAGATCATTGGTATATTTTTGAGTTGCCGTATTGTAGATCAATCCATCTCGCTTAGTGCCTGAGTAAGACAATCTACCAGCGATTTTTTTGCTCAATGCTCCTGTCAATGAACCCCTACTCTGCAGAAACCCGTAATTACCCAAGCTTGTCTCAATCGTAGCTTCTGTCTGGAATCTTGGTCTCTTGGTGGTAATATTGAAAGCTCCAGAAGTGGTGTTTTTCCCAAAAAGCGTCCCTTGGGGGCCTCGCAATACCTCCAGCTGCTCTATATCGATAAAGTCTAAAGTTGTCACCGCTGGTCTTGCATAGTAGACCCCATCTACATAAAAGCCTACTCCTGGATCTATTCCATCATTGGTCAGTCCAAAGGTAGAACCTAGCCCACGGATATTGAGCGTAGTGTTGCGTGGGTTGGAAGAATAAAGCTGCACGGTGGGTACCAGCTCTTTGAGCCTGTTTACGTTGAAAGCCTGTGCTTCTTCCAAAAGGGCTCCACTCACCACAGATACAGGAATAGGTACTGCTTGAATTTCTTCTTGTCTTCTTCTGGAAGTGATCAATACTTCCGAAAGTAGGTTATCCTCTTCCAAGATAAATTCCAAAGCTTGCGGACTCTCAGCCGTCAATCTTTTGCTGACAGCTTTAAACCCAACAAAGCTTATTTTCAACACCAGTGGGTAGCCTTTACTGGTACTCAGCTCAAAGTCACCCTCTTCATTGGTTACACCATAGCTTTGGGCACCTTCTACTAAAATTGATGCTCCAATTATCGGCTCTTTGGATTGATCCAGGACTTTACCCTTGATGAGCTGCTGTGCAACGCTGAGGCTATATACCAGCTGCAATATCAAAATGATTAGTAAGAATTTTTTCATGTGTTAATAAATAGGTTTGAGTATACAATTGAATAGTGGGTTGAAAAGGGAACTTAGATCAAAAGACCTGAGCTCCCATAGATACTTAAGGCTGAAGTCAATTTATATTTTTCATATCTTTTTAGTATGATTTAAGCTAAAAATTTGTTGATCATTATTTTCTAATATGAATTTCTTTATCACTAAACTCAAATACAATGGGTTGTCTTTCATAAGTAAATGCCCGCAATTGTTAAAAACAATCACTTTACTTTTCTCTAAAAACTGTTTGTTGAATACTCCCAAACTTTCTCTACTCGCCAAAACATCATGCTCACCAAAAACAAAGAGAGTGACGGCTGCCAATTCTATATCGGATTGCCTTGGGTTCAAAAGAGAAATCTGATTTTTAATCAATACTTCCCAAAATACTCGCCTCATCACCAATCCACTCTTCTTCAAGTTAGACCTGGTCAACTTATCATACAGCTTCCCAATGAGCGCTTCTTTATCACGATTTAGATTTGGAAAGCTTAGAATAATTAAATTTTTAACCTTCTGCTCATGTTGTTTAGCAAACTGAATTGCTGTAAATGCTGAAACAGAATGTGCAATAATCGAAAATTCATTCAACATCAACTCCTCAACGATGAGCTCTAGATAATGAACCAAGTCGCTGTCTGACTGCTCTCTGACAACATCATAAGAAAATAATGGGATGTGGACAGAAAATGATTTTGATAAACGTTCTAAAACGTCTCCCCAGTCGGCAACACTTCCCCCCAGAAGCAAAATATCTGGCCCCTCACCCATTTGAGCGAATCTAAATTTTCTTCTTTTTGTTTTATTGTCCATTGTTCTCAAGAGGATTTTTTAATTAAACAGCTCACATGCCGTTTGGCCAAAGAATAGAAAATTAATTTCTTATTAACCACTCCATTTCGCCCTACATCACTTCAATTCCTATAGTGGCGTTACAAATGTAGCATGTTTTTTTAAATAAACATATATTTCCTATCTTTTTTATATGATTTGTAAAATTTACTCAAATTGGGGAATTTCAATTGGTCATTTTGGGGAAAAAATCCCCAAATAAAAATCCTCATTTTAGTCAAAAACAACACATACTGTTCAGAAAGGCACATTACAGGTTTTCGGCATCATATTCGAAAATCGAAAACCGTACTAAAATTCAATCTCTATGAACATCAGACTTTACATAAAACTCTTAGTTGTCTCACTAGTATTTGCACTTGGGAGTAACAGGAGTTACGCTCAAGGAGTAACCACAGGTAGTATGGGGGGCCTTATCACAGACGAAATGGGAGAACCTCTCCCCGGCGCAACAATCCAAGCCATACACACACCATCTGGCACACAATACAACATGGTAACCCAATCAAATGGCCGATACATTATCTCTGGTATGCGAACTGGAGGACCTTACAAAGTGGTAGTTTCTTTCATAGGTTTTGAGCCAATGGAGTACAACAACATCAGCCTTAGACTAGGTCAGCGCTACACCCTTAATGTTCAAATGGACGAGGATGGGATTGAAATGGAGGCCGTACAAGTTGAGGGATACAGAGATCCTTTACTCAATGATGAAAAGACTGGTGCCTCCACCACGATCAATCGAGAAGCCATCACCACAATGCCGACGCTTAGCCGAAGTGTCCAAGATTTTACCAGACTTACACCCCAATCATCAGGAGAGTCTTTTGCAGGTCAAGATCCAAAAGCCATCAATTTTTCCCTAGATGGTAGTGTTTTCAATAATTCATTTGGCTTATCTGGATCTATCCCTGGAGCTCCCACAGAGTCTACTCCTATATCCCTAGAAGCCATCGAAGAAATTCAAGTAAATATCGCTCCGTATGATGTCACACAAGGAGGATTTACTGGAGCTGCTATCAATGCCATCACCCGATCTGGGGACAATGAATTCCGGGGTTCCGCATTTATGAATAATAGAAACCAAAGATTGGTCGGGACAAATGCGCGAGGTACAGATGTAGTCACCGAAGACTTCAATGTACAGCAATATGGCTTTAGATTGGGAGGCCCTATTATCAAAAACAAGCTTTTCTTTTTTGTAAGTGCAGAATCCGAGCGTAGAAGTGATCCAAACTCCCCTTTCATAGCAGCTGGACCAGGGAGATCAGGTGCTAATGTAACCAGAGTACAACAGTCCGACATGGATGAATTAAGAGGTTTTTTGGTTGACAATTATGGATATGATCCTGGACTTTATGAAAACTACAATCTCCCGACCGTCTCAGATAAGTTTTTGATCAAACTAGATTATAACATAAGTGATAATCACAAGTTAAGTGCAAGATTCAATACTTTACTATCATCAAGGGAAAGACCTGTGGCTAACACCTCTTTGGGATTTGGAGGTAGAAATCAAAACCTTTTTTCTTTAAACTTTCAAAATTCAAACTACTTACTTAACGACGACATTTACTCCGGAATCATAGAATTACAATCGAATTTTGGCGGCAAATTTTCCAATGAACTAAGGTTTGGGCTAACTTCAAATAGAAACTCAAGAACATGGGGCGGAGGAGACTTTCCTATGGTAGATATTTTAGAAGGAGGAAGAAATTACATTTCTTTTGGTACGGATCTTTTGTCGCCAAATAGAGGCTTAGATTCAGACACATGGCAAATCCAAAACAATTTTACAGCCTATATGAATAACCACACCATCACAGCTGGTGTGAATTTCGAATACTTCAACTTCAACTATACCTTTACACCAACCTACTTCGGGCATTATGTATATAACTCCCTGGATGATTTTTACAGAGATGCTGCTGGAGAAGAAGTAGAATTGAGGAGATTTCAGCGTCAATTCTCCGCACTTCCAGGAGGAGGAGTACCCACTGCTGTCACCAATGCCTATATTGCCAGTGCATATATCCAAGATGAGATCAATGTAACCAACGACTTGAAAGTAACTTTGGGACTAAGACTTGATGTACCCTTTTATGGACAAACTGCAGAGAGAAATATAGCGGCGGAAAGTCTGAATTTTCAAAAACCTGATGGTGAACCAATAACCATCCAAACCAATCAATTACCAGAACCACAGTTCATGTGGAGTCCAAGGGTAGGTTTCAATTGGGATGTGATGGGAGATAGAAGTTTCCAAATCAGAGGTGGATCAGGGCTATTCTCAGGAAGGCCAATATATGTCAATATCTCCAATATGATCAATACAAATGGGATGCTTCAAGGGCAAATCAGAGAAGATAATACCACCAACTTTCCTTTCAATCCTGATGTAAACGCCTACATTCCAACAGCAGGAGGTCTACCTGACACCTACGATCTGGCTTACATAGATCCTGGCTTCAGAAACCCTCAAGTATGGCGCTCAAACATTGGGATTGACAAGGAGCTTTTCGGAGGTATAGTAGGAACATTTGAAGGGATCTATACCAGACAGGTTTCAGACCTACTCTTTTACGACTCTAATTTACGCCCATCTACTCGTAATCTTTCAGGTCCAGACAATAGACCTTTGTATGGCTTTTCAGATGAAGAAAATAGACTTAATCAAAATATCACCAACGCAGTAGTTCTGGACAATACTGATCAAGGATACTCCTACAGCCTTACATTTCAACTTCAAAAGAACTTCAACAATGGCCTACATGCCATGGCGGCTTATAACTACGCCGTAGCCAAAAATATGGTAGACGGGAACACCCAGCACTACTTATCCTATGAAAACATCGCTTCTGTCAGAGGTGGGAATTACCCAGAGCTTGGCTTCTCTTTAGATGATCAAAGACACAGGTTAATATCTTCTGTAGGGTATAGGAAAGAGTACAGCGATAAATTCGCAAGTTCTATTTCTTTGTTCTATGAATTGAGAAACCAAGGTGTAGCTTCTTATGTTTACAATACAGATGTCAATGGAGATCAAATCATTGGCAACGACCTTCTATTTGTACCTACCGAAGCGCAACTCGCCGAAATGCAATTTGAACCCATTACAGTCAATGGTACCACGTATTCTGCGTCAGATCAGAGGGCTGCTTTCAATCAATTTATTGAGCAAGATCCGCATTTGAGTGGAAGAAGAGGAAATTATGCACTTAGAAATGGGGTTCAATTCCCTGTGGTTGGAAGGCTAGACATCTCTTTCATGCAAGAGTTTTTTGTGAATGTCAAAGGAAAAAGAAACACTTTACAATTAAGGGCTGATATATTCAACTTCACAAACATGCTAAACAACAACTGGGGCGTTGGTCAAATAATCACCAATGAAACACCTATCGGGATAGTAGATATTGACCCTTCAACCAACATCCCAACCTATCAACTAAATCCAGCAAATGGAAGCCTTGTCTCTGACAGCTTCACACGCACAGCCAATATCGGAGATGTTTGGCAAATGCAATTGGGATTGAGGTATATCTTCAATTAGGGATAGATGAAAAACCCAAAAAAATAATACCGCTTAGGTGGCATTTTATTTAAAGCAAAACCCTGTCAGATTCAACTCTTTTATGGACTAAATTATCATATATAGTACCGTTCATAAACATGTTAAAATCTGACAGGACTTTTCTCAAGAGCATTCATCAATCATACTTTCTAGAAGTTTCACGATTTTTTATCTACAAACTTAAATTGATCACCATATATACACCCAAAATAGACCCCTGAAAAAACCACCCAACCACTCACCAAAATGCTGAAAAACAAGTTTTTACACAAGAAAGACAGTTCAAACTATTTTTATTTTTCACTGCCATCAAAAATTGCTTTTAATTCACTAAAAATCAATTAGTTTTGAGACATAATTTTATGCTCAAAATGAATCTATTTCTTAACACTCGAATCACCTTAATCATAGGTATCTCATGCTTCGTTCATGCTACGGGGTTTTCTCAACAAACTTTTAAGTTTGGCAAATATGATCTAGAAGAAATTGAGTTAGTAAACTGCTACTATGAACCTGATGCTGATGAAGTCATACTTTTTCATGTAGGTATTAGCAGCTTTGCTAATAATAGCCTACAAACTTATCACCATCTCCGAAAGAAGATCCTTAAAGAAGAAGGAAAAGACAAGGCAAATGTCATTTTAAGATTTTACCATGGAGACGATGCCATAGAATCAATTAAAATAGACAAAGCTCAACTCGTGAATTTTGAAAACGGTAAAGAGGTAATCTACAAGCTAAGTAAAAATGAAATCTTCGAAGCTAACCTACCCAATGGGTATAAAGAAATAAGAATGGCTTTCCCAAATACCAAAGAAGGCTCAATTATCGAATATACTTATGAAAAAACTGATAAATACCTGACATTCATAGATGGTTGGAGCTTTCAGTCCACATCTCCAACACTTTATTCGAGATATACTATTGGTATCCCAGAAGGGATGAATTACAACATGCTGACTCAAGGTGCAAAACTTACACAGTTAAGACCAAAACCTACCAGCAATGGCTATTACTACTGGGAACTTAATGATCTCCACTCGATCAAACCTGAACCCTTTCTAAGTAATGCGGTGGATTATGTAGAAAAAATTGAGTTTCAGCTTTCAAACTATCAAACTTTAAGCAATCCAGGTTATGGAGCACGCACTCAAGAGCTTGTCAATGTGCTTCACACATGGGAAAAAGCAGGTGATGAAATCCGATCGACCTCCAATTTTAACACATACCTAAAAACAAAAAAAGGTCAAGCCGTGATCCCGGGAGTTCCTTTAGATGATCTCAAAAGTATCTACTCTTATGTCCAAAACAACTTTGTAGCAACCTCAAAGAACGGAATACTACCTAGCAAAACCCAAAAGGACTTAATCAATTCTGGGTCAGGATCAAAAGCTGACATCAATTTACTATTATTAAGTATACTACAAAGTAATGACATAGAGGCATATCCAGTCCTAATCAGCAGCAAAGGAAATGGGAGAAGCAATTTGGTTAAGTACCCATTTATTTCTCAGTTCAATCAGCTAATAATAAAGGTAATCATCAATAATGAGCCAATATTCTTAGATGCTTCAGAACCAAATCTAAAAATTGGATATTTAAGCCTTGACAACCATGTAAATGAAGGATTTTTACTTGATCATAAAAAAAGCCATTTGACAGAAATAAACTTAAAACATAAATCTGGAATCAATTTACTTTCCAAAATATCCATAGACAAAAATGCTTATATATTTGAGCAAAACATCCGCATGTCTGATTATGAGGCGCTTCAATTTGACCATTATTATGAGGGCGATGAAGACGCCATTAAATCTGCATTAGCTAAAAACAATGAAGGTGAAATAAATTCTTTTTCCCACATTTCAGACGAGGAAATATTCAAAATTGATCTGAAATTCACACTATTAGAGGTTTTCGATACAATATCAACAATAACCTTTGTAACACCTTTGCAATTCAAAAAATTTGAAAATAACCCATTTCAACAAGAACACAGGGCTTTCCCAATTGATTTTAACCACTTATTTGCCGACCGATATTCAATAGTCTTACAACTTCCAGAAGGTTACGCTTTTGACCATAAGCCTGATAATCTTAATGTTAGCATGCAAGAAAAGGAAGTGTCATTTTCTTACAAAAGTGAGCAAAATGATAAAAAACTCACCTTAAATATTCTATTTGCAATTAACAATAAAATCATAATGCCATCGAAGTATGAAGAACTTAAAACAATTTTTGACCTAATTATCAATAAACTTAACGAGCCAATCGCAATAAAGAAGATCTAATTCTAAAAAATACACAATGACCATTTTCCTTGCCTCGAAAACATCAATTGCGTTAAACTGACTAGCAATAGCTTTTCATTTCAACTTAGCTTTAAATCTTGAAAATTGAGGGGGATTGACTACTTTTGCCTCGCTAATCACAAGCGCACAGGAGATAGACCCATATATTCCAACTTAAATTATGAGAAAAATCAAGTTAGTAGAAGTCCGTTCGGAAATAGCCGCAGGGACAAGAGGAGCAAGCTTAGGAATTGACGCACTTAAAATTGCAAGCCTGGACAAAAAATCTAATTTCTTCACCAGGTTTGACCCTATCAATGTTCCAGATGCCAACAATTTTTTGTGGAAAGGGAACAATCATCCGCATGCTAAATACATAGAAGGCGTATATCAGGTCCTAAAAAACGTATATAGCACAATCGAATCACTTCGCCTAGAGAAAAAATTTCCCATAGTACTGGCTGGAGATCATTCCACAGCTGCTGGAACCATCATGGGTATCAAAGCAGCAAGTCCAGAAAAGCGGCTTGGTGTGATTTGGATAGACGCACATGCTGATTTGCACACGCCATACACCACGCCTTCTGGCAATATGCACGGCATGCCTTTAGCTATGTGCATTCATACTGACAACTTGGATTGTCAAGTCAATGAGCCATCTGCTCAAACAGTTCAATACTGGAATAAGATCAAAAGTATAGGTGGGGACTCATCCAAAGTGGCCCCCGAAGACATTGTTTTTATCTCCGTCAGAGACACTGAAGAGCCAGAAGATCATATCATTGCCAAACATGGCATCAAAAACTTCACAACCAAAGAAGTACGTGAAAAAGGTGTAGAAACAATAGCCAAAGAAGCACTTGAGATTCTTAATGCCTGTGATCAAATTTACATTTCGTTTGATGTAGACAGCATGGACAGTTCGATTTCAGTCGGCACAGGCACCCCTGTACCTGACGGACTTACCGTCGAAGAAGCCATTGACCTCAATGTAGCGCTTATCAGAGATAAGCGAGTATGCTGTTGGGAAATCGTGGAAGTCAATCCTACCCTCGATACAGAAAACCTAATGGCAGAGAATGCATTTGAAGTCCTTGAGGCTACCACCAAATCACTTGTGGACAACTACTAAAAAAGCAACGTCATTTTACCAGAATGATTCCCAAATGCTTTCATTATCTTTGCCACACAAGTATATAAAATCAATCTGATATAAGATAAAATCGAGATGAGTTTAGAATTACAAATAATTCCATTGATCCAAAAAGGATTTAAAGAAATCTTTGATCACGAGGTATCCTTGGAAGAGCTAGCCCTACAACCTACCAGAAAAGAGTTCGAAGGAAGCTTTACTTTTGTCATGTTCCCATACCTGAAGGTCACCAAAATGGCCCCAGAAGCTAGTGGTAGCAAGCTTGGCGAATATTTGGTAGCACACAGTGAGCTCATTTCAGCATTCAATGTAGTCAAGGGTTTTTTAAACTTATCAGTCAATGAAAACTCATGGATTGATATTTTTCGTGAACGATACACCAATCCAAACTTAGGCCAGCTACCTTCCAATGGTCAAAAAGTACTGGTCGAATATTCGTCTCCAAACACCAACAAACCGCTACACCTTGGTCATTTGAGAAACAACTTTCTCGGCTTCTCAGTCGCAGAAATACTTAAGGCAAATGGCTATGAAGTCATCAAAGCCAACCTTGTCAATGATAGGGGTATACACATCTGCAAATCCATGGTGGCATACATACATTTTGGAAACGGTGAGACACCTTCTTCATCTGGGCTGAAAGGTGACCACTTAGCAGGCAAGTATTATGTGATTTTTGACAAAGAGTACAAAAAACAAATCAGCCAACTCATCCAGGAAGGACTATCTGAAGAAGACGCCAAGAAAAATGCTCCATTATTACTAGAAGCTCAAGAAATGCTTCGTAAATGGGAGGCCAACGATTCCGAAATTGTCTCCTTATGGAAACAAATGAATGAGTGGGTATATGAAGGATTTGACGCTACTTACACCAAAATGGGAGTAAATTTTGATAAATTCTATTATGAATCAGACACTTACTTATTGGGGAAAGACATCGTCGAAGAAGGCTTGGAAAAGGGTGTTTTCTTCAAAAAAGACAACAACTCTACATGGGTAGACCTAAGTGCGGAAGGCCTAGATGAAAAGCTTGTCTTGAGAGGTGACGGTACATCGGTATACATCACACAAGACATGGGAACTTGTGACCTGAAATTCAATGATTTCGGATTTGACAAATCGATCTATGTAGTCGGCAATGAGCAAGACTATCACTTCGATGTACTTTTCAAGATCATGAAAAAACTGGGTAGACCATACGGAGATGGGCTTTATCACCTTTCTTATGGCATGGTGGATCTTCCTACTGGGAAAATGAAATCAAGGGAAGGTACTGTAGTGGATGCTGACGATCTCATGCAGGAAATGATCGACACAGCTGAAACACACACCAAGGAATTGGGAAAAATCGAAGGGTTTTCAGAAGAAGAGGCCAAAAGTCTTTATGAAATATTAGGCATGGGAGCGCTTAAATATTTCCTTTTAAAAGTAGATCCTAAGAAGAGAATGCTTTTCAATCCAAAAGAATCCATAGAATTCCAAGGAAACACTGGACCTTTCATCCAATATTCGCATGCTCGAATTGCATCAATCCTAAGAAAGGCAGACCAAATTGGTGTGGATTATCAAAAAGGATTTGACAATTTAAGCAAACTAGAACCAGTAGAAAGAGACCTCATCATCACACTGAATGATTATGAGAAAAAAATAAAACAAGCAGCTGAGGATTTTTCACCTGCTACGATAGCCCAATATTTGTTCGATGTTGCCAAAGAGTACAACAGATTCTATGCGGAGTGCTCCATTTTCAACGAAGCGGACCAAGAAGTGCTAGCATTTCGAGTAGCACTTTCTTCACTCACAGCCAAAACAATCAAATCCGGAATGAAGTTATTAGGAATAAGTGTACCTGATAGAATGTAAGTCAAAGTTCAATTGTTGAGATTGATTGCAGAGAATTTTCTATAACTTGTACCAACAATTGAATGATCAAATTTATTCTTATGAAAAAACTATTAGCCTTCGCTATCCTTATTGCATTTGCTTGTACTTCAAGCGTTCAAAAAGCTGATCAAAATACAGCAGCAGTCACATTAGATCAAATGCTAATGGAGAAATCTATCTACGACTTTAAAATAAACGATATTGACGGAAACCCTGTGGATTTCAGCCAGTTCAAAGGGCAAAAACTACTCCTTGTCAACGTAGCGTCCAAATGTGGCTACACCCCTCAGTATGCAGACCTTCAAAAACTCCATGAAGAATACGGAGATAAAGTAACGATTCTAGGATTCCCAGCCAATAATTTTGGCGGTCAAGAGCCAGGAACCAACGAGGACATCAAGCAGTTTTGCAGCGCCAACTATGGCGTCACCTTCCAAATGTTCGACAAAGTATCGGTCAAAGGTGCTGATAAACACCCGCTTTACAGGTGGCTTTCTGACAAAGACCTCAATGGTTGGAACGATAAAGAACCTACTTGGAATTTTTGCAAATATTTGATTGATGAAAATGGTGAGTTGAAAAAATTCTTCGGGTCATCGGTAAATCCTATGGACGATGAAATCATTAACTTGGTCAATAGCTAAGCATCCATAAGAAAAGGCTAGTATTATTTCAGTAAAAAACAGATCATAGTGGAAACTACTCTTGGGAGTAAAAAACAAGCCTGGCTTCACGCTATAAGGCTTAGAACATTGCCTTTAGCTTTATCCAGTATATTGATGGGGTCTATATTGGCTGCGGTGCAAGAACAATTCAAGATTGAAGTATTCTTACTTGCAGCCTTAACGACCATCTTTCTACAAGTACTTTCCAACTTAGCAAATGATTACGGAGACAGCATCCATGGAGCCGATAGCCAATCAAGGCAAGGCCCCATTAGGGCTGTACAGTCGGGAATCATAAGCCTACCTGAAATGAAAAGAGCAATGATTTTGCTCGCAATTTTTTCTTTGGCAAGTGGACTGACCTTACTCTATTACAGCCTCCATGACTGGACGCTTTTCTTATTGTTTCTAGGTTTGGGGGTGCTGGCTATCGTAGCGGCCATCACTTACACCTCTGGTAAAAAACCCTACGGATACGCAGGCCTCGGTGACTTATCCGTATTTATCTTCTTTGGCTTGCTAGGTGTGTCAGGAACTTACTTCTTACACACACTGAGCTTTGACTGGATCAACTTCATCCCTGCTATATCTCTTGGCCTATTCAGTACAGCTGTACTGAATATCAACAATATTCGTGACATAGATTCAGACACCTTAGCTGGAAAAAAATCAATTCCTGTACGCATTGGCAAGCATTCAGCAGTAGCATACAACTGGTTTTTGATAATAGGAGGCAACATCCTTATTATCTGTTATGCAATAATTAGCAAGTCCCCATGGGCTTTACTTCCTTTGATCACCTTACCAATGATGCTTAAAATTGGTATCGGAGTGGCACGAGGAAAAGATGCTCCGATGATTGATCCTTTTTTGAAAAAAATGGCAATTTCAACTTTGTTTTGGACATTGAGCTTCGGTGCTGGTTGGTATTTTTTCAATTAATCTAGCATAGGTTTATCAAGATTTGCATAATTTTTGTAATTTCCTGAACCTAAACCAAAGCAATCACCATGAAAACCATACTCGTTCCTTTTGATTTTTCAGAACAAGCTGAAAATGCCTTTGAATTTGCCAAAGGGCTTGCCAAAAAGAAAGCTGCTCACCTGAAGCTTTTACATGTGTTAGAAACTCCAACCATGACATCCATGAATACCATGGGAACAGTAGATGCTGGCCCAGAAATAGACCAGATTTATGTTTTGGAATTAGTAGAAAAACGCAAACAACAATTGGCAGAGATTGAAGCAAAAACAAATGCTGAAGGATATAAATTTTCAACAAAACTAATTTTTGGAAACCCCTATGCAGGCATCACTAAAGAAGTGGTTGATTTCGATGCAAACCTCATCGTAATGGGCTCCAAGGGAAGTAGCGGAATAGAAGAACTTCTCATAGGAAGCAATACTGAGAAAGTAGTGAGAAACGCAAAATGTCCTGTCATTACAATCAAAGACCAGGTCTCAACTGATGATATAAAAAGAATAGTATTCGCAAGTGATTTCAATGATAATTCTATCAAGCTTGTCAATAAGTTAAAAACATTACAAAGTACTTTGGGAGCGGAGCTTTTTTTGGTAAAAATTAATACCCCTAGCCTATTCGAAAACAGCAGGATTTCCACCAAAAGTATGGAAGCATTTATCAAAGACCATCAATTTGAAAATGCTCACTTCTCTATTTATAACAGCGGGTCTGAAGAAGAGGGAATCAGAGATTATGCAGAAGATATAGATGCCGACATGATAGCTATGGCTACACATGGTCGTACAGGTTTTCTTCATTTGTTGGGTGGTAGTATAGCAGAAGATGTAGTGAACCATGCCAAGCGCCCAGTTTGGACATTCAAAGTAAAATAAGGAGATGGCAAAAAAGAAAAATAACGATTGGAAAAAAAGAGACGGAGTAGTGTACTCTACAAGTGATGACTTTGAATTTGACTTTGGAGAAGATGAAAACTCGGAGACATTACCTCCTCAAAAGCAAAACTTAAAAGTAATGCTTGACAAAAAAGCCAGAGGAGGTAAGCAAGTTACGCTGGTGGATGGTTTTCAAGGTTCTGAAGATGATCTTAAAGCGTTAGGTAAATTACTCAAAAACAAATGTGGTGTGGGCGGTAGTGCAAAAGATGGTGAAATATTGATACAAGGAGATCATAGAGACAAAGTATTGTCTATTTTGCTAGAAGCAGGTTATAAAGCTAAGAAATCAGGAGGCTAAAATTCACGCTCATTGGATAAGATGAAAACACTTTTCTCAACTAGACTTCTTTATTTTTTGGGATTAATTTACATGACTCCTTTTTTACCATTTCTAATGATCAAAGGTAAAAGATTGATTAAATCTATACCGAAGCTAAAACCTTGGAGTGAGTTTCAATCCGAAATCATAAGTAAAGGAAAAGAGAATGTGCTCATCATAGGTGAATCTACGGTAGCTGGAGTAGGTGCAAGTTCAGTTCAAGACACCATTTTTGGAAATATCCTCAAAGTACAAGCGAACAAATATAACATATACAATATTGGCAAGGTAGGTTTAAAAGCAGCTTACCTTACTAATTTCAAGCAAAAAAACAATGCAAAATTACCAATCAATTACAAGACAACCGTCATATTGATAGGGGCTAATGACTGTTTTGCTTTTACTAACCCCAACACATTTTTGTCAGGGATCAATATTTTTATAACTGAAATGAATGCAGAATATGTTTACATCTGTTCGATACCTCCAGTACACGAATTCCCCGCAATCCCAAAATTGATGAGGTTCTTCCTTAAAAACCAGCGCAATCTTTTAACCCGTCAATTGCAACAAATCGAAAAACACCACCCTAACCTGCATGTGATCAATCTTCCTCTTCAAGCGAACCCTGATTTTTTTTCAAAAGACGGAATTCACCCATCAGATCTTGCCTATGAAATGATGACTAGTGCCATCTGGACAAAAACTGAAAGTGTGGGAGAAAAAGGTGATCAAAACTGACCACCTTTTTACTGAAAAATTGAACCACAAACTAAACCTGTTTACCTTCTTGTGTAAGAGGTAACTTGTTCGAAAATTAAATACGAGTAAAAGATGTGTTTTGGATCATTTGATTTGAAAAACTTTCACTTATCCTCAAGAGATGAAATACAAAGCGCTTATCTTTGAAATGTTTAAAGATTGAGCTCTTGCTCGAATCAACATAGAGATAATGAATAATAAGCTTAGAAAAATTGCATTTTTGGTTTCTATCATTGGACATCCACTTTTGTTAGGCACCTTGTATGTCATCCTAATTTCTATTCGAGAACTTGATCCTAAGATAGCGATCGTCATTTCAGCTACAGTCATCTGTCTCATCACAGCACCGATTACCATACACAATTGGATCAAATCTAAGAAAGGTCAATACTCAAACTTCGATGTATCTGATAAAGAGCAAAGGAAAGGTTTCTACCCATTTAGCATAATGCTATTTGTCATTTGTTTTGGAACCTTTTACTTTCTTGAGCTACCCAAAGTAGTCCTTGTCACTACTTTCTTTTTCACCTTGATGCTGTTCATCATGGCTTTGGTCAACGAAAGCCTCAAAGCCTCTTTGCATATGGCCATAGCGATGTTTATTTTGGCAAAAATCCTTAGCATTTCTTGGCTCTATGGTGGTTCATTATTGGCATTTGTTTTCTTGATAGGATGGTCTAGGTGGTATTTAGGAAGACACAGCCAAGAGGAATTGCTGGTTGGAGCCATTGTTGGATGTCTGTGTGGCTGGCTAAGTTTGTTTTTCTAACCATTAAGATAGATTAAATTCTGTTTATCCAAAAAATTCTCAAAAACATTTCACCACAGTTGTAAGTTAAAATAGCATTCTTAACTTTGCACTCATCAATGAACAGCAATACGCTACATATCACTTCTTTTTCAAATGCACCACAAGCTGTGGCTGCTCATCATATCCACCATTCCTCTTAAGGAGGAACATTATTTACATATCGCCCAAGGTAGGCTGCATGACACATTTATTCAGCCATATTACCAAATCAAAAATTCTTATTGAAATACTAAAACGTATATTGCATACATGGAAAATATTATCCGTATAGCCGTACAGAAAAGCGGTAGATTGAGTGATGATTCACTAAGCCTTATCAAGGAGTGTGGCATCAAATTTTACAATGGCACAGGCAAGCTAAAATCAACCTCCACAAACTTCCCTATCGAATTCCTTTTTTTAAGAGATGATGATATTCCTGGCTATGTGGCTGATGGCGTCGCAGACTTAGGTATAGTTGGAGAAAATGAGTTAGTAGAAAAAGACAAAGATGTCAATGTCCTAAAAAAACTAGGCTTTTCGAAATGTCGACTTTCATTGGCTATTCCAAAAAGCGAATCTTATACAGGTATCGACTATTTTGAAGGAAAAAACATAGCAACCTCTTATCCAAAAATATTGGGAGACTATCTTCAATCAAAAAAAATAAGTGCTGCTATCCACGAAATCTCTGGTTCTGTAGAGATCGCACCTAGCATTGGTTTGGCTGAAGGTATCTGTGACATTGTGAGCTCTGGATCCACCTTGATGATGAATGGGCTCAAGGAAGTAGAAGAAATTTTCAAATCTGAAGCTGTACTAATCGCTAACAAGGATCTTAGCGAAGAAAAGGTGTCAATTGTAGACAAACTTCTTTTCAGAATGAATGCCGTTCAGACTGGCAAAAGCAACAAATACATACTCCTCAATGCGCCTAATGATTCTCTTGACAAGATTGTATCCATAATCCCAGGAATGAGAAGTCCCACAATTTTACCTTTAGCTCAAAAAGGCTGGTCATCCGTACATGCTGTCATTAGCGAAGATCAGTTTTGGGAAAATATTGAAGGTTTGCGTGCTGCTGGAGCAGAAGGTATCCTTGTAGTTCCCATTGAAAAAATGGTCCTTTAACCTTAATTGAAATCACTTGTAAAACCTGATCGATAGTCAAGATGAAAACATTAATCAATCCGGTAAAAGCTGAATGGAAATCTGCACTCGCCAGACCAGTTCAAAAGACCAAAGACATAGAGAAGATTGTAAAACCCATCCTTCGCAAAGTCAAAAGACAAGGAGATAAAGCACTCAAGAAATTTGCTCTTGAGTACGATCATGTCACCATCAAAGAACTCTTAGTCTCAAGAGAAGAAATTGCCGCTGCAAAATTGCTGGTTTCTGAAGAACTCAAAAGCGCCATCATATTGGCAAAGGATAACATAGAGAAGTTTCACAAAGCGCAACAAACTCCAGACGTTTCCATGGAAACTATGGATGGTGTCACATGCATGAGAAAATCAGTGGCTATCCAAAAGGTTGGGCTTTATATTCCTGGTGGAACTGCCCCGCTTTTCTCTACCGTCTTGATGCTCGGAGTCCCAGCCAACTTGGCTGGATGTGAAGAAATTGTACTTTGCACTCCTCCAAACAAAGAAGGAAGTATACATCCAGCTATATTATTTACAGCTGACTTGATAGGAATCGATAAAATAATCAAAGTTGGTGGTGCTCAAGCTATAGCTGCCATGACTTATGGCACAGAGACAGTTCCTGCTGTGGACAAAATATTTGGTCCTGGAAACCAATATGTAACTGCTGCAAAGCAGCTCGCAGTGAAAAAAGGGGTTTCCATTGACATGCCGGCAGGTCCATCAGAAGTATTGGTTTACGCTGACCAGTCTGCTATCCCGGCTTTCGTGGCAGCGGATTTATTGTCTCAAGCTGAGCATGGAGTAGATTCGCAAGTGATTTTGGTAGCTAGCTCAGAAAAAACTGCTCAAAAAGTGATCAAAGAAGTAGATAGTCAAGTTGAAAAATTAAGCAGAAAGGAGATCGCTAAAAAAGCGCTAGCAAACTCTGTCGCTGTCATCATGCCTAACCAAGACAAGGCCATTGACCTTATCAATGCTTATGCACCTGAACACTTAATCATCTGTGTAGAGGAACATGATGAAGAAGAAGTGGTTAGTAGAATCATCAATGCAGGTTCTGTATTCATAGGTAACTTCACACCAGAGTCTGCTGGAGACTATGCTTCTGGCACAAACCACACCCTCCCCACTTATGGCTACGCCAAAAGCTATAGTGGTGTATCCTTGGATAGCTTCACAAAAAAGATTACCTATCAAAAAATCAGCCCCAAAGGAATTCAAAACCTTGGTCCAACGATTGAAATCATGGCTGAAAACGAACTGCTGGAGGCTCACAAAAATGCTGTCACCTTACGCCTTAACTTCCTAAAAGAAAATCAATAATGGCTTTCAATTTAGAAAAGCTACTTAGACCTCACATCAGTAGCATCAAACCATACTCCTCTGCTAGAGACGAGTATTCTGGCAAAGCTGGAATATTCCTAGACGCCAACGAAAATCCATTTGGGTCTATGGCCAAAGGAAACCACAACCGCTACCCAGATCCTTACCAACTAGATATCAAGGAAAAATTATCCAAAGTAAAGCAAATACCAGCCAATCAGATATTCTTGGGAAATGGATCGGATGAAGCTATAGACCTGCTGATGCGTGCATTTTGTACACCGTCAGTAGACAACATCATCATACTCCCTCCTACTTACGGAATGTACGAAGTTAGCGCAGGCATCAATGACATCCTTATAAAGCGGGTAAATCTCACCGAAGATTTCCAACTCAAACCAAAAGAAATATTAGCAGAAGTGGATGAAAAGACTAAGCTTGTTTTCATCTGCTCTCCTAACAATCCAAGTGGAAACAAACTGAATCGTGCCGATATATACCATATCCTAAATCAATTCGACGGAATTGTCGTGGTAGATGAGGCATACATTGATTTCAGTGATGAACCAAGTTTTATTCAGGATTTAAAAAATTACCCAAACCTGCTCGTAATGCAGACATTTTCGAAGGCGTGGGGATTGGCATCTTTAAGGATAGGAATGGCTTTCGCCTCAGTAGAGATCATCAAAATTCTCAATTTAATAAAACCACCTTACAATATATCAGGATTGACGCAAGAGAAAGTGCTTGAAGCTTTAGATAACGTTAAAGACATCAAACAAATCGTAAATGATATTTTATCTGAACGTCACTATCTGGAGCAAGAAATCATCAAGTCACCCTTTGTGTCTCATGTCTTTCCTTCTCATGCGAATTTTATCCTTATCAAAGCGACAGAAGCAAGAAAAATCTATGAATTCCTAATAGAGCAGACTATAATCATCAGAGACAGATCTAAGGTCACCTTATGTGCAGATTGCCTCAGAATATCTGTTGGTACTAGAACCGAAAACAAAGCCTTCCTTCAGGCATTAAACCAATATCAAGCATGAAAAAAGTACTCTTCATAGATAGGGATGGGACGATCATTGTCGAGCCACCAGTAGATTTTCAAGTAGACAGTTTAGAAAAACTTGAGTTTTACCCACGCGCGCTCTCAAACTTGAGAAAAATCGCCGAAGAATGTGATTTCGAACTGGTCATGGTGACCAACCAAGACGGGTTAGGAACTTCATCCTTTCCAGAAGATACTTTCTGGCCAGCTCAAAATAAAATGATGAAAACACTCCAGGGTGAAGGCATCGTTTTTTCTCAAGTTCATATAGACAAATCTTTCGAGCATGAAAATCTCCCTACACGGAAGCCAGGAATAGGCATGCTTACGCAATATCAAAATGGCGATTATGATTTGGCTAACTCGTATGTGATAGGAGATAGAAAAACAGACGTTCAACTAGCAAAAAACCTTGGCGCAAAATCTATTTTTATAGGAGATTCATTTGAAGACGCTACTTTCAGTACCAAGTCTTGGGATGATATCTATCATTACCTCAGACTACCTGAAAGGACTGCATCTGTAGAAAGAACTACCTCTGAGACTGCAATCAATATCAGTCTGAACCTAGATGGTACTGGAAAATGTAATATCAGTACAGGGTTACACTTTTTTGATCACATGCTGGAGCAATTAGGCAAGCACGGTGGTACAGACCTAGACATCCAAGTAAAAGGAGATTTACACATAGATGAACATCACACAATCGAAGACACCGCATTGGCATTAGGTGAAGCATATCTCAAAGCACTTGGAGATAAAAAAGGTATCTATCGGTATGGCTTTCTTCTTCCCATGGATGATGTCTTGGCTCAGTGCGCTATTGACTTCGGAGGAAGACCTTGGATGGTATGGGATGCAGAATTCAAAAGAGAAAAAATCGGAGAAATGCCAACGGAAATGTTCTACCATTTTTTCAAATCATTCTCAGACACTGCCAAATGTAACTTGAATATCAAAGCAGAAGGCACTAATGAACATCATAAAATAGAAGCTATTTTCAAAGCCTTAGCAAGAGCTATCAAAATGGCTGTAAAAAGAGACCTATCCGCATTGAATCAACTCCCTAGTACAAAGGGAGTGCTTTGATACAAAACAAAAAAACCTGTTTGAAGAAATTTCAAACAGGTTTTTCTTTTTATTGATTTGCAATTATCTCTGAACGATTGGCTGTCTTACAGATTCTAGCAATTGTCCAACTGGCCCTAAAACTTCAGTAGAAGTAATACCAGCTTGAGCAGCTCCTTCCACTACAGCCTGAATAAACAAGTCATAATCTGCATTATTTACCCTTCCAGTCATCCTTGGATTTCTATCTGGATCATGGGCAGCTGCCATATCCAATCCTGAATAGGTGAAGTTTTTAGCTCCTGTAGCTTCAGCTAAAAACTCCGAGAAGTCCATAACCAAAGTATTCAACCCAGTAGTCGTACCACTACCAACTTCTGTCAAAAGCACACTGAAGTACGGCTGCAATGCATCATATTTCCCACCTTCATTTGTTGCGATAGTCAATACAGTATTGGTTACTACAGTTCTCAAATTCAAGAACCCTTGTTCTATCGTCTGACCCGAGTTTTGCGGATCAGCTACCCTTGTCTCTCCACCTAATTGTACAGCATAGAAAGATTCATCTACCATATCAGGCTCATCTTCACTGCTACATGCAGAGAACCCAATCATTGTTCCAATCAAAGCACTGGCTAACCAGTATTTCACATTTTTCATAATCATTAAAGTTTGGTTTTAGTTTAATTTTCAAAAGATTTTTGGAAGAATGCACCCAGTTTATAAGTAAGGGATTCTTCATTAAATGCAGGACAACTTTGCGCCAATGTTTCTTGTGAGGGTTGATAGACACTTGCCACCATGGATGTTTCTGACTTAAGCATTGCTGCGATATCATTAGGAGAAATCTCTTTATGATTGTACATGCAGATCACATGCCCTGAGTTCTTATTTACCCTTACCTCCTGTACCCCTTCAAGTTTATTCACTAAGTTCGTCATTTGAACAGCTTGAAGTGAATCCAAACTTTGATCAAAATCTATTCTGGTCAAAGCCAAGTGCGATATAGCACCAGGTTTAGGTCTGGTGACAGCATATATATGTACGGCTAGCGTAGTAACCAAAACAACTAATAGTAATGTGGTTCCAATTAGAATTCTCTTTAACATGATAAATTACTGTTTGATTATCGGCATTTACGAGTCTATGGTCACAATTGGATTTACAACTTTTTAAAAAGCAATAAAAAACTTTTATCATATCAGCTATTTTATTAGTTTTGAAAAAACTAATATCATGAGACATCTTTCTAAATTTCTAATAGTCTTGGCTTTAGGCCTTGGATCTTGTTTTGGAACATTCTCAGAAGGGGAGTTGCACTTCAGAAATGGAGACTATGATCAGGCAATTTCGGAGTTCTCTAAGACCCTATTTTTGAATGTGACTGATATCAAATCACTCCATTTGCGAGCCAGAGCATACGAAGAGTTAGAGAAATACGAAGATGCTTATGATGATTACAAAAGAATTTTGAGTATTGACCCAAATTATGGACAAGCCCATGCAGGCATAGGCAAGCTTTATTGGAAGCTTGAAGACTACAGGCAAGCAGAGAATCACCTTCTCAAAGCTGCGAAATATGAAGGGGATGATTTTGAAACAATATTTTTACTTGGACGTGCGATGCTTCAAAACAAGAACTTCAAAAGTGCTGATGAGTTTTTGGGATATGCCAAAGAGAAAAATCCTAAAGATGCTCGGGTTTACTTTTATCAGGGTATGGCACGATCAGCTATTGGAGATACATTCGGAGCGGCAGGTTCTTTCAACATGGCACTGGAATTAGACCCTGACAACTTGGTAACACTTTACAATCTAGGCATTGCTAATATGGCTACTGGAGAATTTCAATGGGCTTTGGAAGACTTTGAAAAGCTTCTCAAGAAGAACCCCAATCATGTAGATGCACTTGCAAGAAAAGGAATGTGCAAAAAAGTTCTAAAAGACCCCACTGGTTGCCAAGATCTTATTTTAGCTTCCAAAAGAGGCAGTCAAATAGCCAAAATGAATATGGAAGACTGCTAGAAATAAATGAATGTTTTTGGCATATTCTCATAATTCAAAGACAGACTAATTTTTTCAATCAAATTCGGTAAAGCTCACAGATTTTACAAGTTGTTCTTTAATGCCCTTGTCACTAGTTTTCGCTTAGCAGCTTTATCTAACGACACATTGATTTCAAAGCATACTAATATAATCAGGGATGTTATAAAAAGCCACAGCATTACAGCTAGCATGGTCCCTATCGAGCCGTATAGCCTGTTGTAGTTTGCGAAATTGTTCAGGTAAAATGAGAACAAGTAAAACCCAAGTGAAATCAATAACCCAGCTGTAATTGACCCAGCTGAAAAAAACCTCCACTTATCATGCACTGCTGGTGCAAACCTGAAAATAAATGAAGTCGCTACCATAAATACGGTGAGTAACACAAAGAACCTGAAGAAAGCCAAAAGGTAATAATACACATTACTCGAAACGATTTCCCAATCAGAGATTGTATAAAGCATGCTGCTTCCCAAAATCATGATCACCACTGCGCCACATAATGTCAGTACCAAAACCAAAATAATCCCTACAGCTATCATTCTGGTCTGAAAAAATTTTCTGTTTTCTTTCGTTCTATAGACTGCGTTGAAAGCGTTCATCAAGGACATCACCCCATTGGTTGCAAGAAATAATGCTAAGAAAAAACCCAAAGACAACAAACTTTGCCTTGGCTTGCTGACAATATCCAAAAATGTAGCTTCTGCCTCACTATAAATGCTTGGAGGGATGATTTCCTCAATGAACAAAAGGATATTTTGTGTGGTAACATTGGTAAAAAATATACCGATATAGGGAATCATATTCAACAAAAACAACAACAAAGGAAACATTGCTATCGTAAAGCTAAATGCCACGGAACCTGCACGTTCTATGATTTCATCTTTTCTAATCTGATCCAAAAATATCTTACCTACATCATATACATTTTGGTCTGGGTTTCCAAAATGAAACGATCTAAGCTTTTTCGCTTTTCGGATCAGCCTAAAGGACAATAATCTTAGTCTGCTCTTTACCAAAAGTTCTAAATTTAAAAATATGGTTTTAAAATATCCAACAAATATTGTGGCGGCCTACTTGGCCTATGAGAATCGGTTTTCAGAAATGTCAGTATCGTTTTACCTATAGTGATCAGCTCCATTGATTCATTAAATACTTCATACTCGAAAGTAATCCTTACTCCAGGCAATTGAGGAATTTTTACTTTGATAGTAAGTAACTCGTCATATTTACCTGGTCGAAGATACTTCGTCTCTTGCTCTAGCACAGGCATCATCACGCCATTTTCTTCCATTTCTTTATATGAAAAGCCAACTGATCGTAGTGCCTCTACCCTACCCACTTCAAAATACATGGCATAATTACCATAGTACACATACCCCATTTGATCAGTTTCTGCATACCTTACCCTTACTTTTGTTTCTGAGATAAACATCTTAATAGATTTTTGCTTTATTCAAGGCCTGTTGATACTTTCTTGCATTGACAAGATGTTCATTGAAGTTTGTTGCAAAAGCATGATATCCTGAAAAGTCATCCTTAGCGCAAAAATACAAGTAATCATGATCTTGATAATTCAAAACTGCATCTAAAGCGGAAATTTCTGGCAAATTGATCGGTCCTGGAGGCAAACCTGCATATTTATAAGTATTGTACGGACTATCTAATTCCTTATGCACATTCAGTACCCTTTTGAGACTAAAGTCACCCGTCGCAAATACTAACGTGGGATCTGCCTGCAACAACATATTAAGCCTAAGTCTATTCAGGTAAACACCAGCTACTTTTGGTCTCTCATCGGCCTTTTGCGTTTCAGCTTGTACAATTGATGCCAAAGTAGACACTTCCACTTGACTCAAGCCTAACTCTTCGGCTTTTTGCTTTCTTTCTGACGACCAAAACTTCTCATACTCTTTATGCATCTTGTCAAAAAGATTTTCAGGGCTAGTGTTCCACCACACCTCATAGGTATTTGGTATGAACATAGACATAATTGTCTCTGCTTCAAACCCAAATTTTCTGATATTCACTGAATCCTCTAAGAGGTTAAGAAATGACCTTTTATCCATTTCTAGGTTTTTAGCGATCTTTTCTGCCAAGTCCTCCTTTGTCCTTATATTGTTAAATGTCAATCGCACAGGTGTTTGAGCGCCTGATCTGAGTAACTTGACTAAATTCAAATTGTTCATTCTAGGTTCAATTTTATAAAGACCAGGCTTCACTTGATCCTGATAGCCTAGGACTTTTGAAACAAAGCTAAAAGTTATAATATCATGAATTGCTTCAGTTTTATACAAGCTATCTGACACAGCTTGAAAATTTGCCCCACTCGATATTCGTAGCATATATGGCTCATCTTTCTCCAAAAGGGCATTTGGACTGAAAAATGCCTGATAGAAATAAAACGACAAGGATGTCAGCAATACTGAGAAAGTGATCACTCCGATGAGGTAGTACTTCGTTTTCTTATCTTCAAACATATTTTTTGTTAATTCTCTTTGATAAAGCGCAAAAATAGGGAATTTTGTTTAGTGAACTTTCCAATTTTCATGTTTCAATCCATAAAAGTTACTTGCGCCATTATCATACATCAAGGCAAAATCCTTGTCGCCCAAAGAAGTGAGTCCATGTCGAATCCTCTTAAATGGGAATTTCCAGGAGGCAAATTAGAAGCCTTTGAAAGCTTGGAAGATTGCATCAAAAGGGAAATATTGGAGGAATTAAACCTAAATATTGAGACCTTAGAAATTCTTACTGCAAACAAGCACAAAATCAGAGAAAATGCAGAAATTGAACTAATTCCATTTATTTGTAGCTATATTAATGGTGAAATAAAACTCAAAGAACACAGGTCAGCGAAATGGTTAAGACCTGCTGAATTGAACACCCTTGACTGGTCGGAGGCTGATATACCAATCTTAAATCAATTGATCAATCACAATATGATCAAAGATATTTCAAGCTAATCCAGTCGATATTTTCAAAACTAAACCAAAACCAACCATGTCTGCTGAATTGATAAAATTATACCCTGAGAATCCAGAAATCAAAAAAATTGACTACATCGTAAATGCACTCAGAAATGGAGCCGTAATTATCTATCCCACTGATACAGTCTATGGAATGGGTTGTGATATCCACAACCAACGAGCTGTAGAACGCATCTGTCAAATCAAAGGGATAAAACCAAAAAAGCATAATTTCTCGTTTATATGTTATGATTTGAGCAATATTTCAGAATATACAAGAGCACTGAACACGCCTGTATTCAAGATGATGAAAAAAGCACTTCCTGGACCATTTACATTTATTCTAGAAGCCAACACATCAGTACCAAAAATCTTGAATAGTAACAAAAAGACAGTCGGTATCAGAGTTCCTGATCACAATATCCCGAGGCTATTGGTAAAAGAATTGGGACAGCCAATACTGACCACCTCTATCAGAGATGAAGATGATGTGATCGAGTACAGTACCGATCCTGAATTGATCTTTGAAAAATATGAAAACTTGGTAGATATCGTGATCGATGGAGGTTATGGTAATAATGTAGGTTCTACTATTGTAGATTGTAGTGGTGAAGAAATCGTGGTATTAAGAGAAGGTTTGGGGGAATTTGATTCGATAATCTAAGCTAAAACAGATATTTATTCCATGGCAATTATTTCAGAGCTGTTTTACTTACCTTCTTTAGAATACTTTACTGCGATTCAGAATGAAGATGTTGTATATTTAGATATCAGTGAAAACTATCAGAAACAAACATACAGAAACCGAACACATATAAAGCTTGCAAACAAAGTAGAGACCTTGAGCATCCCTGTGATTGGAGGTAACAAAAAGGTCAAATCAAGCCAGATAAGAATTGATCATAGTCAAAAATGGAAAAATGTGCATTTGAGAGGAATCCAAAGTGCCTACGGAAAAGCACCATATTTTGAATTCTATTTCCCCTACTTCGAACCTATATATGAGGAAAAGTGGGACTTATTAGCAGATTTCAACAGGGCTTTACTGACAGTTTGTCTTAAGATGATTCAAAGTAAGACAAAATTACAATTACTCTCAAATATCGAAGAATTAGGAGATTTTAAGGACTTAAGAGGTAAGATTCAAGCAAAAGAGTCGTTTGAAGATAGAGGCATCTACAGCCCAGCACCCTATCAGCAGCTATTTGGCTTAGACTTTGTACCTAATTTAAGTATCCTCGATTTATTGTTTTGCAAGGGACCAGAAACAAGAAACATTCTGTACCAATCACAAAAAAATCGATGAACAATATATGAATGGATTGCGTTTTTAAAACAAAATCGGTATCATTAGAATAGATTTCAAATCATTTAGAAAGGATATAAATGGAAGCAAAATTTTCAAACAGAGTCAAAGAGGTGATCTCCCTAAGTCGCGAAGAAGCTTTGCGTTTAGGTCATGATTACATAGGTACAGAGCACCTCTTGTTGGGGATGATTCGCGAGGGTGAAGGAGTGGCTGTTTCCATACTGAAAAAACTTGGAGTTCCACTTGACGAACTTCGGAATTCGGTGGAGCGTGCCGTTAAAGGTACCGCAACGCACAACGTGAAAAACCTTGCCAATATACCATTGACAAGGCAATCAGAAAAAGTATTAAAAATCACTTACCTGGAGGCTAAAATCTTCAAAAGTGCATTGATAGGCACAGAGCACTTGTTGCTTTCTATCCTTAGAGATGAAGACAATATTGCTACACAAATCTTACAGAAATTTGACACAAACTACGATGCAGTCAAAGAAATGTTGGAATTCCAGACTGACGCCAACCCAAGATCAAGAGCTGAAGCTGATGATCCAGATGAGGATAGCAGCAAGCTATTTGGTTCTTCGGGGAGTGGGTCACAAGGAGCCTCTAAGCCAGGAACTGAAAAATCTCGAACCCCAGTATTGGATAACTTCGGAAGAGATCTCACCAAAATGGCAGAAGAAGATAAGTTAGACCCTATCATCGGAAGAGAAAAAGAAATAGAGAGGGTTGCACAGATTTTATCTAGAAGAAAAAAGAACAATCCAATCCTCATCGGTGAGCCTGGTGTAGGTAAAACCGCTATAGCTGAAGGTCTTGCTTTGAGAATCGTTCAGAAAAAAGTTTCTCGTGTGCTTTTCAACAAGCGAGTGGTTACTTTGGACCTTGCCTCACTTGTAGCTGGCACGAAATACAGAGGGCAGTTTGAAGAGCGTATGAAAGCAGTAATGAACGAGTTGGAAAAATCACCAAATGTCATCCTTTTCATTGATGAACTTCACACAATCGTGGGTGCTGGTGGTGCTAGTGGATCTCTAGATGCCTCCAACATGTTCAAACCTGCCTTGGCAAGAGGCGAAATCCAATGTATAGGTGCTACGACCCTGGATGAATACAGACAGTACATCGAAAAGGACGGTGCACTTGCCAGAAGATTTCAAATGGTGATGGTAGATGCGACTTCTCCTGAAGAGACAGTACAAATTCTCAATAATATCAAGGACAAATACGAAGATCATCATAACGTCATCTATACTCCTGAAGCGATAGAAGCCTGTGTCAAGCTTTCAGACAGATATATCTCTGATAGGTTCTTACCAGACAAAGCCATTGACATCTTAGATGAAGCTGGAGCAAGGGTACATATCAACAATATCCATGTACCAGATGAAATCTTAAAACTGGAGGAAGAAGTTGAGCAAATCAAGATTGAAAAAAACAGGGTGGTAAAAAGCCAAAAATATGAAGAAGCAGCTCAACTTAGAGATAAGGAGAAAAAGCTTCTTGAGCAGCTTGAAAATGCCAAAGTGAAATGGGAAGAGGAAAGTAAGTCTAAGCGATATAAAGTAGAGGAAGATAATGTTGCAGAAGTAATCGCCATGATGACTGGTATTCCAGCCAAGAGAATCGCTCAGAAAGAGGGAGCTAAACTCCTTAGCATGACTGACGAACTCAAAGGAAAAGTCATTGGGCAGGATGATGCAATTAAAAAGCTCACTAAAGCTATCCAAAGAACAAGAGTAGGTCTAAAAGATCCTAAAAAACCAATTGGATCTTTCATTTTCCTGGGTCCAACTGGAGTAGGAAAAACCGAATTGGCCAAAATGCTAGCGACTTACCTCTTTGACAAGGAAGATTCATTGGTCAGAATAGACATGTCCGAGTATATGGAGAAATTCTCCGTATCAAGGCTCGTAGGAGCGCCTCCAGGATATGTTGGCTATGAAGAAGGTGGACAGCTTACCGAAAAAGTAAGGAGAAAACCATACTCTGTTGTCTTACTAGATGAGATCGAAAAAGCACACCCTGATGTCTTCAATATCTTACTCCAAGTATTGGATGATGGTATATTGACTGATGGACTTGGAAGAAGAGTTGATTTCAGAAATACAATAATTATCATGACTTCTAATATCGGTGTGAGAGACCTCAAGGATTTCGGTGCAGGTATTGGTTTTGCCAATAAGGCAAAACAAGAAAACTTGGATGATATCATGAAATCGACTATCCAGAGTGCATTAAAAAAGGCATTCAGTCCAGAGTTCCTTAATAGGCTTGACGATGTTGTAGTTTTCAACTCGCTTGAAAAATCTCATATTCATCAGATTATTGATATTAGCTTAGGCAAATTGTTTAGTAGAATTACCGATTTAGGCTATACTATCGAGTTATCTGACAAGGCAAAAGACTTCTTGGCAGAAAAAGGATATGATCAACAGTATGGAGCAAGACCTCTCAACAGAGCCATTCAAAAATACCTTGAAGATGCTTTGGCTGAGGAAATCCTAAAAGGTGAGCTTTCTGAAGGCGATGTAATCCTTGCAGACTATCCTGGTGAAGGAGAAGCTCTTGAGATCAAAGTACAGAAGAAAGAAAAAGCCGAATAGGTCAAGAAATAGATAGTAAAAAAGCGACTAGAATTAACTAGTCGCTTTTTTGTATCGAACTCATCCTTCGAATCACCTCACAAACCTCCATTCCGAGCCATCTCCATGAAGCTCATATCCAGCTTCATTAAAAGTTTTTAATCCTTCAGGATCATTGATTCTATTTTTTATGATAAAATCTGTCATCAAGCCTCTGGCTTGTTTAGCAAAAAAACCAACAACTTGATATTTACCATTTTTGTATTCTTGAAAAGTGGGTGACACCACCTCTGATTGAAGCGCTTTTTTATCCACAGCTTTGAAATATTCTACCGAGGCAAGGTTTACGATTGGCCCTGCTTGAGCTACCTCATTAATCGCCTTTGCTATTCTCGTCCCCCAAAACTCATAGAGGTTCTTCCCTCTTTTATTCTCAAGCTTGATCCCCATCTCAAGCCTATAAGGTTGAATCAAGTCCATAGGTTTCAATAATCCATAGAGCCCAGACAAAATCCTCAAATGCTGTTGTGCAAACTCGAAATCAGCTTTACTAAAATTCTCTACATCTATCTTAGTATAAACATCCCCTTTAAATGCAAGAATTGCTTGCTTTGCATTATCAGGATCAAAGGACTTTTTGAATTCTTTGTACCGCTTTTCATTTAATGTAGCTATGTTTTCGCTCACTCCCATGAGTTGACGAATCTCATCAGAAGTCTTTTTCTTCATGATAGAGACAAGTTCAAAAGTCTCCTTTTGGAAATCAGGTTGTGTATAGACCGAAACATCCGAAGAACTTAAATCCAGCGTCTTGGCTGGTGAAATCAATGTGATCATATCCAAATACTATTCTATTACAATAATGGCATCCTTGAGTGTCTTTGTGACATTCTGATTATTACTTCTAAACCTCACAACTACTGGATATGTTCCAATTGGCACTGAAACTCCATTAACTTTTCCATCCCAAGGACAATATCCAGTTGTAGAATCTCCTGGTAGACTGGTCTGCTCACAATAAAATATAAGCTCACCCCAACGGTTATAAATAAACACAGCAAGTTCATCTACAAACTCACTTGTATAAACTACAAACTGCTTGTTTGGATCACTAGGGATCATGGCATTTGGGAAGCGAACGATAATATCACAATCATCTACAACCTCAAACCTTACCTCTTCTTCACATCCTACCTCATCAAACACGACCAGTCTATAGCTGCCAGCTTCGGTTGGTGTAAAAGTGGGTGCAAGAGAAAGCGGTTCCTCCTCTCCATCTTTATACCAAGCATAGTTTTCATACTGACCAGGGGTAATCTCCTGAAGGACATTTTCCAATTCACAAATCGTATATGAAGCTTCCAAGTCTGGAGCTTCCAAGTCTGATTGTCTAATAGATATTTGTTCTCTCCCAACAAGACAACCGAAATTATTGAGGATTTCCACCTCATAAAGTCCATCTTCGATTACCGTAATTTCTACTTGATCAGAAAACTCCGCAAGCTGTAACCTATTTTGACCTACAATTCTAAACCATGAAATACTCGTGTTCTCCAATTCGCCATTGATCGATATCAATGTAAAAACATCCTCTGCACAAAATGGCAATACCTCTAGCTCATAATCTATACTGCTTTCAAACTCCTCTACAGTAAAAGGAATCACAGGTGTGGGGCAATTACTTCCTACCCTAGGCTGAACATCCAATGAATAATCACCTGGCATTCTTGGCCTGAAAGTCTGACTTCTCCCTACAACCTCCCCAACATCATTTCTCCAAAAGAAAAACACATCCGAAGCATTTGTCCCCGTAAGTATAGCCTCATAAGTCACCCCATCAACACAATCTACTTGTGGGTCAGAAAGCTCAAATTGAATAGCATCATTTATTGTGACATTCATAAAGCGCTCTCTTGAACATGAATCCCCTGAAGGATCTTCACCAAACACAATGTACTCACCTGACACTGTTAGCAAGTAAATCCCATCACTATCTGGAGCGACTGTTGCCCCAGATGGATCAGTTACAGTAAAAACCAAATTCTGCTGTGTAGAGATCTCCAGCTCAAAACTCTCACAAGCGACAATAGTAGTAGGAACATTAAAATCAGCCAAAAAACGCCTTGCTATATCTACTGAACCTACTGGTACTGCACAGCCATTTTCATCTTCTACTTGAACCTCGTACACTCCATATCCCAGACCAGTCACCAAAGTAACTTGACTTTCTATTGTTCCAGACAGCTCCAGCCCATCACCTTGACGCGTTATGGTATAGGTATAGTTTTCTGAAGGTGCGTTTTCTAATGTAATAGTAATTGAGCCAGGTAAGATCTCATTATTACCGCATGTCTCATCAGTGGATAACAATGTCATATTCTCTAACTCAGCTGGAGGGTTTGCATTTGCTATGGTGACGGTCTGAGAATATTCACAACCAAAAGCTGTCTGACCTCTGATGGTATAGTTACCAGGAGCTAAATCTATCAAAGTAAAAACATCCCCCGTTGATACATTCTGATATTGATCCCCTGTTTCTAGAATTTCTAGAATATCCATATCAATTAATGCCTCGATCTCAAAGCTCCCATCATCTACACCACACTCGGTCTCTGGTATCAAGATAACGATATCAAAATTTGGTAGTGGAAACACCTCCAACTCCAATACTTTTTCCACTAAACACCCTTCTACGATTGGGTCCTCTGTGACAAAAATAATTTCATATTGTCCTGGTGAGGGCAAATCAAGTGATGGCTCAATCTCCAATTCAAAAGCTAAACCAACTGGAAACTGAACCCTATCTGGATCACCTGCTCGCTGATAAAACCACTCACCTGCTACTGGTGTATCTGGCGCAAAAATCACCAGAGACTCATCATAACAAACTTCTTCCGCTGATTGGGTCAATTCAAATTCAAACGCTGGCCCGACAAAAACAGCACTTGAAGCAGGACAGGTATTGAATTCATCTTCCTCATTCCCTCCCTCTGGTCTTCTAAATGAAACTGTGACAGTATATACACTCTCTTCATCTATGGTTATACTATTAGAGTTTTCATCTCCAATCTGAAAGCCAGCCGCATTTCTCCATTCGAAATCATACAACCCTTCTGCCGGATCATATCCATCGATTGCTGTCAGAGTCACTGGATTCCCAACACACAAGGTGACATCATTTTCCAATGTGATCGTTGGTGGAGCGATCACTCGCACCTGAATACTGTTATCTTCACTGTAATAACCAATCTCAGTACAGCGATCTACGACTAAGGTAACTGTGTATAGCCCTTCCCTTTGAAAGAAATGCGTATGATTCTGAAAATCTTCCCCAGGCCCTCCAAAATTATCTAACTCCACTTCTCCATCTTCGTGGACAATTGTCCAAAAGTAGCTATCAATATCTGGTTCACCAGCCCCTTCAAAGAGGCCCTCTGCCCCAGTCTCAGGATCCAAACAAAGTTGATCAGGACCACTAATCGCGGGCTCGGGAATGCTACTTCCTGACTGCTGAACAAATGACGGCAATCCAAGATTAGAAGAAGTCCCAGGAAGCAACTCAAACCCTTCAGTAGTACCGGTACTTTGTTCACAGTTTGACCCTGGTCTTATTGTACCTAAATAGGGTTGTCCTGGTCTAGCTACATAAATATCCCCTAAAGGCCCCATCTGTATGGCTCCGATAGGCCCGTTGATTCCCAAATCATTTCTTGAATCTAAAATACAAGTTGCTCTCTCAGCGCTACTACTTGCATTTTCGAGACATGATCCACAATCATCGCCTTCATCTTCAGAAGATGGGGATTGGATAATAAATTCTTCAACCTTACCTCCATTTCCTGTATAGGATACAAAAAGTCTATCACTATCATTAGAAAATTCCACTCCATAAACTTCATCATTATCACAACCCAAATCAAGCAATGCATATTCAGTGAGCTGACCCGAACTTTGATCAAAGTCAAAAAGCTCTACCTTACTACAAGCTCCATCTTGTATGGTCACAGCTACTTTTGTTCCATCTGGACTAAACTTCATGCCTCCTACGCCAGAGTTGAACCCATGAGTAGAACCTACAGATGAGAAAACTGGAGAACCAATACCTAATGCTCCTACAGGGTAGGCTCTAAAAGTATTGTTTCCTAATTCATGAAAAAGAACCCAAGTGGTATCTCCTGCTGCTAAAGCTGAAGAATGTTGTGTCGCAGGGCTAAAAAGAAAATTATCCTTAGTAACCACATTTCCGACACCTGTGGGATTCTCTGCTTTGATATCTACTAAAGAATACTTTACTTGACTACTTCCATCTGCTGCAGTGGAAGTGGTAAATAAGTAAAACATGGTTTCTTCTTGTGGTACTGGCACGGCAATGACCCCTTCTGATGCCTGACTACTCCCTCCAATATCTTCCCCATTTTGCATTACATTTCCATTGAGATCCCATACTGTGGATCCATCAGTATAAAAAAGTACTTGCCCGGTCTCATCCGAAATAGTAGTAGTACCTGCTGGAATATTTTGAGGGTGAGTAACTGGCCTTGGCATGGGACCCTCTGGATCATCAGGATCTAGGTTGAAATCCATACCTGCCCCATCGCCGAAATACCAAATATTATTGCTTTGATCATCTTCCCCCCATATTCTAACACGGATAGTTGCATAAGCATAACATGTAGAGCCTTGCTCTCTTACCAAAGCCCAATAAAGCCCTGGCTCACATACTTCATTCGACGCTTCTGGCCCCCAACCTTCATCTCGCTTATTTGACCAGAAATACTCAAATTCTCCTCCTCCACCTCCTGGCCCACCAACCCCTGGGCCCTGACCGCCATCTTGCCCTCCACCTTGCTGTGCCTCTAGCAAAGGCATCAAGTCTAGGCAAGGTTCACATATCGTGGTATCTTGTGGTGTAAAGTTAGCCTGAAGGTCATTTGGTGAAAGCGTAATCGTGTGAGTCACCTCACTAGTCGTTCCATCAGCAAAAGTCACCACTAAAGTCGCTGTAACACTTTCCCCCGAAGTAGCTTCAGCAGGTAGCAATAAATGCTCTTGATTGAAATCCATCTCAATAGGATCTCCATCCTCATCTGTCAACTCTGGCTCAAAAGACCACTCAAAACTTACAGGCCTATAGTTTTCTGGTGTGATTGTGCTGGTCAGCTGCACGGGATTATTGCTACAAGGCTCATCAGGCTGCCAAGTAAAGTCAACTTGTGCATCTACATCCGCATTTGGAGCAAATTGAGGGAATATCCTTCCACAAAAATCAACTCCATTAAAAGGATCTTCATTTATTTCCAGGCCCTCTATTTCTTCTTCATTAGGATTATCCACCCTCCCAAGCAGCTGAGGACCACCTTCTACCTCTTCATAGATGTAATAAAGCCTTCCATCTGGACCGATTTTCAAATCATAAATTTTGAAAACATCATTTTCTAATGGAATCAGCTCTGAACTTGCATCCAAGTCGTTAGCAGGGACTCTTAATATTTGATCACCTCTTGAAAAATAAATAAAAGCTCCATCAGGACTATAAGAAACACCTTCAATGGGATCATCTCCACCTGACTGAGCAATAGTACTAACTGCTCCAAATGTCCCATCGCTTGTATCAAAATCAATTACAATCAAATCCTCTCCATTTCCCTCGGGAATAAGGATCAACTGACCAGAATCTTCATTAAAAATGATTGCCTTAGGTGTGAACGGGATATTGATATCATCAGTATTTGTAAAATCACCTTGAGTATCCTCTATTCTTCTTGAAATCAAACTACCTCCAGTAAAACTAATCAGATAAGAAGGAGATTGGGCAGATTTCACGACAGCGATGGATCCCTCGGCTGGGCCGATTACAGAATTGGGAGAAATCACCTCTCCCAAAGGTGGCTGATTAGGCAATAAACCTGCCCCTCCATCACCTGGTGCGTTCATATCCACTACAGCATATTGCAATTGACCCGTAGTTGATACATAAAAAGTATAAAAAAGTCTATTTCCATTAGGTTCATAATCAAGCGTTCCAATTGCTACTTGTTGTCTCCCCTCACTGTTGCCATTGACACCATTGCCAACTCCAGTCATTATATTGTTATCCCCATTGTAAATCAACTCCCCATCTGTATAAAAAATCACATTTCCTGTAATCGGATCTACTGCTACAGCTGAGTTATTTGAATTGTATGCACCTGAAATATCACGAATAGTCGGTTCTGAACCTCTTCCAAATGACACTACTCTTTTGATATTATCATCATTACAATACCCAAATATCCATTCGTTATTGTTGACACCTTGAGAAAAAGAAAGAAAAGGTAGAAGTAAATAAAAAAACAGACCTATTCCCGTAAAAAACTTTAAAAACTTAATATTATTTAAAAGGCTTTTCATAATTTACAGCTGCTATCTACAACAACGAATGAGATCATACGTTCAGAGGTGGTGATGAATCCCTTAATTAACGAATAAACAATTGAAACGGTCTTATCTAAGCATTCTTTTTTTTTCAATTATGGGACTTTTGGTCTCTGGAAAGCTTTATGCTCAAGACCCGCAATATAGTCAATATTACGCAGCTCCTTTATATTTGAACCCAGCATTCACGGGTGCAGAGCAAACGACCCGAATTGGTGCAAATTATAGAAATCAATGGCCAGGTATGAATGCACAATTCACCACATTCTCCGCATATATCGACACCTATTTAGACGATTACAATAGTGGTATAGGTTTTTTGGTAATGAATGATGTTGAAGGTGCTGCCCAATTGAGATCTACAACAATCTCAGGGCTTTACTCCTATGAACTCAGGATTGGTCAAGGGGCATATTTCAGACCTGGATTTCAAGCTAGCTATATCAGAAGGGATATTGGATTTTATGACAACTTGATTTTTGCGAATCAAATTAACCCATCAGACCCATTTGGCCCAACCCTACCTGGTGATGATATACCTGGGTTTGGTGAGCCTGTAAATCTACTCTCACTTTCCCTCGGAGGGCTATTCTTTACAGAAAAATTCTGGTTGGGAGCATCTGTTCATCATGTAAATCAACCAAATCAGTCTTTTATTGATAATGGTATAAGTAATCTACCAATGAAGGTTTCTTTACATTCTGGTTACAAAATTTCTCTAGGCTCAGGCGGTTACAGGAATGATTTTACCCACATGTCTAAGCAAAGGTATTTTGTACCTACAGTTAACTATAAGAGACAAGGTCCTTTTGAACAATTGGATGTCGGTGCTTATCTTTTCATGGAACCTATTATCTTTGGACTTTGGTATCGAGGCCTACCTTATAAACCTGTGGAGCAACAGAGCAACCGAGATGCGATAGTACTTATGGTGGGAGTCAACTTACTATCTGGACTTAATATGGGGTATAGTTTTGACTACACAGTATCCAATTTGGGAATTCAATCTGGAGGCGCACATGAAGTGAGTGTATCATACACATTACCAAGCAGAAATCAAGGCAAGCCTAGAAGCAGAGATACCATTTTACCTTGTCCAAAATTCTAATTCAATAGCCGTTTACAACGAATGGATGCTACTCAAGTGAAATACCTCTTGATAGGTATTGTCATATTCAGCTTTTTATTTGAAAAAACATTAAGCTTTCTAAATACTTACAGGAAAACAAGCAAAGTACCAAAAAGTCTAGAAGAATATATAGATGAAAAAAAACTACTCGAAAGTTATCTTTACCAAAAAGCTTATTTCAAATTTGGCTTCTTAACGAGTTTAGTAAGTACAAGCATCACCATAATTTTAATCAATTTTGGTATTTTTGGGGCAATTGACATTTGGTTGTCCGACTTTATTTTACATCCTATTTTACAATCAATAGTATTCTTTGGGATCATTTTCATAGGCTCGGATATGTTATCCATACCATTTGATTATTACCAGACTTTTCATATCGAAGAGCGATTTGGTTTTAATAAAACACAGGTAGGTACATTTTTCATAGATAAAATAAAGGGATATATTCTCTCCATTCTTGTAGGAGGCGGCCTTTTGGCTATTTTACTATGGCTAATACATCAAATGGGGAAGGATTTTTGGTGGCAGTTCTGGTTAATCGCTGGGATTTTCATGGTAATTATCAATCTTTTCTACACCTCACTCGTACTTCCACTATTTAATAAACTGATACCATTACCAGATTCTGAATTAAGAGAAAAAATAATGGCTTATGCAAAAAAAGTGGATTTCCCACTTGAAAACTTATTTGTTATTGATGGCAGCAAACGAAGTTCTAAAGCAAATGCATTCTTCTCTGGAATAGGCAAAAGGAAAAAAGTAGTACTTTATGACACCCTCATCGAGCAACACACCCCTGATGAACTTGTAGCTGTACTAGCTCATGAGATTGGCCATTTCAAGAAAAAGCATATCCTAAAAAGTATGGTATCCAGCATTTTTCAAATTGGAATTCTACTGTATATTTTGGCACAATTCATTGATAGCACTTCTATTAGTATGGCCTTAGGTGGAGAAAGCTCTTCCATACACCTCAACATAATAGGATTTACCATGCTTTTCTCCCCCATATCTATGATCATTGAGATCTTCATGAACATGATAAGTCGCAAAAATGAGTATGAAGCTGATGCTTTTGCAAAAGAAACTTATGACGGTAAACCCCTTGCGGAAGCTTTGAAAACATTATCAGTAAATAGTCTTAGCAACATCAATCCTCATCCATGGTATGTATTTGTGAATTATTCACACCCTCCATTGATGCAAAGGCTTGAAAAATTAGAAAAAACAGCAATTGATTAAAAAAGAATATCCGCAAAGAGTCAATAGTAACTTTGCGGATATTCATATGTTTAATATTGATAACAATTGAGCCTTTCCAAGAAAATTGTAACTGTAATTTCGATTAAAATTTGCAAGAAAAGAGACCCTTTAAAAACCAATAAATTTGCTATTTCTTTTTAAACAAAGAATTGACAAACTCTTTCCTGTTGAAGACTTGGAGGTCAATCATTTTTTCTCCAACACCAATATACTTTACAGGAATCTTAAATTGATCAGATATACCTATGACCACGCCTCCCTTGGCTGTGCCATCAAGTTTAGTAATGGCTAATGCTGATATGTCAGTAGCTTTGGTAAACTCCTTTGCTTGGATAAAAGCATTTTGACCAGTTGATCCATCTAGCACCAAAAGAATCTCATGGGGTGCATCATCGATAAACTTTTGCATTACCCTTTTGATTTTTGTCAACTCGTTCATCAAGTTAACCTTTGTATGAAGCCTACCTGCCGTGTCTACTATCACGACATCAGCATTCATTTCTACAGCCTTCTTAACGGTATCAAATGCTACAGAAGCAGGATCTGTGTTCATACCATGACTGATAACTGGCACATCTACACGCTCACCCCATAGGATCAGCTGATCTACTGCTGCTGCTCGAAAAGTATCTGCTGCGCCTAGGACTACTGATTTTCCAGCCTGTTTGAATTGATATGCTAGTTTTCCAATGGTGGTGGTTTTACCAACTCCATTTACTCCAACGACCATAATAACATATGGCTTCTTATCCTTTGGAAGATCAAAATCACCCTGATCAGCACTTTTGTTTTCTTCGAGCAAAGCCATCACTTCATCTCTCAAAATAGTGTCCAATTCATCTGCACTGACGTACTTATCCTTGGCTACTCGATCTTCGATCCTACGAATAATCTTTATTGTCGTATCCACACCTACATCAGAGGTTATCAAAATCTCCTCAAGTTCATCTAAAACCTCTTCATCAACTTTAGACTTCCCTACGACAGCTTTGCTAAGCTTAGAAAAAATGTTGTCGCTGGATTTTTGAAGACCTTGATCAAGGCTTTCTTTTTTTTCTTTTGAAAAAAACCCGAAAATTCCCATAGTATTTACAATTTGAGCCCGAATATAATGAAAAAGTCCCTCTAGAGTCGTACTCAGAGGGACTTTATATTTGCATTACGATGCAAATGGCAATTATTTTTTCAATGTATCCTGTACCGCAGTGGTAGGGACCATTTCTTCTCTGAAGGTGTAAGCACCAGTTTTCTCAGACTTTACAGCCTTGATAACTTTAGCGTAAGTTACACCACCTTCTTTTTTTAGCGTTGCTACTACTTTCTTAGCCATATCTTTGAGGGTTTAATATTGCCTTTCAGCAATCAGTCCTTTGATTATTTAATTTCTTTATGAACCGTTACTTTCTTCAAGATAGGGTTGAACTTCTTCAATTCCAATCTCTCTGTAGTATTCTTACGGTTTTTGGTAGTGATATATCTTGAAGTACCTGGCATACCCGAAGTTTTATGCTCCGTGCATTCCAAAATCACTTGTACTCTGTTACCTTTCTTAGCCATCTTCTTGAACTATTTATAGAGAGTCAATAATTATTTAATGATAATGTAACCTTCGTTTTGAGCCTTTTTCAAAACTGCGCTGATACCATTCTTATTGATGGTTCTCAAAGCTTTCGAACAAACTTTCAAGGTGATCCAAGCATCTTCCTCAGGCACATAAAAAGACTTTTTGTGCAAGTTAGGGTAGAATCTACGCTTGGTCTTGTTGTTCGCATGCGATACATTATTACCTACTTGAGGTCTTTTACCAGTGATGTCACAAACTTTTGCCATGATATATGATCGTAATATTTAATGCGTTTTTCTAATTGAGTCTGCAAATATCGGAGTTTTTCACGAATAACCAAAAGGCATGCGTAAAAATATTCCGTAAAGTTTTAAAAATGTGAGAGATTTGAAGTCAAACGTCCTAATCAATCTTATTCAAACAGCCTTACTTTAAACTTTACCCAGTCTGGGTATTCAGAAAGCTTTTGATTTTTTGGAGATTTGTCCAAGACGCACCTCTCAAAACCTCTACTACCTGACCTTCTTTATCTATCAGAATATGTACAGGAATGACTCTCACTCCATCATTTTTATCCAACTGTTGCAACAGTTTAACTGTATTAACATCACCAAAACTCAGCTCATATTTAAATTTAAAATTCGGTCTGCCCTTCCTGAAAGCCTTGTAATCATCAACTGACTCCTTTGAAAAGGCTAAAAACCTCACATTTTTACCTTCATAAGCTTCTACAAGCTCATTCAAATCTTTTACTTCTCTTATACAAGGTCCGCACCATGTCGCCCAAAGATTTATAACGACTGCTTCTTGCGGCTTCACTTGAAGAATATATTTATTGTCTTTCACACTTTGATTCAGCAGGTTTTTAAAGTTATCACTGCTATCCATGTTTAAGGAAAACAAAGTAAAGATCAATTGAATGCTTAGAATACTATATATTTTCATAGCACCATATGTTTAAACTGATTGTTACCCAAAACCTTTCTAGTTGGGTAATTCATTTCTGATTTCCAGCAACTCAAACTTGAATTCATCTTCTTCATTTTCTGGATTATCAGGATGATTGGTAGATATATACAACCCATCCTTATGGACAAAGAAATTGTTAGGTAAATACCTGCCCGCTTCAAAATAGGTTTCCCCCAACACATTCAACTCTTCGTCAAGTACCATGATAACAAATGGCCCTGGCGCAATTCTCAACCTTTGAATATCATTTATATCAGTCAAGTCTAATGATGGGTAAGCAAACCTATAATACAAGTTCCTATATGAATCATAAATCAGGTTATCATATCTGGAACTGGTATTCATGTATTGCATGGTTTCGAGTCTTTCTCCTCCAGTTGGAAGAAGCTTTAAATTACTATCTAAATACTCACTTGCAGCTTCGACTGAACTTAGCTCTTCTTCAAATGAAGCTGCATAAAACAACCGATGATCTCCAAATAATGAATAAACCACCTTATCCTTTCCCATGGCCATACTTGGTTCAAAATGCTTCAACCCACCTTTCAAGTAATCATCAGGATACAAATGATTCATCAATCTAACTTTTCCATTTTTTAAATTCAATGCATAGACTAGATGGCTTGAGCTCAAGAGATCATTGGTGAATTCTCGATAACTACCATTAACATGCGTTTTCACGATCATTTCCTCACCCTTGACAACTGGTGGAGATACAAAATAATGAGGATGAACAAACGCTGAAGTATATCCGTCGGGGATCTCATAGCGAAGACGATGCTTTAGTACTCCACTAGTATCAGTCAAATAAACAAATGGCGCAACTTGACCAAACAAGAAAATGCTATCAAGATTATGAACATGAAAACCAAATATTTGACCAACTCCTTGATCACCCTCAACATCAAAATTCAGTCGCTTGACAAATTTACTTTGGATAATATCATAGATCTGAAGCTCATTTTTCTCCCACACTACATTAAACAACAAGTCCTCAAATGCCAAAAAACCAAGACTTGCATTTGGGGTATGTTCATCAATATGGAAAGCTAGGACTTCATTACTACTTAGCAAACGATATGAACTAGTGCTCGTTTCTGAACATGACATAAGAAAAAACAGAAGCAATACTAAAGTATTATCAATTTTCATTTTATAGGATTTGAGAAAAGGAAGAACCTTCTTTTTCGACTAAGCTATTAAAAAATCAATATATCGTAAAATTGTATTAAATCAAAATTAGTCAATACATTATACATTTAGTGATTTGCTTTTTTAGAAATGACAAAAAAAAAGAGGGCTTTCACCCTCCTACTTATCTAGCATTGCAAATTCTTTAGCAAAGTAACTCAAGATGATATTGGCTCCCGCTCTTTTTATACTCAGCAATGACTCTAGCATCGCACGTTCTCCATCTAACCATCCTTTCTCTGCAGAAGCTTTAATCATGGCGTATTCACCACTGACATTGTAAGCAGCTATCGGTAAGTTTGAGTTATCCTTGAGTAACCTTATCACATCCAAGTAGGCCAAAGCTGGCTTAACCATCAAAAAATCTGCTCCTTCCTCAGTATCCAAATCAGCCTCTATCATTGCTTCATAATAATTGGCTGGATCCATTTGATAGGTTTTTTTATCTCCATGTTTAGGAGCAGAATCCAAGGCGTCTCTAAAAGGCCCATAAAAAGCAGAGGCATACTTCGCCGTATATGACATGATAGAAACGTCAGTATACCCCTGACTATCTAGAACTTCCCTGATATAGCCGACTCTACCATCCATCATGTCTGAGGGGCCTAAAATATCAGCACCAGCTTGGGCTTGCGCTAAAGACATTTTACCTAAAATTTCGAGCGTTTCGTCATTCAAAATCTTTCCATCCTCTACCAACCCATCATGCCCATCAGAACTATAAGGATCCATCGCCACATCAGTCATGAGAACAACTTCAGGAAACTTTTGCTTTATAGTATAAATAGCTTTAAGATAAAAAGTTTCTGGATGATGACTCTCTGTAGCAAATTTATCTTTTTTGCTTTCAGGGTAAGCAGGAAAAACATCAAATGCCATGATTCCTAAATTCACGCAGTCCTCAATCTCACGCAACATCAAATCCAAAGAATATCTATATATTCCGGGCATTGAGGCCACTGGAATCTTTTGATTAACCCCATCAATAAGGAACATAGGAAATATAAAGTCTTTAACAGAAAGTCGAGTCTCTTCCACCATATTGCGAATAGTTTGTGACTTTCGGTTTCTTCTTGGTCTTCTTTGCATAATTTGTATTCTTAACTCAATGCAAAGTTAACACTATTCAGCAGAAGCATGTTCACTTAAGAAGTCCTTAATTTTTTGAATATTCATTGGAGATGCACCTATGAAGGTATCAACTACTTGACCATCCTTGTCAATCAAAACATGTATGGGTATCGCCCTACCTTTATATTCACTTTGATCTAGAGCTTTGATCATTGCTGCAGCTTCTTTGTTTCCAAAGCTCATCTCATAACTAAATTTAAAGTCTGGTCTTTTGGAAAGAAATGTATCGTAAACACTCCTGTTTTCCTCAGAAAACGCTAAAAATCTCACATTCTTACCTTCATATTCTTCTACAATTTCATTCATCTCAGGAATCTCCTTAATACAAGGCCCACACCAAGTTGCCCATAAATTGATTACAGCAACTTCTCCAGGAGCTAATGCGGGGATCTCAGCTGTATTAGATAGTACCTTATTGAAATCATCCTTGAAACTTATATGATCCACTTCTGAAGTAGACAAGAAAATAACCAAAGATAATAGGACGCTAACAAGTGCTTTCATGTGAATATTTGCTTAGTTTAGACTAAAGATATATTCTTTAAATGGAAATTAAAAATTAACTTGAGCTTGAAGCCTTAGCAAGCTTCCCTTTTGTCGATTATCAGGATTTAGGGAGTTTTCAAATGTCCTATCTGAAATCGTGTACATTGCTACCAACTCAAAGTTTCTATGAGGCTGCCACTCTACACCAATCTCTAATTCTCTCACCCGGTGTCTTGTTGCATCAAATTCGAATTTTTTACCTCCCTGATAATAATGATACCTTGTAAATGGGATAAATAAGTGTTTTCCGGCTTCATAGAAATAGTTAGCTAATATATACCCACCTCTCAATGGCGCATCTACTACATCATCCAACTCCGGATCATACTCAGGCCCTCTTCCCCAATTAAACTCAGCTTGAAAGCCAAATGGCTGTGGATACATCACAAACGTAGGCCCATACCGAAACTCCTCGAACTCAGTCTGATCTGTATCTGTCTTCATCTCTCTATTGATTACAAACTTACCTGTATAAGCCTGAAATGATGCTTCAATTATCTGACCAGAGGCTAGCTCAAAAGGATATGTGGCTCTACTTACCACGTGGAAATTTCTATTCTGTTCTGGCAAATTAGCCGTCTGACCATTATAAAGGCCTAAACCAAACATACCATAATCACCTGATCCTTTAAGCCCGGAGTTTACTAGATAATTGAAACGTTTTCTTATCTCTGAAGGAGCATAATAAAAAAACACACCTAAATCCCGCTCATTTAGTACGGCTGAATTCATCCCATCATGCCTATCCAAAGGAAGTCTATTTTGGCTTGATTGTAAGTTTTCAAACCCGAATGGCACTTTTGATTGACCTATTCTTAGTCTAAACTCTTGTTTTGCATCAAGACCCAAATCAAAATATGCATCTCTAATTTGGGCTGTGTTATTTCCTCCAGAAGCCAAATCTGGCTGGATATACATAAAAACTCGCTCATGTATTTGTCCAGAAAAAATCAACCTTATCCTACGAAAGAAAAAGCCATCTGCATCACCACCCCAAGACCTATCGCATTGCGCACATTGTAAGTCTGGGTTTGTTTCAAAGAATCCATTATAACGCATTTGTGCGTAACCTCTAAGCTGAATAGTTTCATACCAAGGCTTTCTAATGATAGTCTTCATCTCTTCTGAAGCGATAGAGTCAACGGGATCAATGTTGGAAAATCCATCCATTGTATAGACCATCAAGATGATGATCATGATTACGAATTTGTTCATTAAATGAAAAATTGATAAATAGAATAATTGTACAGCAACGCAAAAGTGAGACTCTAATATTTCTTTATAATGAACAAGAAATTAAAAATTTGTTACGCCAAAAATTGAGATATATCATCAAACATTGATTAAACAAGATCAAATAATTGAAAAACAGCACGAAATAGCCAAATAGCCGCAAAATCAATATTATGCTAATGTTAAGCATCAACCAATGTTAATAAAAAGTCAAAAAATTATTAAGTGAATTTCCTATGCATTTATACTCAAAACAAAAAAACCTCAAGTATATATAGCATACTCGAGGTTATAATTTTCCATTATAAATAAATACTCTTCTTAATCTTTACTTTCCTGAAATCAAACTCAGAACTGAATCAATATTGAGCCCTATGTAATTCTCAATATACAAATCGCAAATAGGGAGCTCTTTTTTTGAGTGTGATGACAATACGCCTACTACTTTCATCCCTGCATTGATAGCAGCAGTTACCCCCGAGTATGAGTCTTCAAAAACCACACATTGACTGGGGTGTACTTTCAAGTTTCTCGCTGATTTCAAATACACTTCAGGGTCTGGCTTATGCTTAGTTACATGCTCACTTGCCAAAACTGACTCCATTTTGTCAAACAGATTTAATTTATTACCTATAAGTTCCAAATTAGCCAATGGAGCCGAAGTAGCCACTCCTGTGACAATTCCATTGGCTTTCAATTCAATTAAAAACTCTAAATAGCCTGCAATAGGATCAATTTCATTTTTATAGATTTCTCTAAATAAACTTTCTTTTTCATCTTCTAGCTGAAGTAACTCTTCGCCTTCAATTTTTCTCTCAAAAAAATGACTCATGATATAAGAATTACTTTTGCCATACATATGCTGGGCAAATTCCTCTTCCGTAGGAAACATATCCCGTTTTTCAAAAAAAGATTTGAATGCCAATGAATGAAATGGATTTGTATGACAGATTACTCCATCCATATCGAAAATTATAGCTTTTTGCATGAATTAATAGGTTTGGTTCAGTTAAGGTACAAAGATAAAAAATCCAAAGTATTACCTTTGGATTTTAGCATAAACATGAGGGAATGATTTAATGAACACTACTTAACTTTTAGGTTCAATTATTGATTACCTATTTTGAGAAATCCTTCACTACTTTTTCAATTATATCACAACATTCATGCAACTGCTCTTCCGTCATTACTAGAGGAGGTGCAAACCTGATTATGTTGCCATGTGTAGGTTTCGCTAGTAAGCCATTATCCTTAAGGGCCACACACATATCCCAGGCAGTAGAACTTTCCTCTGTATCATTCACTACTACTGCATTCAACAAACCTTTGCCTCGAACAAGCTTTAGAATTGAATATTGATCAACTAATACCTGCATTCTTTGTCTAAAAATGACTCCAAGTTTTCTAGCGTTAAGTGCGAGTCTTTCATCTCTAACTACCTCAAGGGCTGTCATTGCAACTTTCACCCCTAGCGGATTTCCTCCAAACGTAGAACCATGTTGGCCTGGACGAATTACACTCATAACATCCTCGTCAGCTAGTACAGCAGAAACAGGATAAAATCCACCAGAAATAGCTTTTCCTAAAATCAACATATCTGGCTTTGTATAAGAAGGCTGCTGCTCACAATGTCCTTCACAACTACAATTTCCACATACTGCTAATAATGAACCAGTCCTAGCAATCCCTGTTTGGATTTCATCAGCGATAAAAAGCACATTAGCTTTCTTGCAAGCTTCCGAAACTTTTCGGATATAATCTTCAGCTGGAGTATACACACCTGCTTCACCTTGAATCGGTTCCACCAAGAATGCAACTACATGCTGATCCTTTAGGGCATTTTCCAAAGCCGGAATATCATCATATGGGATTTTGGCAAAACCTGGCGTATATGGGCCAAAGTTTTTTCGAGCATTTTCATCATTGGAAAATGAAATTACTGTAGTTGTCCTGCCATGAAAATTATTTTCTGCAACAATGATAACTGCCTCATTTTCTACAATACCTTTTTTTTCATATCCCCATTTCCTTGCTATTTTCAACGCTGTCTCTACACCTTCTGCCCCTGTGTTCATGGGCAAAACCATATCAAAACCAAAATACGATGTGATGTATCTTTCAAAAGGGCCTAATATGTTATTGTAAAAAGCCCTAGATGTTAATGTTAAAGTACCAGCCTGTTCGATCAATGCTTCTTTAATGCGAGGATGACAATGGCCTTGGTTAACAGCAGAATATGCTGACAAAAAATCATAATACTTCTCACCTTCAACATCCCAAAGAAACACTCCTTCACCTCTACTCAACACGACAGGTAAGGGGTGATAATTATGAGCCCCGTACTTTTCTTCTAATTCAATTGCTTGTTTACTCGAATTGATTGTTTCCATCATAATAATTGTATTTTTGATTCACTAAAAGTCATCTATAGAACTATTTCAGTATTGAACAAATATAATAAAAGCCAGACAGCTTAACGCATGAATTCAAAAAAGAAGCAAAGTACACCGCCAAAACTGATTGCTGGAGACTATTATTTAAATGAAAATGGATTGATGGTTTTCACTGCGCAATATCATATTAGACGAGGGTATTGCTGTAAAAACGGTTGTAAACACTGCCCTTACGAAAGTAAGGATAGCGTTTAGATTCCCGATTGATTCTATCATAGATACAGACTGTCTCAGTTGGACGGTTGATAATTTAGGAAGGATAGAATGTTTTGCATTCTTCAAAAACTAAAAGTACTCTCTTGTCTCTAATTTCTAATCTCTCGTTTTCCCCCATAAACGCCAAAAGCCTCTCAGTTTCCTGAAAGGCTTTTTAATAATGTGGCGGCGACCTACTCTCCCGGGTGTAACCCCAGTACCATCGGCGCAGCAGGGCTTAACTTCTCTGTTCGGGATGGGAAGAGGTGGGACCCCTGCGCTAGGCCGCCTAATCTTTGAGACTTTTAGAAGATAGCGTTTAAACTGTTAGACAGCTCTATCCTCAATCTCTTTATTTCTTTTGTTCTTTGACTTCAACTTACACGGGACTATGCTCTAATCTCTCGCTTATTGCTTCTTGTCTCTCCCGATTAATTTCGGGCTTGATATGTCTCGCAGAAAATTGAACGGGCTGATAGCACGTAAGTTTTCGGGCAATTAGTACAGCTCAGCTATGTCATCTCTGACTTTACACCTGCTGCCTATCAACGTCATCGTCTCTGACGGCCC
>NZ_JAKZGP010000039.1 GCF_022549775.1 Belliella filtrata | reverse complement strand
CAAATCCAACAATGGAGCTGAAAACTTCTGTGTTATAAGATCCGTCGTGGATACCCTGATCAAACGTTCGGGAAATATCTTAGAAAATCTAAATCATATAGCTAAATTAAAACCTGAGTAGTTACAAGATTTCTAATTTGCGTATTGATTGTATGGAGCATAGTCTTTGTAAGCACCTTGACTTATTTGTTTTTCCATTATGGAGAAAAATTTGGAACGTACTTAGCAGGACGGGGTGTTTGAAATGAGGTTTTTTTTAGAAAGTGTTTTACCGATTTTAGTTCTTTCTCCACTTATGATTTTTTTCACGAAAAACCGTTCTTGCATTAAAACTTTGATTTTGGTTTCAATTATTTTTGTAGTTTATCAAATAGTCCTTAAACTACCATTAGAGATCAGTGATTTGAGCCTTGTTAAAAGTAAATGGAATTGGTCAGGTAAGTTTTACTCGGTTGTATTTGGGGGATTGGTGTATTTACTTTTACGAATAAAAATTAAGCCCTTTGATTTTATTCGTTTTAAGCAAAATAATAAATTGTTGAAAAAGACCATTTTATGGTCTACCGTTCCTTTAGCTATTGCAATGTTTTCTTATTTCGACACTTCAAAAGCTTTTGATTTTGAAACCCTTGTATTTCAAGTAACAATGCCAGGGATTGATGAAGAACTCATGTTTAGAGCAATTTTATTGGGTCTTTTGCTTAAATCATTCAAGGATAAGTTTACAATCTTTAAAATCAATCTTGGAAATCCCAGTGTCTTGTTTGTTGCGCTTTTATTTGGCTTGGTTCATGGGATTCATGTGTCGAACAATTTGAAAGTAGGATTTGAGTTTGTTTCATTTTCAGGATCTTTCACCTTTGGATATATTTGGGGATGGGTTACCTTAATGAGCAGGAGTATATTACAAGCTGTAGTTTCTCATAATTTGACTAACTTTATTATGAGTTTATTAAGAATGGTCAATTAGTTAGCAACTGCTTGTTATCGTTAATTTTTAATGAAAATTTGATTAAACTATCAAAGGAATGAAAAAGCATTTGAGACCACTTCTTTTGTCTTTACTAATTGCCTACGCGGTTGGAGAAAGATAGAAGTTGGTACTTGGAAGTGATGCGGTAACAGGAGAACCCTTAGTACTGATGGCTGTGTCAGTTTACTTTCATTTAAGAAGGTAAACTTTTTCAAGTGCTAGAACTGTAAAAAGTGAAAATAGGATCAATCAATAAACAGAAGAATAAATGACCTACTTTATGAAGTATTTGGAGGTTGCTTTTTGGATTTTAATGGGTGTCATAGGTTTATGCCTTATCGCTTATATGTGTGGCTACATGAGCGGAATGGTTGAATGTCAGTTGGACTGTATGTCCAGTACTTAAAACAAATCAAAAGATATGCTAAGAAACAAATGCTTAGCATCTGTTTTCAAATGTGCTCCGACAGTACAGGAAAGTTTTTTGGAGTAATAAGCTATTTTTGAGCTTTGATAAAACAAATAAACCCTGTCAAAGAAAATGGAAAGCATAACCTTTAATGTCAAATCAATCTTTTTTATCTTTTGCTTGGCTGTCTTGATGCTCAATTGTCAGCCACAATCTCAGAAATCAGAAGAGCAAGCTCCAGGCGAGACTAGGGAGAAGGAGATGAATGATAGCAACACACCCCTTCATCTGCTGCAGCCTGATTATCCTACCCCATATGGTGCACCAGAAGCTTCTGAAGTGAAAATGGTGATAGATAGGGTGAGGGATTATTTGGAAAAAGTGACGTTTGCAGAAATGCTGACTGAAGAAGGTGGAGATGAAATAAGCGATTATGATCAAGTTGATGAAAAATCTATATTGAAAAAAGGGGATTTTAGGCTTTTAAGCTATGAATGGGGAGTCACTTACGCTGCGATGCTATTGGCAGGAGAAGTAACAGGTGACGCTGCCTACACCGACTACACCAAGGATCGTGTGAAATTTTTAGCTGACTGGTATCCAAGATTTGAGAAAATGGGTGATGGTAAGCATGCCTTACATTCCATAGTAAAGCCAGGAGCTTTAGATGATTGTGGTGCCTTATGCGCTGCATTTATCAAAACAGAAGCTTCGGGGATAGATGCTGATTTAAATCCCATGGTCAACAATTTTATGGATTATATTCTTACCAAAGAGTTCAGGTTGTCAGACGGGACTCTAGCAAGAAATAGACCTCTTAAAAATACGCTTTGGCTAGATGACCTGTACATGAGTGTTCCTGCTATAGCCCAGATGGGTAAAAAGACTGGTAATCAAAAGTATTTTGATGAAGCTATAAAGCAAATCAGCTTATTTTCTAAACGAATGTTCAATGAAAAGAAGGGGCTTTACATGCATGGCTGGGTTGAAGGTATGGAAGTGCACCCAGAATTTCATTGGGCAAGGGCAAATGGCTGGGCACTTTTGACTAAGGTAGAAGTACTGAAAGTTCTTCCAGAGCAGCATCCTGGTAGGAAAATGGTAATGGATCTTTTACATCAGCATATCAAAGGTTTAGCGGCAATACAGTCTGGTTCAGGCTTTTGGCATCAACTTTTGGACAAAAACGATTCATACTTGGAAACCTCTGCCACAGCGATCTATGCATACTGTATCGCAGCAGCAGTCAATGAAGGATGGATTGATGAATTGGCTTATGCACCAATGGCACTTTTGGCATGGAACGCTGTATCCACCATGGTCAATGAAGAAGGTCAAGTGGAAGGAACATGTGTAGGTACTGGAATGGCTTTCGATCCAGCATTCTATTACCACAGACCTGTAAACAAATATGCCGCTCATGGCTACGGACCTGTGATCGCAGCAGGTGCCGAGATCATCAGGATGCTCAATCAATTTGATTTTGAAATCAATGACAGTTCATTACAGCTATTGAAAAATTAGGGAGCTAATCTTTGAATTTGATTATGCTATAAGCTACCATACTGCCTCTTCATAATTCATTTCTTATAAGTGTAATAATTACATTTAATTTATATCTTTGGTGTTATAGAATCAAATAATAAACCTTAAAACATCAACATCATGAAGAGAATTACCTTTTCCCTATTGTTTGCGATAGGGATTTGCTGGGGAGTGTATGCCCAGCAGAAGATTAGTGCCTTTGAAGTAGACTTGAAAAGTAAAGGGGCAAGCATAGCTCCAGACATGTGGGGATTATTTTTTGAAGATATCAATTTTGCAGCCGACGGTGGTTTATATGCCGAAATGATCAAGAATTATTCTTTTGAATTTCCTTCTCCCTTTATGGGATGGCAGAGGATCCAAGAGCAAGGTGCTATGGGATACCATTATACTAAGCCACACTTGGATGAAAGTAAGAATAAGAAATTTCTTCAAATGCAGCGATTGAATGAGGAGGGCGTTTTCGGTATGTCCAATGCTGGATTTCGTGGTATGGCCGTGAAGGCTAATGCAAATTACAGGCTTACATTTATGGCCAGAATTGCCAAAGGTGAAAACTTATCACTCAAAGCCCAGTTGGCAAAAGGGAGAAACATTTTGGCAGATGTAAATATCGAAGGGCTTACCAGGGACTGGCAAGAATATGAAGTGATGTTGACTGCGTCCGAAACAGCCGATCAAGTGAATTTTAAGATATTATTGGAAGGTGAGGGTGAGCTTGATATTGATATGATTTCACTTTTCCCTGAAGATACATGGAAAGGTCGAAAGCGTGGACTTCGAAAGGACATCGTGCAGCTCCTTGCTGATATGAATCCTGGCTTTTTAAGATTCCCAGGAGGCTGTATTGTCGAAGGTTTTGATTTGGAAAACCGTTACCAGTGGAAAAATACTATAGGTGAGATGAAAGATCGAGGCACGATGATCAATCGCTGGAACATAGAGTTTGCCCATCGCAATGCACCAGATTATTTTCAATCATTCGGCTTAGGCTTTTTTGAGTACTTCCAATTGGCAGAGGATTTGGGTGCTGAGCCATTACCAATTTTGAGCTGTGGACTAGCTTGCCAGTATAATTCTGGAGAAATCGTACCCTTGGATATGCTTGATGAATATGTTCAAGACGCCTTGGACTTGATAGAGTTTGCCAATGGATCAGTAGAGACGGCTTGGGGTGCAAAGCGTGCAGCCATGGGGCATCCAGAACCCTTTGATTTAAAATATATCGGCGTTGGTAATGAAAACTGGGGGCCACAGTATATTGAAAGAGCGGATGTGTTTGAAAAGGCCATCAAGTCTGCCTATCCAGAAATGATTATCGTCTCTACTTCTGGTCCATCTCCAGATGGACATGAGTTTGATTACTTATGGAAAGAATTGACCGCTAGAAATGCGGAGTTGATAGATGAGCATTACTACAAGTCTCCAGAGTGGTTTTTGGAGAGTGCGAGAAGGTACGATAACTATGATAGGAATGGTCCAAAGGTGTTTGCTGGAGAATATGCGGCTCATTCCACCACTGAAAAAGATGCATTGAAAAAGAATAATTGGGAAGCGGCGCTTTCAGAGGCAGCTTTTATGACTGGTTTGGAAAGAAATGCAGATATCGTTCGATTGGCTTCCTACGCGCCGCTACTGGCACATGTAGATGGATGGCAATGGGCGCCAGATATGATATGGTTTGATAATTTAGGTGTTTATGCTACTCCGAATTACTATGTGCAAAAGTTATTTTCCACTAACCCTGGTACACATACCGCGACGATTACAGCCAATGGGAATACTGTAGCTGGTGAAGATGGAATGTACGCTTCCGCTACAATAGATGAGAAAGCTAAAGAAATTATCTTTAAAATAGTAAATACCAATGCAGAGATTCGAGCTTTTGATATCAAGTTTAGTGGGAATGTAAAAGGGAAAAATGCCACATGGATTGAATTACAGTCAGACCAATTGGATGTGGCTCATTCATTGAAAGAGCCTAAGAAAATTGCTCCAGAAGAGAAATCAGTAGAAATTCAAAAAAGGGTAGTCAAAACTGAGCTTAAACCATATTCTGTAAATGTCTTCAGGGTCAAGCTTTGATAAATATAGGGTTAATGATCTAAGGCTTCGGTTAAACACCAAGCTTAAAGCTAAGCAGTCTAATTTGTTTTTCTTTGAACATAACTTTAACGAAAGCTATGTTCAACAATGCGAGCTTATTAAAAGACATAACATTTGGAATAGTCGATAGATCAAATCGTGATCAAAATGAAATGAAAAAATTCCCTGATTGAGAAATATAGTTAGGCTAAAATCTCGATTAGGGAATTTTTATTTTACAACTTATCCCAGAGCAGGAGTTCAAGCTCGAGGTTGGTTCGCTCTTTTCCTTTAACAAGAAAAAGTGCTGTGAAGTAATCTACTTGCTCACCGATCATTTCAAAAAAGGTAGATTTGATCCAATCTTCATTGGCAAACTTTTCAGTAGTAGCCTTGACACCAATATCATGATCTGAGAAAAAGACGAATTGCTCTGTACCATTTGGGCCTTTCATCCGAGACACCACTGCGTGTTCGTATTGGGTACCATCTCCTATACTGAGGTTGATTAGTGTGTCTTTTTCTACAACACTATTTTTATATGATATCGTATATTGATCTATTTTGAACTTTGAGTTTTTATCATTGAAAAGATCCAGAAAGATATTTTTGTTTTTCACTGGACCTATATAGATTGAGTTTACTTGAGAGATATCTTTGATGGAAGTCTGCGAAGTGAACCTGATATCAAAATCACTTTTATTTGCATGAAAAACCCTAGAAATGTTTAGTGTTCCTATGGCAGCTAGGCCAGTGACATAGGGGTAGTTGGCAGGGTAAACAAAGTCTTTCTTATCAGGATTTTCTTCTAAGAAGGTATAATAGTCCTGTAAATTATTAATATCATAGTCTCGATTCCAACCATTCCTGCCAGTAACAGTGATGCCCATGACTCCAAAAAAATCACCCACAAATAGGGTGGTAGACATGTTGTTTGAAAAATAGCTATGCCATAGTGGCGTTTTTCCATTGTTGTACACAGAGAATCCAATGATTAAGAGAAGAATAAGAGAAGCGGCTAGGAAAAAGTATCTTTTTTTTCTCCTTTTTTCAATGATAACCTTGGGGTCGTTGGCTCGCTCTATGAATTCTACATGGTATTGTCCTTTTTCGATGACGAGCTTTATGTTGTCATTTTTACCATCAGAAGCATAGTATTTCTCTAGTTTTTTTCTCAAATGATAAATATTCACCCGCATATGGGCAGCACTTTTTTCATCTGCATAGTCTTTTCCATAAAGTTCTACAGAGATAATATTCTCTTTCAGGTCCTTATTGGCCAATGATGCTTCTACCAGATACTTCAGAAGCATAGAAGTAGAGGGAGATTTAGAGAAAATCTTATTTGAAAGTACTTTCTGAAGAGCATTCAGTTGATCAGATTTATCCATTTTGGAAAATTTAGGGTTTAGTTAATCGAGAAGAAAATCCTTCTTTACAACGTTTGAGGGGTGTTTTTAACGGTTAAAGATACCGTTAAATCTCCGTTAAATTTAGATTTTTTGTTTTTAATTACAATAATTACTGCAAGGAAAGTCTGAGAAATGAAATTATACAGTTTAGATCTTCTGTCTTATCCAAATTATAAGAAAAAACTTCAATGCCTATGTGAAAATTAATTGAAAATTGATGCTTGTCAATCTAAAATTGACCATGAAATGAAATGATAAATTAACCTAAACCCAATTTAAATTATGAAAATAATTATACGAAGGATTTTGCTCCTTTCAATTTTCATCTACGGTGTTTTTGTAGATGCTTATGCTCAAAATCAGTCTATTGCTATAGAAGGAGTGATTAAGGAGGCTAAAACTGGAGAGCCTGTTCCAGGGGCCACAGTAATAGAAAAAGGTACAAATAATGGGACCGTTACAGATGTAGATGGGAATTTTAAGATAAACGTAAATTCATCTACAGCTATTTTGACAGTTTCTTTTATTGGTTTTTCTCAGCAAGAAGTGAGTCTAAACAATAAAAGTTATATAGAGGTCTTTTTGAATGAAGATATCAGTCAATTAGACGAAGTGGTGGTAGTAGGTTATGGAACACAAAAGCGTTCTGATATTACAGGATCGGTTGCTTCAGTTCCTAAAGATAGATTATCAAACCTTCCAGTTACTGATATAACACAAGCGATTCAAGGAACTACAGCAGGACTACAAGTTACCCAGGAATCGTCTGTTCCAGGGAGTACAGGTGGATTGCAAATAAGGGGAGTGAATTCCATTAATGCCAATACTAGTCCATTTTTGGTAGTTGATGGCTCGCCATTTTTTGGTAGTATCAACGACATCAGCCCTACGGATGTCGAGTCTATTGAGATTCTCAAAGATGCTTCTGCTGTGGCTATCTATGGTACAAGAGGAGCAAATGGGGTAATCTTGATTACTACGAAAAGAGGTGGAGTGGCTACAGGAAAGCCAAGGGTAAATTATAACGCCTATACAGGTTTTGAAGGAATTGCGAATGTATTGAGACCTATGGGTCCTGATCAATATATTCAGAAATATGAGGATTTTTTGATTGCAAATAACCTCTCCATGACCAATATTCTTCCCAATGCAGCCGAAGTAGAGAACTATGAAAATGGAATTACTACAGATTGGCTTGATGTTGCTTCTCAAACTGGCAGGATTACTGAGCACAACTTGAGTATATCAGGTGGTACAGAGAATGTTCAATATTTTGTTTCTGGTTCCAAAGTTGACCAAGAAGGAGTTGTTCAAGGTTATCAATTTGGAAGAGCTTCATTTAGAACAAATCTTGATGCCAAAATTAATAACTTAATTAAGGTTGGTACAAGTGCTTTTTTTACTGATAGAAATTCAGATGGGGGTAGGGTAAATCTTTTGCTTGCAACAGCCATGAGTCCTTATTCAAGACCTACTGATGATAATGATAACTATATCATTTTCCCGATGGCTCCAGAGCAATTGTTTTTGAACCCAATGCTTGGTTTGACTGTAGATAGGGAAGATAGACAAAAAACATTGTCAGGTGGTGCTTATGTTGATATTACCCCAGATTTTATTCCTGGATTGACTTATAGATTAAATGGGAATTATACGTATAACATAGATAGGTTTGCCCAATATACTGGCCGACAATTCAATGATTTGAATGGTACAGCCAATGTTTCAAACACAGAAAGAACTAACTGGGTTTTGGAAAATATTTTGACTTATTCAAAAGAATTTAACGGTCACAGAATAGATTTCACTGGATTGTACAGTGCTCAGAAAGTAGATCATTTTCGAACAACTGCTTCTTCAAGGATTTTTACCAATGATGCACTTTCTTTTTATAACCTAGGTGCAGGATCTACGCAGCAGGCTGGTTCAGAGGGTAATGGATATACCTTACTTTCTCAAATGGCAAGAGTGAATTATGCTTACCAGAGTAGGTATTTATTGACCTTCACAGGAAGGAGAGATGGATATTCTGCTTTTGGAGCAAACACAAGCAAGTATGGGTTTTTCCCTTCAGTCGCAGTAGGTTGGAATATCCACAATGAAAATTTCATGGCAAATGCAAGCTCAGTTGGTGAATTAAAGTTGAGGCTATCTCATGGACAGACCGGAAACCAAGCGATCGGTGTCAATCAAACAGCAACAACAGCAAACACTTTCTTGCTTCCATTCAATGGCACCCCGCTGGTTGGAGTACTCTACAATAACCTTGGGAATGCAAACCTAAATTGGGAAACAACCACAGCTACCAACCTGGCCTTGGATTTTGGAATTGTTCAAAACAGGGTAAGAGGATCTATTGAAGCCTACAAAACTGTTACCAATGATATTCTATTAAGAAGAAACCTTCCGAACATTACAGGTTATGGAAATGTTTGGACGAATCTAGGTAAAATGCAGAATGTGGGCTTTGAATTTACTTTGAATACGGTAAATATTGAAAACCAAAATTTTTCATGGGAGACTTCTTTGAATTATTCAAGGTACAGAAATGAGATCCTTGAACTGTATGGAGACGGAAGAGATGATATTGGGAATGGCTGGTTTATTGGACAACCTCTACGTGTTGTGTTTGATTACGAGAAGATTGGCATTTGGCAAGTAGGTGAGGATGTTGCAAATCATGATCCTGTAGCTAGACCTGGAGACCTGAAGTACAGGGATCAGAATGGCGATGGAATTATCAATGCAGAGGATAGAGTTATCTTAGGTCAGCGTGACCCAAGATGGATTGGAGGACTCACCAATACTTTTAGATACAAGAATTTCAGCTTATCGATTTTCCTTCAAGCGGTAAGAGGAGGCCTGAAATCAAATACTGACTTATCGTATGCAGATGAGGCAGGAAGAAGAAATATTCCTGAAGATATTGGCTACTGGACTCCTGAAAACCAAGACAATTACTGGCCAGGATTAGGAGCTTTTAGAAACTACAGAGGATATCAGTTTGCAGAAGATTATAGTTTCTTACGAGTAAAAGATGTAAGGTTAAGCTATGTCGTACCTCAGGACTTTTTGTCAAGGTACAAAATTGAAGGTTTGACTTTATATATGGCAGGTAGAAACCTGCACACTTTTACAAACTGGATTGGGTGGGATCCTGAAATGAATTTTTTACCAAGGGGATCAGGGAATTGGACCAATAATTATCCTTTGGTTCGCACAGTATCTATTGGTCTTAACCTCACACTTTAAAAATTGAAGCAATGAAAAATAATATTATTCATATAGGAATTTTCTGCTTGATCCTATTGGGGATGACAGCATGTGACGACTCATTTCTAGACGAGAAAGTCCTAGATAGGTATGCTCCAGAGTCGTTGAATGATAGGTTAGGGTTTGAAGCATCTGCTATTGGGCTTCATAGACATTTTATTTCTATGTATACCAATGATCAAGATCAAACGATCCAAGCCATGTGGCATGTAGGCACCGATATACTTTGGGCACCTTCAGGAAGATCAAATGGGGATTCTAGATCTTATTTTAGTTATTCTCAAATGAACTCTTTGGATCCTGCCGCAAGAAAGATTTGGAGTTCCTTATATGTGCTGATTAATAATGCTAATTTGTTAATCGATGCCGCAGAAAACAATAACCCAACGGGTATGACAGCCGCTGAGATTAGTGCTTTCAATGCTGAGGCAAGGTTTTTTAGAGCTTATGCATACAATATGTTGGTAACGCTTTATGGTGATGTTCCCCTATTGACAGCACCACTTACTGCTCCAAAAACGGATTTTGTACGAACACCGGCAAATGAAGTAAATGCAGTTATAGAACAAGACTTGCTTTTTGCCACTGAGTTTTTACCAAATGCGGGATCGGCAAGGAATGAAAGTAGAATCAATAAAATGATAGCTCATCAATTGTTAGCTGAGGTTTACTTGAGATTAGATAAACCCGCTGAAGCGGAGGTACAAGCATCTACAATAATTAACAATGGAAGATACTCGCTTGTAAGACAACGGTACGGGGTGAGGTCTAGTCTTCCAGGAGATCACTTCTCAGACATGTTTATCAAAGGAAATCAGCGTAGAAGTCAAGGGAATACAGAGGCTATTTGGGTTCTCGAAATGGAAAACCCAGCTGATGTCTCAGGAGGAGGATTTGGAGCACCGCAGCAAAGAAGGATATGGGTTGGTGGATACTATGATGTGCCTGGGATGGAGCCAGCTGACTCTTTGGGAGGAAGAGGAATTGCCAGAGTACGCTTGAACAACTGGGTCTTGTATGGTTTGTATGACGATCAAGATGTCAGAAACTCCCAATTTAATATCAAAAGGAAGCTTTATTTTAATAATCAAGGGTCCGCATATGATAACATAAGGGGGCAAGAAGTTCCCTATGGTCAAAATAGAGATATTACACTGGCCAATGGAAATGTAATTAGAATCTTTCAGGCTGATACGATTTGGAGAATGGCTCCATATTCAATGAAGTGGGGAGAATTTGATGTAAGGGATGTTTTTGGCTATGCCATGTGGAAGGATTTCATGGTAATGAGATTAGGGGAAACCTACCTCCTTCGTGCAGAGGCTAGAATGAAAACTGGAGATTTGGCAGGTGCAGCAGCAGATATCAATGTATTGAGAGAAAGGGCAAATGCTCCTTTAGTTACATCCAGTCAGATTACACTTGATTTTATACTGGATGAAAGAGCTAGGGAACTGCTTGCGGAGGAAAATAGAAGAATGACTTTGGTAAGGACTGGTACTTTGGTAGAGAGGGCCCGAAGGCTTACAGGTACTACACCTTTAGCCAATGGAGAAATTGAAACCACTGATGGTTTACAAGATTTTCACATGAAGCTTCCAATCCCTCAATCAGAAATTGATTTGAATAAGGATGCTGTTTTAAGGCAAAATGATGGATATTAATTCTTTTATACCTCCTTAATCATTAATTTTAACATTTAAAGCTCAAGTTGAATAGAATGAAGTTCAGAGATTCCTCAGGGCTTCATTCTATATTTTACCTAATTAATTATGATCAAATCAAAAATATATGTCTTTAGTACACTTATTCTTTTTGTAGTCCAAACTTCACTAGCCCAAACTACCACCGAAAGATCCTTATTTATAGATCAATTGACTAAAATAGCTGATCCTGTCTTGGTGAATTTGAGCCAAGATAGATTGAAAGCTACTATGCCCATAGAGGTTGCTCCAAATGCTTATGGCGATAGGGATAAGGTAACTTATTTGGAGGCATTTGGAAGACTGGTAGCTGGTATGGCTCCTTGGCTGGAATTGGGGCCAGATGAGACTACTGAAGGGAAGCTAAGAGAGAAGTATATATTGATGATTCACCAATCGTTAAAGCATGCTACTGACCCTAAGGCAAATGACTTTATGAACTTTACAGATCATGGTCAGCCTCTGGTTGATGCGGCTTTTCTGGCTCAAGGATTATTGAGAGCACCTACTCAGCTCTGGGAAAGACTAGATGAGGTCACCAAGCGTCAGACAATTGATGCGCTTCGCGCTACCCGTAAGATCAGTCCATATTACAGCAACTGGCTATTGTTTACAGGTATGATAGAAGCAGCCCTGCTGAAGTTTGATGGAGATGGAGATATGGTTAGGATAGCCTATGCCTTGAATAAGCACAAAGAATGGTACTTAGGTGATGGTGTATATGGAGATGGCCCTGATTTTCATTTTGACTATTACAATAGCTTTGTAATTCAACCTATGCTCCTAGATATCAGCAAGACGCTGTTAGAGACTGGGAAAGGGAACAAGTTAGACTATGAACTTTTTCTAAAAAGAGCCCAAAGATATGCAGCTATCCAAGAGAGGCTAATTTCTCCTGAGGGGACTTACCCTGTGATAGGAAGATCTATGGCGTACAGGTTTGGGGCATTTCAAGCACTCTCTCAAGTGGCACTTTGGGAAAAATTGCCTGAAGGAGTATCACCAGCACAGGTTCGAGGAGCAATATTGGCCATAGTAAATAAGCATTTTGAATCCGAAACCATGTTTGATCAAAACGGCTGGTTGAAGTTAGGCTTCAATGGGGCTCAGCCAGAGATTGCCGAACCATACATTTCTACTGGCAGCTTGTATTTATGCGCTCAAGTATTTTTGGTACTTGGGTTGCCAGAGCAGTCAAGCTTCTGGGCTGATCCTGCGGAGTCTTGGACACAACGAAAAATATGGGGAGGTCAAAAGGTGATAATTGATAAAGCTATTTAAGATGAAATGTATCAACGCATTTGTTTACCTCATCTTCTGGATTTCCTTTCAATGTGTCAATTGCATGGCTCAAGATCACCAAAATGATCTGATCAAAATCTCTACAATAGGAGAGGGTTGGGCGGGGAACTCTGTCAACACGGTAATCTTTAGAAGAAACGCCCTAGATAGTAAAGATGGATTGCAATTCGCTGCTTATTATGATCCTGATGGGAAGGTTGTACTTGCTAAAAGAAATCTTGATGAAAAAGTTTGGCAAACCGAAACCACCGCATTTACTGGGAATGTCAAAGATGCTCATAATGCTATTAGCATTGTATTGGATGGAGACGGGTTCCTACACATGTCTTGGGATCACCACGACAATCAGCTCAATTATGCCAGAAGTATTGAGCCATATGGGTTAGAAATGGGCGATATGGAATCATTGACTGGTAGTGAGGAAAGCCATGTTACTTACCCGGAGTTTCACCGACTTCCTGATGGAGACTTGATCATGATGTATCGATCAGGTGGATCTGGAAGAGGCAATCTAGTTATCAATCATTATGATTTGACTACTCAATCGTGGAGACAAATACATAGAAACTTGATAGATGGAGAAGCTGAAAGAAGTGCTTATTGGCAAGCTTGTATAGATGGTAAAGGGTATATCCATCTGAGTTGGGTGTGGAGAGAATCTTGGGATGTAGAGACCAATCACGACATGGCCTATGCCATTTCGAAAGATAAAGGACATACTTGGGAGAATCATTTGGGTGAAAAATATGCCTTACCTATCAAGCAAAACACAGCAACTTATGCTTGGAGGATTCCACAAAATAGCAATTTGATCAATCAAACAGCGATCACAACCGATAAAAAGGGTAAACCCTATATAGCAACATATTGGATGGATAGCGTTGGAAATCAAGTGACACAGCTTCAGGTGATCTATCAAAGGGGAAAGGCATGGAAGAAAGTGAGCCCTAACCATAGGAGTCAATTTTTTGACCTGGCAGGTGGTGGCACCAAAAGAATTCCTATCTCCCGCCCACAGCTTCTAGTGGATCATAAAGGAGTAATGTACTTGATCTATCGAGATGAAGAGTTTGGAGGAAAGGTCTTACTAGTCTATGGAAAATCAAAAAGATGGAAAATGACAGCGCTCAGTTCAGAGGATGTTGGTCAATGGGAGCCAACGCTAGACATTTCCAGATGGAAGGATGAAAAAGAACTTCATCTTTTTGTACAAAAAGTAACTCAGATTGATGGAGAAGGACTTGCTGACCATAAATCTTCTCCAGTAACCGTACTACAGATAAAACATTTAAATCAAATCAAATCAAACTAACTTACCAAAATGAAAAGACTTTTGACATATCTAGTGATCGGAACGGGTATCTGTTTTGCAGCTTGTACAGCACAAAGTAAAACTGAGGTTCAAGATGACAGGTTAGCAACATTAGAGACAGTAATTCAGCAGTCTACAGATCAATACAAATATTTGAAAGAGATACTTCCAGACCAGCGGTTTCCAAAAACTTACCATGCAAATAGCGATAAGTTAGAAACATCTGGGTCTGGCTGGTGGTGTAGTGGGTTCTACCCTGGTTCTCTTCTGTACATGTATGAGCAGAATCAAGACAAAGAGCTGTTGGAAGAAGCAGAGAGGATCTTGTCTATTTTAGAAAAGGAAAAGCACAATACAACAACGCATGATCTTGGATTCATGATGTTTTGTAGCTTTGGAAATGCCCTTGAAATTGCTCCAAAGGAAGCGTATAAAGATATTTTGATTCAAAGTGCAGCGTCTTTGAGCTCAAGATTTGATGAAAATGTTGGATTGATCAAGTCTTGGGATTCCAAAGAAGGAGATTACCTCGTGATCATCGATAATATGATGAATCTAGAGCTTTTGTTTTGGGCTTCTGAGGAGACTGGTGACCCCAAGTACAAAGAGATTGCTATCACACATGCGGACAACACGATCAAGCATCATTTTAGAGAAGATAATAGCAGCTACCATGTCGTGAATTATAATCCAGAAACAGGAGAAGTTACCAAAAAACACACAGCACAGGGATATTCTGACGATTCAGCATGGGCTAGAGGTCAAGCATGGGGTCTATATGGATATACGGTAATGTACAGGTTTACCAAAGATCAAAAATACCTTGATCAAGCTGTCAAAATTGCCAATTTCATGTTAGATCATCCGAATTTGCCTGCTGATAAAATTCCCTATTGGGATTTTGATGCACCTAATATCCCCGATGCCTTAAGGGATTCTTCTGCTGGAGCTATTGCAGCGGCAGCATTACTCGAGCTGACTACATATGTAGACCAACCTGATTCTAAGAGGTATTTTGATGATGCAGAAAAGATGATATTCTCTTTGGCATCCGCTCCTTACCTAGCAGAACCAAATTCCAATGGTGGATTCATACTAAAACATGGAGTTGGCCACATCCCAGAAAATACAGAAGTAGATACGCCACTTACTTATGGAGACTACTATTTCTTAGAAGCTATCAAGCGTTACAAAAACCAACTTAACTAATACTAATGAAAATTCTCAAACCTATTCTATCTCTCTATTTTCTTGCATTTGCAGTATTATTCAATTCGTGTGCTGAAAAAATACAGCCCGAAGCGTATCTTTTTGCCTATTTTATTGGAAATGGTCCAGGTCAGGAAGCAGTACACTATGCGATCAGTGATGATGGATTTACCTATCGAGCCTTGAACAATTACTTGCCAGTAATAGACAATGATGTGATCAGTAAACAAGGTGGAGTAAGAGATCCGCACATTTTAAGATCAGATGATGGCAAATCATTCTACATGGTATTGACAGACCTCTATGTTCCAAATGACGGCTGGACTAATGAAAGTATGATCCTTCTCAAGTCCGATGACTTGGTAAATTGGACGCATAGCAATATTCATATACCAACTGTTTTCCCTGAGAACTTCAAGGATGTAAGAAGGGTATGGGCACCACAAACTATTTATGATGCCAAAGCTGGTAAGTATTTGGTTTACTGGTCTATGCAGTTTGATGGAGAAGCAGATATCATCTATTATGCCTATGCCAACAAGGATTTTACGGCTTTGGAATCAGAGCCGAAGCAGCTTTTTTATCATCCAGAAGGAAAATCTTGTATAGATGGCGATATCATCTTTCACGAAGGTAAGTATCACTTGTTCTTCAAGACAGAAGGACACGGCAATGGACTCAAGAAGGCTGTATCCGACAAGCTGACAGAGGGATATGAAATGAAGGATGAATACCTTCAGCAGACCAAAGAGGCAGTTGAAGGATCTGGTATTTTCAAGTTGAATGATTCAGAAAAGTATATTCTCATGTATGATGTGTATATGAAGGGCTCATATCAGTTTACTGAAAGTACGGATTTAGAAACTTTCACAGTGATTGATGAGCAGATTAGCATGGATTTTCATCCACGACATGGCTCAGTATTACCGATCACACTTGAGGAAAAGGAAAGGTTATTGGCTAAGTATGGATATGCAGATAAAGCTGCAAATGGAAATCCTGTTTTGAAAGGGTACTATGCTGATCCAGAGATTATTTATTCTGAAAAAGAGCAAAAATACTTCCTATACCCAACCAGTGACGGATATGATGGCTGGTCTGGGACTTATTTCAAGACTTTCTCTTCAGAAAACCTTCGAGATTGGAAAGAAGAAGCTGTGATTCTTGATTTGAAGAAGGACGTTTCGTGGAGTGATATGCATGCATGGGCACCCACCATGCTAGAAGTCAAGCGTGGGGATGATTATGAGTATTTCTACTACTTCACCGCTAGTCAGAAAATTGGTGTGGCTACTTCAGATAGTCCTTCTGGGCCTTTTGTGGATATGGGTAAGCCACTTGTTGATTCAAAGCCAGAAGGCGTAAGAGGGGGGCAAGAGATAGATCCAGACATTTTCGAAGATCCTCAATCTGGAAAAACTTTCCTTTATTGGGGGAATGGATACTTAGCCGCCGTTCCTTTGAATGATGACTTAATGAGTTATGACAAAAAGCAAGTTAAAGTAATGACTCCTGATGAATCATTCAGAGAGGGAGTGGAGGTTTTTTTCAGAAAGGGTAAGTACTACTTCCTATGGTCTGAGGATGATACAAGGTCAGAAAATTATCGTGTGAGGTATGCGATATCTGATAGTCCACTAGGTCCATTGGAAATCCCAGAAAACAACTTGATTTTAAAAAAGAACCCAAAATTGGGGATTTATGGTACTGGACACAATTCTGTGATCAATGTGCATGGAACTGACGATTGGATGATAGTTTACCACAGGTTCAATAGACCAAAGGGGATCAATATGGGTGGTGCAGCAGGATTCCATAGAGAGGTTTGCATAGACAAAATGGAGTTTGATGAAGCTGGATACATCAAAGTGATTGAACCTACTCTTGAGGGGGTGGTTTTAGAATAACCTGAGCATGAGAAGCAAGTTTCCCTGTGGTGTTTAGAATCAAATCACAGGGAGCTTTTACCCTTCTGAATGGACTATAGAAAATTAAAAAATGCCAACATGTTTAAGTTATGCATAACCATATTTCAAAATTAAGATCATATTCTATATCCAACTTATTTTTACCAGAAGCAGTCATTGAAAGATGTGTTGTTAATGATTGATAGATGATAGCCTGAAGGTTTGAGAAATATACTCCTTATTCAGTGGCGAGATACATGGTATTTGCCAATATTCGATTGAAACCTAACCCTATTTAATGTAATAGAACTATTTGACCACCTTTATTGACCAATTTGTCACCTCTGCTTGAAGTGGTGCTTTGTAATTTAGTGGTTAGAAAATCACTCCTTTTAAAGTATACTCGAGAAGGTGGTGTCAGTATGTTGAAATAAACCTAAAATAAACATGAAGCACTTATTCGCAATGTCACTTTTGCTGATCTGCAATTTGGTATTTGCCCAAAATCAAAATAATGAATGGGAAGATCCTACTATCTTAGATAGAGGAAAAGAAGCTGGTAGGGCGTTTTTCATTCAGTATGATTCTGAACAGAAAGCATTAAAAAATGATTTGGCTTTCAACTCTTACTATAAGAGCTTGAACGGTCAGTGGAAATTTAACTTGGTAAGAACCCCAGATCAAAGGCCTCAGCAGTTTCATGAAATCAATTTCAATGATAAGGATTGGGATTTGATTTCAGTACCGTCCAATTGGGAAATGGAGGGACATGATATTCCTGTCTACACCAATGTCTCATATCCTTTTCCTGCTCGACCTCCTTTGGTAGATAATAGCTACAATCCTGTGGGAAGTTATCGGAGAACTTTTGATTTACCTGTTGGCTGGGATGATAAGCACATTGTCTTGCACTTCGGTTCAATTTCAGGTTATGCAAGGATATTTTTGAATGGCAAAGAGGTGGGGATGACTAAGGCATCAAAAACACCCGCTGAGTTTGATGTCACAGAACACTTGAAAAGGTCAGGCAATGTATTGGCAGTGCAAGTATTCAGATGGCATGATGGCAGCTATTTAGAAGATCAAGATTTTTGGAGGTTAAGTGGATTGGAAAGAGATGTTTCTCTCCAAGCTACTCCAAAACTTTCCATTGCTGATTTTACGATACAAGCTGGATTGGACTCAAATTACAAAACAGGTGAACTTAGCGCCAATATAGCGCTTAAAAGTGTAGCTGGAAATGAAGTGAAGGCTGCAAGCGTATCATTTGTCTTGTTAGACGCAAATGGGAAAGAGGTCTTCACTCAAAAGAAAAATGTTTCAAATTTTGACAACAGTGTAAAATTTGAAGGCAAAGTTAACAATGTTCAAAAATGGTCTGCTGAATCACCTTATCTATACACATACCTCATCAAGCTGGAGGATAATCAAGGTAAATTGCTCACAGCAGTGAGTAAAAGAACAGGATTTAGAGCTATAGAAATCAAGAATGCCCAATTGATGGTCAATGGCGTACCCGTATTGGTCAAAGGGGTCAATAGACATGAACACCATGAGACAAAAGGTCATGTTCCAGATCGTGATATCATGATCAAGGACATTCAATTGATGAAGCAGTTCAATATGAATGCGGTGAGAATGAGTCACTACCCTCATGATCCAGCTTGGTATGAGCTCTGTGATGAGTATGGGCTATATGTGGTGGATGAAGCTAATATTGAGACGCATGGAATGGGAGCAGAGCTGCAAGGCTGGTTCAATAAGGAGAGACATCCTGCTTATTTAGAAGAGTGGAAAGCAGCGCACATGGATAGGGTACAACGTATGTTTGCTAGAGACAAAAATAGTACCTCTGTGATCATATGGTCTATGGGTAATGAGTCTGGTAATGGCCCTGTATTCTATGATGCTTATGATTGGCTGAAAGCCAACGACAAGACCAGACCGGTACAGTTCGAGCAGGCTGGAGAGCATCGCAATACGGATATAGTTGCACCTATGTATCCTTCCATAGAGCACATGCAGCGCTATGCCGATGACAAGACCAAAGAGCGACCGTTTATCATGTGTGAGTATGCGCATGCCATGGGAAATAGTGTGGGAAATTTCCAGAAATATTGGGACATCATCTTGGGGAGCAAGCATATGCAAGGTGGCTTTATCTGGGATTGGGTAGATCAGGGACTTTTGACGTATGATGAAAATGGCAGACCATACTGGGCTTATGGAGGTGATTTGGGTGGTTTTCATTTTCAGAATGATGAGAATTTCAATGCCAATGGCCTGGTCTCAGCAGATAGGACCCCACACCCCTCACTTTATGAAGTAAAAAAAGTCTATCAAAATATACATTTCAAGCTTAACACCGATGGAACCATACAGGTGAAAAACTATTTTGATTTCACAAATTTGAATCAGTTTGCATTCTCATGGGAATTGTTCAAGAATGGTGAGTCAATCCAATCAGATGATTTTGAGGTACAACTGGAGCCACATGGCCAGAAGAAAGTCAGTATCAAGCTTCCCAATATGGGAGATGATGCGGAGTACTTTTTGAATGTATATGCCAAAGTGAAAAAGGCAACAGCGGTACTGCCTGCTGGCCATGAAGTCGCTTCCGAACAGTTTCATGTAGGCCAAAAGACATACTTTGAAATCGAAAGGTCTCTTTCAAATAGTCTTAGCCATGAAGAAAAAGAAGGCATTCTTCATTTTCAAGCAGGAGAGATTATTGGGGAATTTGATCTCAAAAGAGGTGCTTTTAGAAAGTACACACTCAAAGAAGGAGAGCCAGGCCTCATCAGAAGTTTTCCAGAACCGTATTTTTGGAGAGCTCCTACTGACAATGACTTCGGAAATCATATGCCTAGCAGACTGGGCGTGTGGAAAACGGCCCATTTAGGAAAAAATCACCTGGGTTCAAAAGTTGATAGCAATCACCCCGAAGGTGTCTTGATTTCTTCCACTTATCAATTGACCAATATCATGGTAGATTATCAAGTGGACTACTTGATTCAGCATGATGGCCAAGTGCGGGTGACGGCGAGTATGGATTTTTCAGAAAGAGAACTTCCAGAGTTGGTTCGATTCGGTATGAGAATGGAACTACCAGGGCACATGGATAACCTAGAATACTATGGAAGAGGACCTTGGGAAAACTATGAAGACAGAAAGTCTGGCTCACATATAGGTATCTATAAGGATAAAGTTGCCAATCAATACAATATGAATTACATCAGACCTCAGGAGTCTGGGAACAAGACTGATGTCAGGTGGCTGACACTCACCAATCGTGAGGGTAAAGGTTTGAAAGTAACTGGGGTTCAAGAAATCGCATTTTCAGCATTGAATCTTTCAGTCGAAGACTTAGACCCAGGGTTTACCAAGAAGCAACAGCATCCAACTGATTTGAAACCTAAGCATCAGGTATTTCTTCACATAGATTGGAAGCAGCGTGGCCTAGGAGGTGACGATAGCTGGGGAAGGTATCCGCATAGAGAGTATTTGCTGCTTGACAAGAAATATAGCTATAGCTATGTGATTTCATTGGTGAATGATTGATACTAATTCAATGGGGTATTCATCAAAATATTAAGAATTTATTCTCCAGTTGGCGTTTATGAGTACATCCGAACCTAACCGATATGGAATCATGCTTGTAGAAAGCACTTCGTGAGTAAGTTCAAAGACAATCAGTCTAACCCGAAACCTTTGAAGCTGATTTTCTCTATCAAAATGCATTCATTTTGCCTCAAACTTTCAAAATGATCAAAATTTGCACTCCAAGTCCTATTTTTTGACGGATTTGGAGTGTTTATTTGGTTGATTTATGAAGATATTTCAGCCTTGTATTTCTTGATTAGCTACGTATGTTTTAGAAAAGCTGAAACATATTGATATGAAAGTCTGATTTGGGAAAGTAGTCAGCAACAACGCTAAGGACTTTCGATCCCTAACAAAATTCAATAAGGAAATGCAAATTGTACCTGAAACCCGCACAAAATATTAGATAATTACAAACCTATTAGACCCTATGAAGTTTTCATTTGAAGAGCACAGTCACCGAAGATTCAATCCATTTACAGGTTCCTATGTTCAGGTTTCCCCACATCGCTCCAAAAGACCATGGCAAGGACAGCAAGAGCGTATCACCAAATCAGAGCCAGTAGCTTATGACCCTGAATGTTTCTTATGCCCAGGGAACACTAGGGTAGGAGGTGAGGTAAATCCAGACTATAAAAACACCTTTGTTTTTACCAATGACTTTGGGGCATTGACACAAGATATTCCAAGTGGTGAATACGAAGATGGTGATTTTTTTAAAGCAAAGAGTGAAAGAGGAATTTGCAAAGTGATTTGTTTTTCTCCAGATCACTCCAAAACCATTCCGCAACTATCGCAACAAGAAGTGTTTGAAGTGGTTAAAACATGGAAGAGGGAATATTTGGAACTTTCCCAGCTTGATTTTATCGATTATGTCCAAATTTTCGAAAACAAAGGAGAAGTGATGGGGTGTTCAAATCCACACCCTCATGGTCAGATTTGGGCGCAAGAAAGTATTCCCGATGAGCCCTTGAAAAAGCAACAAAGCTTCACTTCGTACTTTCTCAAAAATGGTGAAGACATGGTGTCGGCTTACGTGAACGCAGAACTCAAAAAGTCAGAAAGAATCATTTATCAAAATGAACATTTTGTCGTCTTAGTCCCATTTTGGGCGGTTTGGCCTTTTGAGGCCATGATAGCACCTAAGTCAGCGATATCAAATATTGCCAAGATGTCTGATGAAGAGATGGCCTCTTTGGCTGATGCTTATAGAGTTTTGACCATAAAATACGATAACTTATTTGAAGTATCTTTCCCTTATTCGGCAGGGATACATCAAGCGCCCACAGATGGGCAAGATCATCCTGAATGGGGTTTACACATGGTGTTTTATCCTCCATTGTTGAGATCTGCTAGTGTCAAAAAGTTTATGGTAGGATATGAGATGCTAGCCAATCCACAGAGAGACCTTACGGCTGAAAAGGCTGCGGGAATATTAAGAGATTTATAAATCAAAAGATTCTAGAGGATGGTGTTTTTTTACCAATGAGGTTTGTGAAAAGACTTAAGATACAACAAATAAGAGACAAGACTCAAGAAACAAGTGAAATAAGCTAAAGCGATATAAGGTTGATATTTGCCTGCGGCGATATATGCTTCCTACGAATAATCGCGCGGAGTGTCTTGATTCTTGTTTCTTTCATCAAATCTCTTGCTTCTTATAAATGAAGTACGCTAAAGCGATATAAAGTTGATATTTGCTTGGGGCGATATATTAGGAGCGTGGAAATATGAGGATTATTCCTAATGAGAAGATCTGCTAGGTTTGTTTTATGAATAGTTAAAAGGTAGTTATTTAGCTCATGTGCTATTTGACGGAAAATCTGGTAGGTCGAAACTAAATGACCATGAACCTACAATCAATAAACTTTAAGCAAATTCGGTATATGCCCATTTCTCAAAAATCTACAATCTAATACCCTCTCATCTCAAAACAATAGTATGCGAATTAACACCTTGTTGAATGTTGATAGCGGCTTTTTCGAATGAAGGTGGAGCAAAGGTGCCTATGGCATTATTTGAAAACCCATAGCCGTCCAGCGGGATTCCTAGCATATTTGTCCTTAGCTTGCCGATATTTTTGCTGTCATGGATGACTGCTATGGCATAGGAGCCCATTGGGAGGTTGTCAAAGGTATATACAGCCTGATTTTTCTCGATTTTTAACGTTGCTTGGTGAATAGCTTTGCTAGGATCATCAGGCCAGCCACTGGCTTGATCAAATAGCAATACACGGACAACTCCTTGCTCGTTTTTTATCTTTTGGACAGAAATAGTTAAGGTATTCATAGGTTGAGTTTCTATGAAAAAAGAAAAAAAGATTATCAGAACTGATTGAAACCACATAAGCTCAGGGTTTTTTGTCTATTAATTTTTGTAGAATCTGTATAAGCAAAAGCTTCGATAGCATAGATTTGCTTAGGAACATGATACTTCTCTAGATTTTCTTTTAATTGCATTCGCAAAATGTATTCCTTTTTTTCGTCTGAAGCGTGTTCTATTATCAGGACGATCCTTTGCCCTAATTTTTCATCGGTTTCTCCTGCCACAAAGTACTTGATGGGCCCATATATTTCCTTCACTAGCTTATCGATTTGGGCTTCTAGTATTTCGGGATGTACTTTGACTCCACCTGTATTGATTACAAAGTCAGCCCTTCCCAACCAGCGAAAGCTACTTGCTGTCTCCAGGGTAACGATGTCATTTGTTTGTAAATGTCGTTCCAAAGCCATAGGAGCCTCAATCCAAAGGCATTGAGATGCATTTACACCTATTTTTACTGAAGGTAGCGCATGGTAAATAAGGTCATCCTTGCTTAGGTCTGCGACTGCTATGTGAGAAACGGTCTCTGTCATACCATAAGTCTGATAGGCATGGATATTATGGTCTTGGATCTGAGATATGAGTTCCGGAGAACTAGATGCTCCGCCTATGATCAGTTTATCAATTTGACAAAGCCATTTTAAATCTCTTGCATTGTTAAGGCTTGCCGCTACTTGCATGGGTACCATGGCGACAAAGTCAAAATCTAGCTGAAGCCAGTTGGCTTCAAATGGCCTAGCATTTGGAAGTGTGATGTAGATATCAGCGTCCCATAACATACCTCTAACGAGCATCATTTTACCACCAATCATGGCCGTGTTTATACAGACAAGTAGTCTTGGTGATTTTTTTATATTGAAAAAATCGGAGGTAGCTTGTGCTGATGCGATCATTTGAGATCGGCCAAGCTGAATAGATTTTGGCTTCCCTGTAGAACCCGATGTAAGCTGAAAAAAGAAATCCTTTCCATTAAGCCATTCTTGGCAAAAGCTCAAGCATGCGGCATAATATGGGTCAGATTCATGCCACTGACCGCTCATGACCTCCTCAAAACTATATGATCGATGTGCTAGAAAGATATGTCCCATAGATTTTTTTATAACGATGCAAGGTAATGCCTTTATCAAAATTCGACAAAATTCACCTAAGCCTATTATCTTGCAGGAAATTAATTTAAAATCAATACCCAATGACGATAGACTGGAAAATAGCAAAAGAATACGAAGATATCACCTATAAGAAATGTGATGGCGTAGCCAGAATTGCTTTCAATAGACCTGAAGTGAGAAATGCCTTCAGACCAAAAACGACCAGTGAACTATATGATGCCTTTTATGATGCCATGGAAGATACAGAAATCGGCGTGGTGTTGCTCTCAGCTGAAGGGCCTTCGCCAAAGGACGGAGTGTATTCTTTCTGCTCTGGAGGTGATCAACGTGCCAGGGGACATCAGGGATATGTAGGAGAAGATGGTTATCACCGCTTGAATATACTTGAGGTTCAGCGATTGATCAGATTCATGCCAAAGGTGGTGATTGCAGTAGTTCCTGGATGGGCTGTAGGAGGAGGACACTCACTTCATGTGGTCTGTGATATGACATTAGCCAGTAAGGAGCATGCGATTTTTAAGCAAACTGACGCTGATGTTACCAGTTTCGATGGAGGATATGGGTCCGCATATTTAGCCAAAATGGTAGGTCAGAAGAGAGCAAGAGAGATTTTTTTCCTTGGAAGAAATTACTCCGCTCAAGAGGCCTATGATATGGGTATGGTCAATGCAGTTGTGCCGCATGCAGAGCTAGAGGATACTGCTTATGAATGGGCACAGGAAATCTTAGCAAAATCACCAACATCTATCAAAATGCTGAAGTTTGCTTTCAACTTGACTGATGATGGTATGGTGGGTCAGCAAGTTTTTGCTGGTGAGGCGACCAGATTGGCTTATATGACTGATGAAGCAAAAGAGGGTAGAAATGCTTTCTTGGAGAAGCGCAAGCCCAACTTTAAAGACGTGAAGTGGATTCCATAAGGTATTCAGCATCGATTGAGCCATCAATAATTGATGTCATTTTGTTTAGTGATGACATTTCATAGACAAATTCAAAATACATGAAAGTAGCGATACAAGGAATTCCAGGTTCTTTTCATCACCAAGTGGCTTTGAATTGCTTCGGTGACGAAACGGAGATCATAGGGTTCAGGACTTTTGAAGAAGTAGCCAAATGTGTAAGTACCAATGGGTGTGATTATGGAGTTCTTGCAATCGAAAACTCTATAGCAGGTGCAATTCTTCCAAATTATGAATTGATCGACAGGCATGAGTTGACTATAAAAGATGAGTATTACCTGCCTATCTCACATAATTTTATGTGCCTGAAAGGACAAGGAATAGATCAGATAGAAGAAGTTAGGTCGCATCCCATGGCTTTGTTACAATGTAAAAAATTCTTTGAGGCATATCCTCATATCAAACTAATCGATGATATTGATACTGCCTCTGTGGCAAAGCGAATCAGGGATGAAAGGTTGAAAAAAGTAGCTGCTATAGCCAGTACTACCGCCGCGAAAATATATGAGCTAGATATTTTAGCAGGTGATATTCAGACGGTAAAAGATAATTTCACCAGATTTATCATTTTGCAAAAGCCTTTGCTAGAATTGGGATTTATAAAACCTAACAAAGCATCAATCAAAGTGACAGTGAAAAATGAAAAGGGAATTTTAGCTAACTTACTTTCGAAGATTAGCGAATTTGGTTTGGATTTAAGTAAAATTCAGTCAATTCCTGTGATAGACAAGCCATGGGAATATGCGTTTTTCATTGATTTGCAATTTGAGGATTATGAAAAGTACCAATCTGCCATTTTAGCAATCAAGGATAATTACGGTCAAGTTAAGGTTTTTGGTGAATACACAAACAGGAAGTAATGAAAGGATTTTCCAATAGATTGGACCATATTCAGGAGTACTATTTTTCCCAAAAACTTAAGGAAGTTAGACAGCTGATCCAATCAGGACACCCTGTGATCAATATGGGCATAGGTAGCCCAGACCTACCACCTCACCCCAGCGTGATAGAAGCCTTGAACCATACGGCGATGCAAAATGATGCTCATGGTTACCAAGGCTATCAAGGTGTTCCAGCATTGAGAGCTGCTTTTGCTAATTTTTATGAGAAATATTACCAAGTCACACTCGATCCAGAGCGTGAAGTATTACCTCTTATGGGATCCAAAGAAGGAATAATCCATGTTTCAATGGCTTTTTTGGACGCTGGTGATGAGGTGCTGATTCCAAACCCTGGATATCCTACTTATGCATCAGCCTGCAAACTCGTAGGTGCTAGTCCTATTGCTTATGATTTGAAAGCTTCTAATGGATGGATGCCTGATTTTGATGCATTGGAGCAATTGGACTTAAGAAATGTGAAGTTGATGTGGGTGAATTACCCACACATGCCCACAGGAGCCAGAGCAGATGTAAAAGTTTTTGAAAAGCTTTTGGCTTTTGGAAAAAAGCATCAAATTTTGATTGTACATGATAATCCCTACAGCTTTATCCTTGAGGATGAGCCTAAAAGTATCATGTCTTTTGAAGGTGCTTTTGATGTGGCATTGGAGCTGAATTCATTGAGCAAGACCTCAAACATGGCCGGATGGCGGATAGGAGTGCTAGTAGGAAAAGAAGAACTCGTCGGTGCCGTGCTGAAAGTCAAAAGTAATATGGATTCTGGGATGTTTTTGGGTATTCAAAAAGGCGCTATCGCTGCACTCAACTTAGATTCAAGCTGGTATAGTTCGCTAAATGAAGTTTATCAAAAACGGCGTATTTTGATTTGGCATTTAGCTGGGAAGCTTAATCTTGTAGTGGATAAAGATACAGTCGGCATGTTTGTCTGGGCAAAGATCATTGGATCTGACGATGATTATGCATTGGTAGATAAACTCCTGATGAATTATCACCTGTTTGTCACCCCAGGGAGTATATTTGGGAGCAATGGAAAAGGGTATATTAGGTTTTCACTTTGTGTTTCCGAAGAACTGATCCATGAAGCGATCGATAGGTTAAAGTAAATTATTTTGGAATGAAAAAGACACACATTATTGGGCTAGGACTATTAGGAGGTTCTTTTGCCTTGGCCTTGAGAAAAGTTAAGCCAGAATTGATTTTTACAGGATTCGACGCTAATCCAAAAAATTTGGAGGATGCTTTGGCATTAGGGATAATTTCGAAAGCTTCCGAGCAACCTGACCCTGATACAGACCTAATTGTCTTGGCTACCCCTGTCAATACTTTGGAAGAACTACTTTTGAAGATGCTTGATCAGGTAGGGCCAAATACACTTGTGATGGATTTTGGGTCAACAAAAGAGAACCTTTGCAAAGCCGCCTCAAAGCACCCAAAGAGAGCTCAATACTTGGCTGGACACCCCATAGCAGGGACAGAGTACTCAGGGCCAAAGGCTGCTAAATCGGATCTACTGGATAAAAAGGTTTTTATTATATGCGAAATGGAGCTTACGGATGTCCACTTGAAAGGTATGGCTTATGATGTGTTAGAAGCATTAAACATGAAGTTGAGGTTTATGGATGCTGCTGAGCATGATAGACATTTGGCATTTGTGTCTCATCTTTCTCATGTATCTTCATTTATGCTCGGAAAGACGGTATTAGACAAAATGGAAGACGAGAAAAATATTTTTGACATGGCTGGATCAGGATTTGCTTCTACGGTAAGGTTAGCAAAGTCATCAGCTGACATGTGGGGACCTATTTTAGAAGAAAATAAAAGTAATATTCTTGAGGCTTTGAGCTTGTATATCGCTAATCTATCCAAGTTTAGGGATAAAATCATTGAAGAAGATTATGAAGGACTCAAAAGTGAGATGAGCAAAACAAATAAAATCGGTGATATCCTAGATTTAGGGAGATGATAATCATTGAGTTACTTTTCATAGCTTGAAAAATTGAGACATCGAGACTTTCTGAACCGTCATGTGATTGCATTGAGAAATTAATGAAAGACTTAAAACTTAAAATCAAAAGTTTGAGACAATGAGCAATGAATTAACAAACTTTAAGTATTTGTGGCGTGGGATTTGAATAATAGTCCTAAATCAAGCAAATATCAAAGGTTTGTTGATACCCAGAACTCATTGAAACGAAAGCTAAAATTAAAAAACTATGAAAAAATTACTCTTTTTATTGTCAGTGCTGATGTTGCCACTTATTACGATGGCGCAGCAGCAAAACTACCCATCTATAGATGTAGATGGAGTGAGTGAGATCAAGGCAATGCCAGACCAAGCGACGATTCAACTCAATCTGCGTGAATTGAGCATGAAGGTAAGTGAGGCTACCAATGCATTAAACAAAAAGACAAAAGATATTGAAGATGCCTTGAAAAAAACAGGCGTAAAAGATTATGAGTTTGTGGTTGATAACTATTATGTCAATATCAATCGAGTGTATCAGCGTAACGCTTACAAAGACAGTGGATATGTTGCTAGTCAAAATGTAAAGATTGTCGTGAAGCAGACGGACAAAGACCTAGTGAAAATCGTCGAGGCAATCAATACCGCAGCGGATGAGCTGACTTACAATTTGTCCTTTGGTATTTCAGAGGCGAAGAGAAAAACTTATCAAGAGCAATTGCTAGAGCTTGCTCTAAAAGATGCAAAGGCAAAAGCAGACATCATTGCCAAAACCATGGGAATTGAGCAAATCATGGTCTATAAAGTAAACTATAGCTCTGGGTATAGTTTTCAGCCGATGGAGTATAGAATGGAATCTACCATGCTCAAAACAGCTGCAGCTGATCGTGTAGAGCCTACATTTAGTCCGGAAGAACAAAAGTTAACAGACAGGGTAAATGTAAGTTTTACATTCATAGTAAATTAAATGTAATTCCTAGATATTGGATATAAGTTTAAACCAAAGCTGGATGGTAGCAATGTCTACCATTCAGCTTTTGTTTTTAGAGATGGAGTTCTTTAAAAAAAAGTTTTCCGAAGTAAGGAATTTTACAGACAAGAAAAAGTGGATAAGTAATTGATATAGAGGCGACTTGAGAAAAAGGCAAAGAATGCCAAGAATGATGTATTTTGGGTTTAAAGTAATCGATTTCTTGCTCCTTAGTTGCATTCTGTTTGTAGAATGATATTAATTCCATGATACTAAGCTCCTTAAGAGTTACCTGTATTACCCTTTTCTTTATGCAACCTTCACCTTTCATCCCACACCCTCGTGTTTCTTGCCTCTTATTTTTCTCTTGATTCTTGATTGTCCACCATCTAAAATCCAGTAATAGAAAATCGAGGAAAAACTAGGATTCAGGTTTCCATGTCATATAAAGCAGTAATTTATTCACTAAGTGATATAAACTTCTTCACTTATGAACCAAAACAATATAATTTTCTTTAAGCTTATAATTTTCACCTTGTTTTTGTTTAGCTGCGAAAAAGAAGCTAAAGTAGGTAGTCCAACCAATGAATTGAGCCTTACGTTGGTTGATTCAATAGTAGTTGATGAGCTATCACCACTCAATCTTTCTGACTTGAACCTAAGCGCTGATCGAGCGCTTATGGTAGGTCGCAACAAGTCAGTGTATCTTACAGACCTGAAAGGGGAAATTTTAAAGGAATTTAAATTGGCACATGATGGTCCAGATGGGGTAGGAGCAAATGGTGCTTTTGGCTACAAATTCTTAGATGAAAATCGATTTGTTGCTCAAGGGTTTATCAATCATTATTTTGTCTATGATTTTGAAGGGAATCAAGTTTTCAAGAGTCCTTATCATACCATGGATGTCCATAGGCTTGTGATTTACAGGAACAGAACTATCTTTCATCCTTACGTGCACAATGGAAAGATGAAGATCTTAGGAGAGGATCATAATTTCTTTACAGATGATGAAATGAACCCAAGTAAGGTCGGTCTAGATTTTTATAAAAAAATCAGCAATATCTATCGATATGATTTAGAGTCTGAAGAACTGGAGATTTTGGATGGGTTTCCTGAAACATGGGAACCTAGAGTCAGTGAGCGATTTGTTGGAAACAAGCTATCAATGATCAGCCTTAATAGTACCAAAAAATCTTTTGCTTTGATGCCGATCCAAGGCTCTCAGCTTTTTATTTATGATTTAGGAGATGAAATCGAACTCAAACATGAAGTGAAATTATCTCACCCTGAAAGACCAGATCTTCCACCAACCATTTCTATGGAGAGTTCTCCGCAGGATTACGATGACTATCCTGCTATCAATAATGTGCTTTTTGCTGGAGATTATGGACTTGTACAGTTTTTTTCTACAATTCCCAAAAGCAAAATGGGAGAGCTACGGGCATTATCGGAGCAATATTTCACTACTCCGGAATACAAAGAAGCAAGCAAACAATACATTAAGCCATACTATATAGTGTTCAAAAATAATACTCAGGTAGGAGTGATCAATGAGTTACCTGTTCATGGTACCATCGAAAGTCTGGACAGCGAAGGGCACATTTATATTAATGATAACATCAGCCCTGAAGAGGAGCGGGATTACAATGTTTTTTACAAAGTGAAAATAAATAACTAAAAAAAATGCCGGGTGAGTGAAGCCCGGCATTTGTGGTTGTAGTGATAGTTGGTTTAGTATTTTGTTATACTTTTTTCAAACATTGTGCCAATTTTATATTAATCTATGTAGAAATTAATACCTACAGAAGGTTGGATCATGTTTAATGGTGACCTTCTTACATTATAGATAAATTGACCATTTTGAACTCCGTCAGGATCAGGTTCATAGCGCACATCACCTTTAGTGAGATAATCTAGCGGGCTGGTATGTTGATACATCAACCTTAGCTCTAGGTTTCCTTTGATTTTTTCACCTAGGGGTATAAATAGTCCACCACCGATCTGACTCATTCTGGCCCATGAGCCCAAGTCTCCTTCATTCTCAATGGGTTCTGTGGTAGGCTTTTCTCGGATTTTATACCTGGTATAAGCATGAATACCACCTAGCTGAGCTTCTACAAATGGGAATACCTTGCCATAGACTTGAGGGAAAAATCGAAATACGCCAGCCAAACTCAAAAGATTATTGTTTCTCCTCAGCCTCAACTCATCATTATAACCTACATAGAGGTCGTTACGCTTTTCTAAAGAAGTACCATATATTCCATATCCTATGCTGATACCAATTTCCACAGGTTGATTGGGGATTTGGTAATTTGTATAAATCGCAAATTCAGGTGTTTGAATATTTCCAGCGGTGGAGGCAAAATCTCCCGTGGCTATTCCATGCTTGTACTGCATTCCCCAGATAAAGTCTTGTGCTTGAGTACTTAGTGTCAAAAATGATGATATGATAAGTAAAATGAGCTTTCTCATAATCTACATGTGGATAGGTTTTTTTAATCAAACGTAATCAAATCGATAACGTTTTAGTTGTTTTTAAGCTCGTTTGCGTACTTTGAATCTTGATTGATTTTACTTCAAACAAGTAATTTATAATATTATACGATTTCATCTTGGATCAAAATTTTGGAAACAGTTGGTTTCAAAGGGTGAATAAGACTTTTTAAAGTTACTGTTTGGGAACTTATTGCAAAATGAAGTGATGTTGATCACAGGCTATGTCAAGGTAGCTAATTCTTTCAGTTCATGGTTTTAGGGGGTCTCTGTGTATGTCTACAGAGATTGTTATTTGTTTTTCTAATGCACCAACCTGCATGATGAAAACCAGCAGCATTAGTTTGTTTAAAATTCATTTTCGAGACATTCAAGTTTTTGGAAGGTCGAATGATGAGCTTATTGTTTAGCTAGTTTTTTGAAAAAGGCTTGGTGTATTAGTCCCAAAGCTGGAGTCCAGAACCCACATCAAAAAAACGAGGCGTATCCGAATAGCCATATGAGTAGGGAAATCTAATTTTATTCAAATGAAAAAAATCTAGCTGAATTCTTCGCTACATTTTGGTTGGTACTTGGAGGTTGTGTTAATGCAGTTTTGGCTGCTGGTTTCCAAGGAGTTGGGATTGGTTTAGTAGGAGTTTCATTCGCATTTGGTTTAAGCGTATTGAGCATTGCGTATTCTCTTGGGTACATTTCAGGCGCACACCTCAATCCTGCGGTGACTATCGGCTTGTGGGCTGGTGAGCGGATGCAAGCCAAAGATATTCTCCCCTACATCATTTTCCAAGTATTGGGAGCTGTAGCAGCTGCGGGTGTCCTTTACATCATTGTGACAGGCAATGGTAGTGAGATCGTAGGCTTTGCAGCAAATGGATACGGTGAGCATTCACCAGGAGGCTACAGCATGACAGGAGCTATTGTTACCTAGCTTGTCCTGACCTTCATGTTTTTGATTATCATTTTAGGAGCCACAGATAGCAAAGCTGCAGGGTTTGCCAATGGTTTAGCGCTGACCCTGATACACCTGATCAGTATTCCTGTGGCCAATACATCGGTGAATCTAGCAAGAAGTATAAGCCAAACACTTTTTGTTTGTGATTGGGCATTGTCTCATCTTTGGCTCTTTATCTTAATTCCAATTGCAGGAGCAACCCTCGCAGGTTTGGTTTTCAAATACTTAAGTTTAGAATAAGCATCTGTTTTTTATATTTGATTGATTAGTCTCTTGGTTGATGTTTCGGCTCAATCAAGAGACTTCTTTTTAAAATTTCACTTTGAATATCCAGTTTGAACAAGAATATCGCTGAAAATTTATTGCTTTTCAGAATTTTATAACTTTTTTCATAGAAAATTTGCATTATAATGTTTCCTGAATTTACTTTGTGACATCCTATCACTTTTTCAGTGTTGGGGTTTATACAGAAGAGGCGAAAGACAGGCTTTATGACCCTCTGGCAACCTGGAAAATCCAAGGTGCCAATTCCTGCCGATAGAGAATATCCTCTCTCGGAAATATAAATTCTTAACAAGATGATTTATATTCCACATTTACAATTTACTACAAACCTTTCAGGCAATTCAAATCAGGAGAACGGGCTTCTCGTCTGTATGTTGTATTGTTTGATGTGTAGGTGATTTTTGATTCACCTACAGCTAACTCCTACAGCTTGCTTTTGCTTAGAAAGGAGTTTCTTCCACTTGACAATAATATCAAACCTATAAAACCTATCAATTATGTCCACTAATTTTAGATTTGAAACCCTACAGTTGCACGCAGGTCAGAATCCTGATACAGCCACCAATGCTAGAGCTGTACCCATTTATCAAACAACCTCTTACGTGTTCAATTCCGCAGAGCATGGAGCTAATTTGTTTGCCTTAAAGGAATTTGGAAACATCTATACGCGGATCATGAATCCAACTACAGATGTATTCGAACAGCGTATCGCTGCGCTGGAGGGAGGTGTTTCAGCAGTGGCTACTGCCTCTGGACAAGCAGCGCAGTTTCTGGCTTTGAATAATATCCTTCAAGCAGGAGAAAATTTTGTTTCTACCTCTTTCCTTTATGGTGGCTCGTACAACCAGTTCAAAGTAGCTTTCAAGCGGATCGGCATAGAAGCAAGATTTGCGGCAGGTGATGCTGTGGAAGACTTCGAAAAACTTATCGACGAAAAGACTAAAGCCATTTATTTAGAGACTATTGGGAATCCAGAATTTAATATTCCTGATTTTGAAGCTATTGCAGCATTGGCCAAAAAGCATGAAATCCCACTTGTAGTTGATAATACTTTTGGGGCTGGTGGGTATTTGTTCAACCCGATCAAGCATGGAGCAAATGTAGTGACCGCATCCGCTACCAAGTGGATAGGTGGACATGGTACATCGATAGGTGGTGTGATTGTCGACGGAGGTAATTTCAATTGGGGTAATGGTAAATTCCCTCAGTTTTCCGAACCATCTGAAGGTTATCATGGATTAAAATTCTGGGAAGTATTTGGGGAAAATAACCCTCTAGGGCTTCCAAACGTTGCTTTTGCCATCCGAGCACGAGTAGAAGGTTTGAGGGATTTTGGGCCTGCACTCAGCCCTTTCAATTCTTTTCTCCTTCTACAAGGCTTGGAGACGCTTTCACTCCGCGTGCAGCGGACAGTTGATAATGCTCAAGCACTTGCAGAGTGGCTTGAAGCACATCCGCAAGTCCAGAAGGTAAATTATCCAGGCCTAAAGTCCTCGCCTTACCATGAGTTGGCTAAGAAATACCTAAAGAGAGGCTTCGGTGGAGTACTTAGCTTCGAGCTTAAAGGTGATAAAGAAAATGCTTCGAAATTCATCAATGAGTTGAATTTGATATCACATCTTGCCAATGTGGGAGATGCGAAAACGCTTATTATTCAGCCAGCTGCAACAACGCATCAGCAGCTTAGTGATGAAGAGCAAATTGCAGCAGGAGTGACACCTACTTTGTTGAGAATATCTCTAGGAATAGAACACATAGAAGATATCAAAGAAGATCTCAATCAAGCATTTTCTAAAATAAATTAATCAGAACAACTTCCGGAATTGTTCATCAAAAATCATCAATGAATCTAGCAAGCCCTCATTTGATAATAGATATGGCGCAGGAAACCTTTACCTATGAAGGTGAATTTCAGCTGGAATCTGGAGAGTCACTCCAAGGTTTTCAGTTAGCTTATACCACACAAGGTCACCTTACCCCATCCAAAGACAATGTAGTCTGGGTAATTCATGCCCTCACTGGAGATGCTCATGTCAACCAATGGTGGCCAGGATTAATAGGAGAGGACCAATTCTTCGATCCTACACGCCACTTTATCGTCTGTGCCAACTTGCTAGGCTCATGCTATGGATCTACCAACCCCCTAAGCACCAACCCAAATACAGGAGAGCCATTCTACTATGATTTTCCTCATTTGACTACAAGAGATATGGCTAGGGCATTGGACTTGCTTAGAGATCACCTTGGTATTGGTAGTATCAATACCTTGCTCGGTGGATCTTTAGGGGGACAAGTGGGTCTTGAATGGGCCTATTTGCTCCAGGAAAAAGTCAAGAATACGATCATCTTGGCATCCAATGCAAAAGCTTCTCCATGGATCATAGGTTTCAATGAATCCCAAAGAATGGCTTTAGCTGCAGATCAAACTTGGGGAAGAAAAGAAAAGCAAGCTGGTAAGAAAGGCTTGGAAGCAGCAAGAGCTATTGCCATGCTAACCTATAGACATCCTGACAATTTTGCTGAAAGGCAAGCTGATAGTGTCGAAGCTTTGGATCATTTTAGAGCTAGTAGCTACTTGAATTATCAAGGTAAAAAGCTAGCTGATCGATTCAATGCTTTCTCCTATTGGGTGCTTACCAAAGCCATGGATAGCCATGATTTAGGAAGAAAACGAGAAAGTGTAGCCAATGCCTTGTCACAAATTCCTTCCAAAGTTTTGGCTATAGGAGTAGATAAAGACCTTCTTTTTCTTAAAGAAGAATCTCAGTTCGTTGCCAACCATGTCAACCGTGGAACCTACAGGGAGATTCAATCTACTTATGGGCATGATGCATTTTTGATAGAATACGGACAGTTAAATTATATCCTTACCTCATTTTACCTTGAAAACAATGAATAAAAGAATTGGTTTGTTTGGATTTGGAGTAGTAGGACAGGGCTATTACCAAATCGCCAAAAAACACAAAGAACAATGGACCCCTGATACCATAGTTGTGAAGAATAAGTTCAAAAGAAGAGCTTTTGACCTTAAGTTTTCATACAACCCTCAAGATGTATTTGATAAAAATCCTGATTATATATTAGAGTTGATTTCAAATACAAGTGAAGCATATGAATATGTCACTGAAGCCCTCAAAAGAGGAATTACGGTGATTTCGGCCAATAAAAAGCTACTTTCAGCTCACTTGCCTGAATTGATTCAGTTACAGCGTGTATTTGGAGGGAAATTGCTCTATGAAGCAGCTGCAGCGGCTGGTATTCCTGTAATTACGACGCTAGAAACGCACTTCGAAGAGGACGAAATCGTCTCCTTAGAAGGTGTTTTGAATGGCTCATCGAACTATATCCTTTCTCGGATATTCAACAATGGGCTCAATTTCTCTGAAGCTTTGAGACTGGCTCAGCAAAAGGGATTCGCAGAGTCAGATCCTAAATTTGACATCAATGGAAGTGATGTAGCTAGCAAGCTAAACATCCTCGGACTTCATGCTTTCGGGAAGTTTATAGGAGAAGAGCAGATCCCTGCATTTGGGATACAGCATTTGGGAGAAGAGGAGATTGCTTTAGCAAAGACGCTTGGCCTGAAGATCAAACTCATCGCAAAGGCAGATAGAGACTACAGAGGAATTGCAGCACATATCTTACCTACATTGGTAGAGGAGGATAATCCATTCTATGGAGTTGAAAATGAGTATAATGCAGTGAAGATCACTTCTGAACACCTCCAAGAACAGTTCTATCAAGGAAAAGGTGCAGGTAGTCTTCCTACAGGAGCTGCTGTGTACGGTGATTTGATCAAAGCCAAAAATGGTTTTGGATACAATTATTCCAAAGTGAATTTTGATAAGCCATTAGAGGAAAAACTCCTCAATCTTGGGGTGAGGGTTTTAGTGAAAAGTAAATCTGCGGAACTGATAGATGCTGTGCTTTTCTCTCCAGAACTTACGCACCAGATCGACGGGGTAACCTTTGCCGTAGGTAAGGTCAAGCCTAAAAACTTCAATAAGCTAAATGAGTCTGGGGAGGTATCTATTTTGGCCTTACCTGATAATTATGCTGTTGAAAATATAGAAGCTGGATTGAAGACTATTCAAAATGCTGGAGAAGTCGTTTGATTTGGTTCAAAACAATAAGTTTTTGACATATATCCCCGTGCCTTTGTGGTATTTGTAATTCAAATATTTCACAAAGGCACGAAGGATGCAAACTTAAAGAATTATACTCCAAATAGCGTTTTAAAGCATGTCCTTGTAGCGAAACCAAACCTTCAAGTTTCTCCTTAGGAAAGGTTATAACTGTCAAAAATGCTATGCTTCCTCTTTATTAAGCAACTCTATTTGACTTTTGTCCATTCTACAGACTTCCCTGCGAGAGAAATCCCAATATATCCGCGGACATCTATGGTTTCATCGTCTTTTTTCTTGATCGTACAAGAGTATGTTTTCCCACTGGAAGGATCATAAATGGTCCCATTTTCCCAAACTTTACCATTCCATTCAAAATCACTCAATAGTTCTAAGCCTTGGATAGGTTGAGCTCTTTTAGATTTATCAGCGTTGTTTTCATCAACTTTCAGCTTTCCGTTTTCTTTAGGCTCCTTCAGCCATACAATCTTACCGTTGTATTTTCCGCTTGATTTGTAAATCTCAATTTTGGCATCTTTTTCTGTGGTGTACCATTCTCCTACGATATCATCAGCACGCTGTGCAAAAACGTCTGTGCTTGCTATCATGCAAAATAAAACAATGAATGGGGTGAAAATCAGTTTTTTCATCTTCTTAGTTTTGGTTCTACTCTTTACAATACGAAATCCTATAGATTAGTTTTGATTAATCTTTGAAAAATGTCAGATATTTGTCTCTCAGAATTTAGCGTAGAATAGATTAGCAAAACTTTTCCAAAAGCTTAAAAGCATCATTTTGGATTTAACTTGTAGGCGAATTCAATTTTGGAAAGGTGGAAATTCGGGTTTGTAAAAATCATGGAATGAAAAATTAGATGTCCATAATAGTCGTGGACCAATTAGAAATGATCGAAAATAGAGGATTAAGGATAAATTTGGGTAAGCAAAGTATGGTGTTGGTTCTATTGCCTGAGCGGGTAGTTTATATTCCAAGTTTGAATGCCCTTTTGATTGCCGACACCCACTTTGGTAAAGCGGGCCATTTTAGAAAAGCAGGGATTCCTATTCCTGAGGTATTGCATGATCAGGATTTGAAAAAATTAGAAAAGTTGATTTCTAGCTACCAAATCAACGATGTTTATTTTTTGGGAGATTTATTTCATTCAGCATTGAACGATTCTTGGTGGACCTTGGTGGAATTTTCAAAACAGCAAATTAATGTCAAGTTTCATTTGATAATGGGTAATCATGATATTTTACCCTTATCTTTTTATCAGCATGATCATTGGATTGTACATGAGCAAGGTTTGATATTGGGTGATTTGATTTTGACTCATGAACCTTTGGAAAATATTCCCAGAGATCTCATCAACCTCTGTGGACATATTCATCCTGGTTTTACACTCAAAGGCAAAGGTCGCCAAAGAATTACCCTACCATGTTTTTTCTATTCAAATCAAAGATTTGTTTTGCCAGCCTTTGGGAGATTTACAGGGCTTGTCTCGATGAAACGTACCATTGATACTCAAATTTACGTTATAGCCGAGGATAGGGTAGTTGAAATTCCACAAGTTTTGTAAGCTTTCCGCTACTTTTGTGAGAGGTATTTCAGGTTTAAAATCGAATATGATTGGTTATAAACCTTAAGCTGATTAATTTTGACCAAATCTCATTGTCAAATAAATACTAGTTGAGGTAAAAATATTTAAGCTTTATAAGCTATATGAAAGGCAGATCAAGGAAAAAGACAAAAGTCGGGAAGTTTAAATTTGTATCAGTACTGTTCAGTACTACTTTGTCTCTTTTTATAGTAGGCTTGTTTGGAGTGATTTTTATCCAAGCGAAGACATTGACCAAAATGATCAGAGAGAATATTGAAGTTCAGGTCTTTTTGAATAAAAATGTGACAGATGCTAGAAAAGCTGAAATAGGTAAGCAATTGGAATCCAAACCTTACGTATTGAAAAAGGAAGAGGGAACCACCCTTACTTTTATTTCTCAGGAAGCCGCAGCAGAGAGTTTTTTAGAAGATACAGGCGAAGATTTCACCAAATTTCTGAATGATAACCCTTTGAGGGATAGCTACACACTAGCGATAGCAGAAGAATTTCAGACCCCTGAAGAAATAGAAGAGATCGTCACGGCTATTCAAGACATGGATGGGGTATTTGAAGTGACCTACATGTCAGATTTGGTAGAATCGATCAATGAGAATCTTCTCAAAGTCAGTCTTGTAATGGGGGGATTCATTGTGATTCTTATCATCACAGTGATTATGCTGATCAACAACACCATTAGATTGGCGCTATTTTCACAACGCTTCTTGATAAGGAGTATGCAGCTCGTAGGAGCTACAAGAGGTTTTATCCGAAGTCCTTTTTTGAAAAGAGCATTCTTCTTTGGAGCTTTGTCAGGTGCATTGGCATCGGCAGTGCTATACGGAATCCTGGAATATACCAAAGCCAATATAGATGGCTTCGCCATGCTTCAAAACTATGAGCTACTATACATTCTTTTTGCAGGTTTGGTGATTGCTGGAGCCATACTTTCAGTGTTTAGCACCTTGAGGGCTGTCAATAAATATTTGAACATGTCATTAGACGAACTTTATTAAGAAATATGAACAATCATCCTTTTCCTTTCAAGAGAAAAAATTACATCCTTATGCTTATCGGCATTGCAGTTATTATCGCTGGTTTTGCAATCATTGGTCTAGACCCTGTTCAGCATGGATTCGGTTTTATGGGATTGACATTGGGGCCTATAGTAGTTTTGGCTGGATTTGTTTTTGAATTTTACGCCATTTTCTACAAAGCAGATTAATCAAATAGATGGAAATTATAGATGCAATAATCCTTGGTATCATTCAAGGGTTGACAGAGTTTTTGCCTGTGAGTTCAAGCGGGCATTTAGAATTAGGTGCTGCTATTCTGGGAGATTCTAAGTTGCCTGAAGAGAGTATGATGTTCTCGGTAATCTTACATTTTGCGACGGCATTGGCTACGATTGTGGTATTTAGAAAAGATATAGCGGAGATATTTCGAGGATTGTTTCAGTTCAAATGGAATGAAGAGACCAAGTTCTCTTTAAAAATTGTGCTTTCGATGATTCCTGCGGCTGTTGTTGGCGTGTTTTTCAACGATCAATTGGAGCAGTTTTTTGGAGGAAAAATTGTTTTTGTGGGATGCATGTTATTGCTCACGGCACTGTTGTTGTTTTTGGCCGATAAAGCCAAAAACACAGATAAGCCAGTAGGTTTTCTAGAGGCCGTCATTGTAGGAATTGCACAAGCAATAGCGATTTTGCCTGGGATATCTAGGTCTGGAGCTACCATTTCTACCTCCGTATTACTTGGAATTGACAAAGCAAAAGCGGCAAGGTTTTCATTTTTGATGGTAGTGCCTTTGATCTTAGGAAAAATCGCAAAAGACCTTCTTGATGGTGGTTTGGCTTACAATGCAGATAGTTTTGGATATTTGTCAGCTGGCTTTATTGCAGCATTTATAGCTGGGTATTTTGCCTGTACTTGGATGATAGCTTTGGTGAGACGAAGTAAGCTTACCTATTTTTCAATTTATTGTTTGATTGTAGGTCTGATTGCGATCGGAGCTGGAATGATGAGATAAGATGCAAGAGAAAGAACCATATGGAGAAGTTTTCTTGATCAACAAGCCATTGGAATGGACGTCTTTTGACGTGGTCAAGAAAGTGAGAAATGCATTGAGAATCAAAAAAGTGGGGCATGCTGGGACTTTGGACCCACTAGCTACTGGGCTTCTGATCGTCTGTGCTGGAAAGCAAACCAAGAGTATAGAGCAGTATATGGGGCAAGAAAAGGAGTATACTGGCACTTTTGTACTCGGGAAGACCACAGAGAGTTTTGATAGGGAGAAAGAAGTCATTGAGGTCGCAGATCCTTCTGATTTGAGCTTGGAAGATGTGAAAGATGCAGCAGCAAAGCTTACTGGTGAGATCATGCAAATTCCACCCATGCACTCGGCGATCAAAGTTGATGGCAAGCGGGTGTATGAGTCCGCTAGAAAAGGTATTGAAGTGAAAATTGACGCTAGGCCTGTGCAAGTTTCGGTATTTGAAATCACACGTTTTGAGCTTCCAGAGATTGATTTTAAAATAGTCTGTTCCAAAGGTACTTATATCAGAAGCATCGCAAGGGATTTGGGAGAAGACTTGGGAGTCGGAGCCTATATGTCTGCCTTATGCAGAACAAGAATTGGTGATTTTTTGTTAGATAATGCGATGGAACTTCCCGAATTGATTACAAAAATTAAAGATCGCCTCGATGAGGATATTTGAAGGAATAAGTGATTTTGTTGGTGTGAACAACCCTGTTGTTACAAGTGGGACATTTGATGGTGTGCATTTGGGACATCAGAAAATATTAAAAAGAATCAGAAAAATTGCAGATGATATAGGTGGGGAGACGGTGCTGATTACTTTTTGGCCACATCCACGTCTTGTGCTTTATCCCAAAGAACATAATTTGCTTTTGCTATCTACCTTTGAGGAAAAGGCAAAATTTCTCAAAGAGGCAGGTATAGACCACCTTTTGACGATTCCTTTTACCAAGGAATTTTCTCAATTGAGTTCAGATGAATTTATTCAAAAAGTAATCATTGATACCATTCAAACCCGTAAATTGGTCATAGGATATGATCACAGGTTTGGGAAAAACAGGGAGGGGAGTTTTGAATACTTAAAATCTAATATCGATCATTATCCATTCGGATTAGAGGAGATTTCTCGCCAGGATGTAGATGATGTAGGGGTGTCAAGTACCAAGATCAGAACGGCCCTATTAGAAGGTAAGGTGCATGTAGCAAATGAATACCTAGGTAGACCTTATGAGCTTAATGGTATCATTATCAAAGGGCAGCAAGTAGGCAGGTCGATTGGATTCCCTACGGCAAACGTACATATTCCCAACGACTACAAGTTGATTCCATGTGATGGGGCCTATGCTGTGAAAGTCGTCGTGGAGGGCGTGACATATGATGGTATGCTCAACATTGGCAACAGACCTACCGTAAATGGAAGTAGTAGATCCATAGAAGTGAACCTTTTTGATTTTGAAGGAAACCTTTATGATATGCGGGTTTGTGTCAAGCTCATGTCCTACTTACGGCCAGAAGTGAAATTCGATGGTTTGGATGCACTCAAAGCACAACTAAATCGCGACAAATTGCAAGCAATAGAAATTCTTACCCATATATAACCGTACTATTATGATTAATAAAACAGTCAAAAATGCGCAAGAGGCCGTTCAAGATGTTTTCTCGAATGCCGTCTTGATGTTTGGAGGATTTGGATTGTCAGGGATTCCAGAGAACAGCATCCAAGCACTTTTGGGAATGGATATCAATGGATTGACATGCATTTCAAACAATGCCGGAGTAGATGATTTTGGCATAGGTTTGATGTTACAAAAGCGTATGGTCAAAAAAATGATATCAAGTTACGTAGGTGAAAATGCTGAATTTGAAAGACAGCTTTTGAGTGGAGAATTAGAAGTAGAACTGATACCTCAAGGAACATTGGCAGAGAGGGTTAGAGCTGGAGGGGCAGGAATACCTGCGTTTTTCACCCCCGCAGGAGTAGGTACGGAGGTGGCAGAAGGTAAAGAATTACGTGAGTTTGATGATAAGTTGTACCTTTTGGAAAGATGGCTTAAAGCTGATTTTGCTTTTGTCAAAGCTTGGAAAGGCGATACTGCGGGAAACCTTATTTATAAAGGGACTGCACGTAACTTTAATCCAATGATGGCCGCTGCAGGCAAGATTACCATTGCAGAAGTAGAAGAACTTGTGCCAGCTGGAGAATTAGACCCTAATCAAATTCACACACCAGGCATATATGTGCAGCGCATATTCCAGGGGAAAGATTACGAAAAAAGAATCGAGCAAAGGACCGTTAGAAAATGATAAGCACCTTTGGCGGACAAGTTACATCGAAAGCCAAATATCTTGAAATAAGGACAGAAGAGAAGGTAGGAGTACTTTGTGAGCTAAATAGAATCTGTAAAAGGATGCTGTCTTCGATTGATTTATAGTGTCAAAAGCCCTTCCAGATTTCGTTCGATTATTTCAATTATATTACTCCAATCCTAAATCAAGATTTAAACCCAAAAAAGACATTTAGCCATGCTTACTAAAGATCAAATTGCACAGAGAATAGCCAAAGAGGTCAAAGATGGCCAATATATCAACCTTGGTATAGGGATTCCTACCTTGGTGGCTAATTATATTCCCGAAAATTTAGATGTTGTATTACAGTCAGAAAATGGTCTGCTCGGGATAGGGCCATTTCCTACAGAAGATAAAGTAGATCCAGACCTGATCAATGCTGGGAAGCAGACCATTACCATGACCAAAGGATCTGTGTTATTTAGTTCAGCAGAGTCATTTGCTATGATCAGGGGTGGACATGTTCAATTGACCATATTGGGTGCAATGGAAGTATCAGAAAATGGAGATATTTCTAACTGGAAAATTCCTGGAAAGATGGTCAAGGGTATGGGTGGAGCCATGGATTTGGTAGCCTCGGCAGAGCGGATCATTGTAGCTATGCAGCATTGTAGTAAAGATGGTCAATCCAAGTTACTCAAATCCTGTACTTTACCAATCACTGGGATCAGGTGTGTAGACATGATCGTTTCCGATTTAGCAGTTTTAGAAGTACTTCCTGAAGGAGGTTTTAAGCTTCTAGAGAGGGCTCCAGGTATTAGTGTAGAGGAGATTCAGGCAAAAACAGAAGGTAAATTGATTGTAGAGGGAGAAATCCCTGAGATGAATTTTGCGAGTTGAAATTCAGTTCTTTAGAATAGACTGCATGAAATGAGGTAGAAGGTAGCGGAACTCTATGGCATCTTTTGTAGTTTTGTAGCGTCAAATTAAACAGTGAAAAATGAAAAGTTCAGAAATAAAATTCATAGTCAATCTAGACGATAAAAACCTCCCTAAATCTATTAAGTGGGATGCATCAGACAAAGAAGGAGAAGGAGAGGAGTCTACTAAAAGTATCAGCTTGAATGTTTGGGATAACCTTAATCACTCCACTTTAAGAATTGATTTATGGACAGAAGACATGTCGGTAGTGGAAATGAAGCGATTTTACATAGATGCACTAGGAGGAATGGCGCAGACTATTTTGAATGCAACAGGAGATGAGTACATGTCAGAAGAGATGAAAGAACTTTGTGACAGGCTTGTGAAGCATGTCAATGAAGAAAATAAAAAGAATGGCCAATAAGCAATAGGCTATTTTTATAGCCTTTACATAACTTGTATTTGAATTTTTCTCTAAGCAAAAAGTAATTGTAACTGCCTGAAATAAAATAGGATAAAATAAAATATAAGAAGGTCGATGGCTCATGAAGAGTCCTCGACTTTTTTTTTGATTAATAGCCGGGGATTGATTAATGTTGTTTTTTTGACAATAATGCGTTGAGCGGTAGTAAACCTTTTTAATTGGTAATATCAGTTTTTGTTGATTATCAAATCGTTTCTTTAAAAAATTAGGAGATGCTAAATTTTATTTCTAATTTTTAGACAAGAAATAAATGGAATGTTGGGAAAAACATCTATTTTTCCCAAGGATATACGCCATATATTTCAAAACGATTAAGTTTTAACAAAAACCCAAGATTAACTTATGCAAAATTTTACTAGAAGAATTTGGCAGGTAGTATTATGCTTACTTGTCATAGTTTCCTTCAGCACAAGCGCGGTGTATGCACAGACGACTACCATAAGTGGTACGGTCACAGAGGCAGGTACCAAGGAAACCCTAATTGGGGTTAATATTGTGGTAAAAGGAAAAGTAATCGGTACAGTGACCGATTTAAGAGGAAATTTTAACCTGAAAGTCAACCAAGCTCCGCCGTTGACATTAGTTTTTTCGATGGTAGGATTTACGACCCAAGAGATTGAAATCACACAAGACAATGTTTCAAATCTTCAGATTGCACTTGAAGAGCAGTTTATGCTGGGACAAGAAGTGGTGATCTCGGCCTCAAGGGTAGAGGAGAGTATCTTACAATCGCCAGTATCTATTGAAAAAATGGACATCTTGTCTATAAGAGATACTCCTGCAGATAACTACTACAAGGGTATTGCTAACCTGAAAGGTGTAGATGTAACATCCTCTTCGATTAACTTTCAGATCATCAATGCAAGAGGATTCAACTCCACAGGGAATACAAGATTTGTACAGTTGACTGACGGAATGGATACACAGGCTCCAGCACTGAATTTTCCAATTGGAAACTTAAATGGTCCTTCGGAGCTGGATGTAGAGTCTGTAGAATTTATTCCTGGTGCAGCATCTGCATTGTACGGTCCGAATGCTTTCAATGGTATTTTATTGGTAAATAGCAAAAGTCCATTCGAATATCAGGGCTTAAGTGCATTTTATAAGCAAGGTGTAAACCATATCAATGGTCAGCCTGGAGAGCCTACCAGTCCTCAACCGATGTACGAAGGATCTATAAGGTATGCGAAAGCTTTCAACAATAAGTTTGCATTCAAAATCAATGCTTCTTACATGCAAGCGATGGATTGGCATGGTACAGATCAAACAGATCTTGCAAGGCTCAATCAAGGTGAATTGGGATTCAATCCAGGAGCTAATAGGGTGCATGTTTTTGGTGATGAGGTTGCCAATAATATTGGTTTACTTAGAAATCAAGCAGCTATCCAAAATGCTTTTGGAGCTGGTGCAAACTCACTTCCTGATCAAATTGTATCGCGTACTGGTTATGATGAGAGGTACTTGGTAGATTACAATGCTAGAAACCTGAAATTGAACGGTGCTTTGCACTATAGAATCAATGATCGATCTGAATTATCCTATACCATGAATTACGGTGCTGGAACTTCGGTTTATACTGGTGCTCAGCGATATTCTTTAGCTGCATTTTCTATCATACAACATAAGTTGGAGCTCAAAGGGGCAAATTATTTTGTCCGAGCTTACACCACGATCGAGAATTCAGGTGATTCTTATATCGCAGATTTGACAGGAGTGGCTATCAATGACAGGTGGAAGTCTAACAATGACTGGTTTGGTCAATATGCAGGAGCTTACTTACAGAACTTATTTGGACAAGGAGTTACACCTGGTGCACTTGGTACACCAGCCCAACAGGCAGCAGCACATCAGTTTGCCAGAGGAGCTGCGGATCAAGGAAGGTTAATGCCTGGTACCCCAGAGTTTGAAGCTGCAAAAGCAGGTGTTAGAAGCGATGTGATCCCTTTTGGGTCTTTGTTCAATGATCAATCGAGAATGAACATGCTAGAAGGTCAATATGATTTCAAAAACGAAATCGATTTTATGGACTTACAAGTAGGAGGTTCATATCGTGTGTATGACTTGAGATCGAATGGGACCATATTTGCAGACGTAGAAGGTAATGACATCACCATTCAAGAAGTTGGTGCCTATGCCCAAGCGTCAAAAAGATTTATAGAAGATAAATTAAAGCTAACGGGTTCATTGCGGTATGATAAAAATGAAAATTTCCAAGGTCAGTTTAACCCTAGAATTTCTGGTGTTTTTACTGAAGGGAACAATAATTTCAGGCTTTCTTATCAGACAGGTTTTAGGAACCCAACTACTCAAGGTCAACATATTGACTTGAATGTGGTTTCTGCAAGACTTATTGGTGGGTTACCTTTTTATAGAGAAAAGTACAATATCTATGAAAATTCATTTACCCAAAGATCTGTAAATGAGTATATCGCAGCAGTTGGATCAGGAATGTCACCTGTAGACCCAAGAGCAACTGGACTATTGGTTAGCGCAACACCTCAATTGATTCCAGAGTTGAGACCAGAGCGAGTTCAGTCTATAGAAGTAGGTTACAAAAGTTTACTAGCTAGCAATCGACTCATGGTAGATGTGGCATACTATTATAATATTTATAATGATTTCATTACGCAAACTTCTGTAAGAAGAGCACCAGGACCAGTTTTTCCAGGTGCGATGCCTAATACAGAGCAAGGTGCTATCAATGCAATCAATGCACCAACTTTACTTACCCCAATTACAACCCCTGGTCAAGAGAATACATTCCAGACTTATACAAATATCGTAGATCAAGAAGTAAGGGCTCATGGTGCTGCCATTGGAATGACCTATAATTTCCCCAAGAACTATACCTTAGGCGGTAACTATAACTTCAACAGGTTGATCTCAACAATTGGTGATGACTTTTTGAATGATTTCAATACCCCAGAGCATAAGACCAACATTACTTTCGGAAATAGAAAAGTGACGGATAAAATTGGTTTTGGACTTACTTATAGGTATCAGACAGCATTCAGATGGGAATCTACTTTCGCGCAAGGTGATGTGCCTGAGATTCATACGTTTGACGCACAAGTGAGTTACAGAATGAAGGACTTGAAGTCGATTGTGAAACTTGGAGGGTCAAATATCTTCAATAACAGGTATTTCCAAAACTTCGGAGGACCAACTATTGGAGCGATTTATTATGTGTCTATCACATTTGATGAGTTGTTGAACTAATTAAAAATCGACCAACATGAAATATATCAATAAATTTATATATGTCTTGGTATTAGGAGTACTCGCTTCTTGTACCTATGAGTTTCCAGAGCAGCAAATTGAAGCCCCAACTTCAGGTAATGCAGATTTTACGAAAATAGTAGCTGTAGGTAATTCGCTTACAGCTGGATTTATGGATGGAGCACTTTACGATAGGGGGCAGCAAAACTCTTTTGCTGTCATGCTTGCTCAGCAAGCTGAAGCTGTCGGAGGAGGTGAATTCAATGTACCAGAGATTAATTCAGTTAATGGGTTTTTCCAAATGGGTCCACAGGGACCATTAGGTAGACTCATTCTAACTATAAATCCCTCTACAGGAGCTACAGGTCCAGCACCCATTGGAGCAGGAGATGCCCCAAGTGATTTTACTGGAAATAAAGCCAATTTAAATAATTTCGGGGTGCCAGGTATTACCCTATTGACTGCTATAATTCCACAAACTGGCGGACCGAATGTGCCTCAGAATCCTGCATTCAATAGAATGTATGAGCGTTTTGCTTCGAACCCTGGAACTTCTACAGTAATAGGTGATGCAGCGGCTGCATTGGCTAACGGTGGAACTTTCTTTACATTTTGGCTGGGGAACAACGATGTGCTAGGTTACGCAACAGGAGGCGCTTCTAACCCCGCTATTTTGACTTCTGATGCTGATTTTCAAGAAAGGTTAGGACTGGCATTAGGAGCCATGCTACAAGCAAATACAGAAGCAAAAGGTGCAGTAGCGAATATCCCAAGCCTTGCAGTTTTACCTTATTTTACCTTAGTTCCTTGGAATGCACTTCCAATGACACAAGCACAAGCAGATCAAGCTAATCAGGGATATGCAGCTTATAATGGTGGACTTGGGCAAGCTAGAGTAGCTGGGCTAATTACAGCTGAAGAAGAGGCTCATAGAAGGGTACAGTTTCAAGCCGGTCAGAATGGTTTCGTAATGGAAGATGATTTTTTAACTAATTTATCTGCACTGGGTTTGCCTTCTATAAGGCAAAGTAAATCAACAGATAGGGCTACTTTACCGCTTTCTTCGGCACTTGGTCAGCCTGTTGGAGGAAATCCAGCTTTATTGAGAGGCATTAGTTTTCCTGTGGAAGATCAGTTTGTGTTGACTCCAGAAGAGCAAACTCAAATAAGTGATAAAATTCAAGCTTTCAATGGTTTTATCAATGCTGCTGTTCAAGCCAACAGTGATAGACTTGTACTAGTAGATGTAAATCAACTGTTGAATAGGGTGCTTCAAGGTCAAGTAAGCGCTGGAGGTGTGGCATTGACAGCTTCAATTATTCCTCCCAATGGTGGATTTTCACTTGATGGCGTTCACCCTAATGCAAGGGCACATGCTTTTGTAGCTAATCACTTCATAGAGGCAATCAATGTAAAATGGGGTTCTAACATTTCAAAAGTTAACCCGAACAACTTTATAGGAAATGATCTACCTCGATAGCTTAATGGCCTAATATCTAAATTGCAAAAAAAAAAAACCACCCAATTCGGGTGGTTTTTCGATGTGTGCCGTGCATGGTAACTAACTAGGTGGTGAAAGTCCACTGTGGGGGTTTGTAATCGCCAACCACTAGCCAATAGCAAGGGTGTCCATTGTGAGATGGAATCTGAAGGAAGCTGGCGGCAAAA
>NZ_JAKZGP010000038.1 GCF_022549775.1 Belliella filtrata | reverse complement strand
GGATAAACCAACTTTAAAGCTGATTTTCGTACATTAACATACAAATACGCGTCAATACGCTACAAAGGAGCACAAGACTCCAAATACTTGAATATTGGTCAGTAAATAATGTACCTGAGTAGTTACGAAATCTTAACTCCATAGCTATAAATATTAAAAAGCTCCAAATAGCTCAAATCACTTCTCAAAGTAAAACCATTAGTTCAAATTAACAATTCCCCCAAAAACAAAAACTACTTGTGTCTATAGCAAGGTATCCTTAAATTACCCTCGTCTAATCATTATAAACCCTATGAAACTACTTAAACTTACATTTTTGATACTGTTGCTAAGCGTAGGTGTCAGCCAAGCAAAAACTGATACCATAGAAGTATATAGCCAAGCGATGAAGAAATCCCTCAAAGCCACCGTGGTCAAGCCATCAGGTAGCGAGGAAAAAGATCAAGAGTTCCCCTCTGTATATGTGCTTCATGGGGCATGGGGTGGCTACCTGGACTGGCATAGAAATGTCAGAAAACCCAATTTGCTTCAAGACTTGGCTGACTTGTACCAGATCATTCTTGTAACTCCTGGTGTAGCACCTTTTTCTTACTACTATGACAGCCCACTCATGGACTCGGTCAAGTATGAGACATACATTAGCAAGGAACTCATACCCTATGTAGATGCAAACTTCCCAACGATCAACGACAGGAAATCAAGAGGGATAGTAGGACTCTCTATGGGAGGACACGGAGCGATGATGATTTCAGCAAAGAACCCTGAGCTCTTCATTGCCGCTGGCTCCATGAGTGGTGTGATGAATATAGACGTGAGAACATGGGTAGGCAATGAGGCGACCCAAGCTGAAAGAAAAAAGAGTCAACAGGAAATGCTAGGAGAAATCAATTACGACTATCCTTTCAGTGAATATACCGCCGTAGGACTTGTCGATCAGATGAAGGAAAATGGCATAGAACTGCTGATAGATTGCGGCATAGATGATTTTCTGATAGAAACTAATAGACAGCTTCACCAACTCTTACTTGACAATGGCACACCACATCAGTATATAGAGCGACCTGGAGCTCACACCTGGGATTATTGGACAGATGCATTACCATTTCACATACTCTTTGTCAATCAAGTTTTCGAGAAACAGAAAAGCGAATAAAAAATTGAGTTCAAATCCTCAGGTAAACGTTGATTTGGACTCATTTTCATTTCATAACCTAGACTGACCTAAATCACTAAGCTAGTTCATTTTGAATCCAACACCAGCATATATACACAAAACTTCTCACTCATGCGTCCAATTTTCTACTTCCTACAGCTATTTGTACTTGTCTTTTCACATTCCTTATTTGCTCAAACAGACCTAGTGATATGGGAAAGCTATGCCAGCCGTACAGAGATCATCAGAGATCAATGGGGAGTACCACACATTTATGGCAAAACTGATGCTGACGCTGTCTTTGGGATGATCTACGCCCAGTGCGAAGATGATTTCAACAGGGTAGAAACGAATTATATCAACGCCATGGGCAGAATGGCTGAAGTAGAAGGAATTTCCCAGCTTTACATTGACCTGCGGATGAAACTTTACATTGATCCAGAAGTAGTCAAAGAAGAGTATCAAAACAGCCCCCAATGGCTAAAATCCCTCATGGATGCTTGGGCAGCTGGAATCAACTACTACCTCCACACCCACCCCGAAGTCCAGCCGAAGCTTATCAGTCAATTTGAACCTTGGATGGCGCTGACTTTCAGCGAGGGAAGTATTGGTGGAGACATTGAAACCATTTCAGCAAATGGACTCAAATCGTTTTATGGTGAAAATTCTCATCAGCTTCTATCTTATACAGAAAGAGATTGGGAAGAAGACCCTCGAGGATCCAATGGATTTGCGATTGCTCCTAAGCTAACCAAATCTGGAAATGCCATGCTGATGATCAATCCACATACCTCCTTCTATTTCAGGCCAGAAGTTCATATGGTTAGCGAAGAAGGGTTGAATGCATATGGAGCGGTTACCTGGGGGCAGTTTTTTATCTACCAAGGATTTAGCGAATACAATGGCTGGATGCATACCTCTGCCAAAGCCGACGCCATAGATCACTACGCGCTCACAGTTGAAAAACGAAAAGGAAAGTATCATTACAAGTTCGGGAAAAACTGGAGACCTTTTACTGAGAAAAAAATCACTGTAAAGTATAAGGAAGGAAATGAATTGCTTGAACAAGAGTTCACAACCTTCTATTCACATCACGGCCCTGTAATCAGGTCAGAAGGTGACAAGTGGATAGCTATAGCCTTGATGGTGGAAAGAGAAAAAGCACTCACGCAATCTTATCAACGTACCAAAACCAAAAATCATGAGGAGTTCAAAGCCAATATGAACCTCAAAACCAACTCCTCAAATAGCACCGTATACGCTGACAAAGATGGGACTATAGCCTATTATCATGGGAATTTCATCCCAAAGAGAGATCCACAGTTTGATTGGAGAAACGTAGTTGATGGCAGCAACCCTTCTACAGATTGGCAAGGGCTACATGACATTGAAGAAATCATCTACATAGAAAACCCTAACAATGGCTGGATACAGCATTGTAACTCAGATCCTTTCAATGCACTGGGAAAAGATAGTCCAAAAAGGACTGATTATCCCGCTTATGTTGCATGGGACGTAGAAAATGCCCGAGGAATCAATGCTGTAAGGATACTTTCTGAAGTAAAAGAGCTGACTTTGGAACAATTGATCACAAATGTGGCCTATGAGCCTACTTTGATGGCCTTCGAGAGGCTAGTTCCTTCTTTGATAAAAGCTCACGATGAACTCCCTACGCATGACACCAAGAAAAGTAAACTTAAAGACCCTATCAATATCCTTTCAGAATGGGATTTGAAAACAGGAGTATCGTCTGTAGGAACATCCTTGGCTGTGTTTTGGGGAAATCAATTGATGGCTTCTATCAGAAATAAAGAGAGAGCATGGGACATTTATATTTTTGACTTTATCACAGAAGCGCTAAGTAATGAAGAGAAGCTTGAGGCATTCGAACAAGCCATAGATAAGTTGGTGGATGATTTTGGCACTTGGAACACACCTTGGGGTGAGATCAATAGGTTTCAGCGTGTGACAAACGACATTCAGGGCAAGTTTTATGATGAGCTTCCTAGCCTACCCATAGGCTACAATGCCTCTGTGTGGGGATCTCTTGCTGCTTATGGAAGTCGTGCTTATCCAAATACTAAAAAGTGGTACGGTAATGTGGGAAATAGCTTTGTAGCGGCAGTAGAGTTTGGCGAGAAAGTCAGGGCAAAATCACTCCTTGCAGGCGGACAAAGTGGTAATCCATTTTCACCACACTTTGTGGATCAGGCAGAAATGTATAGTCAAGGAGAATTCAAAGAAGTCAATTACTATAGAGAAGATGTATTAAATCATGCAAGAAAAAGGTATAGACCGGGAGAAAGTGAGTTATAAAAACAGCTTGCTATCTCCCTTTACACCTTCCTTCCAGCCATGGTATGAAAACTTAATACACGCTTAGCTTCCTCCACCACTGCAGGAAGTCGCTGTGCAGCCCATAACTTTTCTCTAGCATGCTTGGAGGCTGTTTCGAAATCTACTATTGGGAATGGATAATCTATCCCAAGCCTGAAACCTAACATCTCTTGCTCGATCTGGGTGATTTTCCAAGGTTCGTGAATCAATGATACAGGAACTTTCTCAAGTTCAGGCAACCATTTTTTAATAAATTCACCATCAGGATCATGGTCATAGGATTGCTTGATGGGATTGTATATCCGGACTGTATTGATACCAGTTACTCCCGCTTGCATCTGAAGCTGAGGATAATGTATTCCAGGCTCATAATCCAAAAACTGACGTGCCAAAAAATCCTTTCCTACTCTCCAATCTTGATATAAGTGATGCGTAAGGAATGATACAATCATTGCTCTCATTCTAAAATTTAAGTAACCCGTCTCTTTCAGACATCGAATACAGGCATCGACTAAAGGATAGCCCGTATTCCCTAATTCCCAAGCTTTAACTTTGTCAGCTTCGTAAGGCTTTTGTATAAGTTCAAATCCCCTATTGACATGCTCATCTTCCATGCGGCATTCCATTTCAAACTTCTGAATAAAATGGCAATGCCAACGTAACCTAGATTGAAAATTCAGGATATTTCTCTTCTGCTTTCCACTTTTCCTCATTACTTCCGAAGCTTGATAAACTTGTCTAACAGATAGATTTCCCCATGCCAAATAAGGTGATAACCTGCTACAACCTCGCCTACTCGCTTCGGGTTTTGAAATACATAGACTGTAATTTCTCACCCTATCATGCAAAAAGGAATGCAGATATTTGGAAGCCATGCGTTCCCCACCTGCCTGCATTTTAGGATGTGATATTCGCCAAGATTCGGGAATATCTTTCACGCAATATTTAGAACACATTACTTCATCAAGCTTCTCAAACACTCCTTTTCTCAAATCAGGAACTTGTAAGGGCTTGTTCATCTGCTCATACCATGCTGAAGACCAGTTTTTCCGGTGCTTCCTTCCTCGCTGTACACCTTGCTGGGTGTATTCGAACCATTTGATATCATTTTTCTCAAAAAAATCTCCAACTCTCAAGTCTCGATCAAAAGTAATCCGAATGCCCGTTTCCAAATGAGAAAACACCTTGCCTATTGCATATTTTTTATGCAAAGCTTCAAAAAAAACTTCTGGATCAGCGTACAAACAATATACCTGAGTTCCAAACTCTAATAGTAGAGAATTCATATCTAGCAAGCTCTGATATACAAATCTCCAGTGTCTCTCATCACTGACTGACGAATTCAACAAGTCAGGCTCAAAAAAATACACCAAAATCAGCGGTTCTCCTGATGCTATGGCCAATTTCAAAGGTTCATGATCACTCAATCTAAGATCTCTCTTGAACCATACCACATTCAATCTTTGCATAATGAATAAACATTTAGAACTCGACAAAGTTTGACCTAGAAATGGTATTTAGAATGAAAAATAGAAAAACATTATCAGCAGAAGACATTGACAGGGTTGTAGAAATGGCATGGGAAGACCGTACAAGCTTTGATGCTATTAGGGTTCAGTTTGGAATTTCTGAAAAAGAAGTGATAGCAATCATGAGAAAAACCATGAAACAATCCTCCTTCAAGATGTGGCGTGAGAGAGTCCAAGGTCGTAAGACAAAACATGCCTCCAAAAACACAAAAGTATTGACAAGATTCAAAAGTTCGAGACAAAGAAGTATTTCAAATAATAAAATAAGCAAAAGACACTAGAAGTTTTGGTTTTGAACTAATTTTTCAATACAAAATTCTATTTTAAGTTAATGCCATTTTTCAAAATAAATATTTTGTATTTCAAAAATACTTAAATGTAATTTAATGTTTTTAGAAGAAAGATTTAGAGAATAATCCTTAGATGAAAAATTTTTATCGTAACTTTTGTACTCCAATTCAAGAAGTTAATCACCTAAACCAATTATTTCATTGTCTCCAAAGGAAAATCAAACTCATAATGAGTACGGCTATCACCTACCCGACTGGATTTATAGGTCGGGTCTTTTTTATGCCCTGATTTTGGACATGGAGGGAAGATTTTTGTACATCAATGATTATTTTAGCAAAAGATTCTATAACATAAAGGTAAATTTTGAAAAAAAGTCCTTTTTCGAATCTATTGCAAATGAAGATATAGAGCTAGCCATTCATACTGCTTCAGAATGCACTAAAAACCCAGGAAAAAGCTTCCAAGTAGACCTTAGAAACAGATTAGGTAATGCAGGCCAAAACGTCCACACGCGTTGGGCCTTTACCCTTATTTCAGGTAAAAACAATACACCAGTCGGTATATTGATGATAGGTTATGATATAAGCTTCAAGGAAAGGCATAGTGAAAAATCCCCAATCAAAAACCTTAAGCTTGACACCATATTCGATTTCCTTTCTGATTCACAAATATCTCTAAATGAAGACTATAAAACATTAAAATACAATCTTTCAGCGGCAAAGATTTTTGGGCTTGGGGCAGATAGTGAACATATAAATAGTTTTGAATTCTCAAGAAGTCACAAAAAATCACCTTTCTCACATGCTATTGAAGAATGTAAGTTAAAAAACAAGATCACAGACTTCCAAGACTATCATGAAGAATTAGACTTGTACTTTTATGGTATTGCAATTCCACAAGAAAATGAAACGCTGGTTATCATCAGAGATAATACCAGAGAGATACAAGCAAAATTTTTATTATTAGAATCTGAAAATAAGCTAAAGGCTATTTTAAATAGCACCACAGACTGCATTATCCTTATCAATCAGGAGTTCAAAGTAATGGCTTTCAACAAAGTGGCTATTAAACATTGCCATAGCATGTCTAACAAAAAATTAACAATTGGTGCTGATTATAGAGATTTTATCCTCAAAGAGATAGAGCAGGAATTTTACCCAAATTTCATTGCAGCACTACAAGGAGAAATTAAAATATTCGAAAAAGAACTCCCTGGAAATGACAATAAACTTCAGTGGATTGAGTTTATGTTTTATCCAGTCTATGATTCGAACGAACAGATGATTGGAGTCACCCAACTCATGAAAGATATCACAAAATCAAAAGAACAAATCGCCAAAATCCGAGCTCAGTATGAGAAATTCAAAGAAATAGCTTGGATCCAATCTCACGAAGTAAGAAGCCCTCTTGCTAACATCATGGGGCTTGTAGAAATGCTTAAAACAGATAGGCAAAGTATGGATGAGGCCGAAATCCAATCCTTTTTTAACAATATTCTAAATGAAGCAGAAAAACTAGATCAAAAAATCAGGAAAATCACTAAAGCAACAGAGGAACAACTAGGGTTCCAAGCATCAGATAATATGAAAAACAAAGTGTAAGATTTTTCTTTCTGAATAATAGATAAACATGATTCCATTTTTTGATTGATATTAATCTTCATAAATTGCCGCATCCTAAAAAACAGCGTAAGCAATGAAGCAATACCACGACTTGATGAGACATATTTTGGACAACGGTGTCGAAAAAGGAGACCGTACCGGAACAGGTACCAAAAGTGTATTCGGTTACCAAATGAGATTCAATTTAGAGGATGGATTCCCATTGGTCACTACAAAAAAATGTCATCTCAGGTCAATCATCATTGAACTACTTTGGTTTCTTAAAGGTGACGCTAACATCACATACCTCAAAGACAATAAAGTGAGTATTTGGGATGAATGGGCTGATGAAAATGGTGACTTAGGCCCAGTGTATGGGTATCAGTGGAGACATTGGCCTGATGGAAAAGGAGGAGAAATCGATCAAATCAAAAACCTCATCGATCAGATCAAAAATAAGCCAGACAGTAGAAGGCTTATCGTTTCAGCATGGAATGTAGCTGACGTAGATCATATGGCGCTTCCTCCATGCCACACGATGTTCCAGTTCTATGTGGCTAACGGGAAACTTTCCTGTCAGCTATATCAAAGAAGTGCCGATGTTTTTTTGGGAGTACCATTCAATATCGCATCCTATGCACTTTTTACGATGATGATTGCTCAAGTATGTGGGCTTCAGGCTGGTGAATTTATTCATACCTTTGGTGATGCACATTTATACAGCAATCACATGGAGCAAGCACATCTGCAATTGAGCAGAGATTGTAGACCTCTACCTATTATGAAAATCAACCCAGAAGTCAAAGATATTTTCGAGTTCAAGTTTGAGGATTTTGAGCTGATTGGGTATGATCCACACCCTCATATCAAAGCTCCAGTCGCAGTATAGAAGTCAACTAGTGAAGCTAACGAATTTAGCTGCTAATCGAAAATGTATTACATTTTCAGAATGCAAACAACTCTTCTAAGTAATCAATTCTAGATTGCTTTAGCTTTTTGTCTCCTAACTGAAGGAGGTAGCTGATTCCTGTCACGTTGCTTACAAAAACAGTATCTGCATTGGTAAGAGAAGCTACACGCTCTTCTACCTCTTCATAGGGTATATGTTTTGAATCCAAATAAGTTAAAATAACCCTTCTCCCTATGCCATTGATACATCCATTGGAAAGTGAAGGAGTGTAGAATTTGCCGTCTTTTTGCCAAAACAAGTTTGCAGCACCCGCTTCTGAAAGAAATCCTCTATGATCAAGGAGTAAAACTTCATCATACCCTTGATGCACCCTATCCCTATTAGCTATCACATAAGAAAGTGCATTGAGGGTTTTGCAGCTACTATAGATTGATTTGGACAATGTGATCTTTGGGTGCACATATGCTTTTTCTTTTGTTTTACTTGTAGGGTGAAATGGCTCTAGTTGAAGGAGTTCCTCTACCTCATCATTTTGTGGAGCATACTTGCCTCCACTTTTTCGATAAATGGTCCATCTTACTCTGCAAGCCTCAAGCCAAGGCCACTTTTGCGCCATTATAGATGCAATCTGATCAAAGGTACTCAGAGAAGCTTGATTCAAACTCAAAACTTCACAACCTTCTAATACACGCTGCTCGTGAAATTCACTGAATCTAATTTTCCCCCTCAAAAAAATCATGGTTTCAAATATACCGTCCGCATACAAAAGCCCCCTGTTGGCAACCTGACCAGCTGTGGATTCCCAATTGCCTGCCTTAAGCTTAGTCAGCACAACTGTATCACTAACGTTCATAAAACCGTTCATTATCGTACAAAATATTATTTCGTATAGTTATAAGTAAGTACAAAGAAAATAAATATTGTTAAAAAACAGCCATTCACCCGTATTAAAGTAATGTTTTGACAATGACTTAAAATTTAATCCTATTTTAGCATAAAAATTGGAAAACCAAGAACAAGATGAGTGGAAAAAGCAGTGTATTTGATATGATAGGACCAGTAATGATAGGACCATCTTCTTCGCATACTGCCGGAGTAGTGCGAATCGCCAGAGCAGCAATAAGAGTTCTTGGGGGTACTCCCGACCGAGCAGAAATTACTTTCTACAATTCATTTGCGAGAACCTACGAAGGACATGGAAGTGATAAAGCCATCATAGGTGGGTTAATGGATTTCAAAACTGATGACCCTAAAATTCGAAGTGCATTTGAGGAAGCAGAAAAAAAAGGACTCGTTTACAAATTTAAGTCAATAGGAAATGCTTCTATCTACCATCCCAACACCATAAAACTAAACCTTTTTAAGGGCGATAAAAGTGTAGAAGTAATTGGTGAAAGCCTAGGTGGAGGACTTATCAATATTGCTTATGTGGATGGTTTCAATGCTGACTTCACAGCACAATCCCACACACTGATCATCAAAGCTCAAGATATTTCTGGGGCTATAGCTTTTATTTCTAGTGTTATAGCACAAGAAAAAGCCAATATTGCTACCATGTCAGTATCCAGAAAAGGGAAAAATGATCTAGCTTGCCATGTGATAGAGATGGACTCTGGAATGCAGCCGATTACTATAGAATATTTAAAAAGCATTCCTTGGATTCAAGAACTAATATATATACCAGACATAGATTTATAAATATAGCATGAGAAACAAGTACACTTTAAAATTGCTGCTTTCTTTCTTTTTACTTAGCCAAAGCATACAGGCTCAAGAAAGTAACTATGATGCACTAGACCTTCAGACTTGCATCGAAATAGCATTAGAAAACAACCTTACGCTCAAAAGAAGCGAGGTTAATCTCGCTTTAAATGAAGCCACCTTGCTTCAAAATCAAGGGCAAAGACTTCCCTCTCTCTCAGCTGGTGGTAGTACAGGCTACAGATGGGGTCGTTCGATCAACCCTGTAACCAACCTCTTTGAGAACAACCGAATTGGTAACGTGAATTTTTCAGCAAGTACCAATGTGACTTTATTTGCTGGACAGCAAATCACTAACTCCATCAAACAAGCCAAAACAGACATTGAAGTTAGTCGACTGAATGTAAAAACTACAGAGAACAACATCACCTTGAACGTGATCAATTTGTTTATCAATGTAATTTTCTCAGAAGAACAGTTGAAGATCGCTAGAAATCAAATGGCTTCAACGAAAGAGCAACTGGAGAACACCACCAAATTAGTGGATGCGGGTTCTCTTCCTCTTGCCAATAAGCTTGATCTTCAAGCACAAAATGCAACAAACGAACTGGAAGTATTAAATGCTGAAAACTCCCTCAGAGGTGCTAAACTTAACTTATTGCAGGCGATGCAACTTCCTTTTGATCCTAACTTAAAAGTGCTAGCACCTGATCTTTCAGTGGAAAACGTAACTATGTCTGGGGAAAGCGTTGAGGAGATTTATGAACTTTCTAAAGAAATCTTGCCTCAGATCAAAGCAGCTCAATTGGGAGTAGAAAGTGCAGAGTATGGCATTAGAGCAGCCAAAGGCGCATTCTATCCTACACTTGGTATAGGTGCGGATGTATTTACCAACTATGTAGACGTAATTCCACTACTTAGAGATCGTGATCCCTTCGTAATGCAATTAGAAAACAACCTCTCTCAAGCAGCTAATGTAAGATTGAGCATCCCTATTTTCTCAAACTTCAGAAACACCGCTGGTGTGCAACGGGCTAGACTACAAAGAAACTTAAGTGAGATTACAGCATTTGAAGTTAAAAATGAGTTGAGGCAAGATATCGAAGTTGCCTTCACCAATGCGATCGCAGCTGATCAAGCCTATAGATCATCTTTGGTAAGGGTGTCAGCTTTGGATGAATCCTTCCGTATCGCCAAGCAGCGATTCGATGCAGGAGCAATCAACTTTGCAGATTACCAACTGGCCCAAAACAACCTTTTCAATGCGCAAGCTGATCTTGTCACTGCAAAGTACACTTACATCTTTAGAGTCAAAGTATTAGATTTTTACCTAGGCAATCCGCTTAATTTATAATTAGAATCATGGCAAAAAAACAATCAAACAAAGTATTATACATCTTACTTATAGCTGTAGGTGTATTGGTAGTATTCGCATTTATTGGTAGGTCTGCTGGGTGGATTGGCGGAGAAAAAGAAATTCCCGTAGAGACAACACTTGCTAAGAAAGTAACAATCACTGAAAAAGTATCTGCCTCAGGAGTAATCGAGCCAGAGATTGAAGTAAAACTTAGCCCAGATGTGGCGGGTGAAATCATTGAGCTCAATGTGATGGAAGGTGATTCAGTAAAAGTAGGTGATTTACTGGTAAAAATTCGCCCTGACAATTTTATCTCAGCCCTAGACCGTGCCAAGGCAAACCTTAACCAACAAATGGCAAATTTGGCACAAGCTCAAGCTAACCTAAAAAGAGCAGAAGCTCAATATACAAGAGCTGAGCTTGATTATAATAGAAATGAAAAGCTTCATAAAGACAAAGTTATTTCTGATTCTGACTGGGAACTTGCTCAATCGAATTTTTTAACTGCAAAAAATGATTTAGAAGCAGCTAAGCAAACTGTACTAGGAGCAGAATACATCATCAAAAGTTCACAAGCCACAGTAGATGAAGCCAATGAAAACCTAAGACTTACCAATGTCTACTCTCCTGTAAATGGTACAGTATCACAACTACTCGTCGAAAAAGGGGAAAGAGTGGTAGGAACTCAGCAAATGGCTGGTACAGAAATGCTAAGATTAGCGGATTTGAGCAAAATGGAAGTAAGGGTCAATGTCAATGAAAATGACATTATTAGAATCAGCTTAGGCGACACCACTTTGATAGATGTAGATTCTTATGCTTCTATTTCCAAAAAATTCAAGGGCGTAGTAACTTCCATTGCAAATTCAGCAAATACCAAAGCTAGTATAGATGCAGTCACTGAATTTGAAGTGAAGATCAGGATTTTGAATGATTCTTATGCAGAACTGGTGACTGAGAAAAACAGGTTCCCTTTCAGACCTGGAATGACCGCTAGTGTGGACATCATCACGCAAAAGAAAGAAAACATCCTAGCAGTACCATTGGCAGCTGTCACTACCAGAGAAGATGACGTAACTACCACAGCTGACGGTAGCAAAAAATCAAAAGAATTGGTCTTTGTAGTAAAAGACGGAAAAGCTTCAAAACGAGAGATCAAGTCAGGAATTTCGGACTTTGATCATATTGAAGTGATAGAAGGCATTGAAGAAGGGGATGAAATTATCTCTGGCCCATATTTCACTGTGAGTAAACAAATCAAAGAAGGTGACCTCCTGAAAGTAACCAAAAAGACAGAATAATAGCTATTATTCATCATAAAACTAAAATGCCTTTGAAAATAGAAGACTTGTATCAACTAGATTCAAAGGCATTTTTTATTTGTAGCCTGAAAGTATTTTAGTTCATAGGGATAAGGGGAAAATCGCTTTTAACAATCCCTAGCATAAGAACCCCTCTAGGGTAAATCTTTTTCAAAGTCCATAGGTCAAATTTGGCAAAATGATATTCATCCCATCTTGAGCCCTTGAAGGATTTTCCCTAAATACTTTTACCTGATTGTAATAATTACCCCTATACAAATAGACTATTTACCTCCTTCGATCAGTGCTTTCAAAGCTTGGTAAACCAAATGAACAGGAAGTCCCATAACAGTGTAGAAAGACCCTTCTATCCTACCTACAGCTACATATCCTATCCACTCTTGGATACCATAAGCACCAGCTTTGTCTAGCGGAGAAAATTTATTTACATAATAAGATATTTCTTCCGCTGATAGATCCGCAAAATCAACTTTAACCTTATCCTGCAGTGTAATTTGACCTGTGGCATGTGTCAAAGAAATACCTGTGACAACATGATGAGTTTTGCCTGAAAGTGCAGTTATCATGGCTACAGCTTCTTCCTTATCTTTAGGTTTGTTAAGGATTTTTCCATTCAGAATCACCACCGTATCAGCTGTCAAAAAGACCTCATCCTGACTCAATTCTTGAGCGAAGGCATCTCCTTTCTTTTTGGAAAGATAGCCTGCAACTTCAAAAGGATCCATATCTTCTGGAAAACTCTCATCCGTATCTTTGGTCTTTATTATAAAATCGACTCCCAAGCCATCGAGCAGTTCTTTCCTACGAGGTGACTTGGAGCCCAATATCAGCTGCTTATTTTTTAGATCGATCATTTTTTGAACATATCATATGAAAACTTAAACTCATCTTCCTCTATCGAGGCAAACAATAAACCTGAAAGTGTTTTTGGGTAAAAATAGGTTGATTTTTGTGGCATTGTATGACCTGATTTACAAACTTCAAGAACTTGTCTCATGGCTATATCTTTGGTAATGACCGCAAAAGACGCTTCTTTAGAGACCACTTTGGCAAGACACTTTCTCAAATTACGTTCATAATTGATCTCATCAGAGAAACGTTGCTTGGCCATAGGTATACCCAGCACTTTCTCTATCAAATAATAGTGAAGTACAATGAGGTCTACATCATGCAATACCGCTGGAATACTAGTTGGTAACTCTTGTATGCATTCAGGCTTGAGCCTGATCTTATAAGCTTCTTCACCCATCATCAGACCAAAAGCCCATTTTTTGTGTAAAATCAGCTCTTCTATCTCATCCACATCATTGAGTTGACGGATGATGAAGTACGCTTCTATTTTCTCCAGCAATTCTTTAGAAGACAAATCTATTCCAGTAAAAACCCTGTGCGTAGGCAAAATCTTTAGGTTTTTGTCTGAAGCATTGGTCAGATACATCATGTGGAAATTATACGCCTCATCTCCTGTATGACTCGGGTTTGACGCCATCATTTCCTTTCTGAATGCTATGGCACCTTCATACCTATGGTGACCATCTGCCAAGATCACTTGCTTTTCGCTAAGAAGCTTTACAAATTCACAGATCGTCTCTTTGTCTCGGATTACAGCTAGGACTTCTCTTACTCCTTGATAATCTTCGATATCATACAATGGATTTGTGATTGCTTGATCCATATAAGATTCGAGTGTATGAGCATCATCTTCATACAGTCCATGAGTTGCACTTGACTGGAACTTGGTATGTTTTAGGAGCTCGACACGATCATTCACTGATTTGGCTATGGTATTTTCATGTCTCAAGACCACATTTTCTTCCCAATCATATGCTTTGATCTGAGCGATGAAGCCTTTCCTGCATGTTTCTCCTTCTTGACCAGGCATGCGAAAATATTGATAATACACATAGATCCCTGGCTCAAGATCTTGTACCAAGACCTTTTCTCGCTTCCACTTATCCATCAATTGCTTGGCCCTCTGAGCTGGTTGTGAACCTTGAGGTACAGATAAGTGAATGCTATTGATAGGATTAGCATACAGTGCCTCTCTCTGCTTAGTAGACACTACATCAAACAAAGGAGATGTCAACTCCTCCATTTGATTTTTATACTTTTCGTGATATCGGAAGGCTTTGATTGGTAGTATTTCAGCCATTACAGAAGCCTATTTTTCCATTTTGTCCTTGGGAATTGATCTCCATGCAAAGATTTTACTTTTCGCAAATCCTTCTTTGAAGATTCAAAAATCTCAACTGCAGAAGCAGCAAGTAGGGAGAGTTCATCATCTGTCCACTGCTCATCAAGGCTTTCTGGGGTAAAATATCGCTCTACAAACTTGGTATCAAAATCACCACTCCTAAAGGCCTCATGCTTCATAACAAATTTGCAAAAACCTAAAGTTGTCTCTATACCAGTGATTTGATATTCTTCTATCGCCCGGATCATCCTGTCCATTGCCTTTTCCCTAGTATCTGCATGAGTGATCAACTTTGCAATCATCGGATCATAATAGATAGGAATATCCATGCCTTGCTCAAAGCCATCATCTACCCTGACTCCCGAGCCTTGTGGCCTGATGTAGGTTTGTAGCTTTCCAATATCAGGAAGGAAATTGTTTTTAGGATCTTCTGCATACACTCGGATTTCTACGGCATGCCCATGAATTTTAAGGTCTTTTTGATCAAAAGATAGCGGGAGCCCCTCAGCTACTAAGATTTGTTCTTTTACCAAATCTACTCCAGTGATCATCTCGGTGACAGGATGTTCTACTTGAAGCCTGGTGTTCATTTCCAAAAAGTAGAAGTTCAAGGCTTCGTCTACAATAAACTCGACTGTTCCTGCGCCATAATAATCACAGGCTTTGGCTACTTTTATGGCTGCCTCACCCATGCTATGCCTCATGTCATCTGACACTACAGCAGAGGGAGCTTCTTCCACCACTTTTTGATGCCTCCTCTGGACAGAGCACTCCCTTTCGAAAAGGTGAACCACATTTCCATGATGATCTCCCAAAACCTGAATTTCAATATGTCTAGGTGAGGTAATGTATTTCTCTATAAAAACTGCACCATCACCAAAGGCTGACTGCGCCTCTGATATAGCGCGCTGCATTTGTTCTTCAAACTCCTCCTCCTTTTCCACGATACGCATTCCTTTACCTCCACCACCAGCACTGGCTTTGATCAAGATTGGATAGCCAATCGATGCAGCTGTAGACTTGGCTTCGTCTATGTCAGCTATAGCCTCTTCCGTACCTGGCACCATAGGAATTCCATATTTAGATACAGCTTGCTTTGCTGCCAATTTTGACCCCATTACCTCTATCGCCTGGGGTGAAGGGCCTACAAAGATGATCCCAGCCTCAATAACCCTTTGAGCAAATTTTGCGTTTTCAGACAAAAACCCATAGCCTGGATGTATCGCATCCACCTTGAGGTCTTTGCACGCTTGTATAATCTTGTCTATCACCAAATAGGATTGATTAGAAGGAGCAGGTCCAAGACACACCGCTTCATCAGCATACTTGACATGCGGAGCATGGCGATCAGCTTCACTGTATACTGCAACAGTTTTTATGCCCATTTCTCTGGCAGTCCTCATGATTCTAAGACTTATTTCTCCTCTATTGGCTACCAGAAGTTTATGTATTTTTTTCATATTTGGGTTTTTTCATTTATTCAAAAAAGCTTAACCCACGAAGTAAATAAATTTATGTGAGGATTTGAAAGAATATTTGAAATGACCCCTCAAATTTTGTAGGAATAGTAAAATGTATTACTTTTGGCGAGTTTAGCGGTTTCTACCGTTGTTGAAAAATTGTACAACAAAACCTTTCAAAGCATTGGATTTATTTGATAAATTAAATACGAACTTGGGCCCTTTGGGCAAGCATTCTGAGTTATCAGAAGGATATTTTACGTTCCCAAAACTGGAAGGCGAGATCGCTCCAAGAATGAAATTCAAAGGCAAAGATGTCCTTACTTGGAGCCTCAACAATTACCTCGGACTGGGCAACCATCCTGAAGTAAGAAAAGCTGACGCAGAAGCCGCTCAAAAATGGGGAGCAGCTTACCCTATGGGTGCTAGAATGATGTCTGGTCAGACAGACTTACATGAGCAGCTGGAAAGAGAACTTGCAGAATTTGTTGGAAAAGAAAGTGCATACTTACTGAACTTCGGCTATCAAGGCATCCTTTCTGTGATCGATTCAGTTTTGGATCGAAAAGATGTAGTGGTATATGACAGTGAATGTCACGCATGTATCATAGATGCCTTAAGGATGCACCTAGGCAAGCGTTATGTATTTCCTCACAACGACATAGAAAATTGTGAAAAGCAATTAGAAAGAGCTACCAAACTCGCAAATGAGCAAGGTGGTGGTATTCTACTGATTACTGAAGGTGTATTTGGTATGACTGGGGATCAAGGCAAACTTGCCGAGATCGTCAAGTTGAAAGAGAAATTTAACTTCAGACTTTTGGTAGATGATGCGCATGGATTTGGTACCATGGGCAAAACTGGCGCGGGAACTGGTGAAGAACAAGGAGTACAGGATCAAGTAGACCTTTATTTCTCCACTTTTGCAAAATCTATGGCTTCCATCGGTGCATTTATCGCAGGTGACGCCAAAGTGATCCATTACCTCAAGTACAACATGCGTTCTCAAATCTTTGCAAAATCTCTCCCAATGCTACTCGTAGAAGGAGCGCTGAAAAGATTAGAATTGCTAAGAACACAACCTGAACTAAAGGATAACTTGTGGAAAATTGTTAACGCATTGAAAAATGGACTTACTGAAAAAGGTTTCAGCATTGGCAACTCCAATTCTCCTGTTACCCCAGTAGTACTTAATGGAACTGTAGGCGAGGCAGCAACTTTAAGCAAAGATTTAAGAGAGAATCATAACATTTTCTGCTCTGTTGTAATCTACCCTGTAGTACCTAAAGGCATGATTATCTTGAGGTTAATACCTACAGCTGTACATACATTAGATGATGTAGAAGAGACCATTGCTGCCTTTGAAGCAGTAAAAGACAAGCTTGCTAGTGGTTACTATAAAACCTCAGAGCTAGCAATTTCCTTCGGAGAATAAAAAAAAACAGACAAAAAAGCCTTCTAATTGTTGTTTTAGAAACATTTTGCATATATTGAACGTCAAATTAAACTTATCATCAACCTTAAAATTAACTTTTACTATGAGCAGATTTAGCGAAATTAAAGATCTTGTACTAGGTCTAGAAGGTGACTTCGAAAAATTCTATGACAAAGGCAATCAAGCAGCCGGAACTAGGGTTAGAAAAGGAATGCAAGATCTTAAGAATCTAGCGCAGGACATCCGTAAGGAAGTTCAAGACAAGAAAAACGCTGGTTAATTAAAACGATACCATAGTTTATAAAAGGAGATCAATTGATCTCCTTTTTTTACAAAAAAGGTCAACAACTTTACGCAGTTTTTGACCTTTTCTTTTTTTAACAATAAAAATACCTGAAATCCGCAGACCTTTCAGGTTTTCATTGACTTCCAATCAGTTGTTAGAAATGATCGAATGAAACCTGAAAGATCTATTGTCATGATAAATTAATCAAATACAACATTGTCTTGCGGATTTAAGGGAATAAGAGAAGCTACCTGTTGGTAGACTATTTTACACTTATAACCTCCTTTATAAATAACTCAAGTTTAGTATTGCAATTTACATTTGATCAAATTCAACAAACTTCAAATTGTATCCGAAAGGATTCAATCAAAAAGCCGCCAATCTCTCTCGCATCATTTGGTTTCCTACATGAGGATTTACCAAAATCACTTTTTTTCAAGATTTGTAGTCACATCTAGCTTATTATTCTCTCTGTTGACGTCAGCCATTCTTTTGCTAGGGTCTATTTCGACAGACTTAATATCTGCTAATGGTCTTTCAAGAATCACTTCAGTATTGTAGTTAGTCCAAGGCCATTTTTGAGTTTTGACACGCTTAGGCATTCCTTCCTCCTCTGGCTTGTTTCCCCTTTGGATGACAAGTGGAAGATAGATCATTTCTTGTGAACCATCTTGATATGTCACAACCAAGTCTACCGGCATTGGCATCATGCCTACTCGCTCTAGGGAAATTTTAGTATCATTCCCTGCGGCTTCCACCGATTTCACACCATAGTCAATGGACTTTGTAGAAGCTATAAAGTAATCATAGTACCAATCTAGCTCTAAGCCGCTGACTTGCTCAAAAACCCTAATCACATCATGCCCATTTGGATGCTTGAACTGCCATTCATTCCATAACTTGAGCAAAGCTTTATCAAAATTCTGCTTACCTACTACATAAGCCATTTGCTCCACAAAAACTGCCCCTTTGTTATAAGTTCCTGGACCATAAGCTGAATTCAAATTATAATGATCTCCATGAGTAGTGAGCGGCTCTTCATACCCAGCATTTTCTAGTCTAAAATAAGAACGGTAACTTCCTTCATGTATAAAATTTGAATCTTTTTCAAATACTGCATCCATCACTACTGAAGTCCCCCAAGTGGTGAAACCTTCATCCAGCCATGGTTCTGAAGACTCATTGAATCCTAAAACCCCATAATACCAACTATGTATCAGCTCGTGTACAGTGACTCCAACAAGACTGCGTAAGTTTCTGTGACCTGTGATCAAAGTGGCCATTGGGTACTCCATTCCGCCATCACCACCTTGGATTACCGAGTACTGATCGTAAGGATATTTGCCAAAATTCTCGCTACAATATTCAATTGCATCAATAGTGTATTGCATCAACTTACCCCAATTTTCCTCCGTCTTCTCATTTTTCACATAAAGCAAATGAACCATCGGGCCATTTTCCATTTGAACTTTTTCGTGGGTATACTTTGGATCAGCTGCCCACATGAAATCATGCACATTTGGAGCCTTAAAATGCCATGTAAGGTTTTTTCCTCTCGCACTAGGCACTTTTACTCCTTCATCTTCATATCCTTTACCGATTTCATTGGCATTCTGTAGATAGCCAGTACCCCCCAAAGTATAACCCTTGTCAATGGTGATTTTCACATCAAAATCTCCAAAGTTGCCATAGAACTCTCTTCCTATATATGGATTAGCATGCCAACCTCTCGTATCATATGCAGCCATCTTAGGATACCACTGAGACATTGAATACCGAATACCTTCAGCATTGTCTCTTCCAGCTCTACGAACTTGAAGTGGTACTTGACCAAAGAACTCCATATCAAATACTACTGTCTGACCAGGAAGAATAGGTTCGCCTAGATCTACCTCTAGAATAGTCTCTTCATGTTCAAACTTCACAGGTTTTCCATTCATGGAAAGCTTTTTCACTTCTAATATCCCATACTCTTCAGGACTCAAGTTTTGAATACGATCCATCACCCTACGATCTGGATCTGCTATAGTTCTTGACCTCACATCCATCATGCTATTGGGCTGAAAGGCATTGTAATACAAATGGTAAAATGCTCTATTGAGCGTATCTGAAGAATTATTTGTGTAATGAAGCTTCTGAGTACCTGTATATTGATTTTTTTCAACATCCATGGTCACATCCATTTCATACTTAACCTTCTGCTGATAGCGATCCTTTTGAGCTTGGGTATCTGGAGAGATCCCCAATATCAGCATTCCAATGACAACAAACGATACTTTTTTGAACATATTCAATTTTAGAATTTTTGCTAAAGTAACCTAAAAAATAGGCTGACCGCAAGCCATTAGTATAATATTTAAAATTCAGTTTCGCTTTCTTAAACATGTTTATTTACCTTTGCCTCCTCAAGAAATAAACCCGATCATGGAAGAAAACATCAAAAAGATACAACTCAACGACCTCCACGTGGTATTAGGAGGAAAAATGGTACCATTTGCTGGCTACAATATGCCTGTAAGGTACACCTCTGATATAGAGGAACACAAGACTGTGCGCGAAGGAGTAGGTGTATTTGATGTTTCACACATGGGAGAATTCATGGTGACTGGACCGAAGGCATTGGACCTGATTCAAAAAGTAACATCCAATGATGCTTCTAAGCTCATCAATGGTCAAGCGCAATACTCTTGCTTTCCAAATGAGCAGGGAGGAATTGTGGACGATTTAATTGTATACAAGTTTGAGGATGAAAAATACATGCTTGTGGTCAATGCTTCTAATATAGAAAAAGATTGGGCTTGGATCAATAAGCATAATATTGAAGGAGCTACATTGGAAAATATTTCGGAGAAAATCTCCCTATTTGCAATCCAAGGTCCTAAAGCGATAGAAGCCGTACAGTCCCTGACACCAGTAAATCTTTCGGAAGTAAAATTTTATCATTTTACTGTTGGTGAGTTTGCAGGAGTGCAAGACGTGATCATTTCTGGAACAGGTTACACAGGTGCTGGAGGCTTTGAGATTTATGTTGAAAATCAAGATGCAGAAAAGGTCTGGAAGGCAATTTTTGAAGCTGGAAAAGATTTTGACATCAAGCCTATTGGCCTTGGAGCTAGAGATACCCTAAGAATGGAAATGGGATACTGTCTTTATGGAAATGACATCAATGATGAGACTTCACCTATAGAAGCTGGACTTGGATGGATTACAAAATTCACAAAAGATTTCATCAATAGTGACAAGCTCAAAAAACAAAAGGAAGCTGGAGTAGATAAAAAGCTTGTTGGCTTTGTGCTGCATGAGAGAGGCATTCCAAGAGCTCACTACCCTATCCTGAATATGGATGGTGAAACGATTGGGGAAGTGACTTCTGGCACCCAATCACCATCTATGTCCGTAGGGATAGGACTTGGCTATGTACAAACAGCATATGCATCCGTGGGCACAGACATTTATATACAAATTAGAAATAAAAACATCCCAGCTAAGGTGGAAAAACTGCCACTTTACAAAAAACATTAAATAGAACCCGCATTGCCTTCCTTGAGCACTGCGGGTTTTTCTTTTACCTATCATGAAAAAAAACATAGAAGTTTGCTTTAGTCCAGCGCTGATTCACTTACATGACATCAATGACAAAATCGTTGTAGTGGTAGATATATTTCGTGCTACCTCCACAATGATAACAGCCCTGAGCAATGGTGTGAGCAGTATCACACCAGTAGCAGACTTGGAAACATGCAGGTCTATGAAAGCTGAAGGCTACCTGATAGCCGGTGAAAGAAATGGTCAACCTGCAGATGGCTTTTTGCTTGGCAATTCTCCTTTGACTTATTTAGATAATGCATTTGCAGGTCAAAAAATCGCCATGACTACCACCAATGGGACACTTGCTATAGAGAAATCAAAATCAGGAGCTAGAGAAATCTTGATAGGTGCGTTCATCAACCTTTCGGCAACTGCTCAATACCTCAAAACACAAAATGCTGACATTCTAATCCACTGTGCCGGCTGGAAAGGAAAATTCAACTTAGAAGATTCCTTATACGCAGGAGCGTTGGTAAGTGCCTTAGCAGAAGATTTTTCAATTGCTTGTGATGGAGCCATAGCGATGAAATCACTCTACGAAACAAATGAAAGTGACTTGCAAGGCTTTCTTTCTCAAGCTTCACACGCCAAGAGACTACAAAACCACAACATAGAAGCAGATATTGACTTTTGCTTACAGCTTGATCAATATATGATTATTGGCAAACTAAAAGGCCAAGAACTTGTGGCACAACCGATTAAAATCGAATAATAATTCAAAGCTAAAAATTTACATGCTGTATGCTTATGAAAAATCCATACATTTGTAAGCATTCGAAATCAAATAGATTCTTATCCAAAACCCTTCACAAAAATGACTGAGGTCAAACTCTTCGCCGGAACCAACAGTATCCAATTAGCAGAAAAAATCGCCAAGCACTATGGCAAAAAACTAGGAGACCTTACCCTATCCAAGTTTAGCGATGGAGAAATGTCTCCAAGCTTCAATGAATCAGTACGTGGTTGTACTGTTTTTTTGATACAGTCTACCAACCCATCCGCTGACAATTTACTAGAGCTATGTCTGATGATAGATGCTGCAAAAAGGGCATCTGCCTATAAAGTCTGTGCAGTAATTCCTTATTATGGCTATGCTAGGCAAGATAGAAAAGACAGGCCAAGGGTTTCTATAGCTGCAAAACTTGTAGCAAACATCTTAACCTCTGCTGGAGCTGACAGAATCATGACTTGTGATCTTCATGCAGGGCAAATTCAAGGTTTTTTTGATTTACCTTTGGATCATTTAAATGGTTCAGCTATCTTTGTGCCCTATTTGGAGCGCTTGGATACAAGTAACTTGATTTTTGCTGCACCTGATGTGGGTGGAGTTGCAAGAGCAAGGTCTTATGCTAAGCATTTTGAAGTAGAAATGGTAGTCTGTGATAAGCACAGAAAAAGAGCCAATGAAGTAGCTTCTATGCAGGTAATCGGTGATGTAGAGGGAAAAGACGTAGTCCTCGTAGATGACTTGGTAGATACAGCGGGTACGCTATGCAAAGCTGCACAGATTATCATGGACAAAGGTGCTAAATCTGTAAGAGCAATAGCTACTCATGGTGTACTTTCTGGAAAAGCTTATGAAAACATTGAAAACTCTGTGCTACTTGAATTGGTAGTCACTGACACTATCCCCGTAAGACAAAAGTCTGAAAAAATTAGGGTAATATCAGTTTCAGACCTATTCGCAAAAGCAATACATGCAGTGACAGGAAATACATCAATCTCTGCATTATTTATTTAAGAATTACATTTAATTATTTATAACAAATCAATTTTAAAATTTATGAAATCTTTAGAGATTATAGGGTTTAAAAGAGCAAATCTCGACGGAGCTGCACTGAAAGAAATCAGAGAAGAAGGAAGCGTTCCTTGTGTAGTTTACGGCCCAGGTATCAAAGAGCAGATTCACTTCCACTCTCCTGCTATCCTTTTCAGAGACTTGATCTACACGCCAGATGTTCACATGGTAGAGTTGAACATCGAAGGTACAAAGGTGAAAGCTATCTTGAGAGAAGCTCAATTCCACCCAGTATCTGAGGTATTGCTTCATGCTGACTTCTTGGCATATACGGAAGACAGACCTATCAAAATGGACATCCCAGTAGATATCCAAGGAACTTCCCCAGGTATCCAAAAAGGTGGTAAGTTGGAAATGAAAGCTAGAACGCTTCAAGTAAAAGGTCTTGCTGCTAATCTTCCTGATAGAATTCCAGTAAACATCTCTCACCTAGACTTAGGTAAATCTGTAAAAGTAAGTGAGTTGTCAGTAGAAGGTTTTGAAATCCTTACAAGCCCTAACGTATCTATCGCTACGATCGGTATACCAAGAGCACTTAGAGGTAAAAAAGCTGAATAATCACAGCTTTATGCAATATTTAAAAATCCTGCTTGTTCGCGAGCAGGATTTTTTATTTTTACATTTAAAACATGTTCAATCATTTTTTTTTCGATTGAGGTGAAAAAAACTAGATATAAGCTTAGAAAGAAAATTGACATATGAAATACTTAATCGTTGGCTTGGGCAACATAGGACCTGAATATGAATTGACCAGGCATAATGTAGGATTTTTAACATTAGATAGACTTGCTGACAAGCATGAAGCCTCATGGAAAAGTGGAAGGTTAGCTTTTACAGCTGAGTTTAAGTATAAAGGTCGGCAGGTTCACATGATCAAGCCCACTACTTACATGAACCTAAGTGGAAAAGCGGTCAACTATTGGATGAAAGAGCTTAATATTTCCAAAGAAAATGTATTGGTAATCGTAGATGATGTAGCACTCCCATTTGGCAAATTGAGAATGCGTGGCAAAGGATCAGCAGCTGGACACAATGGACTTAAGAATATTGAAGAACTTACTGGAGGTCAAGACTATCCTCGACTGAAATTTGGTATCGGTGATGACTACCCAAAAGGTAGACAAGTGGAATATGTCTTGGGAAGGTGGACACAGCAAGAAATTGATGAACTGCCTATGTATATGGACAAAGCCATTGAGATGACTTTATCTTTCTGTACCATAGGAATCAATATAACAATGACGCAATTCAACGAATAGTAAAATCAGCTATAAACTGCTGAAACGAATAAAAATGCTCTAATTTGTCTCCATCTTTCACTGTCAATAGAAATGGTGCATTCTCAATGCTTATTTCAATATCAAGTTCAGAAAATGATTGGGCATTTTTTCTAATAATCGATTTCAGCCAACGTGCCAATGTTTCATTTCCAAAGATAGCTGGGTACTTAAATGGACTAGCATCCTGAACTTTGCCCGAGAAAAGATCAAATTGAAGTTTTTCATCAGGAAGTAGCAGATTGATTCGACCACTGATGATCAGGTCTTCTGGTGTACCACATACCATAGGCTGACCACACTGCATGATCCAAAACTCATCTGCCGTATCAATTGCAATATCCAGATCATGAGTGACTACCAAAATTGCTTTATGCTCTTCTTTGGCAATCCTTCTCAAAAGATGCATAACTTCAAACCTATTGATCATGTCTAAATGGGCTGTAGGCTCATCCAAGATCAATAACTCTCCATCTTGAGCCAAAGCCCTAGCTATCATCACTTTTTGAAGCTGGCCATCACTCAATTCACTCAACACGGAATTTCGTAAATAGTTGATTTTGGTGATTTGAATTGCGTTTTCAACCTTTTGATGATCTAGCTTTGACATACTTCCATGCCAAGAAGTGTGTGGAATTCTACCCAAAGCAATCATCTGGTATACTGTCACATTTCCCAAGCTCACCTTATCTGTCAATACTACAGCAACCTTCTTTGACAGTTCAACATTTGATATTTTTTCAATTGATTTTTCATGAAGCAAAATATCACCTGACAGCTTGGGCAATTGCCCCATGATTGTCTTCACTAACGTAGACTTCCCCACTCCATTGGGACCTAACAAACAGGTAAGCTTCCCCGCATACAGCTCTAAGTCAAGATCCTCAGCCACAACAATTTTCGCCCCATTCTTCCTATAGCCAAGCTTGAGGTTTTTTGATCTCAAAACAACTTTTCTATTTTCCATTTGCCATTTTGATTAAAACTCTTTGCTAAAATTCCTTTTCAAAATCAGCCATATCACCATCGGAGCCCCTACCAGAGATGTGACAGCATTGATGGGAAGGGTTTGAGCCGAACCTGGAAGCTGACTGATACCATCACATACTAACAAAACGATCGCTCCCAGCAAAGCTGATGCAGGAAACAACACCCTGTGATCTCCAGTCTTGAAAATCAAACGTGCCATGTGTGGGACAGCAATGCCAATAAATGCAATAGGGCCACAAAATGCGGTTGCTGAGCCTGCCAAAATCCCCGTACTGATAATCATTCCCCATCTCAACCTTTGGATATTTACCCCCATACTTTTAGCATAAGACTCTCCCAAAAGCATTGCATTATATGACTTGATAAATACCAAAACTGGCAACAAGCCAACCAAACATGCAGCAAAAAACAACTCTAATTGACCAGCAAAAGTACTCCCTAAGCTGCCCATAGACCAAACTGTATATACTTTGAGCTGATTTGCATCGCTGAAATAAGACAATACTGACACTATCGCTCCTGCCAAACTACCAAACATCAGTCCTACGATCAAAAGCGTCATGCTATCCTTAACCCTCCATGCAGTAAAACTCATCAATAACAAAACTAAAATAGCTCCCAAAGCTGCTGCAATTACTACAACCCATATGCCTACTCCGCCTGAAAAAAAACTTATTCCAAAAGCAGAACCCGCCATCACCAACAAGGCAACTCCTAAACCTGCTCCTGAGCTAATACCTAATACATAAGGCCCTGCCAGTGGGTTTCTGAAAAATGTCTGCATCTGTAAGCCACTAACTGAAAGCGCTATACCTGCTAAAACAGCCGTAAATGCCTTTGGCAACCTGTATTCAAAGATGATGATTTCCCATGATTTTCTAGGGAATTCATTCCCTAAAAGCCTGCTAACAATCTCATTGAAAGGAATAGATACTGATCCTATGCTCATATTGATAAAAAAAGTCAATATGAGCATCAGTAGCATCATTGCAAAAAGGATATTATGCTTTCCCTTAATTCTCATTCAACTTGGCATAAAAATACATTGTATAATCTGGCAATAACTCCGGATGCAAGATTTTAATAAGGTCCTTAAGTATAAGATCAGGGCGCATATAGCCAAGCTCAAAGTATTCTATACCTCCTGTCGCCCCTTTTTTCGATGTGTAAGAATAAACTTTCCCTTGTCTAAATGCCTCAAAATTTCCATACCTATTGTCTGATAATCTCAATGCTTCTAAAGAAGTATAATCAGAAGCACCAAGCCAATAATCAGCATCTTGAGCTTGATCTAAGACATGCTCATAACTGAGCTGAGCACTTCCAGTACCAGATTGATTTTCAAAGACATATTTACCACCTGCGGCTTTCAGTAGTTGTGCACCCCAAGAATCATTCCCGGGCACATACCAGATATCTTTATACATTACTCCTGCCATTACGCTAGGTTTCCTTCCTGAAGATTTATGCTCCACGAGCTTATTTGCCTCTTGATAATTTTTGGCTATTTCATCGAAGACATTGCAAGATGCTTCAAATTTCCCCAACAATACTCCTGTAAACTTTATCCACTCTGCCCTTCCAAGTGGATGCTGCTCTACATATTCACCATTGATCACCGCTGGAATGCCTGCAGTTTTTAATAAATCCAAATGCTTCAAATCTTCACCCATCGTAGAGATCATCACCCAATCAGGTTCTAAGTCTACCATCATTTCCACGTTTGCTTGAGCACCTGATCCCAAATCTCGCACCTGACCACGCTCGATGCGTTTTCTCGTATCAGTGCTTGATATTAAATCTAAGTTGGGAAAACCAATAAGTCTTTCGGTACATGAAAGTAAATCCAAGTGCGGAATTTGAGTAGTCGATGTCAAAATCACCTGCTCAACAGGTAACGTAACTACGGCATCAAAATCCCCATCTGGTCGGGTAATATCTTTGTTTTCCAAAATCAAATATTTGAAGGGGTCATGTGATCCTGAAAAAGCTTTTGTCACTTCCAAGACCCAATAACCTTTTCCTTTAAACACCTGAAAACCTTTAGCATAGAGGTTTTCTATTTCTTCTACATCAGGCTGGAATGAATTTGTCTTTTGCTCACATGAGGGAAGCAAAAAGATGATTAAAAATAATAAAGGGATTGTTTTTAGTGTTTTTTGAAAGGATTTCATAATGGGTTAAATAAAGCCAAAATCACCTCAAAGATACAAATGGGATTGAGTTTTCACTCAAAAGCAGATATAAAGCTACTCCAATTTATTTTTCAAAAGATAATTTCAATCCAGAAGGATTTCAAATCATTTTTCCAAAGTTTGTTTGAAAACTTTCAATTTGAATCCTTATGTTTGCAGCCTGAATTGGTTCTCGATCCTAAATCAGGCCCTCGAGATTAAAAGGGAATTCGGTGTAATACCGAAGCTGTCCCCGCAACTGTAACCTTTTCTCAGAAAATGCTGAGAAAGTGATTTGCCTCCACAATGCCATTGTTCATCCCGATCACAATCGGGAGAGGATGAGAAGGCCGGTAAATCCAAGGAAGCCAGGAGACCTGCCTTTTCTACTCAAATTCAAAGCTTTCGGGTGAAAGGCGGAGATGAAAAGAACTTGGTACAGCTCTTGGAGTAAGCAGATTAAGGACCACATCCTTTTAGTATTCTAGAAAGCCATTTGCTTGTATCACCCTCATTTCTCTCACAACAAATTTCGCACTTGCAATGAGTTTAAATAATCAGTTGCCATTATTTAACTTCAAAACAATTGTTGCTCATCAGTTTATTATGCTTTGTATCCTTGAATTTGGATACAGCTACTTACCAGCATAGCCTACAAGATACTGTAGAACTTCATGCTATAGATGTCTATGCCTCTCCTCTTGAGAAATTCAGCCATGGCCAGACACTACATACAATAGATTCAAGAGATTTAGCTGATTTTCAAGGGCAAGCTTTTGCAGAAGTTTTACAACAGCGAACAGGGCTTTTTCTTAGACAATATGGACCAGGCATGCTCGCTTCTTTGACCATGAGAGGTACTTCTGCTGGACATAATGCTGTTTTCTGGAATGGCCTACCGGTAAATAGTCCCTCTTTGGGACAAGCTGATTTTTCGATTATCCCTGTAGGTGGATTTGATCAAGCTACCATTCACTACGGTAGTGCTGGAGCACTTTATGGCACAGATGCGATAGGTGGAGCAGTGCACCTCAACAGCCGAAATCAATTCAATCAAGGACATCAAACAAGAATAAATACAACCCTAGGTAGCTTCGGAAGATGGAATCAACTGGTAGCGTATGAATTTTCTAATAAAAATTTCTCTACAAGAACACGAGCTTATAGGAACTATACAAAAAACAACTTCAAATTCAATAACCTAGCGAGAGCTGGTAGCCCTGAGGAAAGACAAAGACATGCAGCTGTTGAGCAATTTGGTGCCATGCAAGATTTGGCTTGGAACCTAAGCAAAAAGCAACAACTCAGCACTTCTATTTGGTATAACTTCAGCGATAGGCAAATCCAACCGGTAATGGGTTCCAATGATCGGGATCAACAGGTAGATAGGAATTTTCGTGCAGTGGTCGATTACAATCAGTTCTCTAGCAATTTGATCTGGAATATAAAGTCAGGTGTAGTATTGGATGAAATCGATTTCAATGGCAGTTTGAGTCAAACAGTGCAGTATTTGTTATCCACAGATGTAGACTGGACTGTATCAGAAAAGCTCCAATCAAAATCTGGCATTCGCCACAATCATGTAAGAGGAAACTTAAGCAGCTATCAGGCAACTGATGATCGGACAGAGCTTTACCAAGCTATAAATATTCGCCCAATTTCAGATCTAGCCATTTCAATCAACCTTAGGCAAATGATCTACGATGGCACTTTGGCACCTTTCACCCCTAGTGCTGGAGCAGAATGGACTTTTAGAAAAGGGGAACACAATAAAATTAGTACCCATACCGCTGTTTCTAGAAGTTTCAAGATTCCCACACTTAATGATAGGTTTTGGGTACCTGGTGGCAACCCAGATATCGAACCCGAGAAAAGCATCAGTTCTGAAATTGGCTTGAAACAAGAACTGGAAAAAAATGGATTTCAGCTAAGTAATCAAATCAACATTTACAGCATGTGGGTAGACAATTGGATCATTTGGCTACCAAGGGGAAGCTTTTGGAGTCCTGAAAATATCCGTGAAGTTAGAAACCAAGGCATTGAGTACTTTGGGGCTGCATCTAAGACTTATGGAAATGTCAAAGTCAGCTTAAGTGCGACCTACAACTATACACTTGCCACAATTTTAAACAACATCTCCTCCAATGATCGCTCACAGGGCAATCAATTACCACTAACACCTAAGCACAAAGCTCAAGGCAATATTCGAATAGCCTACCAATCAACTGAAGCCATGATCAACGGCCATTGGGTAGGTGAGCGATATGTGAATACAGACAACATCTCAGCAGTAGCACCCTATGGACTTTTGGATTTGGGTATCAATCACAAATTGAAGCTCTTTTCTACGATTAACGCCACGCTTGGTCTTCAAGTCAACAACCTGACAAATAGCGATTATCAAGTGCTTCGGCTGAGAGCTATGCCTGGAAGAAATTATCAAATTAATATAAATGTAAACTTATGAGAAACTTTAGACTACTTGGCTATCTCTTAGCCTTATCATTATTCATTTACTCTTGTGATAGCAGTAGAGACGAAACCCCTTTAGGAGAATTTGAAAGAGGTCTTTTGATCATTAATGAGGGGAATTTCAGTTCCAGAGATGGCGATGTGAGCCATTACAATTTCACAACTGGACAGGTGCAGCAAAATATTTTTGAGCAGGTAAACAACAGACCATTCGCTGGGGTACTTCAAGATCTTGTCCTTCATAATGATTTCTTCTACTTAGTCTCTAATACTGGAAAGGTGGAGATTGTGAATAAGAACACCTTTCAAAGTATTGGGTCTGTAGAAGGAAGTGAGGAAAATCCAGAATTGATCCAGCCAAGATCTCTCATCGTAGCAGACAACAAATTGTATATCTCGGATCATGGTCCATATGACAGCAACTGGCAACTCAATGACTCCTACATCGCTGTAGTGGACAACCTTTCAGGTGGTCAGGTTTCTAAAAGAATCCCAACATCCAGTAGTCCGGAAAAATTATACAAAATCAACAATGACATCTTAATCGTGTGTAGAGCGGCTAGAACCATTGATGTATTGCCTATAGGTGGAGATGAAGTAGAAAGGAGTATAGAAATCGCAGGTACACCAGCTAGTTTTATCGAATTGGATGGTAAACTACTATTATTTGCAAGAACTTCCACTGCCATATATTTCCACGAAATCAACAGAACCAATTATAGCATATCAAATACCACCGAGATAGCCATTCAAAATGCTACAGCAAGACTTGCTTTGGCTGAAGCTGGAGAAGCCTACATTGTGTCAAGTTCTGGCTACCCTGACTATTTCGATATGATTAGCAAAATATCTATTACTTCTGGTCAAATACTTGATTCAGAATTCTATGAAGGAAGAAGGATGTACGGAATAGGTTATGATGCCACTGATAAGTACATTTATGTATCAGATGACAATGGGCTTCAAGGATCAGGTACTGCCATAGTGCTCGATCAAAATGGTGAACAAGTAAAAACCATTCCAACAGGTGTGGGACCTTCTGGTTTCTATTTTAGGAGATAAAACAGAAGACTTGCTGTTGATCGTAGACCAAAGATATTTATTTTTGGTCTACGATTTATTAAAAGCTTCTAAGATTTAGTTTCAAGCTTTTCTGAAATTTCACCATCTATATGATCTATGCAAAGAAAAGCATTCAATATAGACCTCTCATCATTTTTGACTTACTGTTTTAAGAAGATTAAGATTTACTTTTCTTAAAGATAGAAAAAATCATTTATTGTAATATTTTTATAAATTAAGTAAATAAAAAAAGATTTTAACACTTTTTCTTCTAAGCGCAATTTTATTACAAATTTTATAAAAGGATTTCGGCAGTAATTTTCTTTATAAATGGCCAAATTTGCTCATATGAACAATGTTGCAACAAAATGCAATCGATTTCTTTTTATTCTCTTAACCGAAATATTTACTCATTTTTTCCTGTTTTCAAGACAAGGATACGATCAGATATCAAATCCTTTTACATAAATTCAAAGTTGTAAATCAAATCAAATACTTAAATAATTACCCAAAAGATTGATGTAAAAAATTTTCATTATTCAAAACCAAATTAACCTATGCAAAAAACAATTTACCCAAAAACCCCCAGCGGATTGGGCAAAAGCATTGCTCTATTAGGCTTGCTCTCATTGTGGTTTTTCTACCAACCAAATGAATCCTTTGCTCAAGCGGGAAATCAACAAATCCAAGTTACAGGGACTGTCAAGGATGGTGATACTGGAGAATCACTTCCTGGTGTAAACGTATTTGTCAAAGGCAGTACTACAGGTACAGCTACAGACATTGATGGTACATTTAACCTAAGTGTACCTTCCTCCAATTCCGTTTTAGTGTTTTCCTTTATTGGCTACACCCAAATCGAGAGAGTAGTAGGAAACACTACAACATTCAACATCTCACTAGAACCAACACAAGAATCACTTTCTGAGGTAGTTGTGGTGGGTTATGGTACACAAAAAAGAGCCACGGTCACCAGTGCCATTACCTCTATTTCTTCGGATCAAATTACCGAACTCCCTGTACCTAACTTAGCATCAGCGATCCAAGGTAGAGCAGCTGGTGTCAATGTCACCAATGCTGGAGCACCAGGCACCAATCCAGTAGTAAGAATCAGAGGTATCGGTACAGTTGGAAATAATGATCCGCTATACGTAATCGATGGTGTACCTGCAGGTGGATTAAACTCCATCAACACAGCAGATATTGAGTCCATCGAAGTATTGAAAGATGCATCAGCTGCTGCGATCTATGGTTCAAGAGCGGCCAATGGTGTTATCTTGGTGACTACCAAAAAAGGTAAGCCAGGAAAAGCAAAAGTAACTGTAGACTCCTATGTAGGTACTCAAAGAGCTTGGAGAACACTCGATCTGCTGGATAGAGATCAATACATTGCCTTTGGTAGAGAATTATTAGGAAATGCTGGAGAGCCAGCTCCTGCCCGATTTGATAACTTAGGAGATTTAGCCGATGTAAACACAGATTGGCAAGGTGAAATGTTCCGTCAAGCAACTATCCAAGATCACAATGTTGGAATTTCGGGTGGTAATGAATCCGTTACTTACAATGTATCAGCAGGATATTTTGGTCAAGAAGGTATCATGAGAGGAACGGATTTCGAACGATTCTCTTTCAGAGCAAATACTGAAATCAAATTAAGTAATAGAGTCAAGGTTGGTCAAACATTGACCATTGCTTACTCCAGTAGAAATGAAGAGCCTTTTGTCGGAGGTAGAACGCAGCTTGAACACATGGTGAAGTCCGTTCCTTACCTGCCGGTGAGAGATGAGAATAGACTAGGTGGATTTAGAGGTCCTGACAGAGTAGATGGATCTGATGCAGAGAACCCAGTTTTGAATGCAGAGCTGAGGACCAACAGACTGCAAGAATACAAAGTTCTTGGAACGGCTTACCTGGATGTAGACATCATAGATGGTCTGAAATACAAATTTTTGGTAGGTACAGATCTAGCCCTTGGAACAAACAATGATTATGTCCCAAGATACAGAGCTGGTGATTTCCATGAGCAGCCATTTGCAGTAATTGGGCAGAATAGGTTCAGCTTTTTCTCGCCGTTGATATCCAATCAGCTTTCTTATTCAAAAACGATAGACAAGCATTCATTTAACATATTAGGTGTTGTAGAGCAGCAAACATTCCTTAGCACATCACTCGGTGGATCTGGTCAAAATTTCCTAACCAATGAAATCCGCGAGCTGCAAGGTGTTCAGAACATGACAGCAACAAGTGATAAACTTGAATATGCTTTGATCTCCTATTTGGCAAGGGTCACCTATGATTATGACCAGAAATATCTATTCAGTGCATCTATTCGTAGAGATGGTGGATCTAGATTTGGGCCAAACTCCAAATGGGGTACTTTCCCGTCAATTTCTGCTGGTTGGAGACTGAGCGAAGAAGGATTCATGCAGAATTTGACGCAGCTCAGTGATTTGAAATTGAGAGCAAGTTATGGTGAAACAGGAAATGACCAGATCGGTAACTACGTGTATCAAGCTACGATCAACAGTAATTTCTTCTACCCATTTGGTGGAACTACAGCTGCTGGTAGTACAATATCTACACTCGCCAACCCAAATTTAAGATGGGAAACTACGATCATGAAAAACATAGGTTTTGATTTAGGCCTGTTCGATGACAGGTTGAACTTCTCTTTTGAGTGGTTTGACAATACCACTGAGGGCATGATCTTGGGTGTTCCAATCCCTCCTTCATTAGGATATGATGGAGCTCCAGTGGCTAACGTAGGAACTGTTTCAAATAGAGGTATAGAGCTTACTTTGGGATATAGAAAATACACTGGAGACTTCCAGTTTGCAGTGGACGGAAACATCGGTTTTGTAAGAAACGAATTGGTTTCTTTAGGCTCTGGAAACACCATATTTGGTCCTGATTTCCAAGGAGACCCTTTGACTTTCACAGAAGCTGGTAGGCCAATTGGCTACTTCTATGGTTGGTTAACTGAATCTATTTTCCAAAGCAATGAGGAAGCGCTTTCTGCTCCGAGACAAAATCTACCAGAAGGTGATGACCCATATAATCCACAAATCCATACAGCTGCTGGTGACATCAGGTTTGCAGATTTAAATGATGATGGTGAAATCAATGCCAATGACAGAACCTATTTAGGTCACTACATGCCTGACTTCACTTATGGTTTGAATTTCTCTGCCAATTACAAAAACTTCGATTTCTCTATGTTCTGGCAAGGGGTTCAGGGAAATGAAATCTTCAACCTACTTAGGTTCCATACTGAAGGGATGACAAGACTATTCAATGCAAGTTCAGTTGTAAATGACAGATGGACACCAAACAATAGGAATACTGATTTCCCAAGAGCCATAAATAGTGATCCAAACAGAAATGCAAGAGCTAGTTCACGATGGATTGAGGACGGATCATTCTTAAGGTTGAAAAACCTAAGCTTTGGTTATACTGTTCCAAGTACTTTTGTAGAACAAATCAGCAAGGGGTCAATCTCAAGAGTGAGAGTTTACGTATCTGGACAAAACCTACTAACCTTCACCAACTATACAGGATATGATCCAGAGATTGCTGCAAGAACAGGTATCAACACAACACTTGGTCAAGGTATTGACTTTGGTCAGTATCCAGCTGCAAGAACCTTTATAGGTGGTCTACAACTTACGTTTTAACCCAAAATACTAAAGAATAAAATAATGAAAATCAGGTTAATAATTACAGGATTATTGCTTTTGATTGGGGTTGTTTCATGTGATGAGGATAAACTGAATCCCATCAACCCAAATCAACTATCAGTAGAAACGTTTTTCGTTTCAGGTCCACAGCTTACAGCTGGTATCAACTCAGCATATGCAGCATTGCAAGGGTTAGATCTTTATATAAGAGAATACTTCTTCTTGCAAGACATGCTCTCAGATGATGTTGCATCTGGAGGTGGTCAATTAGAAGCACATAGAAATCAGATCATCGCAGGGGCCATTGACCCTTCAAACCCATTGATCATCTCGAACTGGAGAGGCTGGTACAGGGTGATTCACCGAGCAAACATTGTATTGGACAATGCTGACAATGTAGCTGAAGAAATCACTGAAAGTTTGAGAAATAGAATCAAAGGAGAAGCATATTTCCTAAGAGGATGGGCATACTATGAGCTTGGATCACTCTGGGGCGGAGTGCCATTGATGACTACTATGGCCACCTCTATCGATAGCGCCACACCAAGATCAACTGAAGAAGAGACCTTTCAACAAGCCATCAGTGACTTGACAGAAGCAGCAAACCTTCTTCCAAACAAAGCCTCTTATGGTAGCGCTGACCTAGGTAGGGCGACCAATGCTGCCGCATTAGCGATGCTTGCAAAAGTACATTTATTCAGAGGAGATTATGCAGCTGCTAGACCAGCTTTACAAGCTGTAATCAGCTCTGGAGAATACAGCTTGATGCCCAGATACCTTTCTAACTTTGAAGAGGAAAATGAACACAATCAAGAATCTGTCTTTGAAGTAATCATGACAAGAGATTTTGGTGATGCTAACGTATGGGACGGAGATGGATCCGGTATTTCTTTCTCTACATTTAGAGGCCAGGAATATAGTCCTACAGCTTGGAAAAACTTAGTCCCTGGCACTTCACTGATCAATGCATTTGAAAGAATCTCAAATGGTGCAACCAAAGATGATCCAAGGTTTTCTTATAACTTCTATCAGCTAGGTGATACCTATAACAATGGAAATAATGTGTTGAATGAAGAAAGTTTTTCGGGAGACTCTTCTAGACCTGCTTGGAGAAAATATACCATGATCTACAAACAAGCAGCTGAAAATATGGCCTCTGGCATCAACTTTAGGGTAATTAGATACGCTGATGTACTTTTGATGATGGCTGAGGTAGAGAATGAAACAGGAAATACCGCGGCTGCTTTGCCATTCCTCAATGCTACCAGACAGAGAGCGGATGTGGATATGCCACTCTACCCTACTGCTCAGTATCCAACTGGTACACAAGCGCAAATGAGGATTGCGATACAGCATGAAAGACAAGTGGAATTCCCTGGTGAGCAAATCAGAAACAGGGATATCAGAAGATGGAGAAGACAAGGTTTCCTTCAGAATGAGCCTGTTCCCAACTTTCGCCCTCACCATGATTTGATGCCATTGCCATTTGCAGAAATTGACAACAATGCTGCATTGTCCAATGATGATCAAAATCCAGGGTATTAATTCATCAAAATATTAATATCTAAAATGAAATTGTAAAAACCCGAAGTTTGTATTTCGGGTTTTTGCAGTTCTATACACTTTAGCTATTTCAGATTTTATTAGGGAAATCGTTTCATAAAAACCCTTCAAGGGTAAAAAATGGAATTAATATCTTTTGACCAAGTTGATTTATAGATTTAGAAAAAGGTTAAACCTTGAAAAGTCCTTTTGCTAAGGGAATGTTAAAAGTAATTTCCTTGCTGAATTTACACTCAAAACCTTCCCTTTTTATAAAAATCCATATCTTACCCCGCTATTAATTATAATACCAAGACGCTAAGACCCAAAGCTCGTGAAAATCTCCAGTAATGAAATAATACAATCGGTAGCTTCTAGTACATACTACTGTATGATCTTTTTTTTGTCCTTTCATTTTTTTACCTCATGTAAAGTAGAGTCAGAGCACGAAGCACCTATGTTCAAGCTACTCAAATCAAGTGAAACTGGTGTAGATTTCAATAACATCATAGATATCAACGACGATTTCAATATCTTAGATTTTGACTATATCTACAATGGTGGTGGTGTTGCTGTGGGAGATTTCAACAATGATGGGCTCCCAGACTTATTTTTCGCAGGCAATCAAGTTTCTAGCAAGCTCTACCTCAATCAAGGAAACTTCCAATTCAAAGATATCAGTGAAATTGCTAACATCAGTACTTCTACTTGGGCAGAAGGTGTCACAATAGTAGATATAAACAATGATGGGCTATTAGACATTTACCTGAGCATTTCCAACCGAGATGAAAGCAACCCAAACCCAAACTTGTTATTTGTCAACCAAGGCACTGATGATGATGGTATCCCAATATTCAAAGAGTCAGCGGCTGAATATGGCATAGATGACAGAGGATACAATACCCAAGCTGCATTCTTTGATTATGATCTGGATGGTCACCTTGACCTCTACATCCTTTCCAATGCCATGGAATCCTTTCAAAGGAATACCTCTAGACCAAGAGAAAAATCAGGAAGAGGCAAGAGTAATGATAAGCTGTACAGAAATAATGGAGACGGAAGCTTTACGAATGTGACGCAAGAAGCTGGGATTATGATAGAAGGCTATGGACTTGGTCTGGCTATCAGTGACATCAATCAGGATGGCTTCCCAGACATCTATGTAGCCAATGACTTTATTACCAATGACCTCCTGTATATCAACAACGGAGATGGCACATTCACAAACCAAATAGACCGAATGCTAAAACACCAAAGCTTCAATGCCATGGGTGTTGATATTGCAGATTTCAACAATGATGGATTGGTTGATATCATGGTTCTGGACATGTTTCCACCAGATAATTATAGGCAAAAAACCATGTTTGCCCCTACTGCAAACTATGACTTGTTCATAAGCAACCTCTCTCGAGGATACGAGCCACAATATGTGCGCAACACCCTACAGCTCAATCAAGGCAATGGAAAATTTAGTGAAATCGGTTTTTTGGCAGGTGTGGCGATGACTGATTGGAGCTGGAGTCCCTTGTTTGCTGACTTTGATAATGACGGATTAAAAGACCTCTTTGTTAGCAATGGCTATGGTAAAGATGTGACAGATATGGATCATATCAACTTTAAGCAAACCTTAAGTACATTTTCTACTCCTGAAGAGAGAAGAGCCTATCTCCTAGAAGGAATGGCAAGTCTTAAAGAAGTTAGTTTGAATAATTACTTCTATCAAAACAAAGGAGACCTAACCTTTACCGATAAGAGTCAAGATTGGGGAATGAATCATGCTTCTATCTCTAACGGGGCGGTATATGTAGACCTTGACAATGATGGGGACTTAGACTTGGTGATCAACAACCTCAATGAAGAGGCCTACATTTACCAAAACCTCCATCAGGAAAAAAAATCCGATTCCGGTAATTTCCTGAAATTTCAAATTACTGGCTCCTCATTAAACACCATGGGACTTGGTTCCAAGCTTTCCTTGAGCTATCAACACCTTGGCAAAACCAAGACCCAATACTACGAACACTACCCTACCCGAGGATACAAGTCCTTTGTCGAACCTATAGCACATTTTGGAATTGACAAAGCGGCTCAGGACATCAAGCTTGATGTAGTTTGGCCTGATGGCAAAATACAACAGCTAAGCAACATAGAACCAAATCAAACCATAAAACTTGATTACAAGAATGCTAATGATGCTAAAAATCCAGATCGACTGAACCATTCTTATACCTTTGAGGAGATTTCAGGTGAGGTTGGAATTGTTCATACACATGCGCATCGCATTTACAATGACTTTAATAGGCAGCGACTGCTACCACACAAGCATTCTGAAAATGGGCCAGGTATGGCTGTAGGTGATATCAATGGTGATGGTCTGGATGACCTATTTGTAGGTGGATCTTCTGGTGAACCCAGGTTTGTTTTTATCCAAGATCAAAAAGGAAATTTCACAAAAAAGGAAATTCTTAGTGAGGAATCAGCCGATGATATGGGTTGCCTGCTCATAGATATCGACCAAGATGGTGACTTAGACCTCTATGTAGTGAGTGGTGGCAGTCGCTTCCCCGAAGATGATGACAACTACGCTGACAGACTCTATCTCAATGATGGCAAGGGTAATTTCAGTAAGTATGAAGCAGACATTCCAAGCACCAACTTCAGCGGGTCTATCGCTACGGCAGCCGACATTGATGGCGATGGGAATTTCGAGATTTTTATTGGAGGAAGGGTGATACCAGGAAAGTATCCCCTAGCGCCACCAGCTGTCTTACTTTCATTTCAAGATGGGAAGTTCATCGATAAAACCAGCCAACTGATTCCTGATATGTCGGAATTAGGAATGATCAGTTCGGCGCTTTGGACCGATTTCGATCAAGATGGATTAATAGACTTGATTATCCTAGGTGAATGGATGCCCATTACCTTTTTCAAACAAGCAAAGCACGAGGATAAAGTGATCTTCGAAAATGTATCTACAACTTATGCCCCGAGTCACTCAGAAGGCTGGTGGAACAGCATTCAGACCTATGGAACAGACTCTAATGGCTATCCGAGATACCTACTCGGTAATGCAGGGAAAAATACACGCTGGGAAGTGAATACTGAAAGGCCATTGGTGCTTATTGCTGATGATTTTGATAATAATGGAAGTATTGATCCCATCATGTTCTCTTATCTAATTGATGGACACTATCCAGTGGATGGCAGGGATAAGCTTGTAAGCCAAGTTCCTTCTTGGAAAAACAGGTTTTTGAAGTATTCAGAATTTGCAAAGTATAACTTAGAAAACTTCTTCGACAAAGAGCAATTGGATAAAGCCCAAGTACTAAAGGCACATCAATTTGAAAGTAGTATTTTGAAAAAAGACGAAAATGGAAAATACCAACTTGCCCCTCTTCCTGTAGAAACTCAACTTGCTCCTAGTTTTGGAACTTATTTTGACCACATACATGACCAAATCTTCATGACAGGAAATTTCTATGGCAATGAATCAGTAAGTGGAAGGCATGATGCCTCCTATGGCAATGTATTGGATGTAAGTTTGGAAGGGAAAAATCTTTCACCTCAAAATAACAGTGGGTTTGAAGTTTCTGGTGAAGGTAGGGCTTTGGTAGGTCTTACAAGAAAAAATGGAGAGACTTTACTTATTGCCAAACAGCATCAAGGTGAATTAAAGGTTTTTAGGAGGAAAGAGAAAAAGGATAGAATAAATCATCTAAAACTAGAGGGTGATGATTTCAAAGTGATTTTTCGCATGGATAATGAGGTAGACAAAGTTCTTGAGCTACCTTATGGAAGCGGCTATCTATCACAAAACAGCAGAAATATAGCGATACCAGAAAACTGCACCGCTATCAGTATCACCAAATTCAACGGTTCTTCTAGAAACCTACTACCCTAAATATTCCTTACCTTTGGTGTCAAGAAATCATCGAAATGAGTAAGATAAAAATATCCATGAGTTGGTCAGGAGGCAAAGACAGTGCTTTTGCCCTCTGGAAACTGATGAATGACCCAAATATTGAAATCGCTAGATTGCATACTACTTTTGGCGAAGAAAGCCGTAGAGTAGGCATGCATGGCATCCATGAATCATTGATAGAAGCCCAAGCAGATGCTATAGGCTTACCCCTTGATAAGCTCTACTACCCTGCTAGTGGTGATAATGTCGCTTATGAAAAAGCCATCAACAAGTACTTGGATGAATTGCAGGAGTCAGGCATAAGCAGCATTGCTTATGGAGACATTTTCCTAGAAGACTTGAAAACCTACAGGGAAGATCAGCTCGCAAAAAGGAGCTTCAAAGCGCTATTTCCTTTGTGGAAAAATAACACAAAACAAACTGCTTACAATTTCATATCCGAAGGATTCAGAACTTTGATCTGTGCAGCTGATGCGGATAAAATAGCTGAAAAATGGGTAGGAAAAACATTTGATCACGATTTTTTAGACAGCTTAACAGATCAAGTTGATCCTTGTGGAGAAAATGGTGAATTTCACACCTTTTGCTACGATGGTCCAATATTCAAAAAACCCATCACCATCACCATGAAAGGGGTTGTCAGTAAGTCCTATCACTTCAAGACAGCTCAAGGCGAAGAAGTCGAGAAGAAATTTTGGTTTGCTGATTTGGGATGATACTTAGGTTATATATGGATTAATTATTTTCAATTTATCTTCTACAACCATTAAGTGCTGTAAATCCTCTGTATATAAAACATCACAATTATTTTCAAAAGCTGAAGCAACTATAAAAGCATCAAAAATTTGAAAATCTCACAACAACTGGTTTTCTACCTACCCTACGCAAACTACATAGCTTAGATCTCTTCTCTCTGCCTCATTTGCAGCAAAAATTCTTGACCGAAAGATAGCTTCTTGGCAGCTGGCGAATCAGGTGCTATTGCACGCCAAAAAGGGGCGATCGACTCAACAGTATCACCAGCTTGAAGTGCTTCATAAGCAGCTTCAGCTACTATCCGCAAAAATATCCCAGTGGTGACAGGACAAGTATGATCAGCCCCATACTCCAATGCCAGATCCTTACGAAGTGTCTTGATATCTACAACTTTACCAATAGGCACTTGTCTCAAGTAATCCGCTATCAATGTAGGTGTAGCAATCAGCATAAGGGATTGCTCTGGCATATCAGTAAAAGCCTTTTCCAGTCGCTTCACTGTAGGTTCCTTACTTACATGAAATTTTTCTATCCAAGTCTTTTTCATAATAGCCTATCAGAAAGATGTACTCGCTATAAGCAATGATCTTGCATGATGAGTTCTTTCCATGAGAATCATTGCAAATAGGGCTTCATCATCCAACTTATCCATTGTAATAACCACTTTTCCTCGGTCTATTTTAGTTTTTACCAATATATCTTCAGCACCTTTGCCTTTCCATACTATGCTATTTTTAGGCATAAGTTTCCTTTTAAAAATCAGCTTCTCTGGAGCATTACTTTCCAACTTGGTCAATGATGCATTAAACGTTAGGGCATGATTTTGATTCCACAAAGTCTTATAAATCCCTCACTCCTTTCCTATTGTGATATCTCCGATGATGATGCCATCATCACCTAGTTCGATAACCTGAATAAGCTCACCTGCCGAATCCATCAAATCAGCATTACCTTTCATATTCATCAACTCTGTGATCTAAATACTGACCGAAAACTCATTATCTCGGTCAACTACTTGGTCAAAGTGATTGAAAAATAGACTTAAGAAAATAATAAGGTATGTTTTCATAGTTTATGTTTTTCTTAATTTACAAAAACACTTTCACAACTCATACAAATCTAGAAAGCAAGCTTAATTTCCAGTATTTATTGAAAAACATCAATACAATTACTATCCATACTGAAAGCATCTTAGTTTAAAATTCTTTGAAATCGGAATAAAATCCCTGTCTAAATGAAAAAGTGTAGCATTAGTATTAATGGCATACCAAACGATCAGACAATCATAGCTCTTTCTTATAGTAATACCTTGTGACCTTAAGACAGAATAAATGTGAGCGGCACCTTCAGCAGCCTCAAAAGGATCGACGTGAATTTGCTTCAATGCTTTCAACTTATCCTTTATCTCTAAAAATTCTTTTGGATATTTAAGCCCTTGTAAAATCTCCTGGAAAATAGGAGGACAAATCACCACTTGATCTCTACTGAGTAATTCCTGAACGGCCCTGATAATCTTTTGGTCTTTTCCTCCAAAAAAATTAATCCATACACTTGTATCTATCAATACATTGTCCATTTCAATCAATCCTCATGGCATCTAAATCTCCAGACCATTTGACTTTACCAGCTAATTCGGACAGTTCTTTCAACTTGATCATTCGGAGAAATTCCTTTAATGCCAAATCGACTGCCTCACGTTTTGTTTTGATACTTGTTTTTTCAAGAATTTCATCAATGACTTTTTGGTCTATCTCTATATTGGTTCTCATCCTTAAACTTTTTTATACACAAAAATATAAAATTTTTTACACACAAATGTTCATATCCTAATAAAATCTCCTTCGAGGAATTTGAGTTATGGTTAGAATATAGGAAATTAAATGTATGATTATATGACCCCATGTCGTTTAGTTCAGGGTAACTTTTCCAAAGTTAAGATTTGTATACAATATTTGTTTTTACTTTTAATCCAACTTTGGAAAAGTTTAAATTCAACTAGTAGTCTTATCTAAACGGTATAGGTATATGAGCTACTAATTTCAATCCTCAGATTTCTGTCTGCTATTATGAAATTGAATAGCTAAAATATAGGAAAGTAAGGGAATAATTACCAAGAGAAAAACGTACCTGTCATATTCAAACTCTATAATGTCTAGCCACAAAATCATCTGAAACATAAAAAAAACTAAATCAATCATTCCTAAAGGCTTGGCTATTTTAACAGTTTTCTCGAATTGATTGAATGGATTCATAACTTTTGATTATTTTTTTCAGAAGGAAAAGGCTTAAACAAATTATCGAAACTTGCATTATTAACAAGTTTCGATAATTATTCATTTCAACTATAACCCCTTCATAAACAGCTAAGGCCAAATCAAGACCCTAGAATAGAAAAAGCCTTTAGAGAATGGTGCTATTCCATTAATTGGGTTAGTACATTTAGCCAGTTCTGATCACAAATATTAAAAACTCATTATTCTAAAGACTCAGACTTCTTTTGCTTAAAAATGATTATTGACATTAAGACAACTAAAATGAACAAAACAATAGCCCCAAAATAGGATTCGTATTTAAAACTAACCAAACCATAAGAGATTAACAACTGAATGGAAAATAACACAAGTGCAATCACACTAAATATTATTTTCAATTTCTTATTTCTTTCCAATTGCTTTGTCTTTTTCATTCCGCTTCTACTTTCTGATAAATCATTTTTGTAGTTTGCATATATAGCATAATTAATTGCTAATGCCATAGAAACTACAGCTAGGATAAGTAACAATTTAAACTCTTCCAAGCTAAGACAAACAAGGACAACTATACCAATTGACTAAAGTATATGAAATATCGCGAAATACTTTTTTTTCATAATCATATTCAAATCATTAAAGACCCGTAAATTCAAATTACAGGTCTCTAAATTAATTGTTTAACAAGCTTCCATTATAGCCAGTGCAGCTGCACCTGTAGTCGATGCAAGAAGGCTACTACCTGCACCATACAAAAATGCTGCACCAAAACCTACAGGATTTGAAAGCGCAAATCCTGCAATCGCAGCCATTGTAATTATTCCAGCTGCACAGCCAACTGCGTTCTTTCCCCACTGACCATCTACATCCTTTCAATACTTAACTCTCTCATAACAAATCTATTTAGTTGATAATGTGTTTAATAGTTCAAGTATAATTTAAGACGAGTGAAATAATCTTTCACCCAATCAATTATTTTTCAAAAAAATATAGCTTTCTGAATCTTTGCAGTACACAATCTCAGTACTTGATGAAAGACGAAGATCATCAATAATTCTATAGACCGTTCGCTTGTGTACTTGATGCCTCTTGACCAAGTCTCCAGCCCCTCCTGTCCTGGCTAAAACTCTACCACCTGACGAAAGTCCAGTAGTTAAACACTTAACACTGTGGTAAAAACCTAAGTTTATCAAGTCTTATCTTTCTTAAAACTTAAAATCAGTGATGTAGAAGAAAATATCATTCCTATTGAAATCAGAATTGCAGTTGATAACAGCACCTTTTCTTTTGTATAAAAAATCCAACTCGTTAACATTAAAACAAATGCCACAAATAATAGTATTATTTTAATTTTTGTAACAAGATTCATATTTGAAAGTTAGTTAAAGTTTAAACCTAACATTTTGGAAAGAGAATGGTATAATCACTCCAGAATACTACCATTCTCAATATGTTTTTTTGTAAATTAGAACAATTTAGTTCCATTACATGATAAGACACTCAAATAACTTGCTCCGAAGCCTATACTCGCTAGTGCTATCATTCCGAGACCGCCAGTTGCAAGGGCTAAACCTAACGCACCGACTATCATTCCTGTAGTTGCTAAAGCATTGTCATAATTACTACATTGATTTCCCCCACTCACCATTTCCATCCTTTCAATACTTAAATCTCTTATAACAAATTTAATTTATTTGGTTGAAAATTTATTTAACAATACAAGTATAATTTGGTACTGGTGAAATAATCTTTCACCGAATCAACTTTTTTCGATAAAAACATAACTTTTTTCATCTTTACAATAGCAGATATCCCTACTAATTGCCAATCTTAAATCATCAATCATCAAGTACACCATTCTTTCTTTGAGGCCGAGACTTAGGGGATCTAAAAAGTACCCTCTTTAAATTGAGATGATGCCTCAGCCCATCTATATAAATATTGATTCCGCCTATTGGCTTTAGCAGAATATTATTTCTAAGAAATTTAAGATAAAAGGGTTTCGCCTAGATAGGAATGGTTAAATCAGTCTATAGTGATTAGAAATCTCCCAATTTGTGAATTGCAATTTATAAAATGGCCAAAACAAAAGAAATGAGATATGTGATCTAAAAAGTAAAATTCTCAATGGAATTCACCCTTGCTTCTTTTGTCTTTTTTCCATGATTAACTCAACCAAGCTCATGGTTATAAGTGCTGGAAAAATAAAATATAAGGCTAAAGTTCTGTCGTAGAAGAAAAGACCTAGACCAATAGAGCTTACGATTAATCTAGGTATGAATTTAATATAGCTGTTTTTGTACATAATTTTTCATTTAATACCACTAAGGTATTAATTTGACCTTAGTGGTATGCTGGGTATAAATCAGTTCTACGCTGGTCCATTGAAACAACCCACGACAGCTAAACCACCAATTGCTAGCTCACCCCACACTTTACCTCCAATAGGAACAAATCCTAAACCTAAACCAACAATAGCTGCACCATCACAGAATCCATTCCAAAAAGATTTATTAAAGCCTCCTTGGACATCCTCTAATTCATTTTTTCTTAACACTTTCATGACTTATATGGATTCATTGCACATGCTAAACCAATAGTAGTACCAAAATAAGTTCCTAGACCACCTGCTACTAAAAAACCTACACCACCAGTAGCAATACCTATACTCAGCACCGCTACACCAGCTGCAAGTGCCATTCCACCTCCATAACACACACCCTGACCATTAATGGATTCCATCTGTTCAATACTTAACTCTCTCATAACAAATTTAATTTATTTGGTTGAAAATTTATTTAACTATAACACAATTTTAATCTCAACCCACTGCAATTTCCTTGCAGTCAATCATTTTTTTCAGTAAAAACATAACTTTTTTTCTCTTTACTATAGCAAATTTCACGATTCATAGCCAACCGTAAATCATCCAATATATTGTACACCATTCTTTCTTTGAGGCCAAGGCTTTTTGCCAGCTCCTTTGGTCCACCCGTCTTCTTTTTCTCGATCAACTCTATCAGGAGTTTCGTCCGTTCGTAATACTTCAATCCTGCCATCTTATCTCCAGTTTGGTTCCAACATATTTTGATAGGCTCTACTTAGTAGATTATCCGATTGCAGTAGTTCACCCGCTGTGCCATAAGCAGATATTTGACCTTGCTCCAAGATCATTACCTTGTCCATACTCGCTGCCAAGGTTGGCTGATGCGTGATCAGCAAAAGGGATGCTCCCGTGTTACTCACATAATCTCGCACAAGTGCCTGAACTTTCCGCTCTGTCCCGTAATCTATCGCCGTTGTGGCTTCGTCTAGGATCAGAATCTTTGGTTTTCTGACCATAGCCCTAGCCAGACCCACGAGTTGTCGCTGCCCGCCAGAGAGATTTCTGCCGTCTTCTCCACAGAGTGTCAATACTCCCTGTGGCAATCCTGCAAACATATCCCACCAACCCAATTCTTGAAGCAGTCTTGCTGTAGCTTCCAGCTCCTCCTGGGTATTGCTCAAAGCTATATTATCCAAAACAGAACTGTTGAATAGTTTCTCTTTTTGGTTTACTACCCCCAACTGATCCCGCCAAAGCTTTAAGCTGACTTCCCCAACTTCCATAAACGGCATTTGGACAGTCCCTTGCTCTGGAATATAAAAGCGCTGTATCAAATCCACCAGTGTACTCTTCCCTGTACCTACCGGGGCAAACAGAGCTGTGGCCTGACCTGCATGCAACTCAAAACTCACCCCTTTCAGGATTGGACTTCTCCCAGGATAGCGGAAGACCACTTGATCGACTGCCAAAAGACATTCTGGATTGATAGTTTTAGAATTGCTCTCCGATATCGTTTGATCTTCTTCTTTCAATCCTGCAATCTCATGCATCCTGTCAAATGCCACTTTGGCTTCCTGAAACTGTATATTGGCTACGACCAATCCCGCTACAGCTGGAATGATCGAACTCCCTACCTGAATCAATGCCATCAGCTCTCCCAATTGCAGGTTTTCCTGAAAAACCAAATAAACACCCAATCCAAAAAGTAAACTCATGAACACAGCCACAATGACCTGTGTAAAAAAGGAAAAGTTATTGCCCAAAATAGCCAAATCATATCCCTTGGTTTGGTAATGGGTATAAACCTGATCGATTCGTTGGCGAAACACATCTTCTCTGCCATAGGATCTAAGTACCTGAACCCCTGTCAGACTATCGATGTATTGTGTCTCATTCAGCGCATGGGCTGCCATGACTTCCTTTTGTTTGGCAATGATAGGACGGTGATACCTCCACCCCACAAATAAAAAAGCCAAAGAACCCGCCACACAAAGCCATCCAATAATGATGGATTGATAAAATACAAAGGCCAATGACACCACCACGACCAATAGATTGATAATTACTGTTCCTGTAATCAGGGAAACGGTATTTTTGATGCGCAACGAGTCGTTCATCCTTGCAATCAAATCACCTGTACTAAAACCCTTGAAGTACTTCATCGGCAGATGCAAAATCTTTCCGATAAAGGATGATACAATCCGGATATTCAGATCCCTACCCTGTCTTGCCATAAAGACACCTTGGAAATAACCCAACAGTGACCTGAACAGCAAAAGAACCCCCAAAGCCACTACGCCCAAAATGGCTTTGTCATAAGTTTGGTTGGGAAGAAAGTCATCTATCAGTTTTTGGGAAAAAATAGCTGTAGAAAGTCCCGTAATCGCCATCAAAGTCCCCAAAACAGTTGCAACCAATAGAATTGGAATATCTTCTGCAATCAGGGATTTGAACCAATCCATTTTGGAGTTGGATTGGATTTTTTGGGTCTGAAACTTTTCTGTAGGATTTACCTGAAGCAAAATACTAGATTTCCAAATGTCTATCAGCTCTGCTTCATCCATCGAAACAATCCCCACTCCGGGATCACTCAGCCAAAACCTTTCTCCATCAAAGCCAAAACACACTATATAATGCTCTCTTACCTTGTCCATGACCACATGTAGAATCACTGGAGATTCCTGTTCTTTCAGGTGTATAATTTCTGCTTCAAAGCCTTTTGCCTCCAATCCAATCTCAGCGGCGGCTTGGATCAAACCAAGGAGTGTAGTTCCTGACATGGTTGTCCCGCTTACATCACGAAGCTTTTCCTGGGTGACTTCTCCACCATGATATTTGGAGATGGTACTCAGGCAAGCCAAACCACAGGCATATTCCCCCAATTGGCTTACATGAAACTTCTTTAGTTTGGATATCGCTACTTTCATTTCTCCCCCTCCTTTCTGTTCAAAAGCTTATCCAGTAGGATATCCAATTTCACAGGTCCTTGATAGTTGGCAATTAGTTCCCCTTTGGAATCGTAGCAAAAAACACTTGGTACAGATTTGACCCCGAGGTAAGCGGAAAGATGCATTTCCTCATCCAATGCTACTTTTATATTTGATTCGGAGACAAATGGATATTCATCCATAAACCCTTCCAACTCTTCCCTTTCTTGAAAACTTGCCAAAAGTACATTGATTCGCCCAAATTCGTCAATCCTTTCGTTAAGCGCATTGAGTTCTATCTTGCACATGTCACAGGTAGAATTGAAATAAATGATAAGCAATAGACTTCCAGCTGCAAAATCACTGGTTAAGAATGGCTCTTCATCGAAAGATTTTAGCCAAATATCAGGGACAATTTGAATCTGTTCTTTTATCTGTGCTATATTTTCTGATTTCTTCTGATACTTCCAAGCAAAAAGACCCAACATGCCCAGCATCCCAACGACTATAAACAACAAAACTATTTTCCTTAACATGGCTTATGTAAAGTTTAAGGTTAAAAACAAGATCAAAATCAACCAAAAGCTGATAGAAAACAGATATGAACCCAATACGATCTTGGAACTCTCGGATTTCCTGATTTCTACTTCTTGGCTGAGAAAGTACACCAGCAGAAAACAGTAAATACCTTAAATCCGCAAGTGAATAATTAAAAAAGCCAAAAAAGTGGCTGAATTAATTGTATTCAGGCTTTTTTGGCTCGTTTTTTTTCACTTATTTAGGTGTTACCACACATCCTTAATAAGATTTATGA
>NZ_JAKZGP010000037.1 GCF_022549775.1 Belliella filtrata | reverse complement strand
TAACTGAAAACAACGTCAACCCGTTCTCTTAGAGGGCGTAAAGCAAGGAACCGCCGTATACCGAACGGTACGTACGGTGGTGTGGGAGGTCGAAACGGGAATTAATCCCGTTTCTCCTACCCGATTTTATGAGTCTGGCTTTCGAGCTTAATCATCTTCCTCAAACTCAAATAAATCACCATTCACTTCGATTTTTGTGATAAAAAATACATCTCTAACATTTTGTTTCCCTTGTGCATCTTGATACTTAACGGATTGCTTGCCAGAGAGTAAATAAAAATTATCATACCACCATTGCAACATCAAGCTGTTTTCATTTGTATCTCTTATTCTTTCATTTTCATTCACCAGTTCTATGTCAAACAGCTCATTTTCAAATAATTTTTCTCCATTGACCATGTAGGTGAGGGAAAGTTGTTTACCATCTAAGAACATATAGTGAAGTTTATTGTCTATGTAACTGATCTCCCCAAACTTACTTGGGTTTGGCGTTAATTTATTGGTAAGTCTGATGGCATTTTCCCAGATGATTTCTCCATCAAAAGAAACATGAAACAGGTGTGCAGCTTGAAATTTGTACTCTCCCTCTCTCATGTTGTTAAAATTAGCTCCTCCAGGCATGCCTCTGTAGCCCATATAAGGGTCAAAGAACATGTTGTTGAAATATGGGTTATAGGGATTGTACCTGTAGAGACTATTGGCATACATGCCGTCTCTTGGTGCATAGCGCGGGTTATTCGCCGTAAATAAGTCTGAATATATCAAATACCCATCTGTTAGTGTAATGACTTCTCGAGTAGAGAGAACGGGTCTTATAGCTGGGACAACACCTTTTTTTAGACTTTTCTCAAGACTTTTCTTTCTTCTCTCTTTAGTTTTTTCAGGCAAGTAATTGTAAAAATTCTCAAGATTCTCAAGTGTAAAATAGCTATTGTCAAGCTCTCCGAACTCATTGATTTCTGTCAAGTAGATACCTTGATATGCCTCTTGTCTCTTCTTTCCATAAGTGCCTATCAATGATTGTTGGTATGAATTCATAGGCGTCAGGATCCCTTCTATGATTTCTATTTTGGGGTCTTTGAGTCCATCTATATTCACTTCACGGATTTTGTTTCCTTCAAGATCAAATGTCAATATAAGCACCTGTTTGGTCTTGAATTGGTCTCTTTTACTGATCAAGACATCTATGACACCTAACTCCTCATCTCGTCTCAATTGCAAAATTTTTGAATTTTTTGAATAAATTCCAGGTGCTGTGATGACATTGGAAGTTTCCAAATCAAACAATTGGATGACGGGTAAAGATTCTGAATCACCCATGAAAATTAACTTATCATCCATTACAAAAAACTCTTTTAAACTCATGTCTAAAACATTTTTTATAGAGATTTCAGTGTTTTTCGGACTATTGATGTCTATCTTCAGGATGTAACGGTCTTCACTTATGTTGGAATTTCCTTTTTGGAATAAGGCATAGATGTACCCCTTATGCCAGTCGTAACCGATCAGTTCATATCCTGATTTGACTGGCGTTTTACTGATTTCTTTAGGATTAAGATCATTGTCAATTCCTACTAATTCAAAGTAAGTTTGGCTACTCAATCCCTTTTCTTTATTAGACCTAAAAGCAATAAGTCCTTCTGGAGTGAACATCGTCATAAAATCATTCTCAGCATACTTCACCTCAAGTTCAACTCGGTCGGTGAATTTGACCTGTGCCATTGACTCTGCGTGTAGCAAGATCAAGATAACACCAAGTATAATATTTCTCTTCATAGTTGATTTTACTTTTGGAGATCGCAATTCGAACATTCATGCTTAAGATACTGCTTAAGATTTTATTTTGAAACAATTAATACGGACATTTGTCAATATCTACAACAAACCAATTTAGAAACCTTGGATCAGAAAGAAATAGTTAGAAAACTTAAGCTCATGATCAAGCTCATGGAGCTTCACGATGAAAACAGTTTCAAAATCCGAAGCTACCAGACAGCTGTCAATATTTTGGAGAGAGGGGAGGATATAAATGTAATAGGAAAATCAATAGCTGAATTACAGCAGATTTCAGGTATTGGGAAGAGTATCGCCGAGGTGATTTTTGCATTAGAAAATGAAGGGAGTCACACAAGCTTAGGTGAATTACTCGAAAAAACACCAACTGGGATTCTAGAGGTATTAGAAGTCAAAGGCCTAGGTCCCAAGAAGGTCAAAATACTTTGGCAAGAAATGGGTATTACTTCTACTCATGAGCTATTGGAAGCTTGTCAGTCTGGACAAGTGGCCAAGGCTAAGGGCTTTGGGGAAAAAACCCAAGAGAGTATCATCCAAGCATTAGCGTTCAAAGCTTCCAATTCTGGGAAATGGCTATATGCTGATGTAGAAGATCAAGTGCTGGATTTGGTAAATACCATCAAGAGACTTGAAGGCGTTGGCCAAATTGACTTTGTTGGTGAATTTGCAAGGAAAATGGAGATTGTGGAAGTGATAGAACTTTTGATAGCGGCTGAAGATCGAGTTTTAGTGATTAAGAGCTTGGAAGCTATAGAGGCTATAAATCGGGATGTTAAAAGGAGTAGTCCATATAAGTGGAGGGGCAGTTTTTCATCCATTGATCTCCAATTAGTTATTCATTTCACTCAGAAGAAAGACTTTATAAATGAAAAGTTGCTTCGAATAGGAAGTAAAGCTCATTTGATTTATCCTGCAAAAGAAAATCAAACTCTAGCAAGCATACTCTCAAAGGAGAAATATGATTCAGAAGAGGCAGCTTACCAAGCATTAGGCTTGCCGCGGATTCCTGAGGAGTTGAGAGAAGGTTTTTTTGAATTCGAATGGGCAAGTGAAGGAGGGGAAAAACTCTTGGAAGAGGATGATTTGAAAGGGATTTTACACAATCATTCTACTTACAGTGATGGTAAACACACGCTGAGGCAAATGGCTGAGCATTGTAAATCTTTAGGATACGAATATTTGGGCATTTCTGATCATAGTAGAACAGCTAGCTATGCAGGAGGTCTGGATATAGAAAAAGTCCAAAAGCAACAGCGTGAGATAGATGAACTCAACAAAGAATTGGCTCCATTTAAGATTTTTAAAGGTATCGAAAGTGATATTCTAACAGATGGTAGCTTAGACTATCCTGAGGATGTATTAGCAAGTTTTGATTTTATAGTTTCTTCTATCCACTCAGCCTTGTCTATGGATCGCAAGCGTGCTACTGCGAGATTACTCAAAGCCATCGAAAATCCTTATACTACGATACTAGGTCATCCTACTGGCAGACTTTTGCTCCGCAGAGAAGGCTACCCAGTAGACCACAAAGTGATCATAGATGCATGTGCAACCCATAATGTAGCCATCGAGATCAATGCAAATCCATGGAGGCTTGACCTGGATTGGAGATGGGTTCATTATGCCCTCAAGCAAGGGGTTAAGTTGTCAGTCAATCCTGATGCTCATGCCATGGAAGGTTATGCAGATATGAGGTATGGTGTGCTTGTGGGTAGAAAGGGAGGGCTTACCTCAGCCATGACGCTCAATGCCATGAACCTACAAGAAATCGAGCAATACTTTGAAAAGCAAAAGGCTAAAAGTAAAAAGTAATAGCTTGGTCTAGTAAGTTTTTACAAAAATGATCTTAAGGAAAAAGAAAATATATGAATTGGATGGAAAAAGATGAGGATTTGCTTTTGCAGCGCTCATTTATATTTGGAATTACTGGGATAGTTTTATGCTTATTGGCTTTAGGGAACACGCAGTATCATCTTATTGATGCACCTATGGGGTTACTCAATGGTGTTGGCATTGCTTTGCAGTTTTTTGGATTAAGCATTGCTGTTTTGGTACTTAGGAAAAGGAAAATCACAGAAGCAGTCAAGGATAAATCAAAGAAAATGATCCTCATTCTAGGAGTATCTTTACTGTTTTTCTTTTTGGTTATCTAGCTGTTAATGAATCTTTGCCCAGTTATTGAAGTTTGTAAAGCAGCTGTTTTGATGGCTACCTAAAATCCGCAAAAGAACGTTGTAATCGATTGATTTATAATGCCGATAGTTTTAGGGTCTAATAGATTGAAGGGAAATATTTATATGGTAAGCTCGTTTTCAAGGTTTTTCATCTTTTTATCTTTGGCTTTTGTAGCCTGTAAGTCATCATTTGAATTTCAGGAAGGAGATATATTGTTTCAAGATGGTGATTGTGGAGATTTCTGTGATGCCATTAGAAAGGTGACGCATGGGTTTGATGGGAATAGTTTTTCTCATAATGGAATACTGACAAAAGAAGGAGAAGATTGGTATGTTTTGGAAGCAGTCGGAAGGGGTGTGGTGCTTACAACAATTGATGATTTTATGAGCAAGCACCTTGATGAGCATGGGAAGCCAAAAGTAATGGTAGGAAGGCTAAAGGATTCATATCAACATTTGATCCCAAAAGCCATAGCTGAGGGTAAAAAGCATCTTGGCAAGCCTTACGATAGTGTATTTGATTTTGAAAATGATGCTTTTTATTGCTCGGAATTGATACATTTTTCATTCAAGGCAGCAAATGATCAGGAAGATCTATTTATGCCAGAACCTATGACTTATAAAGATCCAGAGACAGGGGAGGTATTCTCAGTTTGGGTGGACTATTTTGAAAAACTAGGTGTTGCAATTCCAGAAGGTGAGCCCGGACTCAATCCAGGAGGGATGTCCAGGTCACCTGTATTAGAAATGATTAAAGATTTTAGGGAATAGGAATTATCCTTTTGTTCAAGGAAGCTTATGAAGTTAGAATTCTGTAAGACTTTCTTGATGAGTTATTACTCTTTTGTGGCATGGATAGAGATAGTTGAAGCAATGGTTTTTGCCATGATTCCTAACCCTTCTTTGTTGGGATGTACACCGTCAGGAAGTAGCTCAGGAAGCTTGCTGAGTGGAGTGTGTAAGTCGATGATTGTGGATTGAGTAGCTTCAGCTATTTCGAGAAGGAGAGGTTTGATGTCTTCGATCATTACCTTTTCATTGATACCCCAATTGTCTTCTGCTACAGGCACAGGGATGCAAATGTAAACGCGACCATTTTCTGGCATGCTTTCTTTTAAAGTATTGACTAAGTCAATGTAATCACTTTTGAACTCATCTTTAAACTTCCAGTTTTGAGGTTTGGAATCATTGGTGCCCAGTTTGATGATTAAGATTTCAGGAGAAAATGCCTTCACTTCATCAAATTGAGGTTCATTCCAGTAAGGGAAGTCACCATTCTTCAAAAGTGTTCTACCGCTAACACCAAAATTTTTCACCAAATAATCCTTACCTAGGAGTTCTTGAAGTTGTAGTGGATAGCTATCTGGATGGTCTCTGCCAGGGCCTTGTGTGATACTATTGCCTACACAGGCTACTTTTACTTGTTGCTGTGCCAATACACTAAGTGAAGTTAGTAGTAAAAGTGCAAAGAAGGTTATGTGAATTTTCATGGGTTTTATTAAGTTTTTGATTGAGAAAGATAAAGATTTTTTTGTCACATGAGAAAGGAAAATGTTATAAGTATAACACTCAAAACTTGATAAAGAAGGCATATGACGAAGAGACGGAAAATTTAGAGGGGGAAATTTTCCAAAAAATGAAAAAAAATAAGTGGCTGATTCATAGGTGAAAATGGAAAATTGAGTTTTTAAGGTAAATTTTTTTAAGAATAGGGTTTGGAAAAAATCAAACATCCTGTTATGTTTGCATCACGTTAACGGAAAGGGTTAGCGAAAAACATAAAAAATTCCTCCTTAGCTCAGTTGGTTAGAGCACATGACTGTTAATCATGGGGTCCTAGGTTCAAGCCCTAGAGGGGGAGCTAATACAAAAAAGAGGTCAGAAACGACCTCTTTTTTGTTTTTATACCCATTAAAAACCTCGAAGTTTTTTGGTTGTAAGTTTTTTAAAAAAAGTGAAATTTAAGCTGACGAATCAACCTTGACCACGCTTATACGAAATAGTTGGTTGCACATCAAATGGGTCAATCTCCACGATTTCACCATTTCTCACGACAACTAATGGACTATTCTTCGCTTTTTTGAATTCCACTAGCTTGCGATAAGCTTCTTCAAGCCCTTTAACTATTTTGTCTCTTTCCTCTTTTAATTGCTCTTTAGTCTCCATAATATTTTTGTTTTAAACTTTCCCACAATTCTTCGTTATTAATTGTGACGTTGTTAACCCCTCCTTCTGCCACTATTTCATAAGTGTCTCCAGAATTATTTACAAATAACCAGTTATCTACTTTGGGCAGAAATAATCTGAAAAAATTCTCAAGACCGCTTTTATATCTTCTCCTGATAACATCTTCAGGTATATGATGTCCGCCCTCTTTTACTCGCCTTGCTACCCTTGAAACTGCCAAGTCATCGGAATCTAACCAAAAAAACAAACAGGTTACCTGACAATTTAATTCCTTTGCTCTTTCAACAAATTGCACATAACTCCATGTAGAAAGCGTCGCTTCAAAAGCAAAATTTTCCCCTGACTCTTATAACTTTTTGATTCTTTTCTACATAAACCTTTCTGCTTCAATACCAGTTTTTTCTGGTTGGAAAGGAGAGATTCCTTTTACAATTTCATCCGCGTTAACAAATTCTTTACAGTCCAAGATTTCAGGCAAAATTGTATAGGAAGGAGTAGTTTTACCTGCACCATTACAACCTGCTTTAATGTAAAGTTTCTTCATTCAATACAAATATACACTTTACTATCTATCATCATTTTATCCAATCCATTAAGATATTATTAGACCGATTACTTCTTACAATCTTGCTGAGTAAAAGTATTATTTACTAAACTCCTTCATGTCCTCTTTGTAAAACAAAAAATACTCTACTCCGGTTGCAACTATCGTTGATAAGGGGAGCCAATTCAAAAAAGAAGTCAGAAACGACCTCTTTTTTGTTTTTATACCCATTAAAAACCTCGAAGTTTTTTGGTTGTAAGTTTTTTAAAAAAAGTAAAATTTAAGCTGAGGAATCAACCTTGACCACGCTTATACGAAATAGTTGGTTGCACATCAAATGGGTCAATCTCCACGATTTCACCATTTCTCACGACAACCAATGGACTATTCTTCGCTTTTTTGAATTCCACTAGCTTGCGATAAGTTTCTTCAAGCCCTTTAACTATTTTGTATCTTTCCTCTTTTAGTTTGGTCAAAACGCTGGCAAGCGTTGAAGAGGAATTGAGCAAAGGCAAAGACCTCGTTCTTAAAAATCATTTCACAAAGCATAAAGATGACAACCGATTTCCACCTGCATCAAGGCTAAAATCCTTGATTTCATAGAGACCTTTATCAATGACATCTCAGAGGCTGCATAAGGAAAGGAGGGTTCTTTGAATACTCCTGCATAAGTCCTCAATCCTTCAAAATTGACTTTGCATATAATCTCAAACCGCTGTATCAGAACAATGCTTTTTCCATTTTGTAATTCATCAACTCTATTCCTTTTCTTTGGATGAAGTTCTCAGAGATAGTAGAAAATCCAACTTTTTGAAAAAATGGAAGCGCAGTTTTACTTACTTCAGCTGTTAGCTTCATGTACCCTAATTCTCTAGCTTTTGATTCGACCAAGTCGTACAAATGCTTGGCGATACCTTGACCTTGATGCAGGTGATGAACAAAAAGAAAATCGATGTGATTGCCCCTAGCTACCGAGCAAAAACCAGTGATTTTTCCAGTTGAAATTGATACTAAGGTGAATTGGTCATTGATTACATCAAGCCATCTTTGATGATTTTCAACACTGGAAGTCCAAGCTTTGATTTGTGAAGAATCATAATCTGCATGGCAAATGTTCTCAATAGTGTTTACAAACAGCTTTCTAATTTCATCCAGATCATGAATGTCTGCTAACCTTGTATTCATCTCTTGTACCAAATAAAATCAGTGCTGATAGGTTCTATTTCGCAAGCTCTTAATTCGGAAGTGATCTGAGCCCTATGGTAGGTTGAGTGATTTATGATGTGGAATAGGATGTATTTCACATTATTGCTAAAAGCTTGTCCATGAGAGTTTTTGTAATCAATAACTCTCAAAAGATCGAATGCTTCTAGTATTTCTTTAGATTGCTCATAGTTCGCTTGATCAAGGTTTTTGAAATCATTAAGATCTTGTATTTGCCAAACTCCAAAAGGTTTTTGCCTTGGGTTGATCCTATTGTTCCAGATCTGATGTGCATTAAGGATATGGCTGAATAGTTCCAAAGCTTTTCCAGATAGCTTGTGGTGCTCTTGATTGAAAATTGCGATCAGTTTTTGATTGGAATGGAAGTTATATTCGAATAACTCCAGGAAGAAGTCTTTCATGGTTTTTTGATTTAAGGTGAGGTGCTAAAAAAATGTTCTGAAAGTTAAGGTACAGAAATCATAATTGGATGCTTGAGGCAAATTAAATTATGATAAAATAAAAAAATGCGAATCAACCTTGATTCGCATTTTTCAGCGTATAACTTTTAATGCTTTCCTAAAATCCGCAGACCTTTCAGGTTTTTATTGACTAGCAATCAATTATTATAAATAAGCGAGTGAAGCCTGGGAGTATTGGTGCTATAAATCAATCAATTACAATATTCTCTTACGGTTTTTAGGACTTTATTACATTTTTAAGCTTGTATGTATAGTCACTTGTTTTTGAGTTGAATTACTTTAGTATCCTGGGTTTTGCCCGAACTCGTTTTGTGTTCTATCTATTTGAGTTTGTGGTATTGGTCGAAGCTGGTGGTATTCTCTGATGTTTGGAGCAGCATTTGGATTGTGTTTTCTCACCCTTTCAAGTAGTTTCCCGGTCCTTTTTAAGTCCGTCCATCTGTGTAATTCACCTGCCAGTTCCCTTCCTCTTTCATCCAAGATTTGATCTATATTTAGCTGCTCAGGTGTGATAAGAGGGATGCTAGCACCTGAAAAAGCAGCTCTGGCTCTGACAGCGTTGAAGTACGATGCTGCTTCATTTAGCTTGCCCTGCATCATCAATGCCTCAGCTGCAATAAGGTAGGTTTCTCCTAGTCTCATGTACATATAATCCCTACCATTATTTCTTAGATATGGGTATCTGTGTTTTTGAACAGCAGGGGAGAAAACGTCATTTCTGTCTTTGATACGAATTAACCGATAAGGCAGGGCGGCAACTTGCGCATCAGTTAGTTCTTGCATGATAGGATCATTTGTGAACCATGCTGCAGTATCACCGATGGATTTTCCTGCAGGGATATTTGGCGCATCATTATACTCCCAAACTTCTTTAAACGTCGCTTGGTATCTAGAATCATTTCTGATATTCAGCTCCATTGTTCTGTAATCATTTCCAAATAATTCTGTCAAGGCATAGTCAGTTGGCCAGAAACGGGCTATTCCGACATGATAAGTATCATCACCAATCAACCCAGCGAGCAACCATTGCCTAGGAGAGAAGAATCTTTGTAATTCATTTCCAGGGTTGTTTACTTCTGGATTGTCACCCCACTGTACTGACCAGATAACTTCTGAATGTCTTTGATTAAATGGATCAAAGATGTCTGCATAATTAGCTAACAATTGATATGGCCCTTCTGAAATAACTTCAATAGCCAACGCTGCAGCCTTCTCCCAGTTTTGTATAGTCAGATATACCTTGGCTAAGTGGTTGATAGCTGCATATTTTGTTGGTCTGCCATACTGCACTTGTTGAATAGGTAAGTGTTCTGAAGCGTACGCTAAATCAAGGATAATAGCTTCGTAAATTTCATCAACCGGAGTCCTGAAAGCTTCCAACTCTACACCTCTAGTTTCTTCTAATGTCAAATGAATAGCTCCAAAATGCTGAACAAGCACAAAGTAATAATGTGCTCTTAAGAACCTGGCTTCTGCAATTTTCAAATTCCGTTGATTTTGGTCAATTATAATACTTTCAGCCCTGCTAATTACTGTGTTTGCGTAGTTTATTCCTCTGTAAAAGTGTTCCCATACAAGGACATCACCAGAGGGTTCAAGTCTAGTAGACGCGTTAAGTCCTGGTCCATAACTGTCCCACCATGAATTGTAACTTTGTCCCTCTTGGAATAAATCTGTACCGTACAAATTCATAAGCATTCCTGGTTCTCTTCCATAAAACCATCTCAGGGGCTGATATGCTCCTATTAATGCTTCATCGATACCTTCTGGGGTTGAAAACTGAACATCTGCTACAGTATCAGTAATCATATTTTCTGTTAAATCCACACATGAGTTTAACAAAAGGATTATTACTCCTAAGTATTTGAAATTTTTCATGATTTTTTTATTTAAAATCCTAGTTCAATCCCTACTAAGAATGTTCTATAATTCGGCATGTCGTGATTCCTGGCACCTTCAGGATCTAATCCAGGGAATTGTGTGAAAGTGAATGGGTTTTGTACCCCTCCATATACTCTAGCACGACTAATTTTTATTCTTTCAGCTTTTTCGGCTGGAAGGCTATAACCAAGCGTGATATTTCTCACCCTTACAAAACTGGCATCAAAATATCCCATAGGGGTTGAATAATCATGTCCTCTCACTCTGGGTCTAGGAAACTCGTTGCTAGGGTTTTCAGGAGTCCAATAACTTATATTTCTAGAGTTAAGGTTATAGCCTCTTCTTAGGTTTATCATTCCTCCTAAAGACGTCCCCCCAGCCTCACTAAATATGGTAATGCCTTGAGTAGTGTAGACAAAGAATGCCAGGTCAAAATTTTTGTAATACATCCTGTTGTTTATACTACCTGTCCAAGAGGGGACATCAGAACCTAAAATCACTCTATCGGCAGCGTCAATCCTTCCATCGTTATTGATGTCTCTCAATTTGATATCACCTGGCTCATGTCCAAATTCCGCCGCTAAGGACCTTTCACTTTCTTGCCAGATACCTTCAAACTCCCAATCGAAATAGACATTTATAGGCTGACCAATAAACCACCTGTTTCCTGGATCATCTTCTTTGCCACCGTACAATTCAGTAATTTGGTTCTTATTGGTATGAAAAATAATATCTGTAGACCACCTGAATCCGCCAGGTCTATTTGATTCAAAATTGACTACGCTTAAGTTGAATTCAAATCCTCTGTTGCGCGTGGCTCCAACGTTTTCTAAAACACTTACAAACCCAGATGTTGGAGGAAGTTGGCGATTCATCAATAGGTCAAGCGTATTTTGTTGATATACTCCAATGGTTCCAGCAATTCTTCCAGAGAATAATCCAAAGTCAATACCTAGATCAACTTGTCTTGTTCTTTCCCATCTTAAGGCACTGTTTGCTAATTCTGCACTTTGAAATCCAAAAACTGATTGATCTCCGAAGGCATAGCCTACTCTTTGAACCCTACCTTGAGTCTGGTAAGGATTTATCCCCGTGTTCCCAACTTCTCCATAACTCATTCTAAGTTTTAATTCATCAATCTTACTCTGCGATTTAAAGAAGTCTTCCTGATCGATCAACCAAGCAAATGCTGCCGATGGAAATAGCCCGTATTTATTACCTTCAGCAAGTCTGGAAGATCCATCTACACGACCTGTTAGGGTAAACAAATATTTATTCATCAAGGAGTAGTTCAACCTTAACATGTAAGATTCAAGCTGCCATTCATTGAGAAACGAACTTCTCGCAGTGGTCTCTTCTGCAGTGCCTATGTTGTGATACCTTTGTTGTTCAAATGGGAGTCCACGAACAGATATTGAGGCACCAGTTTCTGTGTAAGATTGCACACTGTATAGTCCAGTTGCTTTTATTTTATGATTTTCTCCAAAAGATTTGTCAAAATTTACAATGTTCTCAAACAAAATATTATTGGACTTTGAGTTGCTTACACTTGCCGTTGAAGTTTGCCATGTATGTGTGCCACGGTCATAAAATGTTAGGTCAGGTGCAAAGTTAAATCGGTAACTAAGCCCATCCACAACATCAATTTCCCCAAAGAGGTTTGAGACAACTCTGGTTCTATCCCTCCTGTCTATAAAAAGATTTCTGTCTAATGCCAATGTGGGGAAATTTTCTCCTACAGCGAACTCGCTACCAAGTGCGCCTTCGGCTCTTGCTGGCCAATCTAAAGGGCTCCGTAGTACCAGTTCTCTAAAATCGCCACCTCTATGTTCAACACTTCTGGTAACTTGAGCTGATACTCCTGCTCTTACGCTTTTCGAAACATCTTGGTCGAGATTTACTCTTCCTACAAACCTTGAAAAATCATTGTTTGAGACTATTGCTTTATGGTCTAAGTAAGTTCCAGAAATAGCATATCTTGTGTCTTCTGTTCCTCCTCTTACACTTAACTGATGATTTTGTTGAAAACCAGTTTGAAAAGCTTCTTTTTGCCAATCAGTATCTACTCCTCTCTGGATGGCTTCAAGCTCCCAATCTAGAAAAAGTGTCTCGTCTGTCGTATAAGTTCCCTGATGTCTAGCTGCTTCTCTGTTCATTTCAATATATTGATCTGCTGACATCAAGTCCACTCTGTTAGACATATTTTGAACTCCATAGAATGCACTGTATTCTATTTGTGTTCCACCACTGTAACCTCTTCTTGTCGTGACTAGGATCACGCCATTTGATCCTCTTGATCCGTAAATTGCAGTAGCTGATGCATCTTTTAATACTTCAATAGACTCGATATCTGAAGGGTTGATATCCATCAAATTGCCATCTATAGGTACTCCATCCATTACGATGAGCGGATCATTTCCTGCCACAAGGGATCTGGAACCCCTTATCCTTACTGTTGCCCCGGCGCCGGGTCTATAGCTGTCAGCAACTACATCTACCCCTGCTGCTTTTCCTTGTAATATCCCTTCAAAGGAGTAAATAGGCTCTGCTATAATGTCCTTTCTTGATATGGAGGAAATTGAACCTGTAAGTTCTCTACGTTCAACTGAACCATACCCCACTACAACAAACTCCTCTAATGAAGTTTCATCGTCTGACATAGTTACTTGAATGTTTGTTCGATTACCCACTTCTACACGAATAGATTTATACCCAATAAATGATACAACCAATGATCCGCCTGGTGGGACTTCCAAAGAAAAGTTCCCCTCAGAATCTGTAACCGTTCCTAAAGAACTACCCTCAACAATTATCGTCGCTCCAGGAATTGGTTCTCCGGAAGTATCCATCACTTTACCTGTTATCAATTCTAGCGCTGCTTGCTTTGCATCACTATCTTTAAAATTGTTGTGTACAGATATTGTGTGATTGATTTGCTTGAATTTAAGGTTAAGCTGCCCACTTACTATCTCTAAAGTTTGTTCTAGATTTATATGGGCTTTAGGCATTTCTAATTGCTTACTTAAATCAATAGACTCTTCGTATACAAATCTGAAATCGGATTCGCGTTCAATTTTCCCAATTAAGGATTTTAAATTGATCGATTGTTCTCTAAATACCAGTTTGGTATTTTTTAACTCTTGATCCTCAGTATTGAATGCCCAGACTACGCCACTTCCCAAATAGAATAGGGTGCTGACGATGATAGTGTGCATAGTAATCTTCATAAAAAGATTCGTAAGTATCTTTTTTTTCATATTTTTGTTAAGATTGGTTTTTCAAATTTTCCTTGATTGCTGATCATTTTAGGGTGTAGCTACGGCAATAGCTTCACCCTTTACATTTTCCTTGTTTTACTTTTAATTTTTTCCCATTAAGCTCATAGTTTATTTCAGTTGCGTATTTTATAGATTCTAGTATTTCCTTTAAAGTAACTTTAGTGTAACTCCCTGTTACCTTGCAATCTGTATTGACTTGACTGAAATCTGTTTCCTCTAGCCCATACCAGCCTGCAAGTGTTTCCAGTACCTCCAAAATCGGCTTGTTCTCAAAATATAATACACCATTAACCCAACCAAATGTGGTTTTTGGATCAATTTGATTGACTTTACTTAGTCCGTCAGTAAGAGAATATTCTACAGCTTCTGAAGCATTAAGGGTTTTACTCTTGATATTTTGGTTATGGTCTTGGGATTTTGAGGTGACTTTTACTTTACCTTGGTTAACGGCAATCTTTTCATTTGCAGCACCATGTGTTTTGATGCTGAATGTGGTGCCTAACACTTCTGTAATAGTTAAATCTGTAAAAACTCTAAATGGCTTAAGGCTGTCAGACATTACTTCGAAGAATGCTTCACCAGATAGAAATACAATTCTTTCTTTTGCAAAATTTTGACGGATACTCAAAGTGCTTTTTCCATTTAATAGAACTTTTGATCCATCAGATAGAATAACTTGCTTTCTCATTCCATTTTCATTCTCGATTTTTCTAAAACCTAGGTTGTAATCATTAGTGCCTGCTTCTTGAGTTTGAATTGAATTGCTTAGTAAATACATCATCATCGAAATGCACACTATTGAGGCGGCAACCTTAATCCAAAATGGAATTTTTGGATTGCTTCCAAAAAGCTTTTTTTCTACTTTTTTGAAAGCCCTTTTTTTATTGAGCTTTTTTTCAATCGATCCCTTATAGATCACCTTATCACCTTGTTGTTCATACCAATGATCAAGAATTTCTTTTTCCTTTAGATCTAATTTACCTCTAAGTGATTTAGCGATAAGGATTTGTATAGCTTTTTGACGTTCAAATTGATTTTTCATTTCATTATCTTGACATAATGAAGTGTCCTTCAAGCACAGTTCTTACCTCGAAATTCGATTATCAAAAAGTTATGAAAATAAAAAGGTGTTAATGATTCTGTAATGTATTCAGGTAAAATAATGAAGTATTTCACGCTTAGTGTGTAAAAAGTGAATCAAAGTAAAAGAAGGTGGTGTTTTAGCTCAGCTCTTAAAAACCTTAAAGTTTGGTACATTTTGTTATGTACAGTCTGGGGTGCCAAGTTCAATTTTTCGGCTATTTCCATTGTAGTTAACTGCTGAAATCTGCTCAATCTAAAAACTTCTTGTTCTTTTAAAGGAAGTTTATCTAACAAATGATTTAACTCTTCATATAGTTCTTCAAAAGTTAAAATATCACCAGTTATAGCATAACTTAAATCATGGTGTTCTTTTAGTGAATCAGTTATTCGTGCCTGATCAATGTGTCTATAAACTTTGTATTTAACAGAACTGAGAAGATATCCTTTCAAACTACTTTGAATGTTAATTTTCTCTTTTTTTTGCCACAAGTCGATGAAAATGTCTTGTACGATATCCTCAGAAACATTCCAGTTTTCTACCCTAGCAAAAGCTTGTGTTACTAGTTGATTGTAATATTTATCAAATAATTTTTCAAAAGATTTTACATCTCCTTTTTTGATAAGCAAGAAAAGTGATTCATCCGAAAATTCCATTAGGTACACTGATTACAGAGACGCTAAAATTAATTTCAAATTTTCAAAATTAAATTAGAAACCCAATTATCAAATCATTAAATCAAGTTGTGCTTAAATGATCATGTTCTTTACTTTTCAGCGGATTCAATTTTCTGAAAAACTTAGTAATTGATCTTTGGTAGGATATTTTAAGGTCTCAATCTGATCGCAATGGAAGTAAGGACACGCCATTTTTTAAAATGTATTCTTTGTTGAATGCTGGTTGAAATGTTTTACGAAATCGATTGCGGACAAAATAACATTTTGCTAAATTAATTTAGCAATAACCATTTACATTGGGTGTGGAATCAAGCTAAAATTGATTCTATATGTCAAAACATTTAAACCCCAAATTTATGAAACAGAAATTTTACAGCAGGAGTTGGATATTGCTATTCCTGCTTCTCGTGTCTTCAACCTGGGCACTTGGACAACAGTCTACTGTTACAGGGACAGTATTCGATGAAACAGAACTGCCATTACCTGGAGTTACAGTAATGGTAAAGGGAACAACCAATGGGGTTGTTACAGACCTGGATGGTAAGTACCTTATCAATGTTCCAGAGGGAGCAACATTGACTTTTTCTTTTATTGGCTTTGATGTCATTGAAAGAGTAGTAGCAAACCAGTCGGTCTTGGATGTACATATGCAATCTAACACATCCGATCTTGAGGAAGTAGTAGTGATAGGTTATGGAACGGCGAAAAAGAGAGATATCACAGGTGCTGTATCGACAGTAAAGAATGATATGCTCAAAAACGAGAATCCGAATTCAGTACAAGACATTTTGAGAGGCAATGCAGCGGGACTAAACGTTGGATTAAACACGGATGCAAAAGGAGGAGGTTCTTTAGAAGTAAGAGGAAGAACTTCCTTAAATGCAGGAAATAGTCCTTTGCTGGTCGTGGATGGTGCAATTTACTACGGACAATTGGCTGATATTAATCCCAATGATATCGAAACCTTAGAAGTTTTAAAAGATGCAAGTGCAGCTGCTGTTTTTGGCGCTAAAGCAGCAAGTGGTGTTATATTAATCAATACAAAAAGAGGTAAAGAGGGTAGATCAATGATTAATATTAATTCCAACATTGGACTGGGAGTAAATTCAAGATTCCCTGAAGTGTATGGTCCAGAAGGCTTTATTTCATACAGGGAAGAGGTTCAAAAAAGTACTTTTGCTGGGGGAGGATTTGGAGAGCATCAGTTTTCGGATCCTAGAAATCTTCCAAGTCATATTTCTATGGACCAGTGGCTCGGATATGATGGGTCTGCAGGTGACCCTGTGGCTGTATGGCTGCAAAGGCTGAATTTACAGCCTAATGAGATTGAAAATTATTTCAATGGTCAGTCAGTGAACTGGTACGATAGGGTTTTTCAAGCGGGGTTGAGGCAAGATCATACCGTTAGTTTGTCAGGTAGCAAAGATGATTTTAAGTATTTCTGGTCATTGGGGTATTTGAACAACCAAGGTGTTGTGATAGGAGATGAGTTTAAAACTTTTAGGTCAAGGGTTAATTTAGAAGGAAAGGTTAATAAGTTCCTGACAGTAGGTATGAACACCCAATTTGCCAATAGAGATGAGAGCCAAGTGCCTGTTGGTTGGGGAGCTATTAGAACACTTTCCCCGTGGGGGACAGAATTTGAAGAAGATGGATCTTTGAAGTGGAGACCCAATAATGAGCAGAGTGGGGGAAAGCACCCTTCTTATGATAGAACATACATAGACAGGGTTCAAAGAGAGTTTACCATTAATTCCACGCTTTATGCAGCTCTTGATTTACCTTATGGGTTTTCTTTCAGGACTAATTTTACACCCAGGTTTGAGTTTTACGAGCGATATAATCATGAGTCAGCAGCACATGTTGAATGGGCAGAAAGAGGAGGTAATGCTTCTCGCCAACAACGTAAAGTTTATAATTGGCAAATTGATAATATCCTGACCTGGCAAAAACAGTTTGCGGAGAAACACGATTTTAACGTAACCTTATTGGCAAATGCAGAGCAGTTTCAAAGTTGGGATAATACCATGTCAAACAACGGTTTTGAACCTCATGACAGGTTAGGTTTTTCTAAGATTGATGCAGGTATCAACCCTTTAATTTCAAGCCATGACCAATATAGCACTGGAGATGCTTTGATGGGAAGATTAATATATAGCTATGATGGTAAGTATTCTACTACCATGTCTATAAGAAGGGATGGGTATTCCGCATTTGGTCAACTAAATCCTAGAGCTACTTTTTATTCTGCCGCTGTTGGTTGGTTGTTTTCAGATGAGAATTTTATAAACTTAGATTGGCTTGACTATGGTAAGTTGAGATTGTCTTGGGGCAGTAATGGAAATAGGGATATTGGAAGATATGATGCACTTTCAGATTTAGCCACTGGTAAATATTTTTACCAGAGACCGAATGGAGAGCTTTACTTTGTTAACCAGTTGTATGTTAATAGGATGGAAAATCCAAGGTTAAGATGGGAGAGAACACAAGCAATCAATATTGGTCTTGATTTTTCAATTTTGCAAAATAAGCTAGATGGTACAATTGAAGCTTATACCATGTCCACAACAGACTTATTGGTTCAGCGTAGCTTGCCAGATATTCTCGGATTCAGTTGGGTATATGATAATCTTGGTGAAGTCCAAAATCGAGGATTAGAATTGTCATTAACGTCTAGAAATATAAGTAGGAATAATTTTTCATGGACCTCTATTGGAAATTTCCAAATGAACAGAAACGTTATAAAAAGCCTTTATGGAGATTTGGATGAAAATGGAAATGAGCTTGATGATTTTGCTAATCAGTGGTTTATAGGTCAAGCAATTGACAGAATTTGGCATTATAAAACTGATGGAATTTGGCAAGTACATGAAGCGGCAGAGGCTGCTGAATATGGAGTAAGACCTGGGGATTATAAGGTCATCGACGTGGATGGAGATGGACAGTTTACAAATGCGGATCGTCAATTTCAAGGTTATACTCAGCCTAGGTTTAGAATTAGTTTGAGAAATGATTTTAGAATTTACAAAAACTTTGAAATTGGAGTGATGATGTACTCCTATTTGGGTCATATGGGATCATTTAATCAAATGAAAAATAGAGATGGCTTTTTAGATAGAACTAATGCATACATAACACCATACTGGACTGAAGAGAATCCTTCCAATGAATGGGCTAGACTCAATTCAAGCGAAGGTGGAGCCAGTGGATTTAATGTTTATAGATTGAGATCATTTGTAAGATTAGAGAATGTATCATTATCCTACACAGTACCTAAGAAAACACTTCAAAAATTCAAGATAGAAAACCTTAGGCTCTATGGGAATGTCCGAAATGTTGGAGTTTTTGCTCCAGAGTGGGGTTTTTGGGATCCTGAGAATTCTGGACCTGTACCAAGACTATTTACTATGGGAATTGACTTGACGCTTTAATCAAATCTAAAAAGAAGTTTATCATGAAGAACATATTTAAAATAAACCCAATAAAAAAAGTTGCAACATGCTTTTTACTAATATGCATGCTTGGTTGTAGTGAAGAATGGTTAGAACCGCGACCTTTATCATTTTATGCTCCTGAAAATACGTATGATGTCGCTAGTGGGTTATGGGGAGCTATAGTTGCTTGTGAGCGCAACATGAGGCATGAGTGGACTGGTGATAATCCACCCATTCATACTGAGATTGTTCTTACAGATATTGCAGTAGATGGTACTACAGATAAGTCAAGTCCACCGCAAGATTTGAATTTGATTCTTACACCAGATGCTCAATTGAACCATATAGATTATAATAAAATTGGCTGGTATTGGTTTGAAGGTTTCAAAGGTATCAAATACGCTAATGTGGTCATCTCAAGAATTGATGAACCTGAAGACTATCAGTCTGAAGCAGAAAGAAATCATATTTTGGGCACTGCATATTTTCATAGGGCATTGAGGTATTATAAGCTTACCCACCAATTTGGTGACGTTCCATTAATCTTAGAAGAAATTAGAGAGCCTAAATTGGATTTTTATTCCACCCAAAGAGAAGTAATCCTTAGGAAAATGAAGGAAGACTTAGAATTTGCTGAAGAATGGGTACCTGAAGTGATGGATAGAGGAAGAGTGCCTAAAGGTGCCATTCAACACCTTTTGACAAAAGTAAACCTAGCACTTGGTGAGTTTCAAGACGCGGCAGCTTCTGCGTCTAGGTTGATAGACGAAGGCCCATATAGCTTGATGAGAGATCGGTTTGGAGTGAATGCAAATGATCCAAATAGAAATGTAATTTGGGATCTCCATAGACCGGATAACAAATCAAGCAATATAAATACTGAAGCTATTTTATTGGTTATGGATAGAATTGATACTGATGGAAACTCTGGAGGTACTACATCCATGAGACAAGCTGTGCCTTTTTGGAGTGTAAACATTAATACTCCATCAGGAAACAGAGGAACTACTGATCTTGCAACAGACCCCATTGCTCAAGTGTTACAAATAGGTAGAGGAATAGGGAGAACTCGTGGCAATTGGTACTCAATGAATACTGTTTGGGATGATGAAAAAGACTTGAGACATGCTCCTGGAAATTGGATGAATATGGAGGATTTGGTGTATAATAATCCAGCTCTTCAGAATTCAGATCCTGATTATGGACAAAACTTACGTATGCGTAATGATGCTGGTGTTTTACTTACATCTGACTCAATTAGAAGTTGGTACTCTTGGCCTCATTATAAAGTATTCATTCCGGATCCTCAAAGAGTTCAACCTCAAGGGGGACATTCTGATTGGTATATTTTCCGACTGGCTGAGTCTTATTTATTAAGAGCAGAGGCTCACTACTGGTTAGATAACTTATCTGCTGCCGCTGATGATGTAAATCAAGTAAGAACTAGGGCAGGGTGTGATCCATATGGCGTGGAGGATATGAATCTGGAAACAATTTTGGATGAAAGGACTAGAGAGTTGTTCTATGAAGAACCTAGAAAAACTGAGCTTACTAGGGTTGCATATATTTATGCAAAGACTGGAAAACCAACAGCCTCTGGAAAAACTTATAACCTTGAAAACTTTTCTACTGACAACTATTTTTATGATAGGGTAATGGAAAAATCTGACTTCTATAACAAGGGTGTTAGGACAAGACATGGTAACTTATTTACAATGAGTCCTTTTCATGTGCTTTGGCCTGTGCCTGCCAACGCAATCAATACCAATACTCGTGGAAGAATAAACCAGAATATAGGTTACGCTGGAGCAGAGAGTAATATACCTCCTTTGACTACAATTGATTGATCTTTTAAATGAATTGATCATATTTTCAAGTTAAAAAAACAATTGCCCCCAAAGTTTTTATATGCATATAAAAGACTATGGGGGCAGTTTTTTTTCTTTGTGCAAAGATTTTTTAGTTTTTAATCCACGTTAAAATAAATGCCATGTTCAAGAAAAAATCTTCAATCCAAACACCTTACTTAGATATTGTGTGAGCCTTGACCCCTTCGAAGGTAAGTTTGATAGGATTGATTTTTCCTTGAGAATCAAATGTCATTGGTTCCAGGCATACTACCCTGTGGTTTTGGTCAGTTTCGGATAGTGGTCTTCTGTGATACACCATATAATAACTTTCTCCATCGGGATGAATCAAAACCGAATGGTGACCAGCTCCAGTGGCTACTTCTGGATCTTGTTCCAATATAACTCCTTGGCGTTCAAATGGCCCAAATGGACTGTCTGCTATGGCATAAGCTACTTTGTAACCTGGACCAGTCCAGCCTCCTTCCGACCACATAAAGTAATATTTGCCATCTTTTTTGAACATAAATGGACCTTCTACATAATTTTTCGGAGTTACCTCTTTATGTAAACTTCCATCTTCAAATGGTTCTAAACCTGTAAAATCCTCGTTCAGCTTTACCACATTACAATGTCCCCAACCTCCATAGTACATATAGTAGGTGTCATCGTCTTCTTTGAAGATAAACTGGTCTATAGGCTGGGCACCATCCCAAATCTCTTGAATCAATGGTTTGCCAATAAGGTCTTTATATGGGCCCTCAGGTTGTTCCGCAACCGCTACACCAATTCCACCAACTTCTCCTTCATGTACATCATTAGCTCCAAAGAAAAGGTAATATTTTCCATTCTTTTGGATTACACCAGGTGCCCACATCGCTTTTTCTGCCCACTTGACTTCTTGAGATGTGAGGATTCTTTCATGTTTTTGCCAATCGACTAGATTTTTGGAAGAAAAGGCGTCAAAATGAAGCTGCTTTTCATATGGAGCTGAATAGGTTGGGAAAATCCAGTAGTTATCATCATATATTATAGCTTCTGGATCAGCATACCATCCTTCTATGATTGGGTTTCCCGAGGTTCTGGTATCTTGACTTTCAACTTCCACCTCTTCGGTTTTATTTTTTTTTTCACAAGCTATGAGTAGAGATGAAGCAAGTGCGCAGGTCAAGCCATACTGCCATATGATTCGAGATGTTTTTAAGGTTTTTAGGGGCATGAGTTATAAAGTTTAGGGGTTTTATTTTGTCTTTTTTGGCTTCTTATCCATATGGAATTCTAAGACTCCACCAGAAGTAATGTCCGCATGATCTATAAAAGGCTCTTTTAGTTCTTTTCCATTGAGGTAAACTGCCTTTACAAATGGACGATCTGGCCCTTGATTTTTAGCAACTACTCTGAAGGTTTTTCCATTTGATAGTGGGAGAGAAGCAGTTTTGACCAATGGGCTGCCTAGTGCATATTCGGTAGCGCCAGGAGCTACTGGGTAGAAACCTAAAGCACTAAATACATACCATGCGCTCATCTGTCCAAAATCATCATTACCACCCAAGCCATCAGGGCTGTTTTGATACATGGTCTTTAAAATGTTTCGGATTTTATCCTGAGATTTTTGTGGTTGAGAAGTCCAGTTGTACAGGTAAACCACATGGTGTGAAGGCTCATTTCCATGTACATAGTTCCCGATGATGCCTTCACGGGTGATATCTTCTGTGTTTTCAAAATACTTATCAGGAAGCTCCATGGTGAACAAGGAGTCAAGCCTTTGAATAAACAATTCATTTCCTCCCATCATCTTGATGAGCGATTTCGGATCATGAGGTACATATAGACTGTAGTTCCATGAGTTGCCTTCTATAAAGCCTTGTCCATGGGTGTCAAGTGGGTCAAAAGAAGTACGGAAAGATCCATCTGATAGCTTAGGTCGTGTGAACCCTATAGATTCATCGTAGACATTCTTATAGCTTTCTGATCGATGATTATAGATTTGTGCGATTGAATCTTTTTTTAATTGAGTTGCCATTTGTGCGATAGCCCAATCATCATACGCATATTCTAGTGTTTTCGAAACTGATGAGCCGCTTTTATCTTCTGGAACATAGCCTAGCGCTACATAGTCGCCGATTCCATCGAAATAGTTTGTGTTTGAAGTATTGATGCTAGCTTGGAGTGCTTTCTCATGGTCAAAGCCTTTGACTCCTTTTGCCATGGCGTCAGCTATTACCGATACAGCATGATAGCCGATCATGCACCAATTTTCATTGGCATAGTGAGACCATATGGGTAGCATTCCATGTACACTTTGATCAGCATGGGCTAGCATAGAATTGATCATATCAGCATTTCTTTCTGGCTGTATGATGTTGAATAGGGGATGCAGCGCCCTGTAAGTATCCCAAAGTGAAAAGCTGGTGTAATTGGTGAATCCGTCGGCTTGATGTATGTTTTGGTCTAATCCTCTGTAGCTGCCATCTGCATCCATGTACACTGTGGGACCAAGAGATGCATGATACATACTCGTGTAAAAATTATACATGTCATCTGGATCGTCCATTTCTACAGTCACTTTGCGTAATTCTTGCTCCCATAATGCTTCACCCTCACGCTTCACTTGCTCAAAATCCCAATGGGGAATCTCTGCTTCCATATTAGCCAAAGCCCCTGCTGCACTTACTGGTGATATGGCCATCTTAGCAATCAATGGATCACTATTTTCTTCAAACTCAAAGTCGAAATAAGCTCTGATTTCTTTTCCTGCGATTTCGGGAAAGTTTTTTGATTGATCAAACCTGCCCCAAAACCCTCTATAAACTTGCTTTTCATCATACTTTTCATTTCCATAAGATTTGAAAGGTTTACTGAACTTTAAGGCAAAGTAGACTGTCCTTGTCCTGGCCCATCCTTGAGTTTGTCTATAGCCAGTGACTGTACTGTCGTTTTCTATTCTGATAAAAGTCCATACATTTTTCCCTTCAAAAGGGTAGATTCCTGCCTTCAGGTCAAGGATTACATGGCCTTGATCAGTTTTTGGAAAAGTGTATTTATGCATTCCTACTCTGGTGCTGCTCGTCAACTCTACATTGATATCGTAATCCTTCAAAAGTACCTGATAGTAGGCTGGTGATGCTGACTCTTCATCATGAGCATATCTTGACCTATAGCCATTGTCTGGCTGATCTGCTGTGCCGGGGTTTAGCCTTAGTTTTCCCACCGTAGGCATCATCAATAGATCACCCAAATCAGCATGTCCAGTACCACTAAAATGGGTGTGGCTGAATCCGACGATAGTAGGATCATCATATTGATATCCCGCGCAATACCGGTATACATCAGGGTTGTATTTTCCTTCGTATGCATAAGGTATGGTGTCCGTGTCAGGACTAAGTTGAATACTGCCAAATGGCACAGTAGCTCCAGGATAGGTGTGTCCCATTTTCGCCGTTCCGATAAATGGATCAACATACTTGATGAGCGAAAGCTTGTCTTCTTGAGCTTGTGCAAAAGCTGTGGTTAAAGTAAAGAAGCTAAGTAGTATAGAAACTTTTGTAATACTCATGGTGCTTGGGGATGGAGTAATAAAGGTAATTTTTTGAAGTCATATCGACAGTCTACAAGTGAGTTTTGTTCATGATCCGATCAAGAAAATCGCGAAACAAGTAATGCTCTTGAGACAAATAAAACATCACTATGTAAGAAAGTCTTTGACAGTTATTTCTACTGTCAAAGACTTTTGTGTACTAAATATCAAACTTATTTTTCTCTTGACATAGAGAAAGGTAGATCTGATTCCTTAACTCCTCTGTTTTTGTTTGGATTCTCATCCATTGTGAAGGAAATAGAAGCGCCATCCATCAAAGTTTGATGCTTGATGAAGTTTTTGGTGTATGCTTTTCCATCAAGCTTCATAGATTTTACATAGCGATTTCCATGATTATTATTTTCAGCATTGATATTGACTTTTTTTCCATTTTCAAGTTCTAAGGTTACAGATTTGAAAAGAGGGCTACCGATGATGTACTCATCTGTGGCTGGGCTGACAGGATAGAATCCGAGTGCTGAAAATACATACCAAGCCGAAGTCTGCCCATTGTCCTCATCCCCACAGTATCCATCAGGCGTAGGAAGATACATTTTATCCATTGTTTCCCTTGCCCAATATTGAGCTTTCCATGGTTCATTGGCATAATTGTAAAGGTAAATCATGTGCTGAATAGGCTGATTTCCGTGGGCATATTGTCCCATGTCAGCTACTTGCATTTCTCTTATCTCATGAATCACACCCCTGTAGTAACTCTCGTCAAACACTGGTGGTAAAGTGAAGACATTGTCAAGTTGCTCTACAAATCCTTTCTTGCCACCCATCAGGTCTATGAGACCTTGTATATCATGGAACACAGACCAGGTATAATGCCAGCTATTTCCTTCTGTAAATGCATCTCCCCATTTGAATGGATTGAAAGGAGCCATGAAGTTTCCGTCCTTCATCTTTCCTCTCATGAGTCTGGTTTCTGGGTCAAATAGGTTTTTGTAGTTTTGACTCCTTTTCTTGTAAAGGTCTACAACGTCCTTTGGCTTATTGAGTGCCTTGGCTAGCTGATAAATGGTGAAATCATTGTAAGCGTATTCTAAAGTTCTTGCAGCATTTTCTTTGATATTCACATCATAAGGAACGTAACCTAGCTCATTGTAATATGGTGCTCCCGCTCTGCCTACTGCTGTGAGTGGCCCTTCATTATTGGCACCATGGATTAGCGCCTCAAAAAGTGTCTCTACATCATAATCTGCCTGATTTTGCTTGCTTAATTTCAAGTAAGCATCAGCTACTACAGAGGCGGAGTTGTTACCTATCATTACATTTCTCAAACCAGGGCTAGCCCATTCAGGAAGCCATCCACTTTCTTTATAGGCATTGACCAATCCTTCTTGCATTTTTGCACTCAAGCTTGGGTACATCATGTTCAAGAATGGAAAAAGTGCCCTGAAAGTATCCCAGAATCCTGTGTCAGTAAACATATAGCCAGGAAGTACTTCACCATTGTATGGGCTGTAGTGCATCACATCCCCATTGGCATCTATTTCGTAGAATTTTCTTGGGAAAAGTAGTGTTCTATAGAGACTTGAATAGAAAGTTCTAAACTGATCTGGTGTACCACCACTGACTTTTACCCGTCCAAGCTCCTTATTCCATGACTGCTTACCGGCAGTTTTTACGGCTTCGAAATCTTGTTCACCTATTTCTTTCATGTTGATTTCAGCTTGCTCATAGCTGATAAAGGAAGAAGCTACTTTGGCATTTACTTTTTCTCCTTTTTGGGTTTTGAAGCCTATCACAGCACCAACATGATCAGCCTCTATTTCTAATTTCTCATCTAATGCTCCAGAGGAAAAAGTTTGATTGAAAGTGAACTCCTTGTCAAAGACAATTACAAAATAGTTTTTGAAGTTTTCTGGAACTCCACCACTGTTTCTTGTGGTGTAGCCTATGATTTTTCTTTCTTGAGGAATTACTTTTACATAGGATCCTCTGTCAAAGGCATCTACTAGCACGTAAGCACTGTCTGTTTCAGGAAAAGTAAACCTAAATCTGGCCGCCCTTTCAGTAGGGGTGATTTCAGTGGTGACATCATGGTCTGCCAAGTACACGCTATAGTAGTATGGTTTCACGATTTCAGCTTTGTGCGAAAACCAGCTAGCACGGTCATCTTCATTAACTTTGATTTTACCCGTCATGGGCATCAATGAAAATTGACCATAGTCGTTCATCCAAGGTGAGGGTTGGTGTGTTTGCTTAAATCCTCTGATCTTGTCTGCTCCATAGGTATACGCCCAGCCATTGCCCATCGGGCCAGTTTGGGGGGTCCAAAAATTCATACCCCATGGAAGGGCTATTGCTGGGTACACATTTCCATTGGAAAAACTAGGCTTTGAATCTGTTCCAATGAGCGGATTTACCCAATCTACTGGATCTTGTTCCAAAACGTGAAAATCTTGTCCCGACACCAAGTAGGGCAGCATGCTACTTACAAGAAGCATGCAATAAAGGCAGAAATTTAGAGGTTTAAACTGCATGTTGATTTTTGATTTATTGAGGTACTTTTGGTTTGTGAAAACAATTTGCTCATAGCAAAGGTACTTGAAAGACCTTTGCCATGAGCAGGTTTTATAGGTTTGGTTAAGTTGGTTCTTTTACATTTAGATTACCAATTTGACATTACCATTCAGGGTTTTGTGTTAGTTGGTTGTTGTTATCAATCTCTCTTTGAGGAATGGCAAAGAGCAGGTATTTTTCGCTAAGTGTCGGGCCATAGGAAAATGAATGTCCTGCAAAATCTTCAAAATTCCCAGAAGCTAAGTTTAGCACTTGCCTTCTTCGTATCATGTCAAACCATGTTTTGTTTTCAAATGCAAGCTCATGAAATCTTTCTTTCCAAATAGCTTCACGAGTAAGGGAGCTTGCATCAAATGGAGCTAGGTTTGCCCGATTCCTTATCGCATTGATAGCTTCTAAGGCATCAGTAGTCGCTCCATTTGCCTCAAATTCAGCTTCTGCAAAAGTCAGTAAAACATCGGCATACCTGATGAAAGTAAATCCAAGATCACTCTGAGCCGTGTTGAGTACTGCCTCTTCATCGAAATACTTATAAATGTAATGCGCCCCAAAAGAAACCTCCTGAGCGGGGTTGTTGATATTAGGGTAAGAAGTATAGTAGAAGCCTCTTTCTGCTACTCTAGCATCACCCTCTTCGTGGGTGTTGATAAAGGCAGCAGTGGGGTACATTACACCAAATTCATCTGAAAACTGTGAGATATTTCGACTTCGTGGCAAAAGCCAAGCTGTCATTCCGCTAGTGGCAAAGCCGATTAAGTATTGATTTTTGAAGATAATTTCACCGGACAATTGCATACTTGGATCACGCAGCTCGTCATAGGTAGCAAATAGGCTATAAGTATTTTGATCGATTACTTCTTTGGCTTTTTCTGCTGCCAAAGCATAGTAATTGTCTCCCGCCTGAAGTGGATATCCAGCCATCGTCAGGTAGACCTGTGCTAGGGTTGCTTTGATAGCGCCTTGACTTACCCTTCCATTTGTTGTACTTGCAGGAAGGTTGCTTTCTTCTGCAATTTGTAGGTCAGAGACGATGAGGTCATAGATGTCTGCAATAGGAGATCTGCTTGGATACAAAAGGTCAGAATCAGCATCCACAGGTACAGTGATTAAAGGAATATCACCAAAAAGTCTCACAAGGTTGAAGTAATGAAATGCCCGCATGAAATGTGCTTCAGCAATCAAGTTTTGCTGGGTGGTTTCATTCATTTGTATACTTGGAATCCTATCAATAGCCAGATTTGCATTGGCAATAGCTCTGTAAGATTGCTCCCACCATACATTGAAATAATTGTTTTCAGAATTGGTTGTGAGGTTTCTCAGCGTATTATTGAATTGACTTTGTCCCACTTCCGTATTTACCAGACCTGTAGGAAACTCCAAACTCATAAATGGGCTTTCACCATAGGTACCAGCCCCATCAGATACGAACCTGAGTGCACTATACAAGTGATTGATAGCTGCTTCTGCATGCTCTGGAGTTTGGAAATAGTTCTCTTGTGTGTAGTTGGATTCATTTCTTTCCTCAAGAAAATCAGTACAAGAAACACTCAGGAAAGTGCCTGTAAGAATCGCGAAGTATTTTATGTTATTATATATTGACTTTTTCATGTGATTTCTATTTTAAAGGGCATTTAAAATGATACATTAATACCTAGGGTGTAAGTAATTGGCTTTGGATAATCATAGAAGGTAATCCCTTGTGCAAATGCATCCCCATAGGTACTAACCTCTGGATCAAACCCTGTGTATTCGGTCAAAAGAAAAAAGTTCTGTACTGAAGCATAAACCCTCAGGTTTCTGATATGTAATCTTTCAAGCTTATCTTGAGAAAAATTGTATCCCAAAAGTAAGTTTCTTCCACGAATGAATGATCCATCTTCAACCATTCTGGAGTCAATATTTGATTGGAAATAGGAACGTGAAGGTCTGTTTTGCGCCACCATTGTTTCTTGGTTTTCAGGTGTCCATCCTTCTAGCACAGTGGCAAAACTGTTTGCTTGCCCTGTCCTATCTTCAGCAGCATGCTTGGCTAGGTTTAGGATTTCATTTCCATAGCTATATTGTATATCTATGGTCAAGTCAAAGTTCTTGTATTGAAAAGTATTGAATAATGCTCCAAAACCCTTTGGAATACCATTTCCTAAAATTTCTCTGTCACTATTATTGATCTGTCCGTCACCATTGACATCTCTATATTTGACATCTCCAGGGAGCATGCCATATACAGCTGCTTCATCCGCCTGGTCACTTCCCCATGTTCCTTCTCTCACCAAGCCATAGAATGAACCCACTGGTTCACCGACTCTTAGGATATTGGTGTTGGATAAGAAAAATGGTCCAGGAAAAATGTCATCATTTGCTGCTCCTAAAGCTAAGACCCTATTTCTATTTGTTGAGATATTGAAAGTAGTCGTCCAAGTGAAATCACGTGTCTCGATGTTTACCGTGTTGATGCTAAGTTCAATACCTTGGTTTTCTATACTACCAATGTTAGTATAGATGCTTGCAAATCCACTACTGGTAGGCACAGGAGCACTAAGAAGCATGTCAGAAGTCTTTTTGTAATAGTAATCAGCCTCTAGCATTACACGGTTATTGAACATTCCAAACTCCAGTCCGATGTCGAATTGAGCTGTTTTTTCCCATCTCAAATTTGGATTAGGAAGTGTGCCAAGTCCTACACCAGGAGCTCTTTGACCACCTATGATCGCTGTAGAGTTACCCATGCTAGCTAGGGATTGATATACTCCGATTTCAGAGTTACCAGTCACACCATAACTACTTCTTAATTTCAAGTCTGATATAGCAGTCACATCTTGCATGAACCCTTCATCAGCTACTCTCCATGCAAAGGCAGCGGAAGGGAAGAATGCATATTTGTTACCCGAACCAAACTTTGATGAACCATCTACACGACCTGTAAAGGTGAATAGGTATTTGCTCATCAGGTTATAATTGAACCTACCGAAGTAGGAATTCATCGCCCATTTATACCTGTCAGATTCTGGAGTTAAGGGGTCAGAGCCAAGTCCTAGGTTGTTGTACAAATAAAAGTCATCAGTAAACCCTCTGGTTCCCGCTCTACTGGTGAAGTAGTCAAACTGTTGCCAACTTATACCCAAAAGTCCGCTGATTGCGTGGTTTTCATTTAGCTCTTTTTCGTAATTTAGGTAATTTTCAAATTGCCAGTAATTAGTCCTAGTGTCTCTCACCCAAGCCTCTCCATTGTAATCAGCACTTAGCTGTCTGAGGTCTTTACCGGAATACCAGCTTTCTTTGAAATTATTGATATTGATACCAATATTACTTCTCAACTGTAAGTTATCGTTGAATTTGATAGCACTATGCACATCACCAAGCACTGTTTGGGTATTGTGTATATTCTGTCTGTTTCTAAGAAGGTTGACAGGGTTTTCACCACCCTCCATATTTGGATAGTCGATGTTGCTTCCGTAGGTCCCATCTGCATACTGTACAGGAATGATAGGAAGTGTCTCGATCATCATCCTCAAGGGACTTAATCCACCAACTGATCCATCGACTCTGTTTTCTTCGATATGATTGAATGTCAAACTGCCACCTACATCTAACCAATCTTTTACTTTGCCATCCATTACAAACCTACCAGAGTACCTTTTTAGGTATGACTCTAGGACGATCCCCTGCTCATCTGCATAGTTCATAAATAGACCATAGGAAGTGTCTTCATCTCCACCAGTGAAGGATAGGGAATGGTTCTGACTGAAAGCTCTTCTGGTAGCCTCGTCTTGCCAATCTGTATTGTATAATGGGTTTCCATTGGCGTCAAATAGGTCTAGATTATCCCTGTAGTTCATAGGGTCTTCATACCTACCTGCAGCCCATCCATCTGGATCAAATTTTTGGGAGTTGTTGTAAGCGTTTTGCTCAACTTGCAAGAATTGTTCTGAGTTCAAAACGTCGATTTTGTTAGCAATCTCTCCCATACTGTAAAAACTGCTGTAATTGACTTGACCACCGTCTTTGCTACCTCTTTTGGTAGTGACGATGATTACCCCATTGGCACCTCTTGCTCCATAAATTGCAGTTGCAGAGGCATCTTTGAGCACTTCCATGGAGGCGATATCATTTGGGTTCAGGTAGTTGATAGGTCCTGCGCCGATTACCCCATCTACTACGTAAAGTGGGCTGTTACTCGCATTGACAGAGTTGTTACCTCTGATTCTGATATTGGTATTACCCCCAGGTCTCCCAGAGTTAGTAGATACATTGACACCCGGAGCCCTACCGGCAAGGGCTTGCTCTACATTGGTCACAGGTCTTTCTTGAAGACTAGTAGAACTCACAGAAGAAACAGCACCTGTGAGATCAGATTTTTTTTGTGATCCATATCCAATCACGACAACTTCCTCAAGGGATTGTTCATCGCCTTGCATTTCTACATTGATAGTGGATTGTTCTCCTACACGCCTCTCAATTTGTCTCATGCCCATGAAGCTAAATACTAAAACAGATGAGTTATTGCGTACATTGATTTCGTAGTTTCCATCAATGTCAGTGACAGTTCCATTGTCTGTACCTTTTTCTACTATGGTGACTCCAGGAATTCCATCCCCAAGATCATCTGTTACTTTTCCAGTGATCGCTGTGCTAGCAGCTTGTCGTGCTGTAGCCATCATTGGATTCATGAGGGTGCAAAACAAGACAAATGCTAAGAGAATTGATAAGGGATTCGGCCTGAAAAGTTTCCCCGAGTTTTGGGTAAACTTCCTGGGTGATTTGGGTAAAAGGTTGTTTTTCATTGGGTTTTAAATTTGGTAATTATTGAATAATAGCTGGGAGTTTCCCATGCTTCTTCGTTGGAAAAAGAAGCAATCCAAAGCTAAATGCTTTTAGCTATATTAAAAAACTTAAGGGCTATTTTTTTTCAAAAAAATGATAAAGTGCTGATATTTTGATTTATATGATTTTGGAAAATGAATATTATAATATGGATACGGCTTGAAAAATTATAAAAATTAATGATTAGTTACAATTTTTAGTTGAAGATCTAATGTTCAAAGATACCGGGAGTTCAACTTTTACTGGTTTACGTTGATCTATATCAGTTTCCAAAGTTTGGAACATCAGCTCTATGAGTTGCGTAGCAATTGCGGATTTGGGTTGAACAATACTAGAAATGGATGGCGTGCTAAACTGGAAGAAGTCATTGTCATCAAAGGCCATTACAGCTAAGTCATTCGGGATGATTACCCCTCTATCTTTAAGTAGCTTGATACCTCGAATTGCCAAATAATTGGTAGCAAAAAAGATAGCGTCAAGTTCAGGGTTTTCATCCAAAAAGTTATTTATTAGGTTACTTTCTTCGCCTGACTTGAAAGCATAAAAGGGTATTTTCAGGATTTTTGCGGTCATGCTATGGTTGGCACACAAATCCTGGTAGGCTTCAAGTCGATCGTGCATTTGGGATTGATCAGAGTCCAAGGTGATAAATCCAATCTTGTGAAACCCGCTGTCAATGAGGTGATTCAACCCAAGCTTAGTCCCTTCATAGTTTGCGATCACTACATGGCTACAATCTACCTCTGGCAAGTACCTGTCAAATAAGATGATCGGAGCTTGTTCTTCGCACAATTCTTTAACAAAATTGACATCAAGTCCATTGGGTGGTGTTATGATAAACCCATCTGCTTGCAAGTTGCCAAAAAGGTTGATCATTGACATGGTCTTGTCAGGATCATTATTGGTACTGCAATAGATGATTTTGTAATTTAACTTGGAAGCTTCATCTTCGATCAGCTTGGCAATATTTGCAAAAAATGGATTGGAAATATCCTCTACCATGAAGACGATAAGATTAGATTTACCCGTCCTCAAACTCTTCGCGAGCTGATTGGGTTGATATCCTATTTTTTTTACGTGACGTTTTACTTTTTCGATCATTGCGGGACTGATCCTGTTTTCCTCAGCCTTTCCGTTTAGGACAAATGATATGGTAGTTACAGATATGCCTAAGTCTTCTGCAATTTTCTTAATGGAGTACTTTTTCTTTGCCATGTAAATTTTTTCAGCCCCTAATTTAAAAAGGATATGCTTTAAATCAACCTATCATTCCTTTTGACTTATATTTTCTTTGGAAGTTGAACTTAGTTAAGATGCAATTTTGTCACGTTACTTAATGGTTAAATGATTTTATATCAATATTTTATAATGTTTTTCACCCATGAAGCTATGTATATTTATGGTAGTGGAATTGACAGGTCACATCCATTAGACTTATATTGTAAATCCCTCATTGATCATACTTAGTCACTGAAAGGTGGGCATTTTCAAAACTGCCATTTCTAATTTCAATCTCTTTTCCACCCATGCTTCTGTATTTTCCAGAGAAACTCCCACTGAACTCGTACTTTGTCATTGTCATACCTGCTACTGATTCTGAAGACACTTTGGTGATTTCGGTAATTTCCATTGCAACTTCTTTACCAGTCAAGACTACATCCATTTCATCGACTACATCACTTTGGTAGACCTCTGATTTTTTGACATTGACTTTCCCTGGTGAGAATTCAAAATCCATTAAATTGAATTGAATTTGCAGTTCATTTTGAGTTCCTTGACTTGCCTTTGCATAAAAAATCACTGCAAAATTCCCTTTACTAATTTCTGTACCTCCTTGAACTTCATTTACTGCTACTTCATTTGCTTCATATGTACCTTCTCCCAACTTTAAATTTAGCCTGAAACTTGAGCTTTGTGGAGAATCTATCCTTGATTGTTCCTCTTCTGAAATAAAATCTTCCGAATAGGAATCAACCTTTTTTTCTCCTTGACATGCACTAGCCAAGGAAATGATGCAGATTGCACATGTTTTTAAGATGATTTTTTTCATGGTATTTTTTGGGGTTGGATGAAGCTTCAAAATTAACCAAAAATTGATAATGCTTGATACCTTACTTTGATTTGATAGAGATTTGGTATTTGATGATACTAAAGTAGACTTTTAAGTTTGAGATCAAATCGTTTTTTGAAAGTGGGTAATGATATCTTAATGTTAGCTTAATTTTCAAACCCTGACTTCTCTGTATTTTTGCACATGTATATCAGTAAAATATCATCGAAGGTTTTATTTATTTTTTTGTACTCATTGACTTTTAGTGCATTTTGTCAAAATCTCAAATTTAAAACATATCAGGTTCAGCATGGACTGTCCAACAACTCTGTCAATGTGATGATCAATGATCCTTCAGGAGGCATTTGGATTGGAACTTGGGATGGATTAAATTTTTTTGATGGAAATGATTTTGAAGTATATAATCATCAGCTGGGCAATCCGAATAGCTTAGCGGGAAACTATGTGAACGATATTCAAATCGATAGTGAAAATAACGTTTGGATATGGTCAGATCCTGAAAGTGTGAGTTTGAAAAGTCAGTCGGATAGTTTTGTGAATTTTACATTCAAAAGTCGAATCGCCAGCTTGAGCTTAAACAAACAAGGAGTTGTTTTAGTAAGCTTAATCAATGGTGATAAATTGGAGTTTGTGGGTGATGATTTTCAGCCCTGCACTACATGTCAAGCAAAAGTTTCGTCAGATTTACCATTCCCCTCACCTGTATCTAAGGAACGGCTTCTTTGTAGTTACAAGGACAGATTAGGTAATTTGTGGTGGGGGACGAGGTCTATGGGGTTGTTTTATGCATCACAAGAAATAGAATCAAGAGGATCTTTGCATATCGAACAATATCATGCCGATCCTTATAACATATATGGCCTTAGGAGTAGTGAGGTTACGTGCATACTGGAAGATAGTTTTGATAACGTTTGGCTAGGTATGAAGGATGGTGGGATCGCTAGAGTTCTTAACAATGGGGCTAAAATTGAGCATGTTTTTGCTCATCCTAAAAAACACCCTGAGCTGGTCAATGAGACAGTCAGAGCCATTGCACAGGATCGGAATCAGACACTCTGGATGGGTTACTACGGGGCAGGATTATATTTAAGAAAAGAAGGACAAGGAAAGTTTCAGGCTTTTGATTATCCGAAAAGCCTTCAAGATGAGAACTGGAAAAGAACAAGGGCAATTTATGAAGACAGTGAGGGGACCATATGGGTGGGGACTTACCAAGGTGTATTTACAATCAAAAACGGGAAAGTTGAACAGGTTTTTGATGAAACTAATCAGCCTGGATTTATAAGGAGAAACTATGGCTTTGCAGAGGATCGTGCAAAAAAACAAATTTGGGTAGCCTCTTGGGGTGGTGTATTACTTTTTGACCTAAATTTAAACAAATTTGTTTCCTACGAAGGGCAAGAGGAGTTTTATGGACAGCATGTACGAAGTGTTAATTTCTATAAAGACAAGCTGTATGTAGCTACTGAAAAAAGTGGTGTAATGGTATTAAACCATGGTAAAGTCAGTTATTTTGATTCCAATGATGGATTGTTAGACAATAGTACCTACGCTGTTTTTAAGTATCCTCAAGAAGATGAGGTCTTTATCAGCACTCATGCTGGAATTACAATTTGGAATGAAGTATCAGGTGAAGTTTCTTATATCACGCAATCTGATGGTTTATTAAGTGATTTGGTTTACAGCATTTACGGACATCAGGATCAAGTTTGGTTTCATACTGCCAAAGGTGTTGGATTTATTAATATCCTTGATTTCTCAGTAAGAACTTTTTCCCCTGAGGAAGGATGGCAATCTTCTGAGTTTTCGGAAGGGGCTTCTTTCCAATCGACAAATGGGGTTTTGTATTACGGTGGCGTCAATGGATTGAATTATTTTCATCCAGACCTATTAGACAAGAAACAGATTAATCCCATCTTTCAAATAGTTCAAAGCAATGTAGGCAAAACTGATCACATTGAAGTTTTTGTTAAGGAGATAGGAATTGGAGATTTTTTAAAGGGAAATTATGCTTATAGACTTTTACCTCAACAACCTGATTGGAAAAGCTTTCCCAGTGATGAGTCTTTGATTATAGATAGGTTGAAGGATGGGGAGTATTTTTTGGAGGTAAAGAATCTCAATGATTTTTCTGGGGCAATGGTGTCTAAGGCCTTTCAGATCAAGTCTCCACTTTATACCAAGTGGTATTTTTATGTTTTCCCCACTTTAGTGTTGATGGCGCTAGTTTTACTCGTAAGGCAATATCAGTTCAAGAAGGTGAGGGCCAAACTCGCGAAAAAGGTAGTAGAAAGAACAGCTGTGATTGCTGATCAGACCAAAGCCTTAGAAAAGCAATACAAGGATTTGGATTCTAAGAACAAGGAGATTGAAGCACAGCGATCTAGACTTTTGGAACTTCATAATAGACAGCAAAATATGGATATGGAAAAAAAGGAATTTGTTGAATTTTTGCTTAAAGAAATCAAGCCAAATCTGATTGATTTGAACATGGTGCTTGAAGAAGCTTCGTTTAGAGATTCAAAGGACAAGTCCTTGATTTTAAATTCGCTATCTCCAGTTCTTGCATTTGTACAAGATTTAGAATCAGATAGTTTTATCAATCAACTTGACCCACCTTCTTCTTCCCTGACCTTGTTGCCAGATCTTTTTCAAATTTGGAGTAAAGACTTAGAAAATACCATGATCAAGCATCAGATTAAATATAGTTTTTCAGAAGAATTGTGTTCAGACTGGGTATTACTTGATGTCACTAGATTGAAACTGTTTTTGCAATTCTTATTTAAAGCTCTCGTTCGTTTTTTGGATAGAGATGCTATATTGGAAGTATTTCTTTATACAAGTTTTCAAAAAATTCATCTTCAAATGAAGACGGATAGCCAATCCTTGATAGATGCCTTTTCAGAGTTTGATCAGTTCAATTTGAATTTGCAAGCTGGCCGAAGGATCCTCAAAGAAATAGCAGGAGAGTTAGAGCTTAAACTAAGTAAGGAAGAGGTGCATTTAGCTGTTTATGTACCTTTTGGAGTTCTGCCTGGACAAGAGGATACATTGGAGCAAAGGCATTGGAAGCATTTGGATTTAAGGAGTCAGATTCCAGCGGGGAAAAGTAGCGTGCTAATTTTTGGAAAGAGATACGAATCTGACAGTTTGGTGAAGATGCTTGACCCCAATCAATTCTTTTTGATTACAGAGCATGAGGCAGTGATGGTAGATTCGGCACTGCATGCCATAAAGATCGATGTCTTGGTGATTTATAACGAAAAACTGACAGATAATGTAGCTAAACTTCTTGGTGCGATTCAATCAAAAAAAGAGCAATACGCTATTCCTGTAGTGTATATCTATGAGCACATTTCGCCTTCACTTCAAGAAAAGCTTATGGATATGGGGGTAGGGACATTTGTAAAACTTCCCATGGGGGTTGCCCTAGTTAATAAGACTATCAAAAATTTGATCAAAGAAAAAAAGCAAAAAGATAAGCCTTTCATTATCGATAAGGTTTTGAAAGATGTTGACGAATCTTTACCCTTAAGTCCAAATGAGAAATTAGTCAGAGAAGCATTTGCAAAGATTAGGGCTAGTTTTTCCAATCCAGATTTCAAACTTGAATCTTTGGCTGAAGAAATGAAAGTCTCTAAAATCAAGCTCTATCGGATTTTCAAAGAGATCATTGATAAGAGTCCTTCTGATATTATTATACAACTCCGCATGGAGAAGGCAGAAAAGCTATTGCAGCAGAGCCAAATGAATATTTCGGAGATTAGCTATAGCTGTGGTTTCAATGATCCCAAGCATTTTAGCAAGCTTTTCAAGAAATATCATGGTGTGAGCCCGAAGCGTTATCAGTTGAAATTTACTAGGGGTTTGTTAAACGCTCATTAAGGCTGTATTACGGCATTATTACTGATCAGATAGCCGTGTTTTTTGGTTGTATTTATGCACCAAATTGAAATAAAAGCACACTTTTTTAGCATAAATACTGCACCTTTTTTATGTCCACTGTGACCAATTTGCATTCAAATCAAATAGATGAAATCTTATGAAATTTAAATTTTACTACGTCCTTTTTCTGTGCGTTTTTACAGGATTGGACTTACAAGCACAGCATACACTTCGAGGTATGGTAGTGTCTGATGTTGATCAAGCCCCTTTTGTTGGAGCTACGATCATTGCAAATGGGAATAGCAACCGAGGCACCGTTTCAGCACTTGACGGGACATTTACATTAGATGTACCTGAAGTGACTGGAGAGGTTACTGTTTCATTTATTGGAATGGAAACACAGGTTTTGAGATATAATGTGTCTGATTTTTTGAGAGTGAGTCTATCTGAATCGATGAGTAATTTGGATGAGTTCATGGTTATAGGTTATGGAACTGCCAAAAGAGCTGATTTGACTACTTCAGTGGGACAATTGGAACAGGTAGCGCGTACAGCTGACAGGCCTATATCAAGTGTACAGCAAATGCTTCAAGGACAAATAGCCGGTGTAAGTGTAGTGTCAGGATCAGGTGACCCGGGAAGTACCCCACAAGTGGTAATCAGAGGGGTAGGTACATTTGGCAATGAGTCTCCACTATATGTTGTGGATGGTATGCCATACTATGGTGGTAGAATCAACCCTAACGACATAGAGACGCTGACAGTACTCAAGGACGCAGCTGCAGCAGCTATATACGGAGCGCAGGCTGCTTCTGGTGTGATAGTAATCACGACAAAAAGTGGAAAATCAGGTACCCCAAAGGTAGCATTGGATGTCTATAGGGGTGTCCAGTCTGCCTACAAGACTCCTCAAGCGCTAAATGCAGCTGAATACGCTCAAGCTTATAGAAATGCAGCAGAGCATGCTGGTGCAATAGCTCCAGCAGCCCATGATCCAGCGCAAAATCCTTGGGGTCAAGTGACAAGAACCAACTGGATGGATGAGATTTTCAGAACTGCGGCAGTTTCCAATTTGAACTTACAACTAAGTGGAGGGTCGGAAAAAAGTAGGTATAGCTCTTCTTTTGGCTACCATAAAAAAGAAGGCTTACTACTCAATACTGATTATGAGCTTTTCTCATTTAGGATCAAAGCTGATTATGATATCACTAACAAGCTCAGACTTGGGCATAACGTGTATTTCAACAGAGAGATTTCTAGAGGCACAAACACCGGAAGTAGCTACAGTGGAGCGATCATTAATGCAATATATATGAATCCTGCGGCTCCTGTCTATGATGAGGAAGGAAGATTTCATGGAACAGTTCCATTCGAACTTTCACAGTTTGCAGGAGCATATGGTGATACCTACAATCCAGTATCACTTTTACTTAGACCAAACGTGAACTCACCAAGGCTGAATATGAATGCTATTGCTTTTGGGGAATATGATATTTTGGAGGATTTGACTTTCAGGTCTAGCTTTTCTATCGATTTGTGGTCTTGGACCAACAAGAGTTTTTCTCCAAGAGCTCCAGAGATAGGCAGGCCTAGCAATATGAATTTTCTAAATCAAGGATCAGGAAACAGCAGTCGTTGGATCTGGGATCAGCAGGTGAACTACAACAAATCATTTGGCAGCCATAATTTTGCATTGACAGGAGTGTACACAGCTCAATACAGGCAAGAGGAGTCTTTTAGTTTCCAAGTTCAGGATTTTGACAGAGAAGATGATTGGTTTCAGTATGCAGGTAATGCAGGTGCTATTTTGAATATCCCAAGTAGTGGAGCATTTGAAGATGTGTTGACTTCTGCGATTGGAAGGTTGATGTATGATTATGATGATAGGTATTTTGCCATGGGAAGTATCAGAAGGGATGAGACTTCGCGACTACCCGCTTCTACCAAATCAGATTATTTCTATGCTGCATCGGCCGCCTGGAAGATTTCTTCTGAATCGTTCTTCAATGTACCAGCGATCAACCTATTGAAATTAAGAGGTTCATGGGGACAGATAGGGAATATTTCATCAGTAGGGAATTACGCTTTCAATGTGCCTTTGGCTGCTGGTAATAATGTGATACTTGGTGATCCCGGACTTAGGAATAGACACTTGTCTATCAATGAGATGACCAACCCAAACTTAAGATGGGAGCGCTCAGAGACAATCAATGTTGGCTTGGATGCGACATTATTGTCCAATAAGCTTAATGTGGCACTCGAATATTATGAAAAATATACAAGGGGCTTGATCCAAAGAAATTCTCCAGATCCACACTCTGGTGTGCCTACTGGAGCACTTGCCAATGTAGGTACTGTTGCCAACAAAGGGCTGGAGTTGAGTTTGAGCTATGCAGGTCAAGCTGGTAGATTGAAGTATAATGTTGGAGGAAATATCGCTACGATCAAAAATACCTTGCAAGACTTGGATGAATTTACGGATGATTTTATCCAGCATACTCAAAACTTGAGAAGTATCATCTATCCATTCAGAAGTGAGCCAGGACAGCCATTGTATTCTTATCATTTGATCCCTCATTTGGGTATCTTCCAAAACCAAGCACAGATCGATCAGTACGTCAATGCAGAAGGGGTGAAAATTCAGCCGAATGCTAGACCTGGGGATTTGATTTTCCAAGATGTAAATGGAGATGGAAGAATCAGTGATGCCGACAGGATTTTCATGGGGAATGCCATGCCTGATTTTAACTATGGCATCAATATCAGCTTAGAATACAGGAATTTTGACCTTCAGCTTTTTGGTCAAGGTGTATCAGGAGTGAAATTGTTCAATGGCTACAAGTTCTCTACCTACAATGCAGGTCTCCAAGGTTACAACTTGGATAGGAGAGTGCTAGATGCTTGGACACCAAGTAATCCAAATGCTACTATTCCTGTGCTTTCTACCCAAGATCCAAATGCCAATTTTGGTCAAGCTTCTGATTGGTTTTTGGAGAAAGGTGACTACTTCAGGATCAAAAATCTATCTCTTGGCTACACTGTTCCGGATTTTGTATGGAGAAGCTTGAAGCCAGGTACCAACCTTAGGGTCTATTTAGCCGCAGAAAATCTAATCACATTTACTCCATATTCAGGTTTGGACCCAGAAGTGGGCGCAGGGCCTGTGATCGACAATGGTACTTTCCCTTTACCAAGAACATTTACTGTAGGTCTGAATCTCAATCTTTAATTCAAGTGTAAGAATTATGAAAGTTTTAAAATATTTATCCTTAGCCTTGCTTATCCTAAGCAGTGCTTGTAGTGAAGATTTCACTAATGTAATTCCACAAGGAAGTGTTACTTCTGGTAACTATTGGCAATCAGAAGAGGATGCTATCAATGCTGCCAATGGCCTTTATCAACACTGGGACAATGATCACCTATTTGGAAGAGGAATCATGTATTTCATTGCTGCTTGTGATGATTTTCACCAAGGGAGAACTGATGCAGCAGCAAGTGCGATTCGAAATTTTCAAGCAACAGGACAGGAGGGAAGAATCGCCCAAATTTATCCATTGCTTTATACTGTAATTCAAAGAGCAAACACAGTACTTAGGTATGTACCAAACATGAACATCAATCAGGATGTGAAAAACCGTGTTTTGGGAGAAGCATACTTTGCTCGTGCACACGCATACTTGTGGCTTTCTCCTAGATATGGTGATCACAGAGCAGGTATACCTATCGTCACTGTGGAGAACATGGACGACTTGAAATTCACCAGACCTGCTCATGTAATCGAAAACTACAGGTTGATCGAACAAGATCTCTTGCAAGCAGCAGAATTACTACCCTATTTTACTACTTACAACTCAAGCGATTTAGGCAGGGCTCACAAAGATGCAGCTTATGCTTACTTGGCAAAAAATGCCTTGTACTGGGCTGGTCACGAGAATGGAAAGTGGGCTGATGCAGTCAGGTATGCTGACATGGTGATCAACTCACCAACGGATAGGAGGCTAATCAATACGGGGAACCCTGAAGTTGATTTTGAAAGTGTGTTTTATGTAAACAATAATTTTTCTTCAGAATATGTTTTCTCGACTGTTTCTAGCAAAGAACGTGGTCAGATATTACCAGGCGTGATGCTTGAAAATACTGGGTGGGGATTGTACAACGGCTGGGGCACATTTTCACCTACTTTGGAGCTTTACAATGCTTTTGAGTCTGGTGATGCGCGCAAAAAAGCTACTTTGTTAGCCTTTGGCGATGAGTTTACATTTTTGGGTAATCCAAGAAGGTATTACTCTGGTAACTCTTGGACAGGTATTCAATTCAATAAATACATGCATCCATACAGATTCCCTCAAGATGTGCACTTGAACCCAAACGGTGATTATCCTACTACCGATCTGAATGTTCCTCTAATCAGGTTTGCAGAGATATTGTTGATCAAAGCAGAAGCATTGATCATGCAAGGTCAAAATGGTGATGAACCTATCAATCTGGTAAGGTCTAGGGCAGGATTGGCACCAAAAACTGGAGCTACTTTGTCAGATTTGAAACAAGAGAGAAGGGTAGAGCTTGCTGGTGAATATGCTGACAGACACTTAGATTTGGTAAGATGGGGAGATGCTCAAGCGGCTTATGCCAGACCAGCCACTGGTAGAAACCATGCCAATAAGACCAATCCAGATTCTGGCTTTGAAGTATATCAAACATGGCCAGCAAGAACCTTCAATCCTGCAATACATCATGTGTGGCCAATTCCTCCAAATACCATTTCGGTGTCGGGAATAGCACAAAATGAAGGATGGTAAATTTAATGATAGATTAGTTTAATTGTAAGAGGACAGGCCAAAGCAAAGTCTTTGGTCTGTTTATTTCTACTGTAATCAACCTTGAAACACTATTTAATAACAATCTAAATGCTTTCTCTGATATAATTTAGATTTGACCAGAAAGTTTGGATCAGTTGTTATTTATTTTAAATGTTATATATGTTTGTTGTAAAAAACACTTTAAATCAGGCCTTTTGTTGTTTAGCTTTTCTTTTTGTTTTTGCCAATTCATACGCACAGCGTATAGCTATACATAGCCACAATGATTATCACCAAGCAGTCCCTTTTTGGACAGCATATGCCAATAAAGCTGCGTCAATAGAAGTGGATGTTATTCTGCGAAACGACACTTTGTTTGTCGCTCACGAACAAGAAAGCATTTCAGCTCAATATACTTTTGAAAAGTTGTACCTTGAACGCATCGGACAAGCCAAAGATTTGAATCCAGGACACGAGCCATTTGTGCTTTTGGTGGATATCAAGACGAAAGCTGAGCAGACGCTTGAACATATCATCAAGGCTAGTCAAGCATACGTTGATCTTCTATATAGTGAGCAAAATCCAAAGGGTATCAAATTGGTGATTTCTGGTAATAGGCCTTCAGCAGAAAAGTATTCAGCCTATCCAGAATACATCTTTTTTGATCACCAAAGTATAAAAGACTTGGGAGAAATAGTGCTAGAAAAGGTGGAAATGGTCAGCCTTTCCTTTGAAAATTACTCGGTATGGAATGGTAAGGGTCGGATTATCGAGGAAGAGTTACAGGGGTTAAAAGCTGTGATAAAACAAGTCCACGATGTTGGGAAACCTATTCGTTTTTGGGCTACACCTGATTCAAAGTCCTCTTGGAAGGCATTACATGAATTGGGTGTTGACTTTATCAATACAGATCAGCCTTACGAAGCACAAAAATACTTGAGCACTTTAAAGAACCGATTGGTAATAGCTGAAGGAAGAAGTGAAATTTATACCCCTTCATTTGAAAATGATGGTCTGCATGATCGAGTTGATCAGGTTATTTTACTCATCGGTGATGGTACAGGTTTGGCACAGCTCCATGCAGGTATGGTAGCCAATGGAAATGCATTAAACATTATGAACTTGAAGCATATGGGACTAATTAAAACGCAGGCTTTAGATGATTTTACTACAGATTCTGCAGCAGGAGGCACGGCTTTAGCTACAGGCCGAAAAGCCAACAATAGAGCTATAGGTCAATATGATCAGTTTCCAAAAAGCAATTTGACTACTTCTTTGGCAAGAATGAATTTCAGCAATGGTATCATCTCAACTGACAATGTGACTGGAGCAACTCCAGCAGCATTTTATGCATTTGAGAAGGAAAGAGATAACATCAATGGAATAAGTCTAGATTTAAGCAGAAGTAACATAGACTTATTCATAGCTGGAGGAAAAAATGATTTCCTTCGATATAAAAATGGTGCTTTGGACAGTTTGGAAAAATCAGGATTTCACATGGCATCCTCAATCCAAGAGATTAGCTCCTCAAAGGCAGGAAAATTAGGTTATTTTGCATCTAATCATGGATTACCCTCTGTTTTAAAAGGTAGAAAAGGTTTCTTGTCACAAGCCACCAAACAAGCCCTGAATTACTTGAAGTGCAAAGAGCGGCCATTTTTCTTGATGATAGAGGGAGCTCAAATCGATACCGGTGGCCATCAAAATGATGCACAAAAGGTAGTTGAAGAATTGATAGATTTTGATCAAGCAGTAGCGGAAGCATTGAAATTTGCGGATACATATCCAGGCACATTAGTTATCATCACTGCAGACCATGAGACTGGTGGCTTGACCTTACCACAAGGAAATATTGATCAAGGACAGATTGAGCTTGAGTTTAGCACTGAAGATCATACAGGGATCTTGGTGCCAATTTTTGCTTACGGACCGCATGCAGATCTATTCATGGGAGTGTATGAAAACACAGAGGTTTATCACAAAATCATACAGGTTATCAAAAAGTACCACCAAAAACCTTAACAATTTCCTAAATTCCTTTTTCCAGTTTGAGGTAGATATTTCTGTTTATTGCAAGCTAGTTGCAGGTATTATAGAAATAAGAAGGATGAAGGATGAAATAGTAAGGATGAAATAAGGAGCTAAATGTGTTGTTGATCATTGACTTTTGATTGAGAGCTTGATAGCTTAAACATATTACAGCCTAAGAACTTCGAAATCATGAGAGGTGAATAATTAAAGAAATAATAATAAATCAATTGGATATCTAAGAATTTAAAAAAATGAAAAGACGGGATTTCTTTAGGAATGGATTATTGACTACTGTAGGTTTTGGTGTATTGGGTTCTAGGCCTATTCTTGGAACGCCTTTGACTCATCGTCAACTAGATGGGGTGAAAAATATCATCTTTATGGTGTCAGATGGCATGAGTTCTGGTACCCTAAACATGGCTGATATACTTATGAGAAACAAGCTCGGCCAATCATCCACATGGATATCAATGTATGAATCTGGTGAACTTAAAAGGTCACTAATGGATACAGCTTCAGCCAATTCATTTGTTACAGATTCAGCTGCTGCGGGTTCTTCATGGGGTGGAGGACACAGAGTCAATAATGGGGCTTTGAACATAGGGCCCAATGGAGAAGCGCATAAGCCAATACTTCAAAAATTCAAGGATGCAGGAAAATCAGTGGGTTGTGTCACATCTGTACAAATCACACATGCGACGCCAGCATCTTTTTGTGTAAATCAAAATAGTCGAAATGCCATGCCTGAAATCGCAGTAGACTATCTTAAGCTTAAGTTTGATGTAATGATGGGAGGAGGGCAAGAACTTTTTGATCCATCAAAAAGAGCTGATGGGCGAGATCTTTATGCTGATTTTCAAAAGGATGGATTTCAAGTAGCCAAAACCAAAGCAGAAATGCTTAAAGCTACGGCAGGAAAACCTTTGATGGCTGTCTTTACGGAAGATGGTCTTCCTTATGCTATTGATAGGGAAAATAATGAGGATTTGAAGCGAGATATACCAAGTTTGGCAGAAATGACTGAAAAGACCATTGAGCTTTTGAGCAAGAATCAGAAAGGGTTTGTTATGCAAGTAGAAGGTGGAAAGGTCGACTGGGCAGCTCATGCCAATGATGCAGCAGCTATACTGTATGATCAAGTAGATTTTGATGATGCTGTGCGCGTAGCTGTTGATTTTGCTGCTAAAGACAAAAATACATTGGTAATAGTAACTACAGATCACGGAAATGCAAACCCCGGAATGTTCAACCCAGGGTCAAAGAATGCTAAATTTGAAACCTTGTTTGATGTAAAGTGCTCCAATGAGCATTTACTCAAACAAATCAATGCCAATATGTCTAATGCTCAAATGATAGAGATCATCCAGCATCACCAAAACGTGGCTATCAGTAAAGATGAAGCTGACACGTTGAGAAAAAGCTTTAGTATGGGTGAAGATGGATTATACAATACCAGCAAGCTTCCAATGGAGCTATTTGGTGGCATGCTATCCAAGCATAATGCTGTGAGTTGGGCCAATACAAATCACTCAGGAGATTATGTAGAGCTTGCGGCTTTTGGGCCAGGAAGTGACCGTTTGCCAGGCTTTGTGAAAAACTACGAGTTGCACAATTTCCTTTTGGAAGTGGCAGGAGTAAGCAAAAGGGAGTTTGCTTCAGCTTTGTGATTGATAGATACATTGTATCTTAAAAGCATAAAATGAACCACCTGCCAAGGCCTTCAAAGACATCAGATGTTCTTGAAGGCCTTTTTTTTGAATTAATAGGAGGTTATCAGCCAGTGATTCATTTTGGGATAATTATCATTGATGTTTGGAAAACATTTTTTTAGAAAAATCCTTTTAGAATTATCGCATGAGAGTCCATACAAGGTTTGGAAGACGATGATTCAGAGAGTATATTTGCACCTTCAAACACAGAATATGCCCACAAAAACCAAAATATCTTTGGAGAACTTAGAAGTAGCTTTTGCTTCTAAATCAGATGCAGAATTGAGGAAAATGTATCTCATTTTTGCTACAATGAACAATAATGCCGCCGTGAAAATGGGGATTAAAATGGCGAATTTGGCTTTCAAGATCAATTTTCCGATCAAAGGCTTGATGAAAAAAACCATGTTCGGGCATTTTTGTGGAGGAGAAAATATAGAAGACTGTCAGAAGACAGTTGATGAATTGTCAGCCTTTGGAATAGGGACAATTTTAGATTACTCTGTAGAAGGTAAAGGTAATGAAGTAAGCTTTGAAGCTACCAAAAAGGAGCTTTTGAGAACTATAAAGAGATCAGCAGGTGATCAAGCAATTCCATTTGCTGTATTCAAAGTGACAGGCTTGGGGAGTTACGAAGTGATGACCAAAGTTCAAGCAGGAAAGCAGCTTAGCAAGGAGGAGCAATTGGCATTTGAAAAGCTTAAATCCAGAGTAGATGAATTGTGTAAAGCTGCATATGAAGCCAATACGAAGATTTTGGTAGATGCAGAGGAATCGTGGTTTCAGGATGTGATAGATGAACTTACCTACCAAGCCATGGAAAAGTACAACAAAAAATCTTGTATAGTCTACAATACCTATCAGATGTATAGGCATGATATGTTGGAGAGGTTGAAAAATGCGCATCAAGTTGCCAAAGAAAAAGGCTATCAGCTTGGTGCAAAACTGGTAAGAGGAGCATACATGGAAAAAGAAAGGGCAAGAGCAAAACAGAAAGGTTATCCAAGTCCCATTCAGCCTGATAAAGCCTCATCTGATAGAGATTTTGATGCTGCACTTGTCTATTGTTTGGAGAATTTGGGGGAGATCCATTTGGTAGCGGGGTCACACAATGAGCAAAGCAATATCTTGCTTGGCAACTTGATGGAAGCACATCAGGTAAGTCACAATGATACAAGCGTATATTTTGCGCAACTTTACGGAATGAGTGACAACATTTCATTTAATCTAGCTGATCAAGGATTCAATGTGATGAAATATGTACCTTACGGCCCAGTGGAGAAAGTGATGCCATATTTGGGTAGGAGGGCAGAAGAAAATACCGCAGTAGCAGGTCAGAGCTCCAGAGAGTTTGAACTTATCAAGAAGGAAATTGCCAGAAGAAGAAATCTTAAATAAGAGCGAATTATATACACAGATTTTGAAGTACTTAGTCAAAGTCAATAAATAAACTACAATGCAACTACTTAGTGAACAGGAAATAGAGAGAAGAAAAGACAGGGAGGAATTGATCAAATTAGGAATAGATCCTTATCCAGCTGAGTCTTTTCCGATCAATGTGACCGCAGCAGATATTCATAAGAATTACCAAAACAACAAAACCGATTACAAGGACCTAAGCATAGCTGGTAGATTGATGAGTAGAAGGATCATGGGTTCAGCTTCTTTTGCTGAAATTCAGGATGCTACAGGTCGTCTGCAGATTTATGTTAGAAGAGATGATATCTGTGAGGGAGAAGACAAGACTTATTACAATACTGTATTCAAAAAGCTATTAGGGATAGGGGATTTTATAGGAGTCAAAGGTTACGTTTTTACGACACAGACTGGTGAGATTTCTTTTCATGTTACCGAATTGAAAGTGCTATCTAAATCAGTCAAACCACTTCCAGTAGTCAAAAGAGACGAAGAAGGTAATGTGTATGATGGATTTACAGATCCAGAGTTGAGGTACAGACAGCGCTATGTTGACTTGACAGTGAATCCAGAGGTGAAGCAAGTATTTGTCACCAGATCCAGAATCATCTCTAACATGAGGAGGTTTTTTGATGATAATGGCTGGTTGGAAGTGGAGACGCCAATATTGCAAGCAGTGCATGGAGGCGCAGCAGCTAGACCATTTGAGACGCATCACAATACCTTGGACATGCCACTTTTCTTAAGGATAGCCAATGAGCTTTACTTGAAGCGGTTGATTGTTGGTGGATTTGAAGGAGTGTATGAGTTTGGGAAGATGTTCAGAAATGAAGGGATGGACAGAACCCACAATCCAGAGTTTACTTCAATGGAAATCTATGTCGCCTACAAAGATTATGTGTGGATGATGAAGATGGTTGAGGATTTGTTGGAGAAAGTAACGCATGCCATACATGGGACAACCAAAGTGATGGTTGGCGATCGTGAGATAGATTTTGCAGGTCCTTATAGAAAGATTAGCATGTATGATTCTATCAAAGAATATACAGGTATTGATGTTTCAGAAATGGATGAGCAGGGTTTGAGAGCAGTATGTAAAGACCTAGGTATCGAAACAGACCAGAGCATGGGCAAAGGGAAATTGATCGATGAGATATTTGGAGCGAAAGTAGAAGCTCACCTGGTTCAGCCTACATACATCACCGATTACCCTATCGAAATGACTCCTTTGGCCAAGAAGCATAGAAGCAAAGCTGGGTTAGTAGAGCGATTTGAGCTATTTGTAAATGGAAAAGAGATTGCAAACGCATATTCTGAACTCAATGATCCAATAGATCAGCGTGAAAGATTTGAAGATCAGCTTAAGTTGGCAGCGCGAGGAGATGATGAAGCTATGGCCATGGATGAAGATTTTTTGAGGTCATTGGAGTACGGAATGCCACCTACAGCTGGGCTTGGTATCGGTATTGATAGATTGACCATGATGCTCACCAACAAGACCACGATTCAAGAGGTACTATTCTTCCCTCAGATGCGTCCTGAGAAGAAAGTGAAAATTGCGACTGATGAGGACTTTATGGCTTTGGGAATACCTCAAGGACTGATCCCCGCATTGAGAGATTTGAATATTCATACCCTTGAGCAACTCAAAGAGCAAGATGTCAACAAACTCTTCAACGATGTGTGTGGAAGAAGGAAAAAACTTAAGCTTGATGCAAGTAATCCAACCAAAGAAGAAGTAGAATCTTGGTTGGCATAACAAGACTTATTAACCATAACAAAAACCAAGGCTTCGGTCTTGGTTTTTTTAATGTGTGCCGTGCATGGTAACTAACTAGGTGGTGAAAGTCCACTGTGGGGGTTTGTAATCGCCAACCACTAGCCAATAGCAAGGGTGTCCATTGTGAGATGGAATCTGAAGGAAGCTGGCGGCAAAA
>NZ_JAKZGP010000036.1 GCF_022549775.1 Belliella filtrata | reverse complement strand
ACTCCGTATTTCTTACTCCGTTTCCACACGTCCATGAGACCTCCCGTGGTAAGATAACTCACTTTCACTCCATGTCCCTGCCTCATTTACACTCCAACGTCCGTGTAATCTTTGGATTTTGACTTGTTATGCAGTCTTGTCCCATTGGATATGCCTGATGAGATTCGTATTCCTCAGGGCAGAGTTTTGCCGCCAGCTTCCTTCAGATTCCATCTCACAATGGACACCCTTGCTATTGGCTAGTGGTTGGCGATTACAAACCCCCACAGTGGACTTTCACCACCTAGTTAGTTACCATGCACGGCACACAATTAAAATGCCTGCATTGCTAAATGCAGGCATTTTTTCTGTCAAAATTATTTTTATTTCAGATTCAACCTTCCTTGAGATGCCGCATACAAGTTTGCCATGCGATACAAAACTCTAGCTCCTACATTCCCATCCCACTCATCTCCTTCTACACCAGGTGCTACTTCTACTAGGTCAAAGCCCACAATTTTTCTTCCAGACTTCACTACTTCTTTGATTAGATATAAGACCTGCTCAAGCTCAAATCCACCAGCTACTGGAGTTCCAGTATTTGGGCAAAGTTTTGGGTCCAGTCCGTCTATATCTATGGTGACATATACGTCTTGTGGAAGTTGCGCTACTATTTCATCGCAAATGATTTTCCAAGCCTTGCCTTCATACCCATCCCTTTTGATATCCTTATCATAAAAAGTGGTAATTCTATTGTTCTCTTTAGCCATAATGGCTTCAGCTTCACAATAATCTCTAATACCCACTTGTACCATTTTACTTATTTGCGGTAGCTTCAATGCGTTATAGGCAATTGAAGCATGAGAAAACTCAAAATTCTCGTAAGAAACCCTAAGGTCTGCGTGAGCATCTATTTGTAATATACCAAAATTCTCATTTGATTCAGCTACATTCTTGATCAACCCTAATGGTGTGCTGTGATCTCCACCAAGTAGGGCTACCATCTTACCCATAGCGCTGTATTTTTTAGCTTGCTCATATACCCATTCATTCATCTCAACTGAAGCTTTGTTGATCAATCCAGGAACAGCTGCAAATCTCTCCAAATCTTCCTCAGGTGATCCTTTTTCGAGCCAGTGAATATAGTTTGCCGCTAAAATCCTGTGCTTATCACTCAATTCCCTAATAGCTGACGGAATAGGCAACATGTGTATCCCAAGCTTCCACGCATCTCTAATATCATCTTGATAAAGGTCTACCTGCATAGAGGCATTAAGAATTGCTTCAGGACCATCAGCTGTGCCTGGAGAATATGAAACCGTCACCTCCCAAGGAACGGGAATGATGATCATTTCTGCCGTATCCTCATCGAAAGGCAATCCAAAAAGACTATCATGCGTACTTACTCCATTAGGGTCAAAATTTTCAATTATTTGATGTTTTAAGGACATATTATTTTTATTATACTTTAGATTTATTTGTTTCTAATAAGTTAACAATTGTTTTTAAAGTGCTGTTTCAATTTTTATTTCTCCTATCAAAAATACACAAAGAAATGTGATTATCCCATTTCAGAAGTGTTAGTAGGTTGTGGGTTTTTATCTTCTAAGCTCAAAACTTTCTAAAAAAATCCAATATCAGTAAAAATAATCTTGGTCAATATTAAAGAGATCCATGTAGATTATTGATATTTAAATGAGTCTTGAGCCCTCTTATATAGGGTGAAACCGGGTGTTTAAAAAAAATCAAATCATTACTTCTTTGATAATTCCCGTACCTATGCCAACGTGACTCCAATGCGCGATATAAAGCTCAAGTATGATAATCATACCTGGTTCCATACTTAGGTATCCTTGATCTGCTATTTGAGATACAAACAAGCTTATGCCAGGATTGTGTCCAACCAATAAGACTGTCTCAACTTCATCACTTATTTCTGATATTTTGGATGTGATAATAGCGGAGTCAGCTTCGTATAGTTCTTGATGAAAAGTAACTTCAGCATTTGGAAATCCATAAGAGATAATTTCCGTGGTCTGCATGGTTCTGGTAGCTGCACTAGAGATGATTTTTTGAGGAGAAAAATCTGCTCTGAAGAGACTATCGCTCATTTTTATCAACTTACTTCTTCCTTTTGCAGTAAGCTCTCTCTGAAAATCACTTTCAAAATCAAACCCTGCTTCTCCGTGTCTCAATAACCCAAGCACCTTTTTCATGATATGCAATATGCTAATTAATTATACTGAACAGATGAAATAATCATGCCAAATCAGAGATGAAATACAGTTTAATTTGGAATACAATAGAAAGCCATCTATTTTTAGATTTTAATTGGTTCTTGGAAAAAAAGAATCCATTGTTTAAATCCGAAACAAGCATGTCAAAAAATCTAGTTATAGTAGAGTCACCCGCCAAAGCAAAGACCATAGAAGGTTACCTTGGTAAAGATTTTAAAGTAGCATCGAGCTACGGTCACGTCAGGGATTTGCCTAAGGGAGACAAAGCAATCGACATACAAAATAAGTTCAAGCCAACCTATGAGGTCACAGCTGATAAAAAGGAAGTGATCAAACAGTTAAAAGGATTGGTGAAAAATGCAGAAACTGTATACCTAGCGAGTGATGATGACCGCGAAGGAGAAGCCATCAGTTGGCATTTGAAAGAAGTACTCAAGCTAAAAGAGGAAAGTACAAAAAGGATCGTCTTTAGAGAAATCACCAAAAATGCGATCTTGAAAGCTATAGAAAATCCTCGAACCATAGATTACGACTTGGTCAATGCGCAACAAGCACGAAGAATCTTAGATAGATTAGTTGGTTTCGAGCTATCACCTATACTTTGGAAAAAAATCAAAGCTGGTCTTTCTGCTGGTCGTGTTCAATCTGTGGCTGTCCGTCTTATTGTAGAAAGAGAAAGGGAAATTGAGAAATTCAAATCAAAATCAGCCTATAGAATTACAGCACTTTTTGATGTAGAAGGAAAAACCCTTTCGGCAGAATTGCCAAAAAGATTCGATGAGCAAAGTGATGCTGAAGACTTCTTGAAGAAATGTCTTGATGCAGAATTTACCATCAAGAATTTAGAGAAAAAACCTGGTAAAAAATCACCTGCAGCGCCCTTTACAACTTCTACCTTACAACAAGAAGCCAGTAGAAAGCTAGGCTTCTCTGTGGCTCAGACCATGTCAGTGGCTCAGAAACTGTATGAAGCTGGTAAGATTACCTACATGAGGACTGATAGTACAAACCTATCTGAAGATGCGATGGTAGCTGCCAAAAATGAAATCACTTCTGCTTATGGTGCATCTTTTCATAAATCAAGAAAATACACCACCAAAAATGAAGGAGCACAAGAAGCCCACGAAGCCATTAGGCCTACGGACTTTTCAGAGCACAATACCACAGGGGAAAGGAATGAACAAAGGCTTTATGAGCTGATTTGGAAAAGAGCTATTGCCTCTCAAATGGCTGATGCAGAGTTGGAGAAAACCTTGGTGACCATTGGCATTTCTACTTTACCTCAAACTTTAAGTGCAAGTGGTGAAGTAATTAAATTTGAAGGGTTTCTGAAAGTGTATTTAGAAAGTACGGATGACGAACCAGAAGATGAGGAGTCTACAGAAAAAGGACTTTTACCTCCACTATCTATAGGTCAAGTACTAGATCTTATAGAGATGAAGGGTCGTGAAACATTCAGTAGACCTGCCCCTCGATATACTGAAGCTTCATTGGTGAAAAAACTTGAGGAAATGGGCATAGGCAGACCATCTACCTATGCACCAACCATTTCCACAATCCAAAAGAGAAACTACGTAATCAAAGAATCTCGCGATGGAAATGAGAGGAATTATGTTGAAATGAAAATCAGCAAAGGCCAGTTTAAAAAAGATTCAAAAACTGAAATAGCGGGAGCAGATAAAAACAAATTATTCCCTACCAACATAGCCATGGTGGTAAATGATTTTTTGGTGGAGCATTTCCCAAATGTGATTGATTTCTCTTTTACTGCAAGAGTTGAGAAGGAGTTTGATGACATTGCACATGGTGGTCAAAACTGGGAAGACATGATCCAAAACTTCTACGGAGCATTTCATACGCGTGTAGAAGAGACTGCCAATGTTGCTCGTGCAGATGTGAACAGCGCACGTGAATTGGGCGTAGATCCAAAAACTGGCAAAAAAATCATCGTAAGGCTAGGTAAATTTGGGCCATTGGCGCAAATAGGTGAACAAGACGATGAGGAAAAGCAATTCGCTAGTTTGAAGAAAGGTCAATTCATAGAAAGTGTAACTTTAGAAGAAGCTTTGGAATTGTTTAAGTTGCCTCGAGATGTAGGGTATTTTGAAGACAAAAAGATCGTGGCTGCAATTGGAAGATTTGGTCCTTATCTAAGACATGATAGCAAGTTTGTCTCTCTCGGGAAAGAATATGATCCCCTAAGCATCACCGAAGAAGAAGCTGTAGAACTCATCAAGGCTAAGAGAAAAGCTGATGCAGAAAAGCATATCAAAACGTTTGAAGAAAATGAGGAAATTCAAATTCTAAATGGTCGATGGGGTCCCTACATCAAATTTGGAAAGAATAATTTCAAAATCCCAAAAGATAAGGAGGCTGCTGAACTGACTTATGCTGAAACCATTGAGATCATAGAGAATCAGCCTGAAAAGAAAAAAGGTAAATTCACTAAAAAGAAATAAGTTGATCGAAAGGCAAGATATAAATCTTGCCTTTCTTATTTACCCATTTTTCACTATTTTCAAGCATGAAATTCACGCCAATTTTTACAGCATTAATGTTTTGCATTGGAGCTGGTCATTCTCAATCAATACTTCATGGTATAGTAGAAAATCAAATTGATAGATCTCCTATTCCTTATGCCATGATATTTTTAACCAACACAAGTGTGGGTACTACTAGTGATTCTCTAGGAAGATTTTCACTAGAGATCTCAGATGGAAAGCATGAACTTGTCGTAAAATCAATGGGCTTTCACACCATTACATTTGCACTAGATGGTACCAAAATCCAACCTGGTCTATATCGTTTTCAAATGGGAGAAGAAGAAGTATCTATGGACGAGATTTTAGTAGATGCTCAAAGAGATCCAAGTTGGTATCATAACCTTGAAATATTTAAATACCATTTCATAGGGAGTAGTACTCATGCAAGTAAAACTAAAATACTAAACGAAAAAGACTTGATTATAGATGATGTGACCAAAAGAAACTCACTCTTAGTCAATTCAAAGAAAACATTGCAAATTGAAAATGCAAGTTTAGGATACTTAATTGAATATACGCTGCAAGAGTTCGAGTATACCAAGCAAGATCAAAGAATCTTATATGCAGGGTATATTTTCTTTAAACCTTTGGAAGGATTATCAAATAGAAAAACTAAACAAATTACTAGAAATAGAGATAAAGCCTACGAGGGAAGCGCTATGCACCTCATCCGGGCTATATATAAAAATACTGTTGTAGAAGAAGGCTTTCAGCTGAGAAGAATAAAGAGGTTACCAAACCCTGACAGACCTACAGAAGAAGAGCTAAACCTTCTTTCTGAGAAGTTGAGAAAAGGAGAGCCCATTCCATACAGTATGGAAGAATTTTCTAGGTTAAGAAGACTGCCCAAATTCATCGATTATATGAGTGATGAAGTCCTAGACTTAAGTAAATATATAACTATAGGTGAAGATGGTCAAAAGATTCTTGTGTTTGAAGATTTGATCCAAGTGATGTATAAAAAAGCAAAACCAGACGTCAATTATAAGCCAAAATATCCAACAGATTTCCAAGAAAGCATTATCCATTTGACCAAAGGTACTGTGGAGCTATATGAAAACGGAAGCCACTACCCTCCTTTTGACCTGTTGTTTGAAGGCTATTTAGGTTGGCAGAAGACAGGGGATTTACTGCCCCTCGATTTCAATTTCATACCTTAAAGAAAATAATCTCATGAAAAAGAACCTGGTTATTCTTTCGGGTGCAGGTATTTCTGCTGAAAGTGGCATTGCTACATTTAGAGATATTAATGGGCTTTGGGAAGGCCATGATATCATGGAAGTGGCATCACCCGAGGGTTGGAGAAAAAACAAAAGTCTAGTCTTGGATTTTTACAATAAAAGAAGGAAACAAGCACATGGTGTAAAGCCAAATGAAGCTCACCATATCTTGGCAAAACTAGAGCAATACTTTGATGTGACGATCATCACACAGAATGTAGACAACTTGCACGAAAAAGCTGGCTCTAGCAAGGTTATCCACCTTCATGGAGAACTATTCAAATCTCAAAGCACAGCTGACCCCAGATTAATTTATAACATGCACTCTTTAGAAATCAATATTGGGGATAAATGCGAAAAAGGGAGTCAACTTCGCCCATTTATTGTTTGGTTTGGGGAGATGGTAACGATGATCGAGCCTGCCGCAGAAATTGCAAGTTCAGCTGATATATTTGCTGTTATAGGCACATCACTTTTGGTATATCCTGCTGCTGGACTCATTCAATATGCCAGTGAAAATTGTAAAAAGTACCTCATAGATATCAAATCTCCTGCAATTCCTCCAGTCAAAAACCTACAGGTAATTGAAGCATTGGCTTCAGTAGGGACAAAAATAATGGCGGATGAATTAATAGAGGATTTGTATAAGTAAAAAAGTGCCTTTTAAAAACATAGATTTTGAATTAAACCGAGAAGACCTTTCAGATTTGTTTTGCATTTTGGGAGAGGACGATTAATTCGCTCATTTGCTATTTGATGAAAAACCTGAAAGGTCTAAACTAATCAGTAATGATTCATTGATTTATTTCTATGCTATAAGTACCAGCCTTAGCTTCGAAAATAAGCTTCCCTTCTTCTCTCTCAATTAGACTTACAAACTTATTCTTCTTATAATCCTTACCATTAATCAATACCTGATCACTTTCACTTGCATGAAGAATTATTTTCGCACTGGTGTTTGCTGGAATTTGAAAGCTATAGTTCACTCCTTTATCTGTTTTAGTCCAAGCACTTTCGATTCTTCCATACATAGAATCATAATGTCCCTTAGCAAATGTCATGAGGTTTGATGGATCAGGTGTTGGCGCTAATTCAAATTGACGAAAACCAGGGTTAGCTTCATTCACTTTTATCCCAAGGCTATAGCCATACATCCATGCACCGACAGCTCCAAATGCATAGTGGTTGAATGAATTCATGTTGTTGTTTCCATCAAAACCATTCGTATGGGTGTAGGAATTAAGCCTTTCCCAAACCGTAGTAGCTCCTTGTTCGACAGGATAGATCCAAGAAGGATACTCCTTTTGCTGCAGGAGCCTATAAGCCAAGTCATCAAGACCGTGATCCGAAAGTGCTTTGCAAATCCAAGCCGTACCAATAAATCCCGTCATCAGGGAAAATGGAGGTGTATCTATACCCTGATCTGTTTTGCTTTTTCGTGTGATGCTATTGGCAAAATTATCAATTACCTGATCCAGAATATCCTTTTTCACAATCTCAAATGCCAATGGAAGCGCATAAGATGCTTGGGTATCAATTAACTTGTCTTGATATTTAGTCTTTCCTGTTTCTGCATCAAAATACGTATTGTTGAAAAAATCCTTTCTGCTTTCAGATAGCATCGAAAACTTGATCATATCTTCTTTTTGACCTAACACTTGAGCCATTTTCGTCATTAAGTCCAAGTTATAAATCAAATATGCCTCCCAAAAAAGCAATTTCTCGTTATTGCTATCTTCCAGACTCAACCAATCACCAAGGCTTCCCCAGACATCTTTTTCATCTTCTTTGAATACGCCTGTTTCGGCATTGATATCTCCCAGCAAATAGTCCATATAGGCTATCATAGAGGGATAATGTTCTTCTAGCAAGTCAATGTCATTGTACTGCTTGTAACTTTCCCAAGGCACAGTAATACCAGCGCTTCCCCACATCATTTCGCCAAACCCCACACCTAATGGTGCTACGTCAGGAAATCTACCATTTACAGTTTGTACATCTCTCATAGCTAGTAAGTGACGCCTTAAAAACTGAGGAATATTAGATAGAAAATTTGCTGTAGGAGCAAAAACAGAAATATCACCACTCCATCCTAACCGCTCATTTCTCTGAGGGCAATCAGTGGGAATGGATAAGAAATTACTATAGGTAGACCAAGTGATGTTTTCCCACAATTTATTCACCAATGGATTGGAAGTTTGGTAGCTTGATGCCAATTCATGCACAGAACTTAGCACTTGAGCTTTGACATCTTCAAGGGGTAGCGGGCTTTTTAGTCCTGTAATTTCTATGTATCTAAAACCATGAAAAGTGAATTTTGGAGAAATCAATGCCTCACCACCTTTGGCTATATACACATCCTGCGCCATTGCCGCTCGGATGTTTTCGAGCATGATCATTTCTTGATTTTCCCCATATTCATCCAATTGAGGATATTTCACTTCTGCGAAGCGCAAGTATATTTTTTGATTGGGCAAGGTTTCCCTTACCATGATCTTAGGAACTCCAGCAAAGTTTTGACCTAAGTCATAGACATATACTCCTGGCCTTACTTCTTCAAATGATTGGGCAGAAACTTCCTGAATAGCCTTTACATTTGTGCCATATTGCCCAATTATTTTTAACTTATCATGATCAGCTACGCTAGGTACATTACCAGATGCTGGATCGGTGTTTGTCGTGCCAGACAATGGAACTTCTACACTACTCGACCATCCTGCATCATCAAAATCACCAGTAGACCAACCTTTGATTTCAGCTTCCTTGTTTGCATCATATACCTCTCCTTGAAACATGCTGCTGTAGCTTGTTGGGCCATTACTATAATATTTCCAAGTTTCAGGATTTGAATTTACTTCTTCTATGCTTCCATCAGCATAAGTGATCACCAATTTAGCGAGTAAAGACTGTCTATCTCCAAAGAAATTCCAATATTCGCCCATGTAAGTGCTTGCCCCACTCCACCAGCCTTCACTAAGAATTGCCCCCAAGCCATTTTTACCTTCTTGAATCTGATCAGTTATATCATAAGTTTGATAAAACAAGGTTTTGTTGTATTGAGTAAAACCAGGGTTAAAAAAATCCTCCCCTACCTTTTCTCCATTGAGCTGAATTTCATAGATCCCTCTCGCGGTCACATAAAGCCTAGCTTTTGATACCTTAGCTTTTACTTCAAAGGCTGTCCGAAGCATTGGTGATGAGTTTCTGCTCGGGTCAATTGTTTTCAAAAAATTTCCATTTGGTTGATCTCTAGTTAAAGTACCCTCAAAAAGTATATTTGAAGGAGCTCGGAAGTTTCGTACAGTCACATTGGTAATCTGAGCCACTTGGTATTCTTCCAAATGTATCCCTATATCAGCCAATACAGGAAAACTGATATAATCTCCCCCATTACCGTTTGGGTTTAGACCAACGTATCCTATGTGATTCGTTTTCTTTTCTTCATTGACAAATACATCCGTATGGCCTAAGTTAGAATGGATATAAATCTTGTGAGGTTCATATTGATTTTTTGCATTGATAATTTCTTGAGGGATTTCAAATTGCTTCAGCGGCTCGCTACTTATATCTTTTGGTGAATAGCCTACCCTATATATTTTCAATAAGGCATTTTTTCCAGTTTTGATAGGAGAAATATCTAGCTCCATCAGGACATAAGATTGATCACGTTGATTTTCAAGTAGAAAAATATTTTTATTGTTATCCATCAATCGCTCATCATTGGCTCCATAAACAAAACCTACTTTTGAGCTTTGGGACGCTTCATCAATTTGAATTGTAAGGTCCACTTTAAATACAGGTAAGTATTGGGAATACAACACCAAGTCTTGATCACTTCCTCCTATCCACTTAGCACCATCCCAAGCATCAATCCTTGGGTCTAGAAATCCTGTCTCAAACCATGAACTCGAATGATGTATCTTATTTTTCTGATCCCAAACTTTAAGCTTCCATACATATCTTGTTCGGGGATGAAGCTGTTTCCCTTGATATTTTATATGTAAAGATTCATTGGAGCTTGTTTTACCTGTATCCCAAACTGTTCTACCACTTTCATCCGAAACTGTGATCTGATAGGCTTTCTGAAAATCTCCAAATGTCGCTCCTCCCATATTCCAACTGAACCTAGGCTCCGCTACATCAATACCTATAGGAGTCACTTCATACTCTGTTTTCAAATTAATGATTTTAGTTTCTGAAGCTTTAAGTTCAATAAAACAAAAGATGCAAATAATGAGAATAAATAATCGTTGAAACATAGTTATGAATAGGGGTATAAGCAAACTAATCGAATTGATAAATAGAATTGGAATACATCAAAGTGCGAAGATGATCAATATTCAACTATCGACAACATTTAGTTTGTAAAGATTTGCTTGAATCTTGATTTCTAGTCAAAAATGTAATTTTTGTATCAAATTTCGTTGTTTTTATATTATAAAATCCGAGTACTTTTATCTTACTTTTAGCGATGACCATATTGTCTAAAAAGCGATATTAAATTGTATCCCAACTTCCAAATGTGTTGGTGAAAGCTTTGTAAAAATTTTAATCATTGAAATTGAAACTTCAGTTTCAACTTTCAGTAAACAGACCACAAAATAAACTAATTTTATAAAGGAAATATTTGACTATACCTGTTTCGAACTATTCTTATACACTGAAAAAAACGCTACATTGACTGATGAGAGTTTGCTGATTACATCACCCATCGGCTTCCAAATGCCGTCAAAACGATGAATAATTGGGTCATTGAGGATCCTCAGACAGGCACATGCTTTACAATAGAATAACTTATCTAGACATGGATCCTGAAGGAATCACTATATTAAAAGCTATGAAGATTTTTTCTACACACACTTTATCATTGGTGTATGTTACTTGAGTCCAAACTATTTTGGATACGCGGCATTTTCATTTGTAGATCAAATGATACTTGATTTGGATCTTTTTGTATTGAGTCCTGAATCACCTGACTCTTCTTTTATCCTTTCAAACCAAAGGAAAATAAACTTTTTGAAAACTGGATTACAGTCAATGAAAGTAAGATTAAATACCATTTTGAGTCTGGAAGCTATTCTTATTATCCTTTGTTAAATTCTAATGAAGTTTTTGAATACCATAAAAGCAGAGCACTAATTCAAAGACAGCTAGGCTCGAAGTATGTGGTCCAAAAAATACTCTTCTTCAAAGAACGATTAGATAAAAAAGTATTTACTATTTGTCGATGGAGTGAAGATACTTCATGTATTATTCCTGAAGTTGATTTTTTACTACTTACCAAGGTAAAGTTCAACAATCATTCTATTCATTTTGAAGAAGGGCTAATCAGTTACTCAACATATATTTCCAAATTTGGTGAATACCTTGAGCCATTTGCATTCGGAAATTGTAAAATCATACACCCCCAAAACCTTGAAAAATCTCTTTCAATGTTTAAAGAGGTTCGTTTTGAACAAGGCTTAAAATCGTTTGCAAGTTCTCTTCCACTCGACCAACTTGTAAATACAAAACCAAGCTTATAATCTTGATTATTTTTAGTTTCTGTGTATCTTCGACCTTCTGGAAGATGAACCCCACTATTGTCCAAAGACAATTTTGAAAATGGCTCCTTTTCAGTTTAATCTATTTTCAAGTTACTTTCACCTATGTACAAAGTTATCATTATCGAGGATGAGCCCGATGCACAAGAACTTTTAATCGCTTATATACATCAAGCTTTTACAAACAAATTTGATATAGTAGCTAAATGTTTTTCAGCTGATGAAGGGTTTGTGGCTATTCAAAAACACGAACCAGATCTTGTATTCTTAGATATTCAAATGCCGCAAAAAACAGGCATTGAATTACTAAAAGAGCTAGTCAACATAAATTTTGAAGTAATATTTACTACAGCATATGAAAACTATGCCATAGAGGTAATCAACAACTTCCAGCCCCTAGCCTATTTGACAAAAACCATTGATCCTGATGAACTCAAAAGGGTTTTGGTAAATTTTGATCACAAGCATAAACAATCAAAAGCAACTAACAATTATATTGGTATCAGTACTGTAGATGAAAAATTCAAAATCCTCAAAAGTGAAATTGCTTTTATGAAAGGACAAGGGAGCTATACAGATATCAAGTTAATTAATAACAAAGACATCATCACTACTTCAAAAGGTTTAAAAACATATGATTATTTAACTGATAATGAGAAATTTATAAAAACTTCTCAATCCCATATAGTAAATTTTGATTTTGTAAAGAGTTTCAAAACAAAGGATCAGGTTTTGATTCTTACCAACGGTGATCAAATTCCTGTCTCTGGTTCGTATAAAGCTAAAGTTGCCAAAAAGTTTGAGTAAGATATTCATTTTTTTTACAATTTTTGCACTGATTTTATTCACGCCTTCAGTAGCCCAACAGTACCCCGTAACCCACTATACCACATTGGATGGTCTAGCTAACAATGCTGTACAAGCAATGTATGTAGATTCTCGTGGACTGCTCTGGGTCGGCACTGAGCATGGAATTTCTCTTAAGGAAAATGGCACTTTCAAAAATTTTTATGAAGAAGATGGTTTAGCATTTGGAAGCTGCTGGGCAATTACTGAAGATCAAAAAGGCCACATGTGGTTTGGTAGTTACGGTGGTGGTATCTCCAGGTTTGATGGTAAAAGATTAACATCCTTCGGTTCACAAATTGGATTGATTGACACAAGAATAAGGCACTTTTATCCTTATCAAAACAAGATCTTCATAGGTACGGAAAACGGCATCTCTATCATCGATATAGAGACAGATCAAATTACCGCTTTAGAAGAAACGGTGCTTGATAGTCCTCAGAGCTATGTGTCTGGTTTTTTTGATCATGAAGAGTATCTCTATTATAGTACTTATGGAATGGGTGTATACCGACTTGACCCTAAGGCTCCTGAAAATTCGCTGTTCAAAGTAAATGATCACGCTATGATCTATGCCTTAGAGAAAGTTAGTGACCAAATTTACACCAGTAATAAAGGAAACCTGGATCAATTTGACATTGAAGACCTCATAAAAGGTAAAAGTCCCAAATTCTCTTTTGGACAATCCATTGTATGGGATTTTGGAATCATAAATCAAGAAAACATCGTATTGGCAACTTGGGGAATTTACGCCAACAATGGAGGTATATATCGCTTAGGAAATCAAAAATTTGAAGATATTTCTAACAAAATACCAGTAGACTCTAAAACCCTGAAATCTGTTGTCTACAGTCCTAATGATCAAAAACTGTATTTAGGTTCTTCCAAACAAGGAGTTTATGCCATACAGCTGGTGGATGATGTCTTGTATTTCCCTTATGAAAATAAGTCAGTATTAGGCTTTTGTTTTGAATTTGGAAATGAGGCTATTCTACATCATAAAGGATTTGATATACTTCAGAATAATAGCGAAAAGGCCATTTTTATCAAGAATGAAGATTTCAAAAACCAAGCGGATAAATACCTGCAGCAAAGAAATGCTTATATTCCAAAACACGAAGATGATTTTTTTGAATTGAAGCTGGATACATCAAAAGATGACATTTTATACTATGAAGTCCATGCTCATGATGAAAAGTATTGGATAAGCAGCAACCTAGGCTTATTTGTCCTTAATCAAAATGGTGACTTTCTACATTACCTACCGATTCACACTTACAAAATTGGTTTTACAAATCAAGGAGAGCTTATAGAAACTAATCCCTATGGAGGTGTTCGAATCTACTCTAGCTTAGAACCACTGCAATACACTTACTTTGGTTACAAAGAAGATGAAACCACCCCTACCATGGTGACAGGGATTTCGAAGGTTCATAACAAGACCTTTTTTGCATCAGTATTTGAAGGCCTATTTCATTATGATGGAACAAAGTTCTTCAGCTACCAAAATGGCAATGGTTTTGAACCTAGCAAAATCAAGGAAATGAACGCTACTTCGGATGGGAAATTAATTTTAGCGACAGAGTTTGATTCGATATATGTGGTAGAGGGAGCGGGCGATTTTGAAATTTTGGAAAAAATACCACGAGAACATATCGTGGGTAAAACTGTGGTATTCTTGGAAAGCTATGAAGATTACATCTTCATAGGAACTGAAAAAGGATTAAACATCCATCATAATGGCTATGTAAGGGTTCTGGATGATGAGCAAGGCTTGAATCATATGATTTTCTTATCTGCAAAAGTAAGAGAAAATAAGCTCTATCTTGGCACCACACAAGGCTACTATACTTTAGACCTACCTCGCATACTTCATAGTAAACCAAACAAAATACATCTTGCTGTATCCGAAGTTTTGGTCAATCAAAAACCTCTTGATCCTGATGCATACTCTTGGTTTGCATACAATAAGTCTCAAATTTCAACGCCATTTGGAAATCAAACCCTATTGATGAAATTCAAGCCTGTAGGGTATAGATATCCTGATAAGTTGGCTTATCGATATAGGCTAAAGCCAACTGATGAATGGAGTCCATACAGTACTGATGCACAGCTATTTTTATCCTATCTACCTTACGGAAATTTTAACATTGAAGTAGAGGTATATGATCAGTTCACTGGTACCCTATCCACCACGCAACTGATTCAGCTAAAGATCACACGTCCTTTTTACTATAGCCCTATTTTCATCTTTGCTTTCCTAGCATTGGTTCTATACTTTTCTTTTCTTTTGTACAAAGAAAGGATAAGGAGACTGCGTGACAAGGAAGCAATTACGCAAGGACTACGAAGACAATCCGCAGAAACAAAGCTTGAGGCCTTGCAAAGTCAAATGAACCCACACTTTATATTCAATGCCCTTACTTCAATTCAGCTATATATCGTCAAAGGTGATTCCAAGAACGCCACTTCATTTATACAGCGATTTACTAGTTTGATCAGAAAGACTCTCAACAACAGCTCCGAACTATATATTCCGATCAAAGAAGAGGTCAACTATCTACAAGATTATATTGCTATAGAAAACCAACGGAGGCTAGAGAAGATATCCTTTACATTCGATGTAGAATCAGACATAGATCTATCATGGCAAGTACCACCTATGCTGATACAGCCTGTGATAGAGAATATTTTTATGCATGCTTTCGTATCCAATTTTCCAGGTGGTGAAGTGCTGATCATCTTGAAGATAATGGATGAAAAACGCCTTTCCTGCACCGTAGAGGACAATGGGGTAGGCATTAACCAAAAGGGGAAATTCAAAAACAACAATTCAAAAGGTCTTGATCTTGTAAAAAGACGCATAGCTTTACTTTTTGAGGAAGAAGGTGATTACCTCCAAATTGGCACCGCTTCGCAAGGTGGAACTAAGGTCACTATAACCATTCCTTTGAAAAAAATTTAACTTCATACCCCAAACTCATTTTTCAAATATCAATTCAAAACCATAGAATTTACATTCGAATGGGGAGAATATAAGGTTGTCAAGCGTGGCAAAAGATTAACAAATACATTTGGTCTTATTAAAAAACCACCAACCAAATGGCACTTTACAAAATCACAGTCAAACAATCCATGCTCCGCAACGATGTACGCCTTGTCAAAGGCATGTCTGTAGATGTCTTGATGGACCATGCCGCCTACTCTCCCCTACACCACAATCAAGGCGAGCGCGTAGTCGACGCCTTCAAACGAATCTACGACGTCGACATCCGCAAAGCCAATGCGGTGAATTCAGCGAGTTTGGATGTGGTGAAGGTGGGGTGATAGCGAACAATAAATTATTTACACTATATTCTATCGATATGATATATTTAAATCTAAAAAAATTAAAACCTCAAATTTGAAATTGATAACCTCCCGCCCCTATCTCCGATTTGAAATTGACAAGGTATTTGCTCAGGTGAAGGCCGCCATGCATGCTGAAGCGCTGAAGCGTGGCAATGGCTGGGCACTGTATGAAGACTGTTATACTGGACAGACCCTTATCGGTGGTGACCCTTACGACTATGAGCATATCTTCAGCGCCGAATGGATACATTCAGAATACAAACATTTGCTCTCTGATGAGGAGATTGCCAAAGTAGTCAACTGTCCAGAAAATGTAGCCGTCACCCTTCGTACGATCAATCAGTCCAAAGGAAAGACAGATCCCGAGACTTGGCTTGCAAACAAACAGAATATCATCAAGCATCAGATCAACAGTAAACTTGCGCTTAAGCATATTAAAAGGGCGAAGAACGCTATCCGTTCATATGTAGATACCTTAATCAATGAATGAATTATTTTTTAATACCCCTGAGTGTTGCGCGGGCACTCAGGGTTTCATTTTGTATCCATGGAAATAACCTTAGAACATAGCATCTACTTTTACATTATACTAGGCATCATGTTTATCATCGCCATCAGCTCTGATTTACTGAAAAAATCACACCAAGCCCTATTGTTGCGATTCAAAAAGTTGGAAAATTCCAATGATGCATGGTATAAGGTTGATGGATATGATATCAAAAATCTTTACAAAAATGGAAAGCTAGTCAAAATCTATAGCTACAAAAACGGGAAAGTTCATGGCAAAGTAAAGACCTATTTCGAACCAAGCACAATTTACATAGAAGACACTTTTTTCGAAGGAAAACTTATAGCCTACAAAATTTTTGACAGTGAAGGTGAAGTTGTTAAATCGGAATCACTAGTGGATTTAAAATCAAAGGAAACCTAAACACTTATTCGTTTATTTCATATCTTATGCTGCAAACCCGCTAAGCATATGAAAAATATCAATTTCAAAATTACCCAAGCACCAAAGCTATGGCTTGGCTTATACATCTTAATTTATTGCTTTCCCTTCCCTTTCAATGAAATCCCATACAGCTATTACTATATTACACGCCATATTGATATTGCAAAGAAAAAGTTAAGTATTTGGGTAGGTGAATTCTTTTTTGGATTGGAAGACATAGAGTTTATTGAAATCAATGGCAGTGGAGATACTTTAGTAGACTATTTGGGAGTGGTTGCAGTAGGTTTAATTGCTCTAGTATTAACCCTGATCACCATATCTCTAATTAAGAAAAAGGAAACAATCTATCGTTTCTATGCGGGAATTATAATTTATGCACGCTATTTTGTTGGGCTCACATTGATCTCTTATGGTGTTATAAAATTTCTAGAAGGACAGTTCCCAAGTCCTAGCTTACTTGCTTTAGAAACCACCTATGGAGAATCTTCTCCAATGGGATTGGCGTGGAGATTTTTTGGATACTCTTATATTTACAAAGGCTTTATGGGTGCTTCAGAAGTTCTCGCTGGATTTTTATTACTCTTTAGAAGAACCGCCATATTGGGATCTCTTATATCTATAGCGGTATGTACAAACATATTTCTTGTCAATCTTTCCTTTGATGTACCAGTCAAACTTTTCTCAGGGCATTTACTTCTATTTTCCATCCTTATCGCAGCACCGAGTATCAAGTACTTGATCAAATTTTTCTTATTACATCAGCGTACACTGATCAGACCAAGTGTATATAGATTTGATAAGAAATGGAAAAGAGTCAGCTACTATTCAGTTAAAATATTTCTGGTAGGTTTGATCCCACTCGGTCTAATTGTAGGCCACGTCAATAGCCAATCGTTCTATATATACATCAATGAATGGGAAGGTGTATATCAAGTTGATTCTTTTGAAATTGAAGGTAAGCCAGACTTAGCATTCACAGCTAAGTGGAACAAGGTGCTGATTCAAGGAAAAACGATCATCACAATAAACAATGCCAAAACAAGGAGTTACTATACCATTGAAAATATCTGGAATGAAGGTGAGATCAATTTCGTGGAAGACAATGAACAAGAAGATCCATTTACTTTGAGAATAACTCCAATAGATGGTGAGAAAACCTATAGGTTGGAGACAAAAATTGGTGATAATGTCTATCAGCTAGAAACTACAAGAAAGATCAAAGAAGATTACCTGCTAATTAAACGTGGATTCAATTGGGTGAATGAGCGTCCTTTCAACCGATAAAAATGAAAAAACCCCGAAAAATTCGGGGTTTTTATATAAACAAGATAGTGCGATCTTATTTAACTTTTTCAACTACAGCTTTGAATGCCTCAGGGTGATTCATTGCAAGATCAGCAAGAACTTTTCTGTTCAAGTCGATCTCTGCTTTTTTCAAAGCACCCATTAATTGTGAGTAAGATAAGCCATGTATTCTAGCTCCTGCATTGATACGTTGGATCCATAAAGCTCTGAATTCTCTTTTCTTCGCTTTTCTGTCTCTGTACGCATACTGCAAACCTTTCTCGTACTTGTTTTTAGCTACTGTCCAAACATTTTTACCTCTTCCGAAGTAACCTTTGGTTGCTTTTAAAACTTTTTTTCTTCTTGCTCTTGACGCTACCGCGTTTACTGATCTAGGCATAGTAATAAATTTTTTGACTCTTGGTGGCTCGGCTTTCGCTGTGCACTTTTAGACCAAAGCGTCTGGTGAATAATTAACCTTTAATTGATTTTGTTGATAAACGAGAATTAACCGATTCTCAACATAGCTTTTACTCTTCCTTCATCTGACTCGTGAACCATACCCATTTTTGTCAGATTTCTCTTTCTTTTGGTATCTTTCTTAGTCAAAATGTGGCTTTTGTAAGCGTGCTTTCTTCTGATCTTACCGGTTCCAGAAAGCTTGAACCTCTTTTTTGCACTTGATTTGGTTTTTACTTTTGGCATAACTGTATTTGTTTGTTGAAAATTATTTCTTACTTGCTTTTGGCGCTAGGAATAAAAACATCCTTTTGCCTTCCATTTTTGGCATCTGCTCTACCGCCCCGTATTCCTCAAGTGCTTGGGCAAATTTCAATAAAAGCATCTCCCCTCTTTCTTTGAAGACGATCGTCCTACCTACAAAGTGTACGTATGCTTTTACTTTTGCTCCTTCCTTCAGGAAATTGATCGCATGCTTCAGCTTGAAGTTGAAATCGTGGTCATCCGTGTTAGGTCCGAACCTGATTTCTTTCAATACTGTCTTTGCCGCATTTGCCTTAATTTCTTTCTGCTTTTTCTTTTGCTCATACTTGAACTTCGCATAATCGATAATCTTACATACTGGCGGATCAGCTGATGGGGAAATTTCTACAAGATCAAGATCGTTTGCTTGGGCAAGCTTGACAGCTTCGGAAGTCTGCATTACGGCATTGCCTCCCTCTACAAAGTCACCAACGACCCTAACCTCACGTGACCTTATTTTCTCATTGATCTTATAAGGTTCTTCTTGTCTTTGTCTAAACGGTGTTCTTCCTCTCAAAATATTATTTTATGGTTTGTTAATGAAATTGCCTGCAAATATCGGAATAAAAATTGGGATTATAAAAAATCCCAATTTATTTTACCTAATTTATTGTGCTAAAGATTCAGAAATAATCCCTTTGAAGTAAGTAGCAAACTCCTCTGGTGTAAAGCTACCCAGATCTCCTTCTCCATGCTTGCGAACAGAAAGCTTCCCTTCTGCCATTTCCTTCTCTCCTACGATAAGCATAAAAGGAATCTTCTTAACTTCAGCATCTCTGATTTTCCTACCTATTTTCTCATCCCTATTGTCTATAGCTCCCATGATATCATGGTCTTCAAGGATACTTTTGACTTGTTCTGCATATTCGGTGAACTTCTCCGAAATTGGTAATATGGTCATCTGCTCTGGTGAAAGCCACAGCGGGAAGTTTCCAGCACAGTGCTCAATCAATACAGCCACAAATCGCTCCAATGAACCAAAAGGTGCTCTGTGAATCATCACAGGCCTGTGTTTCTGATTATCTGACCCAATATACTCAAGTTCAAATCGATCAGGTAACTGATAATCTACCTGAATGGTTCCTAGTTGCCACTTCCTACCCAAAGCATCTTTGACCATAAAGTCTAGTTTTGGACCATAAAATGCCGCCTCTCCCAATTCAGTCACAGTATCCAAACCTTTCTCTGCTGCCGCTTCAATGATCGCAGATTCCGCTTTGTTCCAAGCATCATCAGACCCTATATACTTCTCTGCTTTCTCTGGATCTCTCAAGGAAATCTGAGCCGTATAATCTTCAAAACCCAAAGCCCTAAACACATATAAAACCAGATCTATCACCTTAATAAATTCCTCTTTCACCTGCTCTGGTCTACAGAAAATATGCGCATCATCTTGGGTAAAGCCTCTTACCCTGGTCAAACCATGAAGCTCACCGCTCTGCTCGTATCTATAAACTGTACCAAATTCTGCATACCTTATAGGAAGATCCTTGTAAGACCTTGGCTTGTGCTTGTAAATTTCACAATGGTGAGGACAATTCATTGGCTTGAGTAGGAACTCCTCCCCTTCGTTTGGAGTCGCTATAGGCTGAAATGAGTCCTTACCATATTTCTCATAGTGACCAGACGTTTCATATAGTGCTTTATGTCCTATATGTGGCGTCACTACTTGTTGATACCCAGATTTATCTTGTGCGCGCTTCATAAAGTTTACCAAGCGCTCTCTCAAAAGTGTACCTTTTGGTAACCAAAGCGGAAGCCCCATACCTACTTTTTCAGAAAAGGTAAAAAGCTCTAGTTCTCTACCGAGCTTTCTATGATCTCTCCTCTTGGCTTCTTCAAGCATATGAAGATATTCCGCTAGCTCTTTAGCCTTTGGGAAAGTCACTCCATAGATTCTGGTAAGCATTTTATTTTTCTCATCACCTCTCCAATAAGCTCCTGCGATATTCAGGAGTTTTACTGCCTTTATAAATCCAGTATTTGGAATGTGAGGGCCTCTACAAAGATCTACAAAGTTGCCTTGCTCATAGAAGGTAATATTACCATCTTCTAGGCGCTCAAGTAGGTCTAGTTTATATTCATCACCTTTTTCTGTAAAATAAGCTACAGCATCGGTTTTGGAAATGTCCTTTCGGATATATTCATTTTTTTGCTTGGCAAGCTCTGCCATTTTAGCCTCAATCTTTTCTAGCTCAGCGCCATCAAACTCCCTATCTCCGAAGTCAACATCGTAATAGAAGCCCGTTTCGATAGAAGGACCAATGCCCAATTTTACACCTGGGTAAAGTGCTTCTAGTGCTTCAGCCATCAAGTGAGCTGATGAATGCCAAAAAGTAGACTTCCCGTCTTTGTCATTCCATGTCAAAAGTTGAACAGTGGCATCTTCATGTATGGGTCTATTAGCGTCCCATACTTCGCCATTTACTTTTGCTGCAAGTACATTTCTAGCTAAACCCTCGCTGATACTAAGTGCAATCTGTAGCCCAGAAACTCCTTTTTCATAAGATCTTACCGATCCATCCGGTAAGGTAATGTTGATTTGTTGATCTGACATTTAGTTTTAAAATCAATTGATGAAACATCGCACCTTTACAAACAGATGCTTTATAGCCTGCAAATATGCAAATTCAATGGCTGTAAAGAAAATTAGTCCTCAAGAGATTCACTATTTTTTTGTTTTGAGAATCAACAAGACATAATTCTCAGAATCTTTGGCATAAAACGCTGCCTCAACAAATGATTTTCCCAAACCATTTTGATAAGCCTCCCAGTCTTCTGTGGACATATTTTGCTTTTTGTCCATTGCAATGCCGTATAGAGTGGCACCTCGAAAAGCAATAGCTACTTCTCCATTTCCTAAATTGTGGGAAGGTTGATAAAAACTTAAAGACTCGTCTATATCGTTTTCAATATTAAAATTTATAATATCAAATGATCTCTGCTGCTTATCAAAAATGGACACATAGGCTTTACCATTGTAGGAGGTTCTTGTCATTAAATACTTTGAATTTGAAAAACCAAATGAAAAAAACGACATTCCTGAGTTTACTCTGAAATACTCAAAAAACTCCATACTATTCATTTGGGATTCTTTTTCTAACATTAGACTATGATTCATTTTCCTTTTTCCATAATCAAATATTATTTTCGGTTCAAACTGACCATTTTCATAACTGTAAAGGGTATCATTATATGTTTTGGCAAAATAAAACCCCTCTGATTCTTCATAAAAATTATAAGGATCACTCATGTTTCCTAAAAAAATGTCAGATCGAGATGCAAAGTGGTTTTCGATGATCTTACCCGAATGATCGACCATAGATACTAAATGATCTGCATTAGAGCCACTATAAATAAAAAATAATTTTGACTTTGTATCATAATAAAAAGTCCTCCCTAATACTTCAAATTTAAATTCACTGATAAATTTGCCTTGCAGGTTATACTTCATGATTTTAGAAGGATGTGCTAAGACATAAATGGTATCTTGAACTACCTGCAGATCTGCTAGCTCTAAATACTTTTCAGGTCCCTCTCCTAAACTTCTGATCCGATTCAAAAAATTTCCTTGTCTATCAAAAATCTGAATATTTTTATTTTTATACCAATCAAATACTAATAGTTTATCTTCATAAGATATCAATTTAGCTATTTCTCCTATCTGTGCATCAGGATTATCACCTTCTTGAAGAAAAAGGTATTCAATCTCAGGTTCAAAAAAGTCAGTCAACTTACCATCTCGAACTATATCCAAGTCCACTTTAATGGTTATAATTCCATTCTTTTCCAAGATAGCGTCTGTATCTGACTGCCTGGTACAGCCAAATACGAGTATTAAGCATACTCCAATGATTTTAACCCTCATTCTCAAAACTAACAATATAAATCAAATCTAGAATTACTTTCAAAGATATTTCTATCAAACAAATGTATATTTGCCTAAAGCTTAATATTCATGCTATACGACATCATCATCATAGGCGGGGGAATCGTAGGACTCGCAACAGGATTGAAAATAAAGGAACAAAAACAAGAATTGAACATTGCCATTCTTGAAAAAGAAAATGAACTGGCAAAACATCAGACGGGAAACAACTCTGGTGTCATTCACTCTGGCTTGTACTATAAACCTGGCTCACTAAAAGCGATAAATTGTATCGAGGGCTATCAAGAATTGATAGATTTTTGTGATCAAGAGCAAATCCCTTATGAAATCACTGGAAAAGTGGTGGTCGCAACCAGAAAGGAGCAAATCCCTATTCTTAATGGACTACATGATAGAGGGTTACATAATGGATTGACTGGAACAAGACACATTACCTTAGATGAATTAAGGGAATATGAGCCCTATTGTGCTGGCGTGGCTGCCATCCATGTACCACAGACGGGTATAGTGGATTATAAAAGAGTAGCACTAGCCTATGGAGAGAAATTCAAAAAGCTAGGTGGCGAGATCTTTTTGGGACATGAGGTAATCAGGACTAGCACTCAAAAAGGTTATTCGGTAGTACAGACCAAACTTCAGCATTTTGACAGTAAGTTGATCATCAATTGTGGTGGACTGTATTCTGACAAAGTTGCTCAAATGAACCAAGTTGAACCATTAGATGTGAAGATTATTCCTTTTAGAGGTGAATACTATAAGCTGAAAAAAGAAAGAGAATATTTAGTCAAAAACCTGATCTACCCAGTGCCAGATCCTAATTTCCCATTTTTAGGAGTTCATTTTACAAGAATGATGAAAGGTGGCGTTGAAGCGGGGCCCAATGCAGTTCTAGCATTTAAAAGAGAAGGTTATAAAAGGTCTGATGTCAACTTGAGAGAGTTATCAGAGACCCTGTCTTGGCCAGGTTTCCAGAAGGTCGCTGCTAAATACTGGAAGACTGGATTTGGAGAGATGTATAGATCATTCTCCAAAGCTGCATTTACCAAAGCTTTACAAGAGCTGATTCCTGATATTCAAGAATCAGATTTGGTAGACGGTGGTGCTGGTGTCAGGGCTCAGGCCTGTGATAGAAATGGTGGTCTTTTGGATGATTTCAGCATACGTGAGAATCAGTTTGCTATCAATGTCTTAAATGCCCCTTCTCCAGCTGCTACAAGCTCACTCGCTATTGGTAATACAGTAAGCCAATTGGCTCTCAAAAGATTTTAAAGAAAGAAGACCAGTCAATTGCTCGACTGGTCTATTAAAAAGTTGAAGATTAAAATTCAATTAAAAACCTAACCCAACGGCCATTGCAGTTGCATTGATATTAAAATCAGCCACTTTTGTCGCTGCACCACTTTCAAGATTGATACTGTATACTGCTGTAGCACCACCTACTTCAAGAAGAGCAAATGCCATATTAGATTTTCCTCCAATATCAAATCCATTATCAGCAGTAATGTCTACTCCTAAAGCTCCGATAGCTACTAGACCTCCATCATTTGGCGGATCTTGCTTGTACAGCATATTAGTTTCACTATCTAACACATAAAGTACAGTAGAAGTAGCGTTTGCTATATTATTGGTATAAGCCGCACCATTTACCATTGGAGTACCTGGGTTCAAGTTACCATCTACAGCTACCACTGTTCCCTCAGTCGGATGCAGTCTTAGGTTTTGTCCTGTATTACTTACCAATCTGATTCTATCAACAGTTGGGTTAAAATCAAACCCAAAAGAAGTTCCTGCAAGAAGTGGATTAAGAACAGCTCCTACAAGGGTCAATTGTCCATTAGCTGTATTTACTGTCATAATTCTACTCATGCTTGTGATTGCATATAGCTGACCATTTGCTGGTCTAAAGTCAAGACCTACAACAGTCTCGTTTGATAATAATCCTTGAAAAGCTACACCATTAGCTTGTGGAGCCATAGGGTCAAATCTATGTAGCATATTGTCTTCAGTTGCAGCATAAGCTACTGGATTTGTTTTGAAAGCTATACCAAATACCGGTTGATTGAATGTTCCTACCCACTGTGCTCTACCAGAAGACAAATTGATAGTGTAAAGTTTCGATTCATTTTCGTGTCTTGTAACAGCCAAAGCAGCGCTATTGTCAGGATTGATGTCAAAATTACCCATTCCCATGAAGTCAATTCCTAAATCACCAATTTCTCTCAATCCCCCGTCATTTGGTGGATCTTGTACATAAAGCTTATTGCTTTCAAAGTCAATGTCAAAAAGTTCCGTTGCACTGGCACCTGCCATACTATTCGTATATGCAACAGCACCAATTCTTGGATTGCTTCCTCCTGAGATATTTCCATCTGTAGCTACTACATTGCCTAATTCAGGATGTAATCTCAAATTTTGCCCTGACTCAGTTACCAATCTAATTCTGTCAACTGTAGGATTAAAATCAATAGAAGCGTTTTCACCACTGACAGCAGGAGAAAATGGACCTTCTCCAAGTGCAGTAGCAACTCCTGAGTTTTCATTGATCACATAAAGTCTGCTACTAGATCCTAGCGCATAGAGTTGACCAGTAGCTGGTCTGTAGTCAATGCTAACAATATTATCACCCGACTCAAGACCAGTGATGTCTTTTGTATCCATTGGAGAGCTAAGCTCTCTTGCATCATACATTGCAATCCTATTTCCTTCCAATAATGCTGTGAAAGAAACCTCTGGTGCCATTCCTGGTTGATCTACACCTGGCATGTCATCTTCATTGTTACAACTAAATCCTAGAATAGCTGTGGTCAAAATCATTAGGGCACGTAGCCCAAAAGTAAAACTGTTCTTTTTCATGTTATTAGTTAATGTTGGTTCGATTAGACAGACTTACGAATGATCTAACTCAACTGGATTGCATGGACTTAAAAAAAGTTAAAATAAAACCAATTTTAATTATATAAAACAGGGTATCATGGTAGTAAAAACTTTAAAAAATAGCCTTAACAACACATAAAAGCATCTTTTTAAAAAACTTATCATAATTAAATTTAATTTGAAAAAATTATTCAATACACGGTATATTGTATCTAAAAATCAAATTATTCTACCTTTACAGAACCTTTCGACAATATTCTATTGTTAGAAAGCATCATTAAATCCTCATGGGCCTTGACCCCATGAAAATTTAACCTCATGAATCAAAGAAAAAGAGTAGTAGTCGGACTATCCGGCGGAGTAGATAGCTCTGTAGCAGCATATCTTCTCAAAGAACAAGGCTATGAAGTCATAGGGATGTTCATGAAAAACTGGCACGATGAAAGCGTCACCATTTCAAATGAATGTCCATGGATGGAGGATAGCACCGATGCCATGCTAGTGGCAGAAAAGCTCGGTATACCTTTTCAAGCTATAGACTTAAGTGAAGAATATAGAGAAAGGATAGTCGACTATATGTTTTCAGAATACAAAGCAGGTCGTACACCAAACCCTGACATCCTTTGTAACCGAGAGATCAAGTTTGATATTTTTCTCAAAGCGGCACAAAAACTTAAAGCTGATTTTGTAGCTACTGGACATTATTGTCAAAAAGGTGAAATAAGTATCGAGGGAAAACCAGTGTATCAACTGCTAGCTGGAGCCGACCCCAACAAAGATCAGAGCTATTTCCTATGTCAACTCAATCAAGATCAGCTTTCCAAAGCATTGTTCCCAATCGGTCACCTTCAAAAACCAGAAGTAAGAAAAATCGCTAAGGAACAAGACTTGATTACCGCTGACAAAAAAGACAGCCAAGGCTTATGCTTCATTGGAAAAGTTCGATTGCCTGATTTTCTACAACAACAACTGAAACCTAAAAAGGGAGAGATTCTCGTAATCCCTGAAGATCTACCTATATATACAGGACAGGTAGTACCCGAAAGTCAAACAGTTAAAAACCTTGACAATGAGCAATTAGATGCTATTTGTCTTCCTATTCATTATAATACTACACAAGGAAAAAAACTTGGCGAACATCATGGTGCTCACTACTTCACTGTGGGTCAGCGAAAAGGACTCCAGGTAGGTGGCACAGGTAAGCCGTTATTTGTCATTTCTACAGATACCAAAGAGAACGTTATTTATACTGGATTGGGGGAAACACACCCTGGCCTATTAAGAAATGGGCTATTTGTGAAGCAAGATGATGTTCACTGGATAAGAGAGGATTTGAGACTAAAAGTAGGTGAATCAGCCAGATATCAAGCAAGGATTCGGTATAGGCAACCTCTTGTAGGTGCAACTTTGATCCAAAGATCAAATGGTCTATATGTTATATTCGACATAGCACAAAAAGGGATAGCCTCTGGTCAGTTTGTAGCTTGGTATCGAGACCAAGAAAGCATAGGATCGGGAACAATTTTTTAAAGAAAATCTTTGACAATCACATCATGAACTATTCACCTCTTGAGATTCTGTTTGAAGATGAAAACTATATTGCGATCAACAAGCCTTCGGGCTTGTTGGTCCATAAAACCAAAATAGCAAACGATCCAAACCCTAAATTTGCCCTACAACTTCTCAGAGATCAGATAGGTCAGCGCATATATCCTTTGCATCGGATTGATAGGCCTACTTCCGGAGTTTTGCTTTTTGGCAAATCTACAGAGGCAGCAACCTTACTTCAACCACAATTTGCTACCACTCAAATCAAAAAAGGGTATTTATGCCTAGTGCGTGGGATCCCAAAGGAAAAGCATTTCATAATTGATCACCCGCTCAAAAAAGAACTTGATGGTTCTCTCCAAGACTGTGTTACTGAGTTTTGGAAGTTAGCCGAAGCAGAGATTCCTTATGCATCTACCCCACGCTACCCTACTAGTCGATATGCCCTATTGAAGGCTTATCCCCATACAGGGAGGATGCATCAGATAAGAAGACACTTGGCACATGCTAGGCATTATATTATAGGTGACAGTACGCATGGTGAAAATAAGCAAAACAGATTTTTCCGAGAGACTTTTGAGCTTAATAACTTAATGCTCCATGCCGCATTTTTGTCATTTATTCATCCTATATCAGGTCTAGAAATAAAAATAACAGCACCAATTCCAACGCATTTTACAACCATATTGGAGCAACTGAGCATTCAATTTGATGAATTTACTGCTGCTATACCGAATTTAAAGTGAAATTGTATCCATTAATGAACATTCTTCACGCATAGACTAGAAAGAACTTGGCTGGTCTAAAGTAAATTTCTATCTTCAAATTAGAAACACAAATATAAAATGAAGAGAAAAAATTTAGTATTAGGCATGTGCCTTCTTTTGACATCGCCATATGCATTTGCTCAAGGAGGAAAGGCAGCCATTGAAGCAAATTTTGATGAAAAGGAATCCTTGTCTCATTTCAGGTACTTGGCATCGGATGAGCTTATGGGGAGAGATCCCATTAGACCAGAGATAGATGCCGCAGCACGATTTATCGCAGAGCAATTTTGGAAATATGGAGCCAAAGAAATTGAAGATGCAAATGGTTTCTATCAACACATACCTTTCAGACTATCAGCACCTCCCAAAAAGGGTGAGATAACGTTAGGGGATGTGAAATTTGAGCAAGGGGAAGATTTACTAGTGCTAGATGGTCCTGCGATCAATGGAGAGCATGAATTGGTCGTGATCGGACATGGACTTGAGGCAGATTATGCTGGTAAAAATGTAGAAGGTAAAATCGTAGTCACCAATGTAGGTGCTCCGGATAGGCTAAGTCCATCAGATCTTTTTGCCGTAGGCAGGGAAAAACTGGCATTGGCTCAAGCAAATGGTGCTGTAGGAATTATAGAAATGTATAATATCCCATCTGTGCCTTGGAACCTTATTGCCAGGTCATTGAACAGAACACAACTCACTATTGATCAAAGTAAAGGAGCTACAACCATCCCCTATATTTGGCTCAAAGATTTAAGCAATACCCATATCAACGCCATAGGAAAAGGTCAAGTCAAATCAGCTAGTCTAGAAGTGGTGGGCAAAGTTAACAAAGACATTATTGGCAAAAATGTAGTCGCTATCATAGAAGGTACAGATCCTAAATTGAAGGACGAATATGTGATGCTTTCTGCACATTATGATCATATCGGTGTAGGGACTCCCAATGCTGAAGGCGACTCTATTTACAATGGGGCGAGAGATAATGCCGTTGGTACAGTGGCAGTCATCAATGCCGCTCGCTACTTTGCCGAAAACCCACCAAAAAGATCTATATTATTATGTGCTTGGACGGCAGAAGAAAAAGGTTTGCTTGGAAGTCGATACTTCTCTGACAATCCATTGATTTCACTTGATAAAATCATCTACAACTTAAATATCGATAATGGAGGATACAATGACACTTCTATCATCACCGTTATTGGCTTTGGAAGAACATCAGTAGACCCTCTTATCGCAGATGCAACAGCTCAATTCGGGTTGGAAACTACAGCTGATCCATCTCCCGAGCAAGGACTTTACGATCGATCCGACAATGTGAACTTCGCAAGAAAAGGAATACCTTCACCTACATTTTCTCTTGGCTTTACGGCATTTGATGATGAGATCAATAAATATTACCACCAGCCAGGAGATGAAGTAGATAATTTCGACCTTGATTATGCTATAAAATATTGGAAATCATATCTCTTGACAGCCGAAAAGATTGCAAACAATCCAGAAAGACCCGTTTGGAAAACTGGTGACAAATATGAAGAAGCTGCTAAAGCACTTTATGGCAATAACTAAAAGGTTGAAAAAATTCAGCTCCCTGTTGAGTAAATAGTCTTTTCTAAGCGGGAGCTGAATTTTTATTGGCTAATTGATTTTTCTCTAATTCTATTTAAAACGGTGCAGGTTCATCACTTCCAAATCCACCTGGGAATGGGCTATCCTCATCTCCACCATTTGCTTTGGACTGTACCCTAATCATATTGCTGGAGTCAAAACCTTGACCACTTGCACTACTCGGAAATTTGCTACCGTATAATGCATCTTGTGGCTTGAAAGGAACATTAAGCTCCAGATCAGTAAATCTGGTGTACTTTCCAATAAACCTCAGCTTCACAGTCTCCAAGGATCCATTTCTATGTTTGGCAATGATGACCTCTCCTACTCCCATGGTTGAGTTTCCTTCCTCATCTTCGTTGATTCCATAGTACTCTGGTCTGTAGAGGAACATTACCATATCTGCATCTTGCTCGATAGCTCCAGATTCCCTCAAATCTGAAAGTTGTGGCCGCTTATCTCCACCTCTAGTTTCCACAGCCCTTGACAGCTGTGAAAGTGCTATCACTGGTACTTCAAGTTCTTTAGCAATCATCTTCAAAGACCTTGAGATACTTGCGATCTCTTGCTCTCTATTTCCGCCACCGCTTGACTTAGAGTCTCCTGACATCAACTGCAAGTAGTCAATTACGATCATTTGGATATCATGCTGGGCTTTGAGTTTTCTACATTTTGCTCTCAATTCAAGGATAGAAAGCGCTGGTGTATCATCTACAAAGAGCGGTGATTTGGAAAGTTTTGCTGTTTTGTGAACTAACTGTTCCCACTCATAATCAGCAAGATTCCCCTTTTTGATCTTCTCTGAATCTAGTTCAGCTTCAGAAGAAATCAACCTGTTGACCAGTTGAACTGATGACATCTCTAAAGAGAAAATAGCTACAGGTCTATTATGATCTACCGCTGCATTTCTCAATACGGAAAGGACAAATGCAGTCTTACCCATTGCAGGTCTTGCCGCGATGATGACCAAATCTGACTTTTGCCAGCCTGAAGTCACCCTATCTAAAGCTGTAAATCCACTCGGAACTCCGGTAAGTCCATCTTTCTGCCCCTTTTTGGACTCCAATTCCATGATTGCAGCTTTCATGATAGAGCGCATATCTGAATAGTTCTTTCTGATATTTTTCTCTGAAATTTCAAAAAGGGAAGACTCCATCTTATCCAAAAGTTCGAAAACATCAGTGGTGTCTTCAAAAGCTTCTTTTTGAATTTCAGACGCTATGCTGATCAAGTCACGCTTCATGGCTTGTTCGGTGATGATCCTTGCGTGATACTCTATATTGGCAGCAGAAGATATTTTTGAAGTAAGCTCTGTGATGAAAAATGCACCTCCTGCAATTTCTAATTTACCATTTTTCCTTAACTGATTGGTCACAGTAAGCATATCAATCGGCTGACTATCTCCAAAAAGGTCAAGGATCGCCGCGTAAATCACTTTGTGGGATTCCTTGTAGAAACTCTCAGGACGAAGAATATCTACTACTTGCGTCAACGCATCCTTTTCGAGCATCAATGCCCCCAACACAGCCTCTTCCAGTTCTATTGCTTGTGGTGGCAGTTTTCCTACACCGGTGATACCAGCCAAATCAGGCTTTTTTCTTCCTAAAATTCTATCTTTCCCTTGTGATTTTTGCTCTGCCATAGTAACAAATGTAAGCTGTTTGTTGCAAAGGTTTTGAACAATTTATACACCATTTATCAACAGCTCACTTAATTAACGGATAACCAACTTGATAGTATCTCTCTTTAAAAAAATTTGAGTTCGAAGAAATTCCGATTTCCCTGTCTTGCTTGGCTTTTATGAGCTATCTTTGATCATCAAACCCAGCCTATGGAAAATCTTGATTATGCTCGATTACAAATGGCCTTCACCCTCGGCTTTCACATTATTTTTGCTTGTATTGGCATGGTTATGCCTTTTTTTATGGTGGTCTCACATTATAAATTTTTAAAAACCAGAGATCCTATTTACAAGAAGTTAACAATGGCTTGGCTCAAAGGCGTTGCCATTTTTTTTGTGACTGGAGCTGTTTCAGGGACTGCATTATCTTTTGAACTAGGAATGTTGTGGCCAGGTTTTATGAAGCATGCAGGACCCATCATTGGGATGCCTTTTTCTCTAGAAGGTGCCGCATTTTTCGTAGAAGCGATTGCGCTTGGTTTTTACCTTTATGGCTGGAACAAGTTACCAGAGAAATTTCATTGGTTCACAGGAATTATTATCGGCGTGGCAGGCGTGGCCTCTGGTATTCTTGTGGTATCAGCCAATGGCTGGATGAATGCCCCTTCCGGATTTGATTTTATCAATGGTGAATTTACAAACATTGATCCTGTCAAAGCATTACTAAATCCAGCATGGTTTACGCAAGCACTTCATATGACTTTAGCTGCATTTGTAGCGACAAGTTTTGGAGTGGCTGGAATTCATGCGTATCAGATTTACAAAAATCGAAACGTAGACCTGCACCTTAAAGCCTTCAAGATCACGATAATCATTGGGACTGTTGCCGCTTTTCTTCAACCAATCAGTGGGGATATTTCTGCCAAAGATGTAGCAAAGAGACAGCCTGTAAAGCTCGCTGCACTTGAAGCACATTTTGAAACCCAAAAAGGTGCTCCACTTTATATTGGTGGTATTGTAAATGAAGAGAATCAGAAAGTAACGCACAAAATAGCCATTCCAAAAGCACTCTCATTCTTAGCATTTGGTGATTTTGATGCCGAAGTAAAAGGTCTCAATGATTTCCCTGAAGATGAAAGACCACCCGTTGCTATCGTGCATTATGCCTTTCAACTTATGGTAGGTCTTGGCGTAGCTATGGTGCTGGCTGGGATTATATACCTAATCAGTATCAAAAAGAAAAGTTGGCTTCAATCCAAGTATTATTGGTTACTTTTTATAATCATGGCGCCAATGGGTTTTTTGGCCATAGAGGCTGGCTGGGTAGTGACTGAAGTGGGGCGTCAGCCATGGATCATTCATCAGGTCATGAAGACAAAAGATGCGGTAACTCCAGTACCTGGAATGAAATATAGTTTCTTTTTCTACCTTGTACTTTACACTATTTTGGCACTTATGGTGACTTGGTTGATGCATCGTCAAATCAAATCACTAAACCAAAAACTAGACTAAAGATGTTATACGTTGTTTTATTCTTTTTGCTCTTCTCACTCTTACTTTATGTAATGCTCGGTGGTGCTGACTTCGGAGCAGGAATTGTGGAGTTATTTACCTCTCGTAAAAACAGGTCACATACCCGTGACATAATCTACAGGGTAATCGGTCCGGTATGGGAAGCCAATCATATTTGGTTGATCATCTTGCTTGTAATACTCTGGGTAGCTTTTCCTGTATATTTTAACATCATCGTGATCTATTTACACATTCCTTTGACCCTTGTTTTGTTAGGAATTACGATACGAGGTGTTGCATTTGTGTTCAGGCATTATGATGCTGTCGTAGATCAATCCCAGTTTTGGTATAATTGGCTATTTAGAATTGGAAGCTTTATGACACCTGTTTTTTTAGGACTTTCATTTTCAGCCTTGATCAGTGGCAAAATCATCTTAATAGAAGATCACCCAGATGCTAGTTTTTATGAGTTCTTTATTCAGCCTTGGCTTAATATTTTCAGCCTTTTGACAGGCTTATTCTTCGCTTCTCTATGTGCTTTTCTGGCAGCTACCTTGCTGATAGGTGAGTCAGAAGGTAAAGCAAAAGAGCACTTCAGTAAAAGTTCAGCAACTTTCACCATAATTCTTGTAGTAGTGGGCTTTGTTCTTCTCTCTTATGGGTACAGCTTTGACATCAAATTTGTTCGAGATTTTATCGAGAACCCTATTGCTATAGGAAGTGTGATATTATCAGGCATATTGCTTTTACCGCTTTGGAAGTTCATCAAACAGCAGCGTAGGATAGCAAGTCGATACATGGCAGGCATTCAGGTTATATTGATTTTGTTTGCAGCGATTGTCACTCATTTCCCTTATTTCATCATTACAGCCCAGCAGGAGATCAGTATACTTGATAATATTGCACCAGCATCTACTATTAACAACCTTGGGTGGATGCTTATCATTGGAGGAAGTATCATTTTACCAGGTCTTTTTCATTTGATGAAATCATTTAAAATGATTAAAATTTTAGAAAAGTCTTGAGTGATATTTATTGCCATTTTGATTCCTAAAACATATTAAATTACAAATAAAAAAATGTCTAAGAAATTCCATTTTATAGCTATCGGAGGTGCTGTCATGCATAACCTTGCTCTAGCTATGGTGTCCAAAGGATACGTGGTCACAGGTTCTGATGATGAAATATATGAACCATCCAGAACCAGACTTTTTGATGCAGGTATTTTACCAGCTGAAAAAGGCTGGTATGATGAAAAAATCCATGCGGATCTAGACGGTATCATATTGGGAATGCATGCTCGGATTGATAATCCTGAGCTTGTCAAAGCCAAAGAACTGGGTATTCCTGTGTACTCCTTTCCAGAGTTTATTTATAATCAAAGTCAAGACAAGAAAAGGGTTGTAATATCTGGCAGCCATGGCAAGACCAGCATTACTTCAATGATACTTCATGTACTCAAAGCTGAAGGAGTAGACTTTGACTACCTCGTAGGTGCACAGATCGCAGGTTTTGATCTTATGGTAAAGCTTTCAGACGCACCTGTTATCATTATAGAAGGGGATGAGTATTTGACTTCACCACTAGATCGAAGGCCAAAATTTTTTCACTACCAACACGATATCTTATTGACGAGCGGGATAGCCTGGGATCATTTTAATGTCTTCCCTACATTTGAAAATTACACAGAGCAATTTGAAAAGCTCGTAGCCATGACTCCAAAAAATGGCACATTCATTTATTGTGAAAGAGATCCTATAGTAAAAAAATTAGGAGAAAACTGTCCAGTAAATACGGCTACACTTATCCCCTACCAAGCACATCCTAGTCAAATCAAGGAAGGGCTCACCTCGTTACTCACAGACAAAGGACCTGTACCAATAGAAATATTTGGAGACCATAACTTACAAAACTTACAAGGTGCTCTTGAAGTATGTAAATCTCTTGGTTTGTCAGCAGATACATTTTACAAACATATCCAAACATTCCAAGGCGCTGCAAAAAGGCAAGAAATACTCGCAAAATCATCTTCTTCCATACTATACAGGGATTTTGCACACGCGCCATCCAAGCTTCAGGCGACAGTAAAAGCAGTGAAAAACCAATTCCCAGATCGGAAATTAATAGCAATTCAGGAATTGCATACTTACAGCTCTCTAAACAAAGACTTTGTATATAACTACGCGCATACCATAGACGATGCTGATGAAGCCATTATCTATTTGAACCCAAAAGCTGTATCTTTGAAAAAATTAGAGCTAATGGATGAGCCTACCTTAAGGGAAGGTTTTCAGAGAAATGACATCATACTTTTCACTGATATACAAAAACTTAAAGATTACTTAGAGGCAAAATCATATCAAAACACAAACCTTTTGCTCATGAGTTCAGGCAATTATGATGATATGGACTTATCATTGATCAAAGAAAAAATCAATCAAAATCAATAAGATGAATTTAAACTTAAAGACTCCCGTCGCTTTTTTTGACTTAGAGGCCACAGGTACCAATATTTCTACCGACCGCATAGTTGAGATTTCTATTGTGAAAGTTCACCCTAATGGAAAGGAAGAAATCAAGACAATGAAAATCAATCCTACCATACCGATTCCATTAGAATCATCTCTGATTCATGGCATATATGACAAAGACATCAAGGATGCTCCAACTTTCAAAGATGCTTCCAAAGAACTGCATCAATTTTTTGTGGGTGCAGATTTGGCAGGTTTCAATGTTTTAAAGTATGATATCCCACTCTTAGTTGAAGAATTTCTTCGTGCAGGAATTGATTTTGATATTGACAAAAGAAACCTTTTGGATGCACAAAAGATCTTTCACCTCATGGAAAAGAGAAATCTATCTGCAGCATATAAGTTCTACTGTGGTGAAAAATTAGAAAATGCACACTCTGCCGAAGCAGATACTATCGCAACTTATGAAGTCTTCAAAGCTCAAATAGCCCGCTATGAAGGACAAGAAGCAGAAGATTTGCTTGGCAACAAACTAGGCACTCTAGAAAATGACATGAAAAAGATCCACCAATTGCTCAATGAGAAAATGGTGGATCTTGCTGGAAGGTTTATTTTCAACGATAAAGGAGAAGAATGCTTCAACTTTGGCAAGCATAAGGGCAAAACAATCGCTCAAGTGCTGAAAGAAGAGCCTTCCTACTATGACTGGATGATGAAAGGTGACTTCCCGCTAGACACCAAGCGTAAGTTTACCCAAGTGAAGTTGAGAAATTTCAATCTAGGCTAATGATATAGGGGTTGATTTTAAGTTTTATTTCCATTAAATGGAATAACCAAAATCAACCCCTATACTATTTTTTCTCCTTCCCCAAGCTGATTTTATAATCGTCTGGAGTACCTTTCATATTGATATTGACAAACCTCACCCTCTTGTCCTGGTCTCTGTAGACTATATCATCTTCCTGATCTGGGTCGACTTCTGCCTTATTTTTCCCACCAAATAACGCCCGAAAACCAACTTGAGTTACCATAGCTAATGGAACACGAATGAAATAATCCATATGAAGATCCAAGCTTTGTCTACCTGATATCTCTATAAAACCAAGACTAGAATTGATGTTCATACTAGGGATATGAAGAACACCTTGCTTGAGCTCAAACGTATTGCTTAAGGTATCAAACCTCACATTTTTCAAGTTTCTATCTCCAAAATATGACGCCATTGCATCCAACGGCGCAAAATTGACTAGGCTACCTTGATAAACAGTCAGGTCCATCGTAGCTTCAGACTTATCAATGATAGGTGTCAGGTCAGGATAAACCAGAAACTTGCTATTTATCTTTCCACTGACAAGCCCGTGTAGATTTTCATTGATCAAATAATCCTGTCCAAAATTCTCAAATTTGAAGAGCAATTTATCAAGGTCAAGTTTGTCCGCCTTCAAATCACTGTGAAAATATATTTCTTCTGGATTGGATCCATTGAAATATCCCTTGGCAGCCAAAGAGCCACTTGCAACATTCATGGATAAAGTATCCAAGTAAAGAAAATGGTTGGTCGTCGTTCTGGCTTTAGCTTTTACATTCTCTAGCCAAAATTTATGATAATTCATCTTTCCGATATTTGCTGAGAATTCCATTTCTGAAAAAGGCAACTGGAAAATATTGAAAGAATCTTGGTGATTGGTTTCATCCTCAAAGCCTTCAAAACCCATCAAAGCATCCAAATCCAAAACTTGGCTGCTTAGTCTAAAATAATTCCTCTTATTTGTCGGTTGAGAGATCGAATCATTTGCTGCCAAGAAATAACCTAAGTCTACCTTGAAATCCGAAACACCCATTTTACCACCAAGTTTTTCGACCGTCAGATAGCTATCTTCGAAATGTACCCTGCCATCAAAATTTTCAAGCTTAAGTGGGTGCACTTTAAGTTTACCAGACAATTGATTGAGGTAGAAATCCGCCGATTTAAATTCCTTTTGGTAATGAAGATCCGCTTTACCTTTGAGTTTCAGATCAGTTACCACTTCATCTGCATAATCTTCAGGAAGGTAATTGACTCCATCGTAGGTCAATAAATCATTGAATTGTAGCTTCTTTGAAACCAAATCAAAATCAAAGCTTGAATCTCCAACTTTTTCGTCTTCAAACCAATTCTTATAATTAGAAAAAACACCAGTGATTAAGAAATCTGTATCATCAATTTCTCCTTTGAAGTCCTTTACCTGAAGCTCATCCTCTCTGATCATGATATCGGCATGAAAATCATGAAACTCATGTGGGAAGTTTTTCAATTTGGCATGAAAATCTTCAATAAAAAACTCACCAAGAGGTAGGTATTCAAAATTCATCAAATCCTTGCCAGTAGACTCAAAAGCCATCTTGATTTCAAAATCTCTGATTTCTTCATCTGTACCTTTTTCAGTTGTGTCTGGCTTGAACAGTTGATTCAGAATGATTTGACTTGACTTGGATTTGAAATTAACCTTTACAGGGGTATTTGTCTGATGCAGCATCGCCGAAAAATCATTGAGTTCGCCAGAAAATGCAAAATCAGAATCTCCAAGCTTAAAGCTAAGAGAATCTAGAATAACTTTCCCCTTTCTCATGTAAGCATAAGCATTTGCCTGCCGAACAGGCAGATGATAGTCTGGTATAGCTAGAGAAAGATTCTTTAACTGAAGCTTGCTCTGCAAACTACCCTCTACACTTGATATAGTAGTAGGTGGAAAGTCGATATCAACAAGTTCATCAAAATCCATATCCAAAAGAACTTGTCCTTGGATTCCTCGCAATCCTTCGATCTCAAAGAATGCTCCCAGGAACTCCAAATCCAAATCAGCATTGAGGTTGATTTTAACATAAGGGTCTTCAAAATTTCGGATAACCATCCTCCCTTGAAATATTCCTTCATCTGGTCTGGCATGAAAATGCTGCAATTGAATCTCAGAGGTCTTAAGGTTTCTATCTGTTCCGTTGGTGTAAAAACCAGTAAATCTCAATTCATCTACTTTTTTCTGGATAGTTGGATTAAGAAAATAAGCATTATCAGCTCCAAATTCGACAGACACAGCTGGGTTCAACCCAGGCCCAGCTATACCACGCACAGAACCAGTGAAGAAAACCTCTCCTTCATTCTTATATCTTTTCAATAACTCTGCCGTCTCATTCGGCAAAAAAGCTGCAAAAATATTAAAATCAGGTTTTTCACCGTCCAACTTCAAATCCAAATCCATCCCCTCCTCTAGTAGGTCAATCTTCCCTGACAAAGCTAATAGTGCACCTTCCAGCTTTAGCTTAGAAGGTGAAATTTTTAAGCTCTTATTATCAGTATAGTAGTCTAATTTAAGGTCTAGGTATACATGTTTGTCAGCAAAAAATGTATTTTCACCATTTTCATCCAGGTCAAAAATCAAATCGGACACTACATCCAAATGCGTGTGTTCATCAGTGAGTTTCAAACTTGACTTAAGTGCATTGATATGAAACACTAAATCTTGGTGTGTGGAAAGATTTGAATAGGTGATATCAAACTTCTTAAGCTCAAATCCTGCCAAATCAAAAGCAAAATCACCAGAACTATCCTCCTCGTCTTCTTCTCTATCCAGTCCTTTGGCTAGTAATAGGTTGATGTCACCATTTTCATATTGAATCAAGTCCAAGTGTCCTTCTGATATACTCAACTTTTTTACTTCATACTTTCCCCTGAAAATATCCCATATATTGAAGCCCAAATACAGGTCCTGGGCTTCATAGATTGGCTTGGTATTCATTTCTTTATTTTCAAAAAACTGAATATGCTTCAAATCAATAGAGATATAAGGAAAGTTAGCGAAAGGTGAAATATAGGAATCGGCAATGACTAAGACTCCTAAAAACTCTTCATTTATCTTTGCCAGTGCATTTTGAGTAATCTCTCTCTGCTTGCTATAGATCACCCCAGTCGCAACAGCAAACAATAAAATCGGAATTAGTAAAAATAGGGATATGTAAATTACTCTTTTTCTATTCATCTAAACTTAACTTTTCATATACTAAGGTCAGAAACGATGTAAAAGGTTTCTTAAGTTTAATTTTTTAAGAATTTTTATCAACGATTTGAATTTTCAAACCTTATAGACACCTACATTTTGGTGCATATCAGTCGCCAAAAGACATTCCCATTGCTTTTGCCGCTTTTACCAAAAAGCCTTCTTTGTCAACAAAGTTGTAATCCTTGACCGCTTCTTCTAAGCTGACGGAACAGTAATCATTGTTCTTGAAAGAAACCATCTTACCAAAAGCTCCCTCTTCTACCAAGTCAAAAGCTTTTACTCCAAACATAGTCGCCAAAACACGATCATAACTGACTGGTGTTCCTCCTCTTTGGATATGACCCAATACAGTTTCCCGTATTTCAGGTTTGCATCCAACTGCTTTCAATTCTTGAGAAAGCTGAAAAGCAACACCTCCAAGTCTTAAATGCTCCGAAACATGCTCTCTATTTGTACCAATCACCTGACCATCTAGCGCTTTGGCTCCTTCAGCGATCACAACATTGACAAAGCCCCTACCTTGCTCATACCTGCTATCAATTTTCTTTTTGACTTTCTGGATATCGTAAGGTATTTCTGGAATTAGGCAAATTTCTGCACCACCAGCTATTGCGGTATGTAAGGCAATCCAGCCAGCATCTCTACCCATAACTTCCATGATCATGACTCTATGATGACTTTCTGCAGTAGTGACCAATTTATCAAAACTATCAGTTGCAATTTGTACAGCCGTTTGGAATCCGAAAGTTGTATCTGTTGCAGAGAGATCATTGTCTATTGTTTTTGGTACTCCAATGATTGGAACGCCCAGTTTAAATAGTGCATTGGATATCTTTTGTGAACCATCTCCCCCAATATTGATTACTGCATCAAAACCAAGAGTCTTTATTTTTTCAGCCAGTCTCTCTGTTCTGTCTTCAAAAATGATGTCCCCATTTTCATCTTGTACTGGGAATTGTAAAGGATTCCCTTTATTTGTCGTTTTCAGTATAGTCCCACCTTTCACATGTATTCCACCTACGGTAGACTTTTTCAGTTTGATAATTTGAATAGGGTCAGCCATCACACCGTTGAATGCTTCAATACTTCCATATACTTCCCATTCTTTGGTCTTTTTCGCCGCTTTGAATATCCCTCTGATCACTGCATTGAGCCCCGGACAATCACCACCTCCTGTACAAACAAGTAATTTTTTCATCTTTATAAAATATAAATTAGCCGATTATAGTATTTCTGTATAGATATAAAGATAGCTTGGATATATTTGTTTTCCACTGATGAAGAAATAATTCATGAAAATAAAACTTATCTCCTGTCTCCTACTAGGATTTGCGCTGACTCAGGTCAGTTATGCTCAAAAACTTGAAGGCTTTACTCAAAATTCAAGCAGTAGTCAAAAAGCCTTAGAAAAAGAGTTTTTGGAAACTGTGGATTTTAGTAGGTTCAAGACACATCTCACTGCCATCACATCAGACCCACACCCTGCTGGCTCTGAAGCCAATGAAAAAGTCAAAGACTATCTTGTAGCAAGTATGTCAAAGGCAGGTTGGGAAGTCAAAGTTCATCCATACGACGTCTATCTTTCCAAAGATCCTGGTGAATCACTTGTCGAAATAGTATCTCCTCGAAGAATACCATTGAATCAACAAGAAGATATTTTGGCAGAAGATCCATTCTCTGCACATCCAGGTTTGGGAAAAGGTTGGAACGCCTTTTCAGGGAGCGGCGATGTAACAGCAGAAGTAATCTATGCTAACTATGGAACAAAAGCTGATTTCCAGAAATTAAAAGATCTTGGTGTTGATGTAAGGGGTAAAATTGTACTCGCTAGGTATGGAGCAAACTTTAGGGGATTCAAAGCAAAATTTGCTGAAGAAGCTGGGGCTGCTGGACTTTTGATCTTTACTGATCCTGGAGATTCTGGATACATGAAGGGCTTGGCATACCCAGAAGGTATCTACTACAATGAGACTTCTACGCAAAGAGGTTCTTTGCTTACTGCGGATTGGACTGGAGATGTATTGACACCCTTTGAACCAGCCCTACCTCTTGATGCCAAGCAAAAGGTAAAAAGACTTGATCCAAATGAAGTTGGGCTTCATAGTATTCCGGTCACAGCTATTCCGTATGGTTCTGCAAAATTGATTTTAGAACAAATGAAAGGCGCCTCTGTCCCAGCTGGCTGGCAAGGAGGATTACCTTTTAGTTATAGGCTTCAAGGAGACGAGAACTTAAAAGTCAGGGTCAAGGTAGATCAAAAAAGGGAGTTCGTCCGAGCAAACAATGTGGTGGGAACACTTAAAGGTACTGAGTTTCCAGATGAGTGGATCATCTTAGGTTGTCACTATGATGCCTGGTCTTTTGGGTCTACTGATCCAAATAGTGGGACAGCCATGCTACTTTCATTGAGCGAAACCTTAGGTAAACTATCTAAGGACGGTAAAAATCCAAAAAGATCTATTCTCATTGCCCATTGGGATGCTGAGGAACATGGGGTAATTGGCTCTACAGAATGGGTGGAACAATTCCGGGAGGAATTACAGGCAAAAGCCGTGGCGTACATCAACTTAGATGCAGCTGTCTCAGGAAGAAATTTTGGCATGTCTTCTTCCCCAACTTTGAAAAATCTAATTGTGGAAGCCTCTAAGGTTGTTGCTTTTCCAGATTCATCAAAGACAGTATTTGAAGTATGGTCTAGAGGAAAAGAGGAACCTTCTATTGGAAATCTTGGAGGTGGGTCCGACCATATAGCTTTTTACATGCATGCTGGAATCCCTTCTTTGAGTGGGGGAGCTAGTGGTCCTACATTGTATCATACCAATTACGACAATCTTCATTTCTATGAAAAATTTGCAGACCCTAGCTTTAAAATGGGTGGAATGATAGAGCAAGTGGTAGGTATCATGACACTAAGATTAGCAAATGCCAGCTTGATCCCATATCAAGTGAGTAGATACACCAAAGACCTCAAAATTCACTTTGCTAATGCTACAAGTCAAATAAGAGCATATGACAGCAATTTTGTGGGATTTGAGAAAGTTCAAGCGTCAATGAGCCAATTTGAATCAGTACAGAGAGCAATGGAAAGTAATCTGGAGAAGTTTTTGAGTGGAGATGAAGTAGAAGACAAAAAGGTATTGAAAGAAGCTAATCAAATACTTTTAAGTTTAGAGAAAGCTTTCATAGATCAAGAAGGAATGTATTTTGGAAATTGGTACCGTTCACTTTATGCTTCAAATGATCCCTTTAGTGGCTATGCTTCATGGATTCTTCCAGGACTTCAATATGAAATCGAATTGAAGTCAACCGGAAGATTGGGTGAATGGGATACTCGCTATGCGGCAGCCATAGATGACCTTCGCAACAAAATTGAGAATCTTTCGAAGTTGATTACTAGAAATTAGAGGAGAAGGGTGAAGGATGAAGGGTGAAGGGTGAAAGGGGAAATTGAAATATGCCAGAGCGATATAGGCATGCTATAGGAGTTTCCTTACTCAAAAAGTTTAGAGTGTCTAGAGTCTAGTATCTAGCGCCTTGTTTCTTGAGTTTTGAGTCCTATTTTTTGATAATATCAAGGGATTTATTTTAGGATGTGACAAATTTTGGAGCTTCTATTTGATTCAATTCATCTATTGCTTCGCTAAACTGACGTTTCATTTTCTCCATCATTTCAATTGTGTCTACAGGCAAGTTGTGAATCAAATTGAGGTAGTAATTTACGCCTTGATTTAGATTTTCTTTGAATTTATCAACGTATGTCTCAAATTTTGTAGGCTGATCTCCAATGTATTTGGTAACCTCCTCTTTTAGATAATCAATGTACAATTGCAACTCCTTTACAAACATGTGAGGACGCAATGGGTCTTTCATAATATTGAGCTTTCCGTAGATGTGCCCCACCATTTCTTTGAGGCTAAAAAGACCTGAAAAATAAGCCAAATTTGGGCCAGGACAGATCGTTACAGCTTTCAAGTTGCGAGCGGGGGTTTCGCCATTGGCTAGTAAAGCCGCAGCTCCTAACCCTTCACAAAGACAATCTTTAACCAAAATCTCTTTTGACCTTTTTTCTAACTCATCTTCACCAAGATTTTGCTGCTTAAGCTGCTTTATTTTAAGATTTAAGTATTGCCTAGATGCTGTGCAAATAGGCTTCTCTGTAAATTCTGTGCTAAAAGAAAGAAATTTTTTATAACAGGGGCTTCCAGGCCTATCTTTAGCAATTCTTTCTTTCCTTTGTACTTCTCCACTACTAGTCTTCAGGTTATTGAACCTAACCCCAAGGGGTGAAGCATCACTCAGGAAATAATCGCTTTTTTTGGCATTCATCAACTTTTTCAATGTATCCTCATCTACATTTGTTGCCTCAGGAACCATTAAGAAAGGACTTCCCCACCCCGTTCCATCCAAATCATAATGATTGGTCAAAAACTCATCTTCCTTTGCTGTACCAATTCCTCCTTGTACTGTAATTTTGATTTTCTCTGAAGAAAGCAATAGTGGTTTTCCTTGATCTTGGAGTGTTTGATTGCAAGCGTCCCAAAGCAGTTCTTGAAGCTCCTCTCTTTTGGTTTTGAACTCTTCTAAAATAGGACCAAGAAGAACACCTTCAGTAGCAAAGGCATGTCCACCACAATTCAGGCCAGATTCAATTCTAAATTCTGAAACCCACAGTCCTTTTTTTGCCAAATATTTTCCCTGAATCAATGCGGATCTATAATCACTTACCTTGAGTGTGATTCTTTTGGAAATTTTACCCACGTGATTTGGAAAGAAGGAATCAAATGAAGCTGCATAATTGTAAAGGGCTGGGTTCAATCCTGCCGAGAACACAACAGATGATTCTATTTTGCTATTGACAAAACCTCTAAGGGCAGACAAGGCATCTGAATATTCACGAGGAAGCGAATTTCCATCCTTATCATAATTGATTTTATCGACTTTGGTCATGATATTAACATCAATTTTCCCAGGAAAAATCATCGATTTGATCTTATCATTCATTTCTTCTCGGATACTTCCTTCGAAGATCATGATCTCTTCATACATGCTTTTCAATACATGTGAATTAGGGAGCAACTCAAAGTAAGTATCTAATTCACTTCCTGTTTGGAAAGTCTGCCTTTTGATGTTTTCTACCTGCAAGTCTACTTGATCAGACAAAAAATCTAAAAATGTAGTAATTCGTTTTGCTCTTGAATCAGGCTCTTTGTCAGTGATTGGTAAATATGGAACGTTGAGCATTCTACTCTTCACCCTACGAAGATCCTCACACAACTTATCATCCATGATAGAAACTACAGATGATATCCCATATTTTGCTACTTTCAATGGTGTCTCCAATGTGTATCCCAAACCCATAACAGGAATATGAAAACTATGTGGTTGATTTGCTTTTCTCATGAAACTCAAAATATTTAAGTTTCAAAATTAGAAAAGTATTTTTAGGAAAATCATGAGTCACATCAGCTTAAAACATGATAAAAGTCATGAAACTTAAAACATCAAATTAATATTTACTTTTTCCCTTTATACAATTCGAATTTCATTAACCTGCAATCAATTGTTCCATTGTAGAACTCAATCTTTCTAGAAGGCCTCAACCCTATCCGCTTACCGAGAGGTAGATTTCCAGTAAAAATATAGCCCGTGTATCCAGCACATTTTTGCTTCATAAAATCCCCCATACGCTTATATGTATCTAAAAGATCATCCTGTTCACCTAGTCTTTCTCCATATTCTGGATTGATCATCAAGATTCCTTCTTCAGCGTTAGGGACTTCACAATCTGAAAAATCACAAACTTCATATTCGATCAACTCTTCGACTCCTGCTGTACTTGCATTTTCTCTTGTGAAAAGTACGGCCTGTTCTGATATATCTGATGCTATTATTTTTAAATCTTGAGGGGCTGTCACCTTACTCTCTAGCTCGATTTTGAGTTTTTGAAAATACTGATCATCATATCCTAAGAAATGCTGGAATGAGTAATGATCACGATAAAGTCCTGGATATCTATTTGTAGCTATCAGTGCTGCTTCGATGGCCAGCGTTCCCGAACCACACATAGGGTTGATAAATGGGCTTTTACGATCCCATTCACTTGCATAAATAGTCGCTGCGGCCAAAGCCTCCAACATTGGTGCTTTTCCAGGGATCTTTCTGTACCCATGCTTGGCCAGTGTTTCACCTGAAGTATTGATATATAATGTAGCCTGTGTTTCTTTCCAAAAAAGTTGAAATACTGCTCCATCATAGTTCGAACCAGTATCTGGCCTTATTCCTGTCTGATCTCTAAACCTATCTACGATTGCATCTTTGACACGAACATTTACAAAAAGTGGATTATCTACACTCTCATGATCCACATGCGAGTTGACTGAAAAATAAGTAGTCTCGGTAATATACTCTTCCCAAGGAATAGACTTAACCCTTCTATAGATATCATCAGCATGGTGAAGGTAGAATGATTTGATTTCAAAAAGCACATGACTGGCTATTCTCAAATGTAGATTGAGAAAAATACAATCATTCATAGAAGCTATTATTTCAATATATGTTCTATTGACTTGCTTCGCTTTGAAACCCAATGCTTCAAGCTCTAGTGCAACGTATGGTGCAAACCTGTCTTTAAAAGTAATGACAACTTTACCTTTTTGTGTGAAATCTAACATGCTACAAAAGTAAGCAATCTATTCCTCTTCTTCTATCAAAACACTAGCGCCTATGTAAGGACTTACCATAAAATAACCTAAAACACTTCCATCATGCTCCAATGGCTTAATGTTTGAAACAGGGTTTTGAGGTGGTGGACTAAATAATCCCCCATCATTAAAAAGTAAACCAACTAATTGAGAAAGATAGTCATATGCCCCCTTATTTAATCGGAATAATTCAAGCCTCACCCTATCTCCCGCTTCAAATGTGAAACCTCCAAGTTCAAACCCTCTGTTCAAAATCTGAGTACCAAAAGTATCATCAAATAGCAAATAATCTGATCTTCTGTTCAAAAGCGTGTCATTTTTCACTACCCTAAGTCTGTAGTAATTATCCTCTTCAAATGGAATATCACCATAAAGTGTCAAGTAATATCCTTCATCTCTAAATACGCGCTGGTCTTTGAACTCATAAGTAATAGAATCTAGGGTGGGCGGGGCAAGTAATACGCCTGTCGATATATATGCTTTATCTTGAATAATTACACTTAACTCATACTCATGCCCTATTTGTCCGATTTGATTATTTGTAGGTAAATATTTCCTTAATTGATTATTGTACACAAAATTTGCAATTCGACCTGTTTCTAAATTACGAATGGACACTTGCGCATCTTCAATAACTTCGTTGGGAGTATTGTCATAATATTCCCTAGATGTTGTGATCATAACCTGATTGATATTCGGTACGTTGGTCCAAACAGCCTCAATCACTGGGGTTGGTTCTAATGTATCCAAGTTCAAGATAACTTCTTCCTGACATGAAGTGTAGCACAATATCGAAAACAAAGCGATGAATACTCTTTTCATTAGAATTCGAAGTTATATGTTAATGAAGGTAGGAAAGTAAACAAATATGTCATCACAGTACCTGGTCTTCTGGAAGTAATGGGTTCAGTAGAAGTAGGTGTGAAGTTAATTTCGTCGTTGAAAATTTCAGTAAATTGATAAGAAAATGGGTTTTTCCTCCCATAAAGATTATAGATGCTAAAGTTCCAGCTACCTCTCCACTTTTTCCCTTTATCCACATTTTTCCATGTAACTGAAGCGTCCATCCTGTGGTAATCGGGAAACCTATCTGCATTTCTTTCTCCTGTATACAAGGGTAACCTTTGACTATCCACTACATAACTACCCGCTGGAAAAGTCACAGCCTGGCCCGTTGTGTAGACAAATGTCAAATTAGCTGACCATTGCTTATCAAACTGATGGTTCAGCACCAAATTGAGGTCATGTGGTCTATCAAATCTAGGGTTATACCACCTATCGAAACTAATCCCTTCAATCTTCCTCCATGTTCTAGAATAGGCATAACTGAGCCAACCTGTTGTTTTACCTACATTTTTTCTCAAAAGAAATTCTGCTCCATAGGCATATCCATCACCTACCAAAATCTCTGTTTCTACTCGATCTGTAAACAAGACACTAGCTCCTTGACGAAGATCAATCAGATTTTTCATGTCTTTATAATAGCCTTCCAAAGAAACTTCCCATGTATCATTTTTGAAGTTTTTGAATATACCTACAGAAAATTGATCTCCTCTGATTGGTGGAATATATGTGCCTGCCAAAATCCACCTATCCAAAGGAAGTCCAGCGGAGCTATTTGAAGCCACTTGTAAATACTGAAATGCCCGATTAGCTGCTATTTTCAAAGAAAGATCTTCTCTAAGTAAATACCTAAGTGCTAATCTAGGTTCAAGGCCATGATAGCCTCTCATCTTTTCGAATGTATTGAACGTCAAAGAGTCCGTGATAACGGCTTCAGGACTGGGAATATTATCCTCAAAGGTGTAGGCTACACCCCTTCCATGTTGCTGATACAATGACCACCTCAATCCAGCTTCAAGTCCTACTTTATCAGAAAACTCATGATTTACCGACACAAAAGGATTGAGCTGTAATCCATTGAAAGGGTTGGAAGTAATAGGCTGGATAGCACTACCTGGTGCAGGCTCTAAGTCAATGGATGCAAAATGATAAAATTGAAGGTGACTTCCCCAATTGATCTTTGTCTGATCAGAGACATGATAATTCCATGTAGCTTTGAATCCAGTCTCACCCAAGGCATTTCCCCATTCAAAACCATTGTCCGCATCATCGAATGACACTTTGTAGTTGTATCGACTTGAATAAGCATTCAGGTCGAAAAACAATCTATCAGATATGTTTCTGTTCCATGTGGCAGCTCCCATCCAGTTGGACCAGCCAAACCCAAATTGACCAGACAGTCCCAAAAAGTCTGATCCATAATATGAGGAAACAGTTAGCTTGTCTTTTTCACCAAGCTTAAAAACTGTCTTTCCACTCAAGTCATAAAAATAAAGGTCATTATTGTTGATATTGGGATCGGAGGACAATCTCAAAAACAGATCAGCATAGGTTCTGCGTGCGGAAATTACAAAACTTGATTTGTCCGAAAACAATGGCCCGTCTACAGTAAGTCTTGAACTTATGGTCCCTATACCTCCCTCTCCTTTGATCTTGTCGAAATTCCCTTCTTTGAGTGAGATATCTATGAGGCTTGAAATCCTACCACCATAATTTGCTGGAATATTTCCTTTATAAAAATCAACACCATGAATGGCGTCTGGGTTAAATACAGAGAAAAATCCAAAGAAATGTGAAGGATTATAGATTGGAGCTCCATCTATTTGCAATAAATTTTGATCCGCTGATCCTCCTCTCACAAATAGTCCAGTAGTTCCTTCTCCAGCTGTTTGAACTCCAGGCAAAAGTTGCAAACTTCTGAGGATATCAACTTCTCCAAAAAGTGCCGGGATGTTTTTTATAGTCTCGATGGGGACGACAGATTTGCCCATATCAAGACTTTTTACATTTTGATCTGGTCTGGTGCTGCTTACAGTCACTTCTTGAAGGTCCATTTCATCTTCTCTAAGATAAATCTTTAGCCCTCTAGCCAGGTCTTTACTGGTCACTTCTCTTTCAACTTGTTCATAGCCTATAAAAGAAACAATCAAAACAGCAGGAAGCTTTGTGGTGGGTAATTTGAATATTCCTTCCTGAGATGTTGTGACACCTTCGGTTGGGCTATGCTTCCAATACACATTAGCACCGGGGATCGATTGATTTGTAGCAAAGTCTATAATAGTACCTTCTAAGTAACTTACATCTTGTGCTATCACAAAAGATGTAGACAATGGGATCAAGCACAATACCAAGGTGAAACACCTTTGGAAAAGATTCATATCTATAAATGGTTTCAAAGCTTAACGACAAAAATGAGGTTTTGATTTGAAAAATCTAAGAAAATATAGTTAGAATAGATTATTAAGTACTCATTATCGATTATTTGCTCCTCATCCACAAGTTCAAGGAGAAGACTGCTAAGCTTATTAAAACTATGTAAGGCCAAAAACTTACAAATCTTAAGACCAATTGTAAAAAGCCAGACCATCCTATGAGAAAGGAAGCCTTTAGTTCATCTAGAAAATTTTCCTCCGATTTCTCTTTAGCCTCAATTTTTTCTAACAGATTGACATTTAATGTACTGAATATTATATTTTGAGATAGTCTTCTAAATCTTGAGTCGTACATGTCTATTTCAGCCCTAATATTATTTAGGCTACTCTCTATTTCTAAAATATCTTTAATGGTTTTTGCTTGGTTCAAAATTTCTCGATACCTATTTTCAAGCGCTTTTAAACTTTCAATTTTTGCATTTAGGTCATGATACTTAGAAGTAACATCCTCTACGTTTGCTGATTTACTTATCACTTTTGAACCTACCCCAGCTGTAAGTCTGTACAAAGAATCAAATCTATCCACTGGTACTTTTATCCTTATGTAGATGCTTTTTTCTAAGCCATTGTTGTTTTCATTCTCTTGCGAGACATATGCCTCATGTCGTTGAATCAAATTTTAGAATTTTCTTGTAATCGTTTTTTATATTATCAGTCTGAATTTGGATATCCCCAGACTTGATAAGTTTTCTTGTTGAAATTTCAACTTGCTGAATATCCTCTGATGTTGGTGGTAAGGGTGGTGGTGGTGGTTGTTCAGTAAGCGGAATGTCCAATAATTCTACAAAATTTGTATCTGAAGCATCGGAACTTACAACATTGCTCTCTTCGCCATGTTTACCGCATGAAACTACTAGTAGCATACTGAAAAGCGAAATAAAAATCAGGACTCTTTTCATAGTCATTTTTTTTACTAATAACCTAAAATCCGCAGGATTCTAATTTGGTTTTGATTTGGATAAATACAGTGCCATAAAGAATCATTTTTTTGTCAATCTAGGATTTTTTATGGTTGAGTGATACTTTTAATTTGGTTTAGGGTAAGGA